>NZ_JBIRKB010000010.1:0-361490 GCF_044329855.1 Streptomyces sp. NPDC017520
GCGGCCGCCGGGCGCTCCTCGGCCGCCCGCGGGGGGGCGCCCCCCCGGGGGCCTGACGTAACAACAACCGTTTGGGTTTTTGGGGGGGGGGGGGGGGCGGCGCCGCCCCCCCCCCCCCCCACACCCGTGTCCGGGAGGTGACGGCTGGTCCCACACCCGTGTCAAGGAGATGACGGCTGGGGATCTCGGTCGTGCCGGATGATCCCCGGCGCAGGAGAGCGCCGCTGTGGGTGTCGCCCCGCCCGCCGTCAGGCGGTCTCGGCCACGAGGTCCGTCAGGTACTGCAGATAGCCGTCCGCGCCGAGCTGTTCCCACGCGTCGAGGCCCGCCGTGCCGATGATGGCGATGTCGGCGAGACCGCGCAGCTCCCGCACATCGTCGGCCGTCCTGATCCCGAAGCCGAGCCCGAGCGGTACCGACGTCGCCGTGCGGCATCTCTCCAGGAACCCCGCCACACCTTCCGAGAGGTCCGTCTTCCGTCCGGTCACGCCCTTGCGCGCAGCGCAGTAGACGAGGCCCGAGGCGTGGTTGCCGATCTCGGCCAGGCGGGCCGGGGAGTTCGCCGGCGTCATGATGAAGATCGGGTCGAGTTCCCGGCGACGAGCCGCCGCGGTCAGCTCAGCCGCTTCCTCCAGAGGCAGATCCGGGACGATAAACCCCTTCATGCCCGCCTTCGAAAGCCTCTCGCAGAAGCGTTCCGCGCCCATGGTGAAGACGCTGTTGTAGTAGCCCATGAAGACGATCTCGAAGCTGAACCGCTCCGAGGCGCGCGCCGCGAGATCGAAGTACGCGTCCCACGCCGTCCCGGCGGTGATCGCGTCGTGATTCGCCTTGACGAAGGACGGTCCGTCGGCGATGGGCTCGCTGAAAGGCATCTGGAGCTCGACCAGGTCCACCCCTGCGGCGTCCATCGCCTCGAGCATCGCCCAGTTGGCTTCGAGGGACGGATAGCCGACCACCAGGTGCGTCATGAGCAGGAGCGGCTTCTTCTCCAGCCGTCGGCGCAGTTGGCCTTCGAGACCCGGCTTCTGAGCAACCGTCATCGTTCGTACCCCGCACTCTTGCGCTGGATGAAGTCCTTCCAGCCCTGGTCGTCCAGGGCGTCGGCGATGGTGAAGATGTCCTTGTCACCACGGCCGGACTGATTGATGAGGACGGCGTCGGAGCTGGAGAGGCTCGACACCTCCCTGAACGCCCCGGCGAACGCGTGGGAGCTCTCGAGCGCCGGGATGATCCCCTCGCTCCGCATCGTGAGGCGCAGCGCCTCGACGACCTCCGTGTCGGTGGCCGACTCGAAGCGCACCCGGCCCCGCTGGTGCAGGTCGGCCAGCATCGGGCTGACACCGATGTAGTCGAGGCCCGCCGCCACCGAATAGGTGTCCCGCATGAGCCCCTCCTCGTTCTGGAGGAAGACGGTCTTGTAGCCCTGGGCGACTCCGGGGCGGCCCCCGCCGCCGGCGAGGCGCGCCGCGTGCATACCCGAGTCGATTCCCTTGCCGCCCGCCTCCACGCCGACCAACTCGACCGAGGGGTCGTCGAGGAAGCCGGTGAAGATGCCGGAAGCGTTCGAGCCTCCGCCCACACACGCGTAGACCCGGCGCGGCAACTCGCCCGTCGCGTCGAGCATTTGAGCGCGCGCCTCCTGGCCGATGATCGACTGGAAGTACGTCACCATCTCCGGGAACGGATGCGGACCGCACACGGTCCCCATGACGTAGTGCGTGTCGTCCATCGACTCCGCCCAGTCACGCAGACACGCGTTGATCGCGTCCTTCAGTGTCCGCGTGCCCTCGGTGACGGAGACCACCTCGGCGCCGAGCTGCCTCATCCAGAAGACGTTCGGGTGCTGGCGGGCGACGTCCTCCTCGCCCATGTAGATCGTGCACGCGAGCCCGAACCGCGCCGCCATCGTCGCCGTAGCCACGCCGTGCTGCCCGGCGCCGGTCTCCGCGATCACACGTCGCTTCCCCATGCGCTTCACGAGCAGGCCCTGGCCCATGACATTGTTCGCCTTGTGCGCCCCGGTATGGTTCAGGTCCTCACGCTTGACGTAGATGCGCGCGCCACCGAACGTACGCGTGAGGTTGTCGCAGTAGGTCACCGGCGTCGACCGGCCGGCGTACGTCGACATCAACGCGACGTACGATTCCCAGAACGCCGGGTCGCTCCGCGCGTCGTCGAAAGCCGTGCGCAACTCCGCGAATGTCTCATGGAGCACCTCGGGCGTGAATGCCCCGCCGAATTCCCCGTAATAGCCGTCACGCCCCGGCGCCCATGAAGAACGCTCTGTCGGCATGGTCATCTCTGAGATCCTCACCAGGTTCGGGCGACTGAAATCGCAGACAAAGAGGTGTGTATTTCTCGCAAATACCGGGCACACGTGCCTACTTCGCGCCTGCGGGCAAGCTTAGCAGCAGGAGGGGATTCGGCGTTGACCTGTCCGCCGGGGGCACGAGGGCCGATCCGCCTCGTTGTCAGCCGTGTTCGACCGGGAAGACCCCCTTTGACGTGATCAGCCGCCACGCTTCATCGACGACAGCGTCCGGAGCCGCGCCACCGTTCAGGACATGGAACTGTCGCATTTCCGGCAGGGACAGATATCCGTCACGCAGTCGCGTCAAGAAGTCGAGCGAGTCCACGTCGCGTCCGCGTTTACGTACCCGCTCCGCCGCGACCTCCGGCTCCACGTCCACGAAGAAGACGAGGTCGGGGGTCGGGAAGGCGCCGAACAGCCGCCTCAGAAGGGCGTCATTCGTCGTCCTGTGGGCCAGGGCGAGCGCGAGCTGTGTGTAAATGTATCGATCGACCACCACAACGTGGTTCTCCTGATCGAGCAACGGTGCGATGTCGAACAGCTCACGCCATTTCAGCAGTGCCCCCATGAACTGCGCACTGCCGGAGCCGAGCATGTCGAATCTGTCGTGGTAACCGTCTTCCCGCGCAAGGGTGTCAAGGGCGTCGCGCACGGGCCCAAGACTGCGATTCAGATGGAGGGAGGCCCCCACCCCATGAGCGTTCAGACGTTCGATCAGGAGATTCGCGGTCGTCGTCTTACCTGAGCCGTCGATTCCCTCGAAGGCGACCAGAGTGGCACGCTTGCGAATCGGCTCCGGCATGGTCAGGTCCTTTCGTCGAAGGAGGATGTCCCGGGCCCGGGCGGCGACATCTTCACGACGCCCCTCCCAGCCCCAGGAGTTCGGCCGCGTTGTCGTGCGTGATCCTTCGGCGCACCTCCGGGGACAGGTGCCCCATCTGCCGCGCGATCGCCTGTCGCGAGTGGGGCCAGACGCTGTCGGGGTGAGGATAGTCCGACGCCCACAGCAGGTTCTTCTCACCGAAGAACGGCAGGAGCGCCATCGCCACGTGGTCGTCCTGGAAGGTCGCGTACACCTGCCGCCTGAAGAGGTCGCTCGGCTTCGTGGCGAGCTCGGCACCGCCCTTGTCCGCCCAGAACTCCTTCGCCTCCCAGAGCTGGTCGTGCTGGTGGTCGAGAGCCTGAACCAGCCAGGGGAGCCACCCCGCGCCGCCCTCCGCCAGCACCATCTTGAGCCCCGGGTGGCGTTCGAGAATGCCCCAGGCGAAGAGGTCGACGAAGGGTTCGACGAAGTTCGCGAGGAACAGCTTGGTGTTCTCGAAGACGCTGGCCGCCCTGCCGACGACGCGCGCGTTCGGCTTGGCGAACGCCGTGATGTGCCAGGAGAGGATGATGCCGCTGTCCTCGAGCGCCTGCCAGAGCGGCTCCCAGGCCGGGTCGTCGAGCTTGGGATCGATGTTGGCGACCATGAAGACCACTTGGCGCACGCCGCCCTTCTTCCGCACCCGCTCCAGCTCGGCGAGCGCCCCCTCGGGCGTCTCCGGCAGCATCGGAAGGCCGATCAGCCGCTCGGGCGCCGCCTGGCAGAACTCCATCAGCCAGTCGTTGTAGGCGCTGTAGCAGGCGGCGCGCAGCTCGTGATCACCGGTCGAGATCTGGTGGACCGGACCGTAGATCACCTGAGCGGTGACACCGTCGCGGTCCATGTCGGCGAGCCGCAGCTCGGCGACGGCCGCACGGCGCGGGCTCGGGTCGTGGATGCCGGCGCGGTCGAAGGCGTCATAGACCGCCTTGACCGGCCGCTCCGAGGTCACGCCGGGCGACGGCTTTCCGACCCAGCGGCCCCAGATCTTTCCGTCGCACACCCAGACCGGCCGTCCGTCGCGTTCTTCGACGTGCGGCGCGCGGTCGAGCAGGGACGCGGGCAGCCGTGTCGTCCACAGATCCGCGGGCAGCTGGCTGAGGTCCATGTGATCGTCGCAGGAAATGAGCCTGTCGGACATGAGATTCTCCGGTAGGTAGATGCGTTCGCGGGCGACTGCCGGCCCCGGTGGTTCCCCACGGCGGGCGCCGGGAACGGCCTTGTCAGGAGTCGGGGCCGAGCGTCAGGCGGCCGAACTGCTGGGCAGCGGCGTCCCAGTTGAGCGCCTGGTGGTGGGAGGCGGCGTGGGCGTCGCGGTGCAGCCGCTGGATCGGCTCGGCGTCCAGCATGGCCCGGGCACCGCTCGCCTCGTACAGGCGGTTGACGGCACGCATGCAGAGGCTGACGGTGAAGGACGCGTCCCGCAGGTAGCGGGCACGTTCGAGGGGCGAGAACGATCCGCCCCTGCCCGCGCGCTCCAGGATCTCCTGGACGTCGGCGCGGTGCAGTGTGCGGGCCGTGTCGACCTCGGCGGACGCCTGGGCCAGCCGGAGCCGCGGCGCCGAGGAGTCCGCTGCTCGGCCGGGACCGCCGCCGCGTCGGGCCCGTGAAGTGAACTCGTCCACCACACCCTGCGCCATGCCGATGACCGGTGCCGTCAACGCCCACTCGGTGAACACCTTCAAAGGGACGCCGTAGCTCGCCCGCTTGTGCAGCTCCCACCCGGTGCGGTCGCTGTCACCCACGCGATACGGGTTGATCGTGCGGTGCTCGGGAACGAAGGCATCGCGCACGACGACGTCGTTGCTGCCGGTGCCCCGCAGTCCGGAGGCGAACCAGGTGTCGACGACATCGCAGTCGACACGTGGAAGCAGCAGCCACTGCCTGTCGTCAGGGGCCGCACCGCACGCCACCATGACCCAGTCCGCCGCGTCCACACCGCTGGAGAAGGTCCAGCGGCCGGACACGCGGAAGCCTCCGGCGACGCGCTCGGCCGTGCCGTTCGCCGGATTGAGCGCGCTCGAGCACAGCGTGTCCGGACCGCCGGCGAAGTACTCCTCCTGACACTGCTCGGGAAACTGGCCGAGCCACCAGTTGTGCGTCACCCACACCGCGTAGCACCAGGCTGTGGAGCCGCAGCCGCGTCCGAGCTCCTGGGAGACGGCGAACGCCGTGTCGATGTCGAGGCCGACACCGCCGAATCTGTCGGGATTGCCGATACGGATCAGACCGGAGGCGCGCAGGTCGCGGACCGAGTCCGACGGCACGCGGCGAAGTTGCTCGGCCTGCGCCGCTCGCTCCCTGAGAACGGGCACCAGGGCCGAGGCTTGCCGCAGGGCGTCGTGCGGGCCGGCTTCAGGCCATGCCGGCGTGGCGACAGTCATGTCATTACTCCCTTGCACAAATGCGCACACTCATGGGAACCGGCGAACGTGGCCCGCCCTTGGTCCAGGTTGTTCACCACGTTCCGGTCATCCGTGTGGTGCGGTGAACGAGACTTCTTCGTCGAGAACGTCCAGGCATTGCCGCAGAATCTCGTCGGGACGGTCTTCCGCTCGCAGAACCGTCAGATGGTTCCCCTCGGCCATGCGCCTGAGCGCCGCGTTGTAGCTCGCAGTGAACTCGACGCTCTGATCGAACCGGCCGGGAATCACTCCGTCACGCCGTACGACGCGATCCACGATCAATTCGGCCGAGCCGTCGAGAACGAAACAGAAATCCGGTTCGACGATGCCGGCGACAGCGCCCGGGAGCCAATCGGGCAGAGTCATGCCACGAGCCTCGAACAGAGCCAGCATGTCGAACAGATAGCGGTTGACGATCAGCACCTCCCCACGGGCCAGGGCGGGCACGATCACGCCGGCCTGATGGGCGTAGCAGTCCGCGAGATTGAAGTGGAGCAGGGCCTCCTCCGGAAGCTCCTGCCCGGCGCCCTCACCGAAAAGACTCCGGCGGACGTTCTGGTCCTGCCGCCACCACTCCGTCGGGGCCCAGGCGGGCACACACGGTCTCGTCGGGGCGATCGCGGCCAGCAGAGCCGCCTCCAGCGTGGACTTTCCGCTGCCGTCGAAGCCACAGATCGCGAGCAGCGTTCCCGGCTGCCCGTGCGGCGTCAAGGGGATGTTCATCTCGCTCCCAGTACATTCGAGGCGTTCGATGCACGTTCGCACCACCAGAGGAGTTCGGACGGCTCTCCCGATTCAGCGTCCAAGGCCTTGCGCCAGCCCCGGATCAGCAGCCCGCACAGAATCGTCAGGGCCTGATGAATCTCACGGAACTCCCTTGCCATATTTGCCTGGGACAGGTACGCCGACATTGTCTCGTCGAGTGAAATCGGCAAGGTGCGGGAGTTCATCGCCAAGAACCATCCCAGATCGACCGCAGCGGGGGCGGCCATCGCCATCGACCAGTCGATCAGCGACAGGGCGCCATCCGGGCGTATGGCGATGTTGTCCAGTTTGAGGTCACCATGCAGAAAGCGGTTCGGCAGGCGGCGCAGTGCATGCTCAAGGGGGCTGACGTCATCGAACAGTGATCGGACCAGATCCGCGATGTCACTCGGCACGCGCTCGAAGAACAACTCCCAGCCGCGCAGGATGTCGTCGGCGATTCTGAAATGAGCGAGCTTCTCGGCATCGGGCATGAAGAGAGTGAGACGGTTCTCAACCGAACACCAAGGAAGATCGAACTCGTTCGGCGGCGTCGCTGAGTGCAGACGTGCCATGCCGGACACTACCAAGTCGAGCTGGTGGTGGGTCAGCCCCTCGTTCGGCAGAAGATATTCAGAGACATCCCGCATCAGGATCGAAAAGACGGGACCGTCCTGCGCCGCCCCGATGGCGGGAGAATCGACGCGGTCGACGCGCAGGGGAGCCGCGCCGGCCAGCACCGCCTCCCTGCACCGCTCGTCCGATGTCGCTCGCATGATCCAGTCGGTGCGGGCCGAGGTCATCTTCACCACGTGGGAGCGTTCTCCGCCGTAGGCCTGCTTGTAGATACGAGCGCCCGAGAAGCCGGGTTGGCTCGTCTCCACCCACTTGTCCGGCGAGACATTGTTTCTGTCCAACAGGTTCTTGAGGTTGTGGAGTCCGTCGAAATCCGCCATCGCCCTTCCTACTTCGCGGCGAGAGCTTGGAGGTAGCGGATCGGATCCGAGTTGAAAATAGCGCCGCCGGACACCAGCAGGGTTGCGCCGGAAACATACGAAGACGCCTCGGATGCCATGTAGAGCGCGGCGTTCGCTACATCGGACGGCTGGCCGATCCGTCCAAGAGGGTAGAGCTGCGCCCTCTTCTCGATGATTTCGGGCGATGTCAGGAAAGGTTCGATGAGCGGCGTCTGCACGAGGCCGGGCGCGATCGCGTTGACTCGGATGTTGTAGCGTCCCAGCTCCACGGCCATGGTCTGCATGATGTGGGTGATGGCGGCCTTGGCGGCACCGTAGGCTCCTTCGCCGCCCGGGCAGGCATTGAGGGCATCGAGGGAGCTGAGGAAAATCAGGGACCCGCCCCCGCCGCCGGCGCGCATGACGCGGGCGGCGGCCTGCGCACCGAACACATAGGAAGAGACGTTCAGCTTCCACATCTCTTCCAGGGCGGCGGGCTCGACATCGATCCAGTCGCAGTTCGAGCCGTCCACGAAGCCACCGGCGTTGTTGACCCAGACGTCGATGGTGCCGTACTTCTCGACGGCAGCCGCGGCCAGCGCGTCGATCTCGCTCCTCTCCGTCACGTCGGTCTTCACCACATGGGCTTCACCGCCGACGCTCTCTACATCCTTCTTGAGCTTCACCAGCTCATCGATACTTCGCGCGGCACCGACGACCTTCCCGCCGTTGGTTGCATAGGCCATGGCGATCGCGTATCCAATTCCGCGTCCCGCGCCCGTGACCACGCATACTTTTCCTGCAACATCGAACACCGTTGATCCCTATTCTCGAAGAGGATGTTCCTGGTTCCGGTTCCGCCGGCTGGCCGGGCACCCGGGTGCGGGCTCAGCCGTAGGCGTGGCAGATCTTCGTGATCGCCGTGACGAGGTCGTCGCAGTCAGCCTTCGTCAGAGCGATGGACATGGGAATGTCTATCGTCTCCTTCAAGAAGGTCGTGCTGTTCTGGTGACGCCTCATGGTCTCCTCCCGAGTCACATCGGGGAACGCGAATCTCCAGTTCCAGAAGCACCGGTTGTTCGGGCGGGAGTCGTCTCCCAGGCCGCGGGCCCCGATCCCTTCGGCGTTGAGGGCCCGCACGAACCAGCCGACCTGCTGATCAGTTGCCCCGGGTATCCGGAATATCAGCGACTCGCCCAGGAACGCATTCTCGGCGACCGGTTGACGCAGACAGATAGGCTTCACGTCGTCGAGCTGCGACGCGACATACCGATAATTATCTTGAAAAATGGCGACGCGCTTCTCCAGGCCGGCGAGCTGATGCCGGGCCATGGCTCCGCGGATCTCGTCCATGCGGAAGCTGAAGATGGGAAGCGAAAGGTCGGAGATGCTGGGTAGCGACGGGTCCGTGTGCCGTTTGATCTGCTGTTCGTATGCTCCGGAGAGCACCACCGCCCGCTCGAAGACGTCGCGGTCGGAGGTGACCAGAAAGCCCCCTTCCCCCGTGTTGATGCTTTTGTCGGATTGCGTACTGAACGCGCCCGCCTTGCCGAACGTGCCCAGCTTGCGCCCTCCCAGCCCGACTCCGAGAGCGGGCACGGCGTCTTCGAACAGCGGCACTCCGTGCTGGTCGGCGATGCTGACCAGGCGTTCGACATCGCACCCGAAGCCACGCATGTGCACGGCGACCACGGCCTTGACGTCCGGTGTCAACTTCGCCCGCAGGTCCACCGGATCCATGTGCAGATCCTCGTCGACCTCGACGACGACGGGCGTCGCCCCCGCAAGCATGATCGCGCTGGGAGTCGCAGCGAACGTGAAGGCCGGGCAGGCGACGGTATCGCCCGGCCGGACGCCGGCGCTGATGAGCGCGAGGGCCAGAGCGGTGGTTCCGCTTGAGCATGCCAGCACATAGGGAGCGTCGAAGAAGTCCGCAAGCTCCTTCTCGAGCTGACCGACTTCCGTCTCCCCGTGCGGCCTGTTGTCATACCTGAAGAGGCGCCGACTCCGGATTGCTCGCAGCGCGGCGGACTCATCTCCATGGTCCAGGTCGACGTAGCCCTTATCATATGTCGGCCATTCTGCCGTTCGTGTCCTCTCGCCACCATTCAACGCGAGACTGGATATGGGCAAGGTGTGCGACATGTTCGGTTCCCTTTAGATAAAGCCCAGAACGCTACCCGGCTAGGCATGTGGACCAATGAATGCACTCGGTGAAGCTCGCGCCCCGCGCGACCTGCGACGGGTCTCTTCCCGGTTGCCGGCTCAGGTCTCGCTCGGGACCGGCTCCTCCCACAACTGGATGGCCTCCAGCAGGCCGGACAGCTTGTCCCTGGTCTCGATCAGCTCGCTGTACGCGTCCGACTCCGCGATGACGCCGACCCCGACCTTGGCGTGAATCGAGCCTTCCTTGAGCAACGCATTACGAATGTTCAGGAAACAGCCACCGGAACCGCGGTGCAGATGTCCCACCACTCCACCGTAATAGCGGTGGGGCGTTGACTCGGGGTCGGCGACGGCCAGGAGCTCCCTCGGGCGGGCGCCCAACAAGGGGAAAATGCTCCCCATGAGCTCGAAGAGGGATACATGGGGCAACAGCTCGCCGGTGAATGTAGAGTGAAGGTGGCAGACATTGCGGAGCTTCTTCACCCGCATCTCCTGAACGAGATGGACCGAACCGTCCTCGCAGAAGGGTGCGAAGCGGTTCCGGCGATTTTTGAGCGACGACCTGTGCTCTCTGATCTGCTTCGGATTTTCGAGGAGTTCCCTGGCCAGATAGGCGTCGCTCTCCCCGGACCGGCAGGTCCCGGCGACGACGTCCACCGACAGCGTTCTGTCGCTGATCTCGACCACGTTTTCCGGTGTGGTACCCAGAGAGAAGACGTTCTCCCGGATGCATGAAAAGTGGCTGTACGCGTACGCACCATTCCTGCGGGCGTGCAGCTCGTACAGTTCGAAAGGACTGCGTGTCGTTGCCGACTCCCGTTCATAGGCACGGGTCAGCGCCATCTTGCCGTCCGGGTGTTCCTGCAGGATGCTGACCGCCTCTCCGAGACGATTCAGAAAGCTGTCGTCATCCTCGTCGGGGACCCATCCGACGGCCAGTTCGGAGAACGGTTTCAGCTCGCCGGCTTGATGCGCATGAACCGGCATCGGCAGCTCCGAAAAGATGGACAGCATGGTGCTTCCTTGCTGCCGGCCGATGGAGTTCTGCGCGTAAGTGACCTCGCCATTTGCCCGGCCGGGGGAGAAGGTGAACTCCAGGACCGGCTGCACGAGATGTACGAGCGGAATACTGTGGTCGGCAGAACGTCTATGAATATCAGGACTCACGATGAAGAAGCACGGTGCGTCTTTCCGCAGGTGATTCTCTGCGATGTTGAAGATCGACCCACCGGAGCGTGAGGTGTCAACGATCGTCGTCTGCCCGGCCACGGTGTGGCTGATGTGCCCATCGCCCACGGAAACCGAGACCTGGCGCCTGACGCCGATCTTCACGGCCTCGGTGTTCTTGTTGTGGATGAAGTAGCTTCCCTCCGATTCGGCGAAGCCTGAGCTGCGGAAGAACTGGCAAGCCCGTTCCCAGTACGAGCTCTCCTCGGGCGCAATCATGTGTTACCTGTCCTTTGAACCACGCTACGACGTGTGGGCCCCGGCGGCGGCAAGTGCCTGTTCGATATCGGCGATCAGATCCTGGACGTCTTCCACGCCGACCGACAGGCGCACCGTTGAATCCGTGATCGCCGACCAGGAGAGTTGCTGGGCGTCGAAATCTCGTGGCTGCAGGAGTTGTGGCGCCAGAACCAAGGACTCCGTCGAACCCAGGCTCGCACTGATCGAGAACAGGCTGAGTGATTCGGTGAATTTCCGCGCCGCTTCCGGACCGCCTTGGAGATCGAGCGCGATCATCGAACCAAAATCCTTCTGCTGAGCGCATGCCAAGTCATGCTGCGGATGGGATTTCAGCCCCGGATAGCGTAGGGACGAGACTTCCGGCCTGGAGTCAAGGTAGTCCGCCACGGCCATCGCGTTCTGGCACTGGCGCTCGTAGCGAAGAAAGTAGGTTTTCAGTCCGCGCTGCATCAGGAATGCGGCATGGGCGTCGAGCGACGCACCGAACACTGCCATGTCGGTGCGCAGCGAATCGATGATGGTCCGATCGGCGATGACGGCGCCGCCGAGTACATCCCCGTGACCGGAGACGTATTTCGTCAGACTGTGCACGAACACGTCGACATCGAACTGTCCGTGGTTGTGGATGCCTGCCAACGTGTTGTCGAGCAATGTCAGCGCGCCATGCTTCTTGGCGAGTTCCGTAATGCGTGAGATATCCGCGACCTTGAGTACGGGATTGCTCGGACTCTCGAACACGACCAGACGGGTCGAGGCGCCGGCCAGTGTGCGTTCGATTTCATCGACGTCATCGATGGAGAGGAGCGTGTGGCGAACACCGTAACGCCCCAGTACGCGGCGGATCATGTGCTGGGTCGGCTTGTACATCTCGGCGAAGAAGATCACGTGATCGCCCTGCCGGCACAGTGCGAGCATGGTCAGGTCCACGGCCGCCGCGCCGGATGCGGTCAGCAGGCAGTCCTCACGGCCTTGCAGCCCCGCGAGAGTGAGCTCCAACTGCCGTAGCGTGGGATTCGCTTTTCGCGAGTACCAGAACCCCTCACGTTCGCCATGTAATTGCCTCTCGATTTCTTCCACGCTGTCGAAGGTGAACTTTGCCGACTGGTAGATCGGTGCCACCAACGGTCGGTTGTCATCCGGAACCGTCACGTGAGGCGGATGGGTGACGAAAGTAGAGGGTTGCATCCGAACCTGTCCACGCTTCACTGCTTCTGCCATGGGAATTCCGTTCGATTGCGGTGCGGTGCGCGTTTTTGCGCAGAGCGCCGCGGCTTCCTGGTGCTGGGTGTCGGTTCGGACTGCGAAGCGTTCCGCGGGGATCCGGTCGAGGGAAGAGCGGATGGCGCGAGCAAGGCCTGGGTGAGGCCGGCCGGGGCCGGACGCATGATTGTGCGCCGACTCGCCATCGTTCACCTGGTCCCCGGATCGGACGTCGTCGTCCGGCACAGCTCTGGAAGGCTCGTCCTTCGGGCACTTTCCGCACGCACGGCGCAGGTGGGCGCCGGCACGAAGTGGCGGTCAGAGTGTCCGGTGAGTTGCTCGCGTCGATGCGGTGGCCGCGGAGCGCGGTGCCGGCGGAAAGCTGGTGCCGCTGCCGAGCCATGCGGTGGCATGGCCGGTCTGTACCCAACTCGGTCGCTCCGCAGCACCTGTTAGGTGTTTGCCGAGTGATCGACACATGCTCTCAGCTGCTGCACATGGCATAGCCATGAGTCCCCCCGCCGCTTGCTGGTACAGACCAATGAGGGTTGAGCTTGTGGATCAGGCGGCCATCTGTCAAGCGGCCTGTGACGCACAACACAGCTGTGGGCGATGAGTCATGGGGGGCGTTCGGAGCGTCACCGATTTGGTCTAGACATGGCTTGGGAAGGGTGCTTACGTTGGGGCGCATCGATCGCGGCGAAGGGTGACCGCGCCGCTTGGACGGCTGGTTGACGAGGCTTCGGGCGGTCACCGCTGTTGTGCAATCTCCTTCGGGCGAGCTGGGTCAAGGGCCCATCAGGGCCCACGACTTGCTCCTGTGCGGCCCGGGTCGAGGTGGCCGATGTGTTTGCCGGTTCGGCCGGCTGCTGTGTGCTGTGCGGTCCGGGCGCGGCAGCGGGCATCGGCGCCGATGCCGTGGCTGAGGTCCCTCCCCTCTGGCTGGTCCCACTCAACTCCCTGTATCTACACTTCATTTGGGGTCACACCATGACGAACCATGGGTCACCGTTCGATCAGCAGGCGGAAACTCTGCTGCTGCTGTCAGATCCGTGGTTGTCTCCGGACAGGGCCGAGTTCCTGCGTCATCGCCTCAGGGAGCTCCGTGGCGAGCTGGACTGGGGATGGCTGATCGACCAGGCGGCGCGGCACAAGGTGCTTCCTCTTGTGGGCTACAACGTCAATAGGTTCCGACTGTTCAAGCATCCCGAGGAAGAGTTCGACACCATCCCCTACCGGTGGGTACTGACCGCCGCGTACGAGGCGAACCGTCGCCGCAACGAGGCTCTGCGAGATGAGTTCGCCGTCATTCTCAAGGCAGCCGAGTCCTTGAAGATTCCCTACGCCCTACGGAAGGGCCCACTGCTCGGTGAACGGCTGTATCCCGAGGCCGGCCTGCGGCGTATGCAGGACATCGACCTGTTGATGACGCGAGCGGATGCGGCGGCTCTCGGGTCGGCGCTTTCCTCTTTCGGCTACAGTCAGGGCAAGTTGTCGGCAGATGGGACCAAGGTCGAAGAGTTCAGCCGCGGCACCCGCCGTTTCTGGTCACTGAACGTCAATAACGCGCTTCCTTATATGAAGCCGTCCACCGACCCCTACGTGGAATGGGTCGAGGTCGACTTCTGTCATGACCTGACTCCGTCGGCAGGCCCGGGCGGCGAGGAGCGGACCATGGCCTTCCTGGCTCGATCGGTGCCGGTGGTCGTGTGTGGGGTGCCCGCCCGTCGCCTGTCCGTGGAGGACGAGATCGTCGATCTGTGCGTTCATCTCCACAAGGAGGCCGACGCGCGGCACTACATCGCCCTCGGCACGGATCTCATGCTCTCCAAGTTCATGGACGTCGCCTGTGCCGCGAGCCGCTGCACGCCCGACCAGGCGCGGAACGTGGCCGAACGCGTCGCCGAACTGGGGTGCCAGGACAGCGTGTTCTACGCGCTCCACTACACGCAGGAGCTCTATCCCGGCACCGTGCCGGGTGAACTGCTGGACGCCGTTCGTCCCGCCGACCGGAGCGTACTGGTGGAGTACGGTCACCTCGAGGGCAAGCCGGCACCGTGGACATCGACGTTCAGCGAGCGTCTCTTCTCCACGCGGCGTGTGGCCGAAGCGAGTGACGCACGGCATCTCCCCGTCAAGTAGCGGGATGCCCGGCCTGTTCCTCGCGCGGGAATGAGAGTGCACGGGCGCAACCGGCACCGATTCCGAGTTCCCGATGGCATGCACGCAGACGAATGAACCAGTTATGGGAGACGCCTTCAGGGGGCTCTCCGGAATTGTTCCCCAGGAAGGACCGGCGTCGATGGTCGCGCACACCCCAACAGTTTCGAGTGAGATGATCCTCCGTCTGATCCGGGAGCAGGTTCCCGGCATCGACGCAGAACGTCCACTGTCGGACGATGCGGACCTGTGGCAGGCCGGGATGGACTCCCTGTCCAGCGTCGCGGTTGTCGTCGCAGTGGAGGAGGAGTACGCCGTGGAGTTCCCGGACGAGCTGCTGACCCGGGAAGCCTTTTCCTCGGCTGCCGCGATAGCCGCGGCGGTCCGCAGCCTTGTCGGCTAGCAGCCGGCGATATCCCGACATCTGCGATCGCGTCAGAGATCCTCGCTGTCGCATCATCGAAATCCTCCGGCATCCAAGGGAAGAAGCAGACACATGTGTGCCGCGATAGCCGCGCTCGAGGAGTCGGACCCCACGAGCGGGGAACGGCTCATCAGTTCCGTGGACGCCGTGGCCCACACGGCTGCCGATCACGCGCGAGACGTCGATACGGGGGCTCGCCTGCCGGTGGAGGCGCTGGCCGCCCTGAGGGAACAGAACCTCCTGGCGGCCGTCGCACCGCGCGACCTCGGCGGTCCAGGGCTGAGCGTCCACGAACTGGTGACCGTTGCCAGGAGGATCGCTCGTGGGTGTGCCTCCACCGCCATGATCTGGGCCATGCACCAGGGGCAACTGGCCTGTCTGTGCCGGCACCACGGAGGCGCTCCCGCTCTTCTGGACCTGGCACGGACCGCAGTGGCGGACCAGTGGCTGATCGCGTCCGCGACGAGCGAACCCGCGAGCGGCGGGGACATCCGCAGGAGCGCGGCAGCCGTCGTCGGCCTTTCCGGCGACAGCGGGACGGTGACCCTGTCCAAGGACGCCACAACGGTGTCCTACGGGGCCGCGGCGGACCTTCTCCAGGTGACCGCTCGCCGCAGCCCCGATGCGGAGGCGAACGACCAGGTGCTCGTCGCCGTGCTCCGGGAGCAGGCGGCCCTCGAGCGGCAGAGCACCTGGTCCCCGCTCGGCATGCGAGGGACCAGCAGTCCCGGATTCCGGCTCACCGCCGCCGTTCCCGGGGGGCAGGTCTTTGGCGACCCGTTCGCCGATGTCGCCGGCGCCACCATGGTTCCGGTCACCCACACGCTGTGGGCCGGTGTATGGCTCGGTCTCGCCGGTGAAGCAGTCAGCAGGGCCGTCAAGGTGTCCCGCCGACGGGCGGCCGGCCGGCGTGGCGGGGATGCCGTACGGCAGGCCCTCGGCGAGGCGCGGTGGCGGCTCGCCTCGCTCGAAGCACTGCTGTCCGACATGGCGGGGCGCACGCAGAGTCTGCTGGACGAGGGTGCCCAGCCCACGGCGGGCCAGCGCGTCCACACCAACTCCCTCAAGGTGGCGGCATCCGAGACCGCCCTGGAGATCGCGTATCTGAGCCTGCGGGTGTGCGGTATGGCGGGCTACTCCGAGGAGGGCCCCTTCTCCGTGGCGCGCATCATCCGCGATCTCTCCTCGGCACCCATCATGATCAACAACAGTCAGCTGCTCGACACAACGGCACAGATGATGCTGATGGAACGTCAGCGCAGCTGGTGAGAGGCCAGGAGGACCGACCATGATCTCCGTATCCCGCCCTCATCAGCTTCTGGACGCAGGGATATACGTCGACCTGCGAGAAATTCTGGGTCTCCATCTCCACGTCAAGTGCGAGGGCTTCAACTTCGCCGGATCCGTCAAACTCCGTACCGCCCGCAGGCTCATCGAGCAGGCCGGGATCGACGGGGACCTGAGGCCGGACTCGGTGCTGCTCGAATCGTCGTCGGGCAATCTGGGCGTCGCGCTCGCCATGGTGGCGGCCAGCACCGGACTGCGCTTCGTCTGTGTGACCGATCCGCGGTGCACGACGCTCAACCTCGGCCTGATGAAGGCGCTGGGGGCCGAGGTCGTGATGGTGGATCAGGCCGAACCCGAAGGAGGTTTCCTGGCCGCCCGCAAGGAGCGCGTACGCCAGCTGTGCGCGGCCGACCCGCGGTACCTCTGGCTGGATCAGTACACCAACCCGGCCAACTGCCGAGCGCACTACGAGTCGACGGCTCCCGTCATCGCGAAGCACTTCCCCGGCCTCGACGTGCTGTTCGTGGGGGCCGGAACGGGCGGCACCGCGACCGGGTGCGCGCGGTACTTCAAGGACTACGACCCCGGCGTGCGGGTCGTCGCCGTGGACACGGTGGGGTCGGTCAACTTCGGCGGTCCCCCGGGCGTGCGCCGGATCCCGGGTCTCGGTGCGAGCCAGGGGATGCCGCTGGTCGAGCCGGCCCTGTACGCCGGGGTGCAACTGGTCGAGGAAGAGGACACCGTGCGCATGTGCCGCACGCTCGCGGAGCGCGGTCTGCTCCTCGGCGGCTCCTCCGGAACCGTTGTCCACGGCGCTCGGGAATGGCTGAACGCTCACGATCCGCACCAGGAGCTGGTGGCCGTGGCCATCGCGCCGGACCTCGGAGAACGCTACGTGGACACCATCTACGACGACACCTGGCTGGCCGCCAACTACCCCAGCGTCCGCTGACCGCCACCCACCGCCCAGCCATAGAGAACGAGATCACCCATGGACACCCAGCGGACCCTGCCCACCTTCAGTGTCATCTCCGGAGCCACCGTCCACGCGGTCGTGGACGGCCGGCACAAGGAGGTCATGGACCTCGTCGAGCAGACCTACCGGCTGCACGGCGCAGGGAGAACCACCAACCCGCCCTCCTACTTCCTCCGCTTTCCCGACCGCCCCAGGGACCGCATCATCGCGCTCCCCGCCGCCCTCGGCGGCGAGGAACCGGTCAGCGGGCTCAAATGGATCTCCAGCTTTCCCGGCAACCTGGACTCGGGTATTCCGCGCGCCTCCGCCGTCCTCGTCCTCAACGACGCCGCCACCGGCTACCCCTTCGCCTGCCTGGAGAGCTCCATCATCAGCGCCGCGCGGACAGCGGCCTCCGCCGCCGTCGCGGCCCGCTGCCTGAGCCGCTCCGGCAAGCCGCTGCGTCTCGGATTCATCGGCGTCGGCCTGATAGCCCGCTACATCCACGAGTACCTCGCGGCGACGGAACTGGAGTTCGCCGGGATCGGCGTGTACGACCTGGAGCGGCCGTACGCCGAGGCTCGTGCCGCCCAACTCCGCGCCACCCACTGCGAAGTCACCGTCCACGACACGGCGGAGCAGCTCATCAGGGGCTCCGACCTCGTGGTGCTCGCCACCACTGCGGGGGAGCCCTACCTCAGCGATCCCACATGGTTCGAGCACAACCCGACCGTCCTCAACGTTTCGCTGCGGGACCTGGACCCGGCCGTCATTCTCCGCAGCGTCAACATCGTCGACGACATCGAGCACGTACTGCAGGCCGACACCTCGGTCCATCTGACCGAGCAGCGCACCGGGGACCGCGGCTTTCTGCACGGGACGTTGTGCGACGTACTGACCGGAGCGTTCGACGTCCCGGACGACCGCCCCGTGGTCTTCTCCCCGTTCGGGCTCGGAGTGCTCGATCTGGCCCTCGGGTACTTCGTCCACCAGCAAACGGTGGAGCGCGGACTCACCGTCGACGTCCCGGGCTTCTTCCACGACACCGACCGGATCAACCCCCCGCGGAGTGCCGTCCACCGCCCGCCCGGGCCCTCGCCGTTGCAGCCCCTCGAACTCGCCCCCGGGGCCCACGAGCGCGCGGCCCGGCGGGCACTGGCCAACCCGGCCCCCGTGGACACGGCCGGGCGGGTCTTCGACTCGGTCAGGAAACGGGCCGAGGAGGAGCCCGGGAGGGCTGCCTTCGTCGAGGAGGAGGGCACCCTCGGGTATGGGCAGTTCTTCGAACGGGTCCTGGAAATACGTAATTTGCTTGCCTCCCGGGGGTGCGGAGCAGGAGATGTCGTTGCCTGCGCCGGCTTCCGCTCCTCGGACACCGCCGCGCTGTTCCTCGCACTGGAGGAGCTGGGCGCGCTCTACCTACCGGTGGACCCGGCCTGGCCCGCCGCACGGATCGAGGACGTCCTGCGGCGCAGCGGCAGCCGCTACGTCGTCGAGTACGGGCGACAGACCCCTGGCGGGCGACTGTCCGTGCGCGCCCATGACCCGGGGACCGATCGGGCGACCGTACCCGGGGCAAGGGAGGGCGACCCGCGGTACGTCATCTTCACGTCCGGCAGCACCGGACGCCCCAAGGGGGCGGTGGTCGACCAGACCGGCCTGATGAACCATCTCCGGGCCAAGGTTCAGGCCCTGGGCCTGACAGCCGAGGACACCATGGCCTTCACCGCGCCCCTGGTCTTCGACATCTCCGTCTGGCAGATGCTGGCCCCCCTGCTGGTGGGCGGCAAGGTCGTGATCTTCCCGGACGACGCCATGCTGTTCCCCCGCCGGATCTTCCGCACCCTGGAACGTCAGGAGGTCACCGTCGCGGAGACGGTCCCCACCCTCATCGCCGCCCTCGTCCAGGAGGCCGGCCGGATCAAGGGCCGGACCCCTCTGCCCAGGTTGCGCTGGCTCATTTCTACCGGTGAGGAGCTGGTGCCGAGCCTGGCGGAACGCGTCCTGACCGCGCTGCCCCACGCTCTGCTGATGAACGCCTACGGGCCCACCGAGTGCTCCGACGACGTGACCCACCATGTGGTCACCGAAGCCGACCTGGGCCGCAACCGGCTGCCCGTCGGACAGCCGATCGCCAACGCCACGCTGTACGTCCTGGCGCACGACACCGAGACCGGCGCCTGGGACGCGGCCGAACCGGGCGAGGCGGGCGAGCTCTTCGTCGGAGGCCGCCCGGTCGGCCACGGGTACGTGGGCGACGCCGCGGCGACGTCCGGCGCCTTCTTCCGCGACACGATCGACCCGGGGTCGCCCACCGGCCGGCTGTACCGCACCGGGGATCTCGCCCGGATCGACGAGGACGGCGTGCACTATCTGGGCCGCACCGACCGGCAGGTGAAGGTGGGCGGCGTCCGGATCGAACTCGGCGAGGTCGAGGCCGTGCTCAGTCGGCACGCGCGGGTGGAGAGCTGCGCGGTCTCGGTTTCCGACGGCACCGGCCGTCCGGAACTCGTGGCCCACTACGTGGCCTCCGAGGAGCTGCACGCCGATGACCTGAGGGACCACCTGATCGCCGCCCTGCCCGCGGACATGGTCCCGAAGCGATGGGTGCGCCTGGCCGCGCTGCCCCTGACGGGCAACGGGAAGATCGACCACGGGTCGCTGCCGGGAAGGCAGGACCATGCCGCCGCCCCATGATCCCTCGCCCCTCGCACTCCCGTGCCCGGGCCGCCCGGCGCAGGCTCAGTCCTGCGAGCCGCCGACGAGGGCGACCAGGGCCTGCGCGACTCGGGAACACCCCTGCCCGTCGACCGCCGAGGCTCCCCGTCGGGCGAGTTCGGCACGCTCACCCGCATGGGTGAGCAGGCGGCGCAGGACGGCGACGCCCTCGTCCAGGGCGGCTCCGCTCGCCCGCAGCCCTTCGAGACTTCCCAGGCCGACGACCAGGCCGTCACCGACGACTCCCTCGTAGGCGGGCTGCTGGGAGCCGGTCACGGTCACCACCGCGACGGCACAGCCGATGCAGAGCAGATCCAGTACGGAACTGCCCGCCGCCGTGACGACGAGGTCCGCGGTGCGGGCGAGTTCCGGTAGTTGACCGACCGGCTCGATGACCCGGACCCGCTGGTCGCCCCGGGCCGACAACGCCCGTACGGCTCGGGCGAGTCCGGGTTCCGCGGCCACGGCGGTCAGCCGCAGTGGTGCGCCGGTCGCGAGCAGGGTCCGGACAGCCACCGGGACCCCGCCGTACGGGTCGGTGGCGCCGAAGAAGCAGAGCACGTGCACAGGTGTCGCAGGGCCGGTCGCACGGCGCTCCGGATGGCGCCTGGCGGCGAGGACGCCGCCGCGGATCAGGGCGTGGCGGTACCCGCCGAGCCGACGGGCTCCCTCAGGAAAGGTGGTTGTGATGTCGTCTCCACCAGGGGACTGGTCGACGAACAGGTCGGCCTCCTGCGCCCGGGCGGTCCCGTCGACGACAGCGGCGACCACGATTCCTGCGCCACGTAGTGCCCTGGAGCACTCCGGGGGCAGCGTGTGCGAGTCCAGGACCATCGCGTCGAGACCCATGTCCTGGGCGAGATCGGTCAGTTCGTACGGATCGTCGGGTCCGGCGACCACCGGGAGACCCTGGTCGGTCAGCTGCGTACGGAGCCAGGCCGGACTCGCCGCCCGGCCGAGCAGGAACACCTCCGCGCCGCGCCGCCGCAACTCCTCGGAGAGGGCGAGGCAGCGCATCACATGCCCACCGCCGATGCTGGGCGACGCGTCGGCCCGCAGACCGATCCGCAGTCGACGGGTGGGCACGGTGCTGTTGCCGAAGTTCACGATCACGACACTTCCTCTGGAGGGCGGACTACGTCGCGGTGGCCGTGCTCCAGCGCCGCATGGGGCGGCGGTGGCCGTCGGTCCCGGACGCAGCCGGCCGGCGCCCGTTCGACGCCGGGTTCCCGGCCTTCCACGACAAGCACAACAGGAGTTGAGTATTTTGCAGACGCTCCAGGGTTCCACCCTGATGGTCACCGGGGCCACCGGCTCCTTCGGAAGGGCGCTCATCAGGCACGTCCTGGACCACCACCGTCCGGCACGCATCGTGGCCTACTCGCGGGACGAACTCAAGCAGTACGAGGCCCGCCGCCACTTCGACGACGACCCCCGGGTGCGATGGGTCATCGGCGACATACGCGACCGGGAGAGACTCGTCTCCGCGATGCGCGGTGTGGACCACGTCGTCCACGCCGCCGCCCTGAAACAGGTGGACACCGGGGAGTCCAACCCCTCGGAGTTCGTCCACACCAACGTCCTCGGCTCGCAGAACGTGGTCGACGCCGCGATCCGGACGGGCGTGCGGAAGGTCGTGGCGCTCTCCACCGACAAGGCCTGCCGGCCGATCAACCTGTACGGCGCCACCAAACTCGTCGCGGACAAACTGTTCATCGCGGCGAACCTCCAGACGGCCCACGAGAGCACCCGGTTCGCGGTGGTGCGGTACGGGAACGTCCTCGGGAGCAGGGGCTCCGTGGTCCCGTTCTTCCTTGAGCGGGGGCGCGCCGGAAAGTCCCTGCCCATCACGGACAAGCGGATGACCCGCTTCTGGCTCGGTCTCGACGAGGCGATCAGCTTCGTCGTGGACTCCCTCGACCTGATGCGGGGCGGCGAGCTGTTCGTACCGCGCATACCCAGCATGAGGATCGTCGACCTGGCGGAGGCCGTCGTGCCGGACGCCCTCATGCATGAGGTGGGGCTGCGTCCCGGCGAGAAGCTCCACGAGGAGATGATCCATCCGGACGACGCCTCCAACGTGGTCCGGCTGGGCAACCGGTACATCGTGCAGCCCACCCACGGCGGTGCCTGGAACTACCGGCCGCCCGCCGATGCCGTGCCGGTACCGAGCGGGTTCTCCTACTGTTCCGACCAGAACAGCCAGTGGCTCACCGCCGACGACCTCCGGACCATGCTCGAACGGACCGGTGACCTGTCATGAGGCCGGAGACCACCAAGACCACGGATGCCGTACGCGCGCTGGCGCGTCGCCTCGCCGACTACGCGGTGCTCGCCCACGACCCGGCGGTGCCGGCCGCCACGGCCGGCTACTGGGAGATGAGCCGCGCCGACTACGCCGCGGTCGACGACGCGGTGCGCGGCCTGCTGGCCGACGACCCGGACGGCGCGCGGGCGCATACGGTGCTGACCGCCGCCCCCCACGCCCCGGAGAGCCACCGGGAGCTCGCCGAACACCTGGCAGGGGCGCTGCGCCGGCGGCCGGCCCGGCAGGCGCGGCTGAGCGCACTGGCCGGCGCAGCGGACAGGAACATCTGGCTCGACCACCACCTCGGCGACCGGCACTCGGGGGACACGAAACCGCTCGGGCTGGAGGAGGTGCGCGCCCTGGTCCGGCCCCGGACGGAGCCGCCGGCGGCCGAGGGCCGCCAGGTACATGTGGTCATCCCGTTCCGTGACCGTACCGGCGGCGGGCGCGCCCGTAACCTGCTGGCCTGTCTGATCGCCCTGCGCGACCAGGACTACGAGGCCGGACCGCTCCGGGTGACAGTCGTCGAGACCGACGACCGGCCGCGTTGGCGGGAACTGGTCGAACCGCTGGTCGACTCCTATGTGTTCGCCGGCCACGACGGACGGTTCAACAAGTCCTGGGCGGTCAACGTCGGCGTGGCCGCCGGGGCCGCCGGGGCCGCCGGGGCCGCCGAGCCCGCCCGGGTCTGCGTCTGCGTCCTGGACGCGGACATCCTGGTCGACCGCTCCTTCGTCCGCCGCAACGTCCGACGGTTCCTCGACGACGGCCACACCGCGCACGTCTGCTGCGACCGGTCCCTCTCCCTCGACGGCCCGTCGACGGCCGAGGCGATCACCCGACGCTGCTCCGCCGGTGATGCCGAGGTGCCGTTGGACGTGCTGCGCGGCGTCCTGCTGCGCGAGCCGCCGGGCGGCGCCCTGTGGGTGCGCGGCGACGCGTACGACGACGTCGGCGGCTTCGACGAGCGCTTCGAGGGCTGGGGTGGCGAGGACGAGGACATCACCCGCAGGCTGAGTCGGAGCGGCGACTTCCGGCGCTACCGCGATGAACCGCTGCTGCACCTGGACCACCCGCGTCCCCCGATGCGTGACAACGCGGAGCAGCCGTTCAACGCCCATGTGGAGATGGGTACGTGGGACGGCCGTGACGGCTACGGTGACCCGCTCAAATACACGGCCGACGGAACGCGTTCGGCAGCCGTGATCGACTTCTCGGCCTCCGCCAGGCCGCCCGGCCCCCTGATGTGGGGGCAACGGCTGCTGTGGAACGACTGCCGTTGGATGGGGGAGAAGGACTACTACTTCAACATGACCGTCTCCGTTCCGGTTCCGCCGGGGCGCCGGCTCGCCGAGGTCCTGGACTGCCTGCGGCAGCTGGTCCACCGCCACGAGGCGTTGCGGAGCAGGGTCGTCGTCGCTTCCGACGGCGAACCGCGCCAGGAGGTCGCGGCCTCGGGAACGATCGACGTGCTGCTGGCGGAGGCGGCTCGGGAGAAGGTCGACGAGGTCGCCGCCGACTGCCGGGCCGAGCTGTTCGGCCGGTCCTTCCACCTGGCCGACGAATGGCCGGTGCGGCCCGGTGTCGTCTCCGTCGGCGGGGAACCCGTGCGGGTCACCCTGGTCCTCTCGCACGTCTTCGCCGACGCCGGAGCGGCCGGAGTGCTCGCCGAGGAGCTGACGGAACTGCTGGCGGGAACCTCCCCCCGGGATCTCCCGGGGCAGCCGCCCGCGCAGCCGCTGGACCGGGCCGCTCACGAGAACTCCCCGGCCGGCCGACGGCTCTCGGGGAACGCTCTGCGCCGCCTGGAGAAGCAGCTCCGGTCGATCCCGCAGACGATGTTCCCGGGCCCAGAGTCCGAACCCGACCCCTACCGCTATCGCCGGATGGAGATGCGCTCACCGGCCCTCACCGAAGCGCTGCGACGCATTGCCGACCGCGAGAACGCCAGCACCTCGACCGTGCTGCTGGCCACCGTCGCGCTGGTGCTCGCGACCGCCACGGGCCACCGGACCGCGGTGTTCAAGACCGTACTGGGCAACCGTGCCTTTCCCGGCCTGGAGCGGCTGGTCAGCAACACGCTGAGCAACGGCGTCGTGCCGATCGAGATCGAGGACGTGGCCTTCGCCGAGCTCGTGGGCTCGGTCGGCCGGGTGACGATGGGCAACCTGCTGCGCAGCCAGTGCGACCCCGCCGAGCGGGACGCGGTGACGGCCCGCGTCTCCCACGAGCGTGGCGTCCACGTGGACCTCTCGGTGTTCTTCAACGACACCCGCGACATCACCGGCGGGCGGGAACCCCGCGTGCGGCCCGAAGTTGATCTCGAAGCCCTCTCCTCGACGACCCGGACGGCCTGGGTCGGTGAGTGGGAGCGGCAGGACGCCAAGTTCTTCTTCCACACGCGAACGGTCGGCGACTGCGACCACGTGTACGCGATGGTCGACACCGCGTACCTGCCCAGCGCGTCCGTCGAACACCTGCTGCGCGGCATCGAGCGTGTCGCCGTGGGTGTGGCCGACGCGGACAGGCCGGTCGGCGAGCTGCGGGAACTCCTCGGGACGCACGGTCCCGTCGCCCCGGTGCGCGGCTCGGACTGGCTGCTGGTGGACCACTGCTGGGTCCGGCTCGCGGACGTGCGGGCGGTACTGGCAGCGGCACTGCCGAAGTGGCCGTCCGAGGTGGTCGTGGCGGAGGGGGCGGACGGGCCCGCGCTCACGGCCCACGTCGCGTGTGACGATCCCTCGGCCGACCCGGATGAGCTGCACCGCGCCGTGGTCGCGGCCCTCCCGGCCTTTCCGGCCGCCGTGGCGCCGAGCCGCTACCTGATCACCCCGCCGGGAGGGCTGCCCGACGGCCCCGCCGGCCACCGCCGGTGAAGCCCCAGCCGCAGGGGCCCCGGCCCCAGGCTCCGCCGGGCCGGCCCTGTCTCTCTTCCGAAGGAGAATCCCCGTGCTGTCGTCCCTGATCCGGCCGCCGGACGTCGTCGCAGCCATCCGCGGACGAGCGCGCCGTTGGATCGACATCGCCCGTCTGCTGCCGCGAGCGGGAACCCCGGCCATGGTCGGATCCGTGCTGTTGAACGTGGTGCTCGGAATCCTCCCCGGAGTGTTCATCGTCGCCACGAGTGTGCTGCTCGGCCGGGTACCCGGCCTCGCCGAGGCCGGCTCGGGGCTGCCCGCCACGGCCTTCACCGTCCTGTTCCTGGTGGCGGGCGCCTTCGCGTTGCAGCAGTTCCTTTCGCCCTTCCAGGCGGTATGGGCGGAGACCGTCGCACGCCGGGTCGATGAGCACTGCATCGGGCGGCTCCTCGCAGTGACGCTGCGCCGCGCACCCTTCTCCGTCCTGGAGAACCCCTCCCACGCCGACCTGATCGCCGACGCGCGCGCGGCCTTCGCCCGCGCGGTTCCCACACCCGGCGAAGCGGCAGCCGCTCTGCCGCTGCTCCTCGCCCGCTACTGCCAGCTGGCGACGGCGATCGTGCTCGTCGGGTACGTGCTCAGCCCGCTCGCCGCCGCCGTCGCCACGGTGACCTCGTTGGCCGTCAGATTCGGTGTGCGCGGCACGTTGGGGCGGTACGCGGCGCTCTGGGACTCGCTGACCCGGCACCGCCGCCGGACCGGCTACATGAGAGAGCTGGCGACCGGGCAGCGGGCGGCCAAGGAGATCCGGATGCTGCACCTGATGCCGTGGGTGGGCGCCCGGCTCCGCAAGGAGACCATGGCCGAGCTCCAGCCGCTGTGGGACGGAAGCCGGCGCCTGCAGTTCTGGCCGTTCGTCGCCCTGGCAGCCGTCGGCTTCCTCGGCGGATCGACCGTGCTGGGCCTGCTGGCGTCCCAGACCTCGCAGGGCCGCGTCAGCCTGCTGGAGCTGGGCATCGGTCTCCAGGCGGTCCTGATCACCATGCGCTTCGGAGTGGCCTTCCCGGAGTGCGACGTGCAGACCCAGTTCGGGCTGAACTCCTTCCACGCTCTCGAACGGCTGGAGCGAGTGGAGGAGGTGTCGGGGCGCCCCTCACACCGGACGCCCGACTCCGACGCCCCCGCACCCGGGCCGAAGCAACTGATCTCCTTCGAGAAGGTCTCCTTCTCCTACCAGGAGGGGGCTCCGGCGGTACTCGACGGGCTCGACCTGGAGATCCCCGTCGGCAAGTGCACCGCCATCGTCGGCCTCAACGGAGCCGGCAAGACCACGCTGGTCAAGCTGCTGGCCCGGCTCTACGAACCGACCCGGGGCCGCATCCTGGTCGACGGCGCCGACCTGGCCGACTGCGCCCCGGAAGCGTGGCAGCGCCGGATCGCGGTCATCTTCCAGGACTACCTGCGCTACGAACTGCCGGCTCAGGAGAACATCGGCCTCGGCGCACCTCACCTCCTCCACGACGAGGAGGCCGTGCTCGCCGCGGCCGAGAGCGCCGGGGCCGGAGACATCGTGCGGAGTCTGCCCGAGGGCCTGCGCACACCTCTGTCCCGGCACTACTCCGGCGGGCGCGACCTCTCCGGTGGTCAGTGGCAGCGGATAGCGCTGGCCCGGGCCCTGCTGGCAGTCCGTGGCGGCGCCTCGGTACTGGTCCTGGACGAGCCGACCGCGCAGCTGGACGTCCGGGGCGAGGTGCGGTTCTTCGACGATTTCCTGGCCACAGCCGGGGCCCGGGGCGTCACCAGCGTCATCATCTCGCACCGTTTCTCGACCGTGCGGCACGCGGACCGGATCGTGGTCGTCGAGCACGGCCGGGTACGGGAACAGGGCACTCACGACTCACTCATGCGGGCCGGCGGCCGGTACGCGGAGCTGTTCCGACTGCAGGCCCAGCGATTCCACGACGAGGACGAGCAGGAAGAGACAGAGAGCACCCCATGAGAAGTATCTGGACGTCCGCCTCCTACCTGCTGGCTCTCGGATGGCGCACCAGCCGCCGCCGTCTGGTCGTCTCCGTGGTGCTGCTGGCGGTCGGTCATCTGTCCGCGCCGGTGGCGGCCATTCTGCTCGGCGCCTTCTCCGAGGCCGCGCTCTCCGGGCAGACCGCCCACGCCGTCACCCTCTCCATCGGCATCGCCCTGGTCCTGGTCTTCGACCTGACCATGACGCACTTCGCCCACCTCACCTACTACGAACTGGGCCAGCTCGAACAACTCGCCCTCACCGAGGAGGTCGCGGGCATCGTCAACGGCAGCCCGGGGATCGAGGTCCACGACGACCCCCGGTTCAGCGAGACGCTGGCGATGGTGACCGACCGGCTGCTGCAGGTGCGGGCCGCGCTGGAGGCGGCACTGCTCCTGGGCAGCGCCCTGTTGCAGGGCCTGCTGACCGCCGCCGTACTCGCGAGCGTCGATCCCTGGCTGGCGCTGCTGCCGCTGGCGGCCGTACCCGCGGTGCTCGCCAGCACCCGGGCCCAGCGGATCGTGGACGACGCCCGGACCGCGACCGCCTCCCACCTCCAACTGGCCCGCCATCTGGTGGACCTGGGCACCACGGCCACCTCCGCCAAGGAGATCCGGCTCTTCGGCGTCCAGGACGCGGTGGTGGAGCGGCACCGGCGAGCGTGGCGCACCGTCTCCGACCACCTGACCACAGCGCAGTTCCGCAGCGCGCTGCTGCGGGCCTCCGGCCAGGTCGGTTTCGCCGCAGCCTACGGCGTGGCCATTTGGCTGGTCGTGCGAGGGGCGGTCAGCGGTGAGGTCGGCATCGGACAGGTGGTTCTGACCCTCACGCTCTCGGTCCAGGTCGGGGCCCAGGTCGCGACCACTCTGGGGCTGCTCGGCAAGTTGCAGAACGCCGGCCGGGTGGTCGAGCTGATCGCCCGCCTGCGCTCGCTCTCGCCGTCGGCGCCCGAGCAGGTGAGGCCTGGTGCATCGCTTCCGGCGGTGCTGCGCGGTGAAATCCGGCTGGAGGGCGTCTCGTTCACCTATCCCGGTACGGACCGGCTGATCCTGGACAACGTGTCCTTGGCCATCCCGGCCGGTTCCACCGTGGCTCTGGTCGGTGAGAACGGCGCGGGCAAGAGCACCCTCGTCAAGCTCATCTGCGGCCTCTACCGCCCGACCTCCGGCCGCATCCTCGTCGACGGGGTCGATCTCCGGGAGCTCCCCCGCGAGCAGTGGCAGGCCCGGGTCGCCACCCTCTTCCAGGACTTCGCCCGGCTGGAGCTGCGCCTGCGGGAGAACGTCGGCGTCGGCCGGCTCGACGCCATGGAGGACGACGACCAGCTCTGGCAGGCCCTGGACGCGGCACGGTCACGCCCCCTGGTGTCCACGCTGCCGGACGGCCTCGACAGCCTCCTCGGGCACACCTACGGAGACGGCTCGGAGCTCTCCGGCGGGCAGTGGCAGTCCCTGGGCCTCGCCCGCGCCCTGATGCGCACCGACCCCCTGCTGCTGCTCCTGGACGAGCCGGCGGCCGCGCTGGACGCGGCCGCGGAGCACGCGCTCTTCGAACGGTTCGCCGCCAACTCGGCCACCGTCGGCACGGCCAACGGGGCCGTGACCCTCTTCGTCTCCCACCGCTTCTCCACCGTCCGGCTGGCTCAGCACATTGTCGTGCTCGGCCGGGGCCGGGTCATCGAAACCGGCACCCACGATGCCCTCATGGCACGTGCGGGCGTCTACCACGAGATGTTCACCCTCCAGGCCGACGCCTACGGCCGGTGAACGGCGACGAGGCGGCAGGTGCGAGATGAGCTCATGAAGAGGGGCGCGGCGCGTGCGCGTGCGCCGCGCTCAGCCCTCCCGGCCGTCCATCCATGAAGGCCGGCCGGTGATGGCCGGAACTCGACCGTCGATGCGAGCGGGAATCAGGTTCCGGCGCGGCGGCAGGGGAGGTCCGGCCGCCGCGCGAGCGCTCTCGGGGGCCTCGTGATCGGCGGAAAATTGGTCTGGACCACGCGGAATGCCGGTGGTTAGCTCATTGCGGACTCGACACCTTCGGGCCGGGTCCGCCCAGCTTCCGAACCTGCCCTGCCGAGTCCTGCTGAGGGGATCCATCCGTGATCGACATCGTGGCGGTACTCAGGGCCGAGGACGCCGCTCTGGACTTCCTTTCCGTGCTCGGCGGCCAGGAGAACGAGGTCCACGTCCTGTGCGGCGACACCGGCGAGCGCCTGGTGCTCCCCGCGGGACGGCCGCTCGCCGAACGGCTCGACGCCCTGGCCCCACTGGTCGGGCCGGTCGACGAGCACGCCGCCTCGCCCGGATCCGAGGCCCTGGCGGCCCTAGTCGAGGCCGCCGCCCAGGGCGGCCCGGCCCGCCTCTGGACCCACTCGCCCGCCGACACCCGGCGCAGCCGCGGCCGCCTCGGCCGGGACGCCGCCGACGCCGTCGGCGAACGGCCCGTCCTGCATGCCGTCGGCCACTCGCCCTACCTCCAGTTCATCAGCGACCTGGACCGCCCCCTGGACCGGGCCGCGGTCGCGGCCAAGCTCGGCTTCGTCAACCGGCACTGCGGGCACCTGCTGCGCACCGTCTCGGAGGAGCACGTCGTCCGGACCGGGCGGGTCCACGCCAGCGAACGCTTCTTCGCGGCCGGACCCGACGAACGTGAGCGACTGTTCGCGCTCCTCGCCAGCCTCGACGAGGACGCCGCCGCGGTGCCCGACCCCTGGGAATTCGCCACGTCCGCCTACGAGGCGGAGCGGCTGGACGCCACCGTCGCCTGGATCGCCGGACACCGTCCGCCCGGCAGCGGCCCCCTCGTCGAGGTCGGGGCCTGCGAGGGGGCCCTCACCACCCGGCTCGTGGACAAGGGCTTCACCGTCCACGCGACCGAACCCAACCCGGTCTCCGCCACCGGCTGTCCGCCCACGCCGGGGACACCGCGCACCTCCACGCGGAGTCCCTGGAGGACCTGGCCGCCCGCCCGGAACTCCCGGGCGCGGCCTACCTCCTGATCGAGATGCTGTACTACGGCCAGGATCTCGCCCTGCTCGACCGCCTCCCCACCGACCTGGTCTTCGTCGCCCTGGAACCGGAGACGCTCGCCGCCCGGCTGACCCCCTGGCTGGAGCACACCCCGCACTGGGAGAAGGCCGACGAGACGCCGCTGGTCGCCCCGGCGCTGGAAGCCGTCTGCGGCGGCCGCGCCTATCTGAGCAAGCGTGGCAGCATCGGCGTCCTGCTGCGGCGCACCGGCGTCTGACGGAGTCCGCGATGTACGACGCCTGCGTCGGGCTCGGCTACCACTGCGAGTCGACCTACCAGCTCCGCCGGATCACCGGCGTCGAGCGGGCCCACTTCTTCGACTGGCTCGACCTCGACCTCGTCGCCGTGCGGGAGACCATCGAGGCCGACTTCGCCAACGTCCTCCGCCCCGGAACGGGCGAACCGTTCAGCGACGGCGCCTGCGTGCGGGACCGGGGCTCGAACATCCGCTTCTTCCACGAGTTCCACGCCCCGGAGGGCACCCCGCTGACGCCGGCGCTCATCGCCGAGCAGTATCCGGCGGTCCGGGCCAAGTTCGCCCATCTCGCCCACCGCTGGCGGGCCCTGACCGCCTCCGCGTCGCGGGTCCTGTACGTCCACCAGGACGCGTTCGACGAGAGCGGCGCCCCCGCACTGGCCGACCTCCACCGGTTGCTGCGCACCCGCTACCCGGACCACGACTTCGACCTGCTGTGGCTGCGCCGTACGCCCCCGGAGAACGCCGACGCACTCCCTCCCGGCGTCCTGTGGGGGACGGCCGCCCTCAGCCCGGGCCGCTGGGAGGGCGACGACGCCGCCTGGGACACCGCCCTGGCCCCGCTGGACATCCCCCGCCGCACCCCGGGGCCCTGACCACCCGCACCCCGGCGCCCCGACCACCCGCCGGCAGAGCCGCCCGCAACCCCTCCGGAGGAACCGTGCCCATCGCCGTACGCCCGCCCTGGCGCACCGTCGTCATCTCACCGCACTTCGACGACGCCGCCCTCTCCCTCGCCGGACTGCTGCCCGCCCTGCCCGGCCCCCTCGCGGTGGTCACCGTTCACGGCGGCTCCCCGGCCCCCGGCCTCCCGGTCTCGGAGTGGGACGCCCTCTGCGGGTTCAGCTCGCCCGTCGAGGCGTACCGTGCACGCCGGGCCGAGGACGCCCGCTCCTGCGAGCTCCTCGGGGCCGAGCAGGTCCTCGTCGACCACCCCGACGGCCCGTACGTCGGCGAGGGCGACGAGCCCGCCGGCCTCGACCCCCTGCTGCGCTCGCTGGCCCCCGGCACCCGGGTGCTCGTACCGCTCGCCACCAACCAGCGGGACCACGAGGCGGTCCGGCTGCGCACCCAGCGCGTCCTCGCCGCGGCCGGGGCCCCCGAGCCCTGGGTGTACGCCGACCTGCCCTACACCGGACACCTCCCGGAATGGGGTGCCCCCGGAGCGGGCGAGGCACTGGCCGCGAGCGAGGACTGGGGGCCCGCCTACCAGGAGCTGAACCGCACCCACCGGCTCACCGTCCGCCACGAGCTGGTGCTCTCCGACGAGCAGTGGGCGGCCAAGCGCGAGGCGGTTTTGTGCCACGCCTCCCAGCTCGCCGCGCTCGCCCCCGTCCACGGAGCGGTCCTGTCCCGGACGGGCCCGCTGCGCGCCGAGCTGATCTGGAGCCTGGAGCCCCGCGACGACGAGTGACGCGGACGCCGGGGGACCGTACGAGCACCCGGGCGCGCCGGAACGCCCGAGCGCACCGGGAACGCACAAGCGCGCCGGGAACGCCCGAGGGCGCCTGGAACGCCCCAGCGCGCCGGGAACGCACGAGGGCCCCGGATGCCGGGGAGCATCCGGGGCCCTCGCCCTGTTTCCTGTCCGCCGCTACGGCAGCTGAGCCGCCCGCGCCTCGCGCCGGTTGTCACGGAACGTGTTGACCCGTCGCGCCGTGGCGAACAGCGGGATCACCGCGCCGAGCACCACCTGGAGCGCGCAGCCGGTCTGGAGCAGCAGCTGACCGCCGGGCGCGTCGAACGCCCACGCGGCGAGCAGCCCCATCGCGGCCACGATCCAGCCGAGCATCGCCACCGCGAGGACACCCCGCGGCTTGGGGTACTCCACCCGGCTCACCATCAGCCACGCCACACCGACGATCGCCAGCAGGGTGGGCGGGAAGGGCAGCTCCAGGAGCACGATCGAGACGACCGTCAGCGCTCCGAAGGGGCTCGGCATGCCCTGGAACATGCCGTCCTTCAGCGTCACGCAGGAGAATCTCGCAAGCCTGAGCACCACCGCCAGCAGCACGACGATCGCCGCCAGTGCCGACACCCGCTGATGGGCGTCGTCGGCGACCATGCCGTACACGAGCACGAAGTAGGCCGGTGCGAGCCCGAAGCTGATGAGGTCCGAGAGGTTGTCCAGCTCGGCGCCCATCGGCGAGGAGCGCAGCTTGCGCGCCACGAGACCGTCGAACAGGTCGAAGATCGCGGCCATCAGCATGAGGATCACGGCGGTGGCGGCCGAGTGCCGGGCCATGCCCGTCTCGTCGCTGCCCGTGAGGTGCGGGATCAGAATGCCCGTGGTGGTGAAGTACACCGCCATGAATCCGCACGTCGCGTTACCGAGCGTGAGCGTGTCCGCTATCGACAGCCGCATGGAGAGCGGCATGTCCTCCGCGCCGTCGACGTCGTTCTCGTCGTCGGTCTCCGGCACCCAGCCGGCCTTGGTATCAGGATCAATCACGGTCAATTCGAGTCACCCCCGCGGTGGTGGCCTGACCGACCTCGACCGCGACATCGATACCCTCCGGGAGGTAGATGTCCACGCGTGAGCCGAAGCGGATCAGGCCGATGCGCTCGCCCTGCTCCACCTTCGTGCCCTCGGGGAGGTACGGCACGATCCGACGGGCGACCGCTCCCGCGATCTGCACCATCTCGATGTCGCCGAGCTCGGTGTCGAAGTGCCAGACAACGCGCTCGTTGTTCTCGCTCTCCTTGTTGAACGCCGGAACGAAGCCGCCCGGGATGTGCTCGACCGACGTCACGGTGCCCGCCAGCGGAGCGCGGTTGACGTGGACGTTGAGCGGGCTCATGAAGATCGCGACGCGGGTGCGCCCGTCCTTCCACGGCATGATGCTCTGCACCACACCGTCGGCCGGGGAGATGACCCGGCCGTCAGTGATCTCGCGCTCGGGGTCACGGAAGAACCACAGCATGCCCGCCGCGAGCGCGGTGGTGGGCACGGCCACTGCTGCCCAGCGCCCCGACTTGCGGGCGCGGGCCAGGCTGAGGGCTGCGGTGGCGACGGTCGGCAGGAGCCACGGCGATGCTCCGCGGGCGATGCGGACCCCGCCGCGGGATGCGGAGGAAGTGCTGTCGGGCATGAATGACCTTCGTAGCGGATGATGCCGCGCTGGCAACGGGGGACGGCGGCTTTCCGGCGATGCTATCGGTTGCCGGGTGCAACTGGGCAAGCCAGCAGCCGAGTCGGACGGCGGAAAGGCACCCGCCGAGGGTGACCCGGTGTGATGTTCTTCGCCACCAAATCACCTCGAAAGGGACAATCAGCCCTGGAATCGGTACTCCTCCAAGAGGCGCCGGCCAATGATCATTTTCTGGATCTCGGCGGTACCTTCACCGATCAGCAGCATCGGTGCCTCACGGTAGAGGCGCTCGATCTCGTACTCCTTGGAGAAGCCGTAACCGCCGTGGATACGGAAGGCGTCCTCGACGACTTCCTTGCAGTACTCGGAGGCGAGGTACTTCGCCATCCCTGCCTCCAGGTCGTTTCGTTCCCCGGAGTCCTTTTTGCGTGCCGCGTTCACCATCATCGCATGAGCGGCTTCGACCTTGGTGGCCATTTCAGCCAGTTTGAACTGGATCGCCTGGTGCTGGGCGATCGGTTTGCCGAAGGTGTGACGCTGCTGTGCGTACGAAACACCCAGCTCGAACGCACGTTGTGCGACACCGCAACCACGCGCGGCGACATTCACCCGGCCGACCTCGACGCCGTCCATCATTTGGTAAAACCCTCGGCCGGTCGTGCCCCCGAGGACACGATTGGCCGGAACGCGCAGGTCGTCCATGATGAGCTCGGTCGTGTCGACGCCCTTGTAGCCCATCTTGTCGATCTTTCCGGGGATGGTCAGGCCGGGCTTGACCTCACCGAATCCGGGCTCCTTCTCGATGAGGAAGGTCGTCATCGACTTGTGGGGCGCGGTGCCCTCCGGGTGGCCTTCGTCACTTCGGCAGAGTACGGCCACCAGATTCGATGTTCCGCCGTTCGTCAGCCACATCTTCTGGCCGTTGAGAACGTATTCGTCGCCGTCCTTCACACCCTTCGACGAGATCGCCGAGACATCCGAGCCGAGCGCCGGCTCCGACATCGAGAAGGCACCGCGCACCTCGCCCAGCGCCATCCGCGGCAGGAAGGTGTCCTTCTGCTCCTGGGTGCCGTGCTGCTTGAGCATGTAGGCCACGATGAAATGCGTGTTGATGATGCCCGAGACGCTCATCCAGCCGCGCGCGATCTCCTCCACGCACAGCGCGTAGGTGAGCAGCGACTCACCCAGCCCCCCGTACTCCTCGGGGATCATCAGCCCGAACAGGCCGAGTTCCTTCAGCCCCTCGACGATCTCCGTGGGGTACTCGTCGCGGTGCTCCAGCCGGGTCGCGACCGGAATGATCTCCTTGTCGACGAAATCCCGGACCGTGGCGAGGATTTCCCGCTGGATGTCGTTCAGACCGGCGGTCTGGGCGAGTCGCGTCATGGCTGCTTCTCCTGTGGCTTCACGCGGATGGTCTCAAGGCTTCACACGGTTACTTGGCGGGCGTCGGACGGCCGGGCTGCTCGCCGCCCCGCTCCTTGATGTACGTCTCGGTGGGGACCATCACCTTGCGCCGGAACACGCAGACGACGGTGCCGTCCTGCTTGTAGCCCCTGGTCTCCACGTACACGATGCCGCGGTCGTTCTTGGACTTCGACGGCGTCTTGTCCAGCACGGTCGTCTCGCCGTAGATCGTGTCGCCGTGGAAGGTCGGCGCGATGTGCTTCAGCGATTCGACCTCCAGGTTGGCGATGGCCTTTCCGGAGACGTCGGGCACCGACATGCCGAGCAGCAGCGAGTAGACGTAGTTGCCGACGACCACGTTCTTCCCGAAGTCGGTCGTGCTCTCCGCGTAGTTGCTGTCCATGTGCAGCGGGTGGTGATTCATGGTCAGCAGACAGAAGAGGTGGTCGTCGTATTCCGTGACCGTTTTTCCGGGCCAGTGCTTGTAGACAGCACCGACCTCGAACTCCTCAAAGGTGCGTCCGAACTGCATGATCAGGCCTCCGGGGCTTCGAACTTGGAGGTGCGCCGCATTCCGGCGGCCCGGCCCTTGCCCGCGATCACCAGCGCCATCTTGCGGCTGGCCTCGTCGATCATCTCGTCGCCGAGCATCGCGGAGCCCTTCTTGCCGCCTTCCTCGGAGGTGCACCAGTCGTAGGCGTCGAGGATCAGCTCGGCGTGGTCGTAGTCCTCCTGCGAGGGCGAGAACACCTCGTTCGCCGCGTCGACCTGACCCGGGTGCAGCACCCACTTGCCGTCGAAGCCGAGGGCGGCGGCGCGGCCCGCCACCTCGCGGTAGGCGTCCACGTCACGGATCTGGAGGAAGGGGCCGTCGATCGCCTGGAGGTCGTGGCTGCGGGCCGCCATCAGGATGCGCATCAGGATGTAGTGGTAGGCGTCCGCCGGGTAGCCGGGCGGCTGCTGGCCGACGACCAGCGTCTTCATGTTGATCGAGGCCATGAAGTCGGCCGGGCCGAAGATCAGCGTCTCCAGGCGGGGCGAGGCGGCGGCGATGTCGTCGATGTTCACCAGGCCCTTGGCGTTCTCGATCTGCGCCTCGATGCCGATCCTCCCGACCTCGAAGCCCATCGTCTTCTCGATCTGGGTCAGCAGCAGGTCCAGCGCCACGACCTGCTGGGCGTCCTGGACCTTCGGCAGCATGATGCAGTCGAGGTTCGGCCCCGCGCCCTCGACGACCGTGATGACGTCCCGGTACGTCCAGTGCGTCGTCCAGTCGTTGACCCGCACGACCCGGGTCTTGCCGCTCCAGTCACCGTTGTTGAGCGCGTCCACGATGGTGTGGCGCGCGCCCTCCTTGGCGAGCGGCGCGCAGGCGTCCTCCAGGTCCAGGAAGACCTGGTCCGCCGGTAGACCCTGGGCCTTCTCCAGGAAGCGCGGGTTCGAGCCCGGAACGGCCAGACACGAGCGGCGGGGGCGCAGCCGGTTCACGGACGGGGTAGGCGTGGTCATGCGGGGACCTCCAGAGGGTCGAGCTTGTTCGCTTTCCGGATCTCGTCGACGATACGGCCGATGATCTCGGTGATGCCGAAGTCCTTCGGGGTGAAGACGGCGGCCACACCGGCTTCGACGAGTGCGGCGGCGTCGGCCGGCGGGATGATGCCGCCCGCGATCACCGGGATGTCCGGGGCCCCGGCCTCGCGCAGCCGGTGCAGGACGTCGGGCACCAGCTCGGCGTGCGAGCCGGAGAGGATCGACAGGCCCACGCAGTGCACGTCCTCGGCGACCGCCGCGTCGGTGATCTGCTCGGGAGTCAGCCGGATGCCCTGGTAGACCACCTCGAACCCGGCGTCCCTGGCCCGTACGGCGATCTGCTCGGCCCCGTTGGAGTGCCCGTCCAGGCCCGGCTTGCCGACCAGCAGCCGCAGCCGCCCCACGCCCAGGTCGGCGGAGGTGCGGGTGACCTTCTCGCGGACCAGGGCGAGCGTGCTGCCCGGCTCGGCGGTGACCGCCACCGGGGCCGAGGAGACCCCGGTCGGCGCGCGGAACTCGCCGAAGACGTCTCGCAGCGCCCAGGACCACTCGCCGGTGGTGACACCGGCGCGGGCGCACTCGACGGTGGCCTCCATCATGTTCTCGGTGCCGGCCGCGGCCTTCTTCAGCGCGGCCAGCGCCTCGGAGGCGCGCGTCTCGTCGCGGTTGTCCCGCCACTCGTGCAGGGCGGCCACGACGCGGGCCTCGTTCTCGGGGTCGACCGTCATGATCGCGCCGTCGAGGTCGGCGGTGAGCGGGCTGGGCTCGGTGGACTCGTAGATGTTGACGCCGACGATCTTCTCCTCGCCGCCCTCGATCCGGGCCCGTCGCGCCGCGTGCGAGGCGACCAGCTCCGACTTGAGGTAGCCGGACTCGACGGCCGCCATCGCGCCGCCCATCTGCTGGATCCGGTCGATCTCCGCCAGCGACTCCTCGACCAGCGAGTCCACCTTGGCCTCGATGACGTGCGAACCGGCGAAGATGTCCTCGTACTCCAGCAGATCGCTCTCGTGCGCCAGCACCTGCTGGATCCGCAGCGACCACTGCTGGTCCCAGGGCCGGGGCAGCCCCAGCGCCTCGTTCCAGGCCGGCAGCTGTACGGCGCGGGCGCGGGCGTCCTTGGAGAGGGTGACGGCCAGCATCTCCAGGACGATGCGCTGGACGTTGTTCTCCGGCTGCGCCTCGGTCAGCCCGAGGGAGTTGACCTGGACGCCGTAGCGGAAACGGCGCTGCCTGGGGTCGGCGATGCCGTACCGCTCGCGGGTGACGCGGTCCCAGATGCGGCCGAAGGCGCGCATCTTGCACATCTCCTCGATGAAGCGGACGCCCGCGTTCACGAAGAACGAGATGCGGGCGACCACGTCCCCGAACGTCTCCTCGGGCACCTGGCCCGAGGCGCGGACCGCGTCGAGCACCGCGATGGCGGTCGACATGGCGTACGCGATCTCCTGGACCGGGGTGGCCCCCGCCTCCTGGAGGTGGTAGCTGCAGATGTTGATCGGGTTCCACTTGGGGATGCGGTCGACCGTGTACGTGATCATGTCCGTGGTCAGCCGCAGCGAGGGCACCGGCGGGAAGACGTGCGTCCCGCGCGAGAGGTACTCCTTCACGATGTCGTTCTGCGTGGTCCCCTGGAGCCTGTCGGGGTCGGCCCCCTGCTCCTCCGCGACCACCTGGTAGAGCGCCAGCAGCCACATGGCGGTCGCGTTGATCGTCATCGAGGTGTTCATCTGCTCCAGGGGGATGTCCTGGAACAGCCGCCGCATGTCACCGAGGTGCGAGACGGGAACACCGACACGGCCCACCTCGCCGCGGGCGAGGATGTGGTCCGGGTCGTATCCGGTCTGCGTGGGCAGATCGAAGGCGACCGAGAGACCCGTCTGCCCCTTGGCGAGGTTGCGGCGGTACAGCGCGTTGGACGCCTCGGCGGTCGAGTGACCGGCGTACGTCCGCATGAGCCAGGGCCGGTCCTTCTGACGTTCGTTCATCGCAGAACCTCAGACGTTGCGGAAGCGGTTGATGGCGTCGATGTGCTGCTCGCGCATGTCCTGGTCGCGCACGCCCAGGCCCTCGCGGGGGGCCAGGGCGAGGACGCCGACCTTGCCCTGGTGCAGGTTGCGGTGGACGTCGTACGCGGCCTGGCCGGTGTCCTGGAGGGAGTAGACCTTGGAGAGCGTCGGGTGGATCTTGCCCTTGGCGATGAGGCGGTTGGCCTCCCAGGCCTCGCGGTAGTTGGCGAAGTGGGAGCCGATGATCCGCTTGAGGGACATCCACAGGTAGCGGTTGTCGTACTCGTGCATGTAGCCGGAGGTGGAGGCGCAGGTGGTGATGGTGCCGCCCTTGCGGGTGACGTAGACGCTCGCGCCGAAGGTCTCGCGGCCGGGGTGCTCGAAGACGATGTCGATGTCCTCGCCGCCGGTGTACTCGCGGATGCGCTTGCCGAAGCGCTTCCATTCCTTGGGGTCCTGGGTGTGCTCGTCCTTCCAGAACGTGTAGCCCTCGGCGTTGCGGTCGATGACCGCCTCGGCGCCCATGGCACGGCAGATGTCGGCCTTCTCCGGGCTGGAGACGACGCAGATCGGGTTGGCGCCGCCGGCCAGGGCGAACTGGGTGGCGTAGGAGCCGAGTCCGCCGCTGGCGCCCCAGATCAGCACGTTGTCGCCCTGCTTCATGCCCGCGCCGTTGCGTGAGACGAGCTGGCGGTACGCGGTGGAGTTGACCAGGCCCGGGGCGGCGGCCTCCTCCCAGCTGAGGTGCTGGGGCTTGGGCATCAGCTGGTTGGACTTGACGAGCGCGATCTCGGCGAGGCCGCCGAAGTTCGTCTCGAAGCCCCAGATCCGCTGCTCGGGGTCGAGCATCGTGTCGTTGTGGCCGTCGGAGGACTCCAGCTCGACGGAGAGACAGTGGGCGACGACCTCGTCGCCCGGGTTCCAGGCGTTCACGCCGGGCCCGGTGCGCAGGACGACGCCCGCCAGGTCGGAGCCGATGACGTGGTACGGCAGGTCATGGCGCTTGGTGAGCTCGCTGAGCTTTCCGTACCGCTCCAGGAAGCTGAACGTCGACACCGGCTCGAAGATCGAGGTCCAGACGGAGTTGTAGTTCACCGAACTGGCCATCACGGCGACGAGGGCCTCGCCGGGGCCGAGTTCGGGGACCGGCACGTCGTCCAGGTGGATGGACTTGCGCGGGTCCTTGTCGCGGGATTCGAGCCCCGCGAACATCTCCGCCTCGTCCTTGTGCACGGTGATCGCGCGGTAGGACTCGGGGAGGGACAGGGCCGCGAAGTCCGCGGCGGTGCTGTCCTCGGATTGGATCGCGTCCAGGATTTCCTTCACGGTGTTGCCTCCGGTGATGCGGCGTCGAGGGAACGCTTGAGGGGCCCTGCTGGCAGGGGGATGCGGTGTGTGGAGGTGTTTGCCGTCGGTTCGGCGGGTGGAGCTCGGCTTTGCTCGGTGGAGCAGAAGGGTGCCTGTGACGCAGGCGTCCGGGCGCGCAGCACGGTGGTTGCGGGGACAGCCGGCGTACGTGTGAGGTCTCAGCACGCCGGCCGCCCGGACACCTTCAACGTATGGCACTCCGTGACACCTGACAAGGCACCCAGTGCCAACAATTTCTCTCACTTGTCATCTCGTGGGCACGCATGAGCAACACGATGGGCGTTACGAGACGTTCTGTCCTGCTGGCAGGCGGTTACCCGGCCGGGCGGTACACATACGGCGTCGTCGTGCCGAGCGCCGTGAAGCCGAGCCGGACCAGGATCGGGGCCGACATGTCCGTCGCGTCGACCTGGAGGTAGCGGTAGCCGCGCTCGGCGGCCACGGCGGCCCGGTGGGAGACCAGGGCCCGGTACAGGCCCCTGCCGCGCCACTCGGCGACCGTTCCGCCTCCCCAGAGCCCGGCAAAGCCCGTGCCCGGGTACAGCTCCATGCGGGCCGAGCTGACCGGCTCCCCGCCGGCCATCGCCACCAGGGCCACGAAGTCGTCCGGAGCCCGCTCCAGCCGCGTCAGCACCTGGTGGCGCAGCCGGCCCGCGTCCGTGCCGAACGCCCGCTCGTGGGCCAGCGCCATCAGCTCGGCCCCGGCCGCGTCGGTCACCGGGCGCAGGACGACGCCCTCGGGCAGCCCGGCCCCGGGCAGGGAGGCCAGTGCCTCGACCGGCGCGACCAGCAGCGTCTCCGGCGGCTCGGGGGCGAATCCGGCCGCCCGCAGCCGATCGCCCAGGTCGGCCGGCCGGTCATGGGAGTAGAGCTTCCACTCGAACTCCCCGTGGCCGAGAGCCGTGTAGTGCCCGATCTGGGCCCTGATCGCCACGTCGGCCCCCGCGGCGTCCAGCTCCGGGTCCGACCAGACGATCCCGTTCCAGTCGTCCGGGCCGCCGACCTGGCGCACCAGGGGCCCGGCCCGCTCCACGCGTACGCCGGGCCCGTCCGGGCGGGCGTGCCGGCGCATCTGGCGGTCGAACAGGTCACGTGTCTCCATGGGGCGCATCCGCGCACCTCAGCACAGCGGCGATCGGCGAACCAGTGGATTTCGGCCGGGATCGCACGACCGGTGTTCCCGGACGCGTCGAAAGCCCAGCTCGGGGCAGGTGCAGGAGACCAAGTGATCTTGAAGCGGCAGAGAGCAGGGGTGGGGCACCGATGGGGATACCGATACGCAGAAGGAGCGACCGGCAGGGTGGCGCTCCCTTCGACCTCCGGCGCACCACCTTCGGCTTCGTCCTGCTCGCCGTGGTCCTCGCGGGCGGCGGTCTGGCCCTGCGGGCGGCCTGGCGGAGCGCCGGCCGCCACCCGGTCGTCGCCGTGCTTCTGGTCGCCCTGGTCCTCGCCGCCGCCTTCGTGGTGTTCCGCCGCCGTCGTCGGGCGCGCCGGGTCGCGGAGACCGTCACGGATGCCGCGTACGGGATCGTCGATGCGGGTCTCGCGGAGCTGGACGCCGCGGAAGCGGCCCGCGCGGAGGCCCGCCGTGACCTCCCGGAGCCCGCCCGGCCCGTCGACTACGCGCAACTGGACCCGTACGCCTTCGAGGAGGCCGTGGCCGAACTCTGCCGGCGCGACGGCTGCGCCGACGCCGAGGTGGTGGGCGGCGCCGGCGACCTGGGCGCCGACGTCCTGGCCACCACCCCGGACGGCCGCCGCCTGGTCGTTCAGTGCAAGCGCTACGGGCCGGACAACCGGGTCGGCTCCGAGGAGCTCCAGCGCTTCGGCGGCACCTGCTACGCCGTCCACGAGGGGGATGTCGCGCTCGTCGTCTCCACCGGGGGCTTCACCGAGCCCGCGCTCGACTACGCGGAGCAGTGCGCCATCCTCTGCTGCGGCCCCGAGGAGCTGGCCGCCTGGAGCGAGGGCGGCGCACCACCGCCCTGGGAGGCGGCGGCGGCCCCCGCCGGGCAGGATGCCTGGCTCAGCGGCCCTTGAGCGCCTGCTGGATCGTCCGCATGACCTCGTCGAGGGGGGCGTCCGTGCGCGCCACCGCCACGAGCACCTCGCCGTCCGCGGCCACCGTCGCGGACGGGGCGCGCTCGGGCTCCGCTCCGGCGGTCCGGCCCGCTCCGATGCCCGTGCCGAAGGTGTCGCGCACGATGGCGAAGGCGCGGTCGAGCTGGGCCTCCACATCGCCCTGTCCGCCCGCCCGCAGCCAGCGGCGCAGCACATGGTTGTGCGCGGTGACCACGGCGGACGCGGCGACCTCCGCGAGCAGCGGGTCGTCGTTGCCCACGTGGTGGTCGCGCTCGTCGAAGTGGCCCAGGAGGTAGCGGGTGAACAGCCGCTCGTAGCGGGCCACCGACGCGATCTCGGCCTCCCGGAGGGTCGGCACCTCACGGGTCAGTTTGTAGCGGGCCACGGAGACGGCGGGTTTGGCCGCGTACATCTTCATGACTTCCTTGATGCCGCGGCAGACGGTGTCGAGCGGGTGCTCGTGCGCGGGGGCGGCGTTCAGAACGGCCTCGGCCCTGACGAGGGTGTCGTCGTGGTCCGGGAAGATGGCCTCTTCCTTGGAGCGGAAGTGGCGGAAAAAGGTCCGCCTGGCGACACCCGCGGCACCCGCGATCTCGTCGACGGTGGTCGCCTCGTAGCCCTTCGTCGCGAAGAGCTCCATCGCGGCGGCGGCCAGTTCACGGCGCATCTTGAGCCGTTGGGCGGCGGCGCGCGTCCCCGCGGTGGTGGTCTCCGGGACGTCGGTCGCGGCGGTGGCACGGGGTGACTTGGCGGGCTGGGACATGGCATGAACGTAACGCATCGGTGCAGGAGAGCGCGCCTGCGGGGGCGGACCGCCGGAGGGTCCCAGCAGTCCGCCCCACCCGGCTCCCGGGTCAGCGACGGGCATATTCGCGGAAGCCGCGCCCCGTCTTGCGGCCGAGGCACCCCGCGGCGACCAGGTGCTCCAGCAGAGGCGCGGGGGCCAGGCCCGGATCGCGGAACTCCTTGTGCAGCACCTTCTCGATGGCCAGCGAGACGTCCAGGCCGACCACGTCGAGCAGTTCGAACGGGCCCATCGGGTAGCCGCCGCCCAGCTTCATCGCCGCGTCGATGTCGTCCAGCGAGGCGTAGTGCTGCTCGACCATCTTGATCGCGTTGTTGAGGTACGGGAACAGCAGCGCGTTCACGATGAACCCGGCCCTGTCCCCGCAGTCCACCGGGTGCTTGCGGATCTTCGCGCACACCGCGCGGACCGTGGCGTGCACATCGTCGGCGGTCAGGACGGTACGGACCACCTCGACCAGCTTCATCGCGGGCGCCGGGTTGAAGAAGTGCATCCCGATCACGTCCTCGGGGCGCGCGGTCGCCCGGGCGATGGCGACGACAGGCAGCGAGGAGGTGGTGGTGGCGAGCACCGCGCCCGGCCGGCAGACCTTGTCCAGCGCGGCGAACAGCTGCCGCTTGATCTCCAGGTCCTCGGCGACCGCCTCGACGGCGAGGTCGACCTCGGCGAACGCGTCCAGCGAACCGGCGGCCGTGATCCGCGCCAGCGTCTCGTCCCGGGCCTCGGCGGTGAGCCGCCCCTTGGCCACCGAACGCTCCAGCGACTTCGCGATCCGGCCCCTGGCGACGGCGGCCTTCTCCTGGGACCTGGCGGCCAGCACCACGGCGTATCCGGCCTTCGCGAAGACCTCCGCGATCCCGGAGGCCATCGTCCCGGAGCCCGCGACGCCGACGGACGCCACCGCGCGCCCGGCCCCGGAGACGGCGTCCGCCGCCGGGGTCAGCGCGTCGGGCACCACGTCCTGGCCGCCCGGGGCGTCGTACGTGTAGAAGCCGCGCCCCGCCTTGCGGCCGGTCAGGCCCGCGCTGCTGAGCTGGCCGAGGACGGGGGCCGGGGCGTGCAGCCGGTCGTGGGACTCGGCGTACATGGCCTCCAGGACGGTGCGCGCGGTGTCGACGCCGATCAGGTCCAGCAGCGCGAGGGGCCCCATCGGCAGCCCGCAGCCCAGCTTCATAGCGGCGTCGATGTCCTCGCGGGAGGCGTAGTTCGCCTCGTACATCGCGGCGGCCTGGTTGAGGTAGCCGAAGAGCAGCCCGTCCGCGACGAACCCGGGCCGGTCGCCGACCGCGACGGGTTCCTTGCCCAGCTCCCGGGCCAGTGCGGTGACGGCCTCGACGGCGGGTGGCGCGGTCAGCACCGAGGAGACCACCTCGACCAGCTTCATCGCGGGCGCCGGGTTGAAGAAGTGCAGTCCGAGAACGCGCTCGGGGTGCTGGGACTCGGCGGCCAGCCGGGTCACCGACAGGGCGTTGGTGCCGGTGGCGAGGATCGCGGTGGGGGAGACGACCGCGTCGAGCTCCCGGAACACCTGCTGCTTGATCTCGTACGTCTCGGGCACCACCTCGATGACCAGCTCGGCATCGGCGGCGGTGCGCAGATCGTCGGACGTGCGGAACCGGGCCAGCGCGTCGGTCCGCTCCTGCTCGGTGATCCGGCCGCGGCCCACGGCCCGCGCGGTGGACGCTTCGAGGGAGGCGACGGCCCCGAGGGCGGCCGCCTCGCTGATGTCGATGCCGATGACCTCGCGGCCCGCCAGGGCCAGGACCTCGGCGATGCCGGTGCCCATGGTGCCGAGGCCGACGACGGCGATGGTGGAGAGAGAGGTGTCCATCAGGGGACTCCAGGGTGAGTGACGACTGGGGGAGCACGGAACGCGCGGCGATGAGGGAGCGGCGCGTGGCGTACGGAAGCTGCGTGTCGTGGAGCACGGGGCCGACGCGCGGGGAGCGCGCCCGGCCGTGGGGGTGACGGACCCTGTCCCGGGGTCGCGTCGCACGAAAAAGCCGAACCGACAAGCTCTCCGGATGGCTGCGTCACCAGGCCACCGGAGCCTGCGGGGAGTGTGTCCCGCTCAGATGAGAGTAACTGGCGAGTAACGAGCGCGCCACCCCTGGATCCTTGTGCGCTGGACCACAGCAACTCCAGACCACAGGAACTCCCCGATGCCGTCCCGTACGGAGCGTGCTCGTCGATACGCTGAGCGTCATGGATGAGGAGTTCCGTTCACTCATGGACCGGCTGGAACCCGAGGCGGCCGGCTCGCCGCAGTACGCCCGGCTGGTCGCCGCCGAGGACCCCGAGGAGCTGGCCAGGGTCCTCGTGGAGCCGCACCGCCCCTTGTGGGCCCGCGAGATAGCCGCCTTCCGGCTCGGCTGCGCGGGCGACCGGCGGGCCTTCGAGGCGCTGGTGCTCCTGCTCAACCACCGCGACCCCGAACGCTGCGTCTCGGCCGCCCACGCCCTGGCCCGGCTGGACGACCCCCGCACCCCGAGGGCGGCCGCGGCCCTCGCCACCAACGCCCTGCGGACCGCCTATGCCCTGCACCCGGTGCGTCTGCTGACCGACCTGCGGGCCCCCGAATCGGTCCCCGCCCTGGTCGTCACCCTCCAGCGCCTGCTGGCCCCCGGCGATCCGCACTGGCGCGTCGCCCTCGCCTGCGTCGAGGGCCTCGGCCGCCTCGCCGACGAACAGGCCCGCCCGGTCCTCACGGCGGCCCTGCCGCACCCGCGCCTCGGCACGGCCGCGGCGGAGGCGCTCAGCCGGTTGCCGGGGGAGTGAGCGGGCGGGCGGCGACCGCACGCGCACCCGGGTCTCGCCGGGCGAGCGGGCGGTCCGCGCCGCTCAGCGGCGGAAGCCCAGCAGGCCGTGCAGTCGGCTGCCCCTGCTGTTGTCCACCGACTGGGCCGCCGCCTTCTCGGCCGGCAGCGGCTTCGGGTCCGGGAGGGCGGCGCAGACCGCGTCCACCTCGCCCCGGCCGCGCGGGACGGTGCCGTCGGTGAGGTACGCCGCCAGGTGCTCGTCCAGGCAGTCGTTGCCGCTCAGCGCGATGCCGTGATTGCCGCCGCCCTCCTCCACGACGAGGCTGGAGCCCTTGAGCTTGCGGTGCATGCTGACCGCGCCGCCGTACGGGGTCGCCGCGTCGTCCGTGGCCTGGAGGATGAGCGCCGGGGGCAGCTGACGGTTGTTCACCGGGACCGGCTCCAGCGGCGCCACCGGCCAGCTCGCGCACGGCGCGTTGTACCAGGTGTTGTTCCAGGTCATGAACGGCGCCTTCTTGTGGATCCGGCGGCTGTCGTTGCGCCAGGTGCTCCAGTGCTCGGGCCAGCCGGCGTCGCGGCACTGGACGGCCGTGTAGACCGAGTAGCCGTTGTCGCCGCTCGCGTCGGTCGCGCCGAAGTTCTCGTACACCTCTACCAGCGCCTCGGCGTCCCGGTTCTTCGTGTACGCGGCGAACGCTTCGGCGAGGTAGGGCCAGTAGCCGTTGTAGTAACCGCCGGGGATGAAGGTGTCCTCCAGCTCGCCGGCGCCCACCGTGCCGCCCGCCGGCTCCCGCGCCACGTCCGCCCGCATCCGGTACCAGGCGGCCTCGACCCCGGCCGGGTCGGTGCCCAGGCCGTACGCGGCGTCGTTCTTCGCCACCCAGGCGGCGAAGGCCTTGTGGCGGTCGTCGAAGGCGTGGTTCTGGCCGAGGTTGCCCTCGTACCAGACGTCGTCCGGGTCGACGACCGAGTCCAGGACCAGACGGCGCACGCGCTCCGGGTACAGCTTGGCGTAGACCGCGCCGAGGTAGGTGCCGTAGGAGTAGCCGAAGTAGTTGATCTGCCGGGAGCCGAGCGCCCGGCGGATCACGTCGAGGTCCTTGGCGGCGCTGACCGTGTCCATGTACGGCAGCACGTCGCCGTGCTTCTCGCCACAGGCCCGCGCGAAGGACTCCGCCCGGTCGCGGTTGATCCGCTCCGAGCGGGCGGAGTCCGGCACCGTGACGGGGCGCACCGGATCGAAGTGCCCCGGCAGGCAGTTCAGCGCCGGGGTGCTCCTGCCGACCCCGCGCGGGTCAAAACCGATCACGTCGTACTGGGCCGCGACCTTCTTCGGCAGCGAGGAGGCCACGAACCCGGCCATCGACAGGCCGCTGCCGCCGGGGCCGCCCGGGTTGACCAGCAGTGGGCCCTGGAAGGTCTTCGCCGTGTGCGGGACGCGGGACAGGGCGAGCGTGATCTGACGGCCCGACGGGCGGCGGTGGTCCAGCGGGGCCTTGACCTTCGCGCACTGGAGCGTCGGATAGCTGTCGGTGGGACAGTCCGTCCACTTCGGTTTCGGAGCGGGCGGCGTGCTCGCCGCGGTGGCGGCGGCCGGCGCGGGCGCGGCGGTCAGCAGACCGGCGACGGTCGCGCCGACGGCGACCAGAATTCCTGCACGTTTCGTCATGGGGCCTCCCGGGGTGACGGGACGCGGCGCCGGATCACCGGTCCCCGCCGCATGCTCCCCGAATACCCCCGCGGAAGGACCTGTTCCGCGCGGAGTCGCCCCGTACGGTCACGCCATCGGCCCTGCGGGCGACTCCCCGGGCTCCGCCACGGATCTCACATCAGGGTCAGCTGGGTGGGGCCCGGCTCCGGTGCGTCGGCCGGTGCCGGAGCCGGGCCGATCCGCCGGGCCTCGCCCCGGTGCGCCGGGCCGATCCCGAACTCGTCCGCCAGCTCGTGCACCTGACGTGTGATCCGGCGCTGGTACCAGGTGGGGGCGTACGCCCCGTCCGCGTACATCCGCTCGTAGCGCTCCACCAGCTGCGGATGGTGCTGCCCCAGCCAGTGCAGGTACCACTCGCGCGCGCCGGGGCGCAGATGCAGCACCAGCGGGGTCACCGAGGCCGCCCCCGCGTCCGCGATGGCGGCGACGGTGGCGCGCAGCTGCTCCGGGCGGTCGCCCAGGAAAGGGATGACCGGGGCCATCAGGACCGAGCAGCCGATCCCCGCGTCGGTGAGCGCGCGCACCACGTCCAGCCGGCGTTCGGGGGAGGGGGTGCCCGGTTCGACCGTCCGCCACAGCTCCCGGTCGGTGAAGCCCACCGAGACCGAGACGCCTACCTCGGCGACCTCCGCGGCCTGCCGCAGCAGCTCCAGATCCCGCAGGATCAGCGTGCCCTTGGTGAGGATGGAGAAGGGGTTCGCCCGGTCGCGCAGGGCGGCGATGATGCCCGGCATGAGTCGATAGCGTCCCTCCGCCCGCTGGTAGCAGTCGACGTTCGTGCCCATGGCGACGTGCTCGCCCCGCCAGTGCCGGGAGGCCAGCTCCCGCTGGAGCAGTTCGGCGGCGTTGACCTTGACGACGATCTGGGAGTCGAAGCCGATGCCGGTGTCCAGGTCCAGATAGCTGTGGGTCTTGCGGGCGAAGCAGTACACACAGGCGTGCGTACAGCCCCGGTACGGGTTCACCGTCCATTCGAACGGCATCCGCGAGGCGCCGGGCACCCGGTTCAGGATCGAACGGGCCCGGATCTCGTGGAAGGTGATCCCCTGGAATTCCGGGGTGTCGAACGTGCGCGTGGTCACCGCGTCCGCGGCGAAGAGCGCGCTGTTCCCGGCCGTCGAGTTCTTCTCGACCAGATTGTCCCAGCGCATGGACGCCTCCTCGGTAGCACTCCCCGCAGAATAGAACATGTGTTCCCTTGATCGTGCGAGGCGGCCCCGTGGCGGCCCTTAGCATGTGGTCCCTGGCAGAACCGCTGTATCCGACCGGGAGGGCCCGACGATGGCCAGCAAGTTCACCGAGCTCGCGATCGACTGCGCGGATCCCGTCGGCCTCGCCCGGTTCTGGTGCTCGGTCCTCGACTACGAGGTGCGGGACGGGGACGCGGAGGAAGGCGTCGTCACCATCGGCCCGCCCGTGGCGCGTGGGGGAGCGGACCGCCCCGGTCCCGTGCCGCCGGTGCTGACCTTCGCGCGGGTGCCCGAGGGCAAGGGCGTCAAGAACCGGCTCCACATCGACGTCAGTCCCAGCGACCGGGAACAGGACGACGAGGTCCGCCGGCTGATCGGCCTGGGCGCCCGCCGCGCCGACGTCGGCCAGGGCGATGCGAGCTGGACCGTCCTCACCGACCCGGAGGGCAATGAGTTCTGCGTCCTCGGGGACCGCCGTCCCTGAAGCCGGGTACCCCGGTCTCGAGCGGTCGCACACGGTGCGAGACCGGGGCGCCGCTGACGACCCCGGTCCGGATCGGCATCCCCGCTTCGCGACCCACGGCTACGGCGCGGCCGTGCGAGCCGCGGAGCCGACAGTCGGGTCTCCGGCCACCCACAGCGAGGACGCGTGCTCGGTACCCGCCCCGGGACGGCGAAGCACCACCGTCGTACGGCCACCGCGTCGGTTGCCGCCACCCGCTGGACCGGAACCGGTCGCGACCGGGCGTGATTTTGAGCGGCTGGGCCCGGGGTGGTTGGCTCAGCTCACCCACCGAACAACCGACTGCTGGAGGAACAGCCATGGCGCAGGTCGAGGCCACGACGGAGCGGATCATCGCGGCGGACGCAGAGGCGGTGTTCGACGCGCTGGCCGACTACAAGGACGTCCGCGGGAAGGTGCTGACCGAGCACTTCAGCGAGTACGAGGTCCGGGAGGGCGGCGACGGCGAGGGCAGCCTCGTGCACTGGAAGCTCCAGGCGACCAGCAAGCGCGTCCGCGACTGCCTGCTGGAGGTCAGCGAGCCGACCGACGGGCAGCTCGTCGAGAAGGACCGCAACTCCTCCATGGTCACCACGTGGACCGTCACCCCGGCCGGCGAGGGGAAGTCCAAGGCCGTCGTGACCACGGTCTGGGACGGCGCGGGCGGCATCGGCGGGTTCTTCGAGCGGACCTTCGCGCCCAAGGGCCTCGGCCGGATCTACGACGAGCTGCTCCAGAACCTCGCCACCGAGGTCGAGAAGTAGACCGACCGGCCAGGGGGGTTCCGACTCCCCCGCCGCACCGGAGGCCGGACAGGTCCGGCCTCCGCGGGACGACCGGCCTCACCGGAACGGGTGGTTTTCCGGGGTGGCCGGTTGTGCGCCGTAGCACCTCCCACCGGCGCATAAGCCCTCCGTGCGCGCCGCGTACGCCCCTCGTCACGTTTGCCCTGCCTTACCGCGCGATGCGAGAAATGGGCGGCGCAGGTGCGACGAGGGGAGCGTTACGTGGTGGGTGGTATCACGCTGGTGAAGGACGAGCCGGAGGGCCCGGGACCGGACGGCCCGACGCCGCGGGACGGCACGGCGGCCACGGTCGAACTGCCCGCCGCACCGCCCCCGCCACCCCCTCCGGCGGGGCCCGGCCCCGACGCGGCGGAGATCAGCCCCCGCAAGGTCCGCATGGTCTTCCTCGGGCTGATGCTCACCCTGCTGCTCGCGGCGCTCGACCAGATGATCGTCGCCACCGCCCTGCCCAGAATCGTCGGTGAGCTGCGCGGCCTGGAGAAGATGTCCTGGGCCGTCACCGCCTACCTCCTCGCCTCCACCATCGTCCTGCCGCTCTACGGCAAGCTCGGCGACCTCTTCGGCCGCAAGGGCGTCTTCCAGTTCGCCATCGTGGTCTTCGTCATCGGCTCCGCCCTCGCGGGCTGGTCGCGCACCATGGACGAGCTGATCGCCTTCCGCGCCCTCCAGGGCATCGGCGGCGGCGGTCTCATGATCGGCGTCCAGGCGATCATCGCGGACATCGTTCCGGCCCGGGAGCGCGGCCGCTACATGGGCCTCATCGGCGCGGTCTTCGGTCTCGCCTCGGTCGCCGGCCCGCTGCTGGGCGGGTTCTTCACCGACCACGTCTCCTGGCGCTGGTGCTTCTACATCAACGTCCCCTTCGGACTGGTCACCCTGGCCGTCATCGCCGTCGTCCTCAAACTGCCCAAACCCGCCGTCCGCCCCCGGCTCGACGTCCTGGGCGCGGTGCTCCTGGCCGTCGCCTCCACCTGTCTGGTGCTGGTCACCAGCTGGGGCGGCACCGAGTACGCCTGGGGCTCACGCACCATCCTGGGGCTCGCGGCCGGCGCGGTCGTCACGACGGTGCTCTTCGTCGCCGCCGAACACCGGGCCGCAGAACCGATCATTCCGCTGCGGCTGTTCCGCGACTCCGTCTTCAACGTCACCGGTCTGGTCGGCGCGGTCGTCGGCGTCGCGCTGTTCGGGGCGGCCAGCTACCTCCCGACCTACCTCCAGATGGTCGACGGGGTCAGCGCCACCGAGTCCGGGCTGCTGATGCTCCCGATGATGATGGGCATCGTCGGCGGTTCCATCGTCTCCGGCCAGCTCATCACCCGCACCGGCCGCTACCGGATCTACCCGATCATCGGCAGCGCCGTCTCGGTGGTCGGCATGTGGCTGCTGTCCCTGCTGGAGGCGGACACCTCCCCCCTGGCGTACAGCTTCTACCAGGCCGTCCTCGGCACCGGCATCGGACTGGTCATGTCCGTCCTCGTGCTCGCCGTACAGAACTCCGTACGCCCCTCGGACCTCGGCACCGCGACCAGTGCCAACAACTACTTCCGGCAGATCGGCGGCAGCGTCGGCGCGGCGATCTTCGGCACGCTGTTCGCCGGGCGGCTCTCCGACGCGCTCGGGGCGCGCCTGCCCGCCGGCGCGGAGCTGCCCGATCCCGAGTCGGTCACCCCGCAGATCGTCCACGCGATGGAGCCCGCGCTGCGCGACGCCTACATCCAGGCGTACGTCGACGCGATGCCGCGCATCTTCCTGTACCTCGTGCCGGTGCTCGTGCTCGGCCTGGTCCTCGCCTTCTTCCTCAAGGAGAAACCGCTGGTGTCCCACCACAGCCCCGAAGCCGCCGCCGAGGCCATGACCTCCCCGATTCCCGCCGCCCGCGCCGACTCCGTCCGGCCCGCCTCCGGTTACCTCTCCGGCGTCCCGGTCCACGGGAGCGTCCAGCACCCCGACGGCACCACCGTCCCCCGCGCCGCCCTCACCCTCATCGACGTCCAGGGGCGGCAGGTCGGGCGCGGGGCCAGCGGCGAGGACGGGCGGTACGCGCTGAGCGTCCCCGGCGCCGGCTCCTACGTCCTGATCGCCGCCGCGGGCGGACACCAGCCGCAGGCCGTCAGCGTCACCGTGGGCGAGCGTCCCGTCGAACTGGACGTGGTGCTCGGCGGCGCCGGACGCCTCGCCGGATCCGTCCTCACCCCCGACGGGGCCCCCGTACGCGACGCCGCCGTCACCCTGACCGACGTACGCGGCGAGGTCGTCGCCTCCACCCGTTCCGGTCACGAGGGCGGCTATGCCATCGGCGAACTGGTCGCCGGCGAGTACACCCTCGCCGCCAGCGCCCCTGCCTTCCGCCCGGCCGCCCTCCCGGTCAGCGTGCAGGCCGCCCGGGAGACCCGGCAGGACATCGAGCTGGCGGGCGGGGCCGTCCTGCGCGGCACCGTCCGGGCCACCGGCGGACGCCCCGTCGAGGACGCCCGGGTCACCCTGCTCGACGCGGCGGGCAACGTGGTGGACACGCTCACCACCGGACACGACGGATCGTTCCGGTTCGTCGACCTGTCGTCCGGCGAGTACACCGTGATCGCCGCCGGATACCCGCCGGTCGCCACTGTTCTCCAGGTCGCGGGCGGCGGCCGTACCGAACGCGACCTCCAACTGGGCCACGAGGACTGAGCCGTACGGGCCCGAGGCGTACGGGCCCGAGGCGTACGGGCCCGAGGCGTACGGGCCCGAGGCGTACGGGAGCGGGCCGGGCGCCCGGGGCCGGTGAGGCTCCGGGCGCTCAGCCCGTCGCCCGCTCCCGCAGCGGGTCCTCCCGCACCAGCCGCATCAGCGCCCGCGCCCCCGGGCTCAGGCTCCGCGCCGCCGGAAGCACCACCACGCTCTCGTACACCGGCCGGCGGGCGCCCGCCAGCTCCACGGCGACCAGCCGGGCCGCCTCCGGCTTGCGGGAGAAGTGGTGCGGCACCACCGCGATCCCCAGCCCCTCCTGCACCAGCTCCAGCAGGCTGTGCACATCGTTGACCTCCAGGCCCACCGTCCGGCGCACCCCCGCCGCCGCGAACGCCCCGTCGGCGGCCCGCCGGGGGCCCCAGTCCGGATGGAAGTCGATGAACGACGACCCCGGCAGCTCCTCCCACCCGACCTCCGGCCGCCCGGCGAACGCGTGCCCCGCCGCGCACAGCAGCACCATCGGCTCCCGGGCCAGCGGCACCAGCTCCCCGCGCCACTCCGCCGGGCTCACCGTCGCGGCGAACGCCAGGTCGAGGCGCCCGCCCGCCACCCCGTCCAGCAGGCTGCTCGTGCCCTCCTGTCGCAGCCTCAGCTCCAGCTGCGGATGCTCCCGGTGGAACGCCGCCAGCAGCCGCGCCGGGCTCACCCCCGCCACGCACTGCTCGACCCCCACCGTCAGCGTCCCGCGCAGCAGCCCCCGGACGGCGTCGACCGCGTCCCGCGCCGCCCGCGCGCCCGCCAGCGTGCGCTCCGCCTCCACCAGCAGCGCCCGCCCGGCCTCGGTGAGCCGGACCGTGCGCGTGGTGCGGCTGAACAACGGGGTCCGCAGCTCCTGCTCCAGCGCCCGTACGGAGGCGGAGAGCCCGGACTGCGACACGGCGAGGCGCTCGGCGGCACGGGTGAAGTGCTGCTCCTCGGCGACGGCGACGAAGTGCTCCAGCTGACGCAGTTCCATGAATGAGCAATCTAGGCGATGAATGCGAGCGGAATCTCCTGTTGGACTGCTGGATCGATCTGCGGAAGCCTGGGCCGGGTGCGCGCCGATCCCGGTGCGCCACCCCCGTACCCCTCCCGCGGAGCCCGTATGTACCTGCCGTCCGCCGACCGCTACTCCGCCATGCCCTACCGGCGCACCGGACGCAGCGGTCTGAAGCTGCCCGCGCTCTCCCTCGGCCTCTGGCACAACTTCGGAGGCGACCGGACGCCCGAGACGCAGGGCGCCATCCTGCGCCGCGCCTTCGACCTCGGCATCACCCACTTCGACCTGGCCAACAACTACGGCCCGCCGCCCGGCTCCGCCGAACTCACCCTGGGCCGCGCCCTGGCGACCGACTTCGCCCGTCTGCGCGACGAGATCGTCATCTCCACCAAGGCCGGCTACCACATGTGGGACGGGCCTTACGGGGAGTGGGGCTCGCGCAAGTACCTGCGCTCGTCCCTCGACCAGAGCCTGAAGCGCCTGGGTGTCGAATATGTCGACATCTTCTACTCCCACCGGCCGGACCCCGGGACTCCCCTCGAAGAGACGATGGGCGCGCTCGACACCGCCGTACGGCAGGGCAAGGCGCTGTACGTCGGTCTGTCCAACTACTCCGCCGCGCAGACCCGCGAGGCCGCCGCGATCCTCCAGGGCCTCGGCACCCCGCTCCTCATCCACCAGCCCCGCTACTCGATGCTGGACCGCCGGATCGAGGACGACGGGCTGCCGGACGTCCTCGACGAGCTGGGCGCCGGGTCCATCGCGTACTCGCCGCTGGAGCAGGGGATTCTGACCGACCGCTATCTGAACGGCATTCCGGCCGGGTCCCGGGCGGCGGGCGCCAGCCCCTTCCTGAGCGCCGACGCCGTCACCCCGCAGCTGGTGGAGCGGCTGCGCGCGCTGGACGCCCTGGCGAAGGAGCGCGGCCAGTCGCTCGCGCAGCTGGCCCTGGCGTGGGTGCTGCGCGGCGGCCGGCTCACCTCCGCCGTCGTCGGCGCGAGCAGCGTCGCCCAGCTGGAGAACAGCGTCGAGGCCGTCCGGAACCTGGACTTCACCGAGGACGAGCTGTCCCGGATCGAGGAGCTGCTGCGGGACGCGAAGACGGGCTGACGGCGGTCAGGCGCGCGACGGCGGTCAGGCGCGCGAGGGCGGTCAGGCGCGCGAGGGCGGTCAAGCGCGCGAGGGCGGTACGGCCGGCGCGGGCCGTACCGCCGGCGAGGCCGGCAGGACGTGCTCGCCGGCCTTGTCCGTGCTCAGGCACAGCGAGCAGACCATGGCCTCGTGCGCCGGGCAGGCCGCCAGGTCGGGGCGTTCGTACGACTGGCGGCAGACGTGGCAGTCGTAGACGATCGCGCTCGGGTTGCCCTCGGCGTCCAGCAGCGGCGCCGGGATGCCGTCGTCGCTCCGGCGCAGGTAGTACCTGCCCCGGGTGACGACCGCCATGACCGGGGTGAGGACGAAGGCGATCACGACGGCGGCGACCGGGGAGTACGCCTGCAGCGTGTCCCCGAAGGCGTGGAAGTACATCGCGATGGACAGCCCGGAGGCGGCGAGGAACGCGGTCACGCCGACCGGGTTGACCGCGTAGAGCATGCCCCGGCGGAACTCGGGAGCGTGCGGGGACAGCTTCAGCAGGTACTTGTTGATCCCGATGTCGGTGGCGACGGTGACCACCCAGGCGATGGCGCAGTTCGAGTAGAAGCCCAGGATGCTGTTGAGGAAGCTGAACATGTCGGCCTCCATCAGCACCAGCGCGAACGCCAGGTTGACCAGGACGAAGACCATTCGGCCCGGGTAGTGCCTGGTGACGCGGGTGAAGGAGTTCGTCCACGCCAGCGAACCGGAGTAGGCGTTCGTCACATTGATCTTGATCTGGCTGATGACGACCAGGATCACGGCCAGCGGGACCACCAGCCAGGACGGCATCATCGCGTCGAACGCCCCGCGGAACTGCTGGATCGGCTCGGTCGCCGCGGCCGGTCCCACCTCGGCGAGGATGTAGACGGCGAGAAAGACGCCGATGGCCTGCTTGAGCGCGCCGAGGACCACCCAGCCGGGACCGGCCATGACCACCGCCGTCCACCAACCGCGCCTGTTCGCCCCGGTCTTCGGCGGCATGAAGCGCAGGTAGTCGATCTGCTCGCCGATCTGCGCGATGAGGGAGAGGCAGACGCCCGCCCCGAGGAGCACGGACGCGGTGTTGACCCCGCCTTCGCCGTCGGTGCCCGCGTAGGCGAGGAAGCTGTCGACGGTGCCCGGTTCGGTGACGACCAGGTAGACCAGCGGCCCGACCATCAGCAGCAGCCAGATCGGGGTGGTCCACACCTGGAGCTTGCTGAGCGCCTTCATGCCGTAGATGACGAGCGGGATGACCATGAGCGTGGAGACGGCGTAGCCCAGCCACAGCGGCAGCCCGAAGCCGAGCTTGAGGCCCTGTGCCATGATCGCGCCTTCGAGGGCGAAGAAGATGACGGTGAAGCTGGCGAAGATGACGCCGGTGAGGACCGAGCCGTAGTAGCCGAAGCCGGAGCCCCGGGTGATCAGGTCCAGGTCGATGTTGTAGCGGGCGGCGTAGTAGGCGAGCGGGAAGCCGGTGACGAAGATCAGGGCCGCGGCGACGGTGATCGCGACCAGCGCGTTGCCGGTGCCGTGGGCCATCGCGATGCCGGCGCCGATGGAGAAGTCGGCCATGTACGCGATGCCGCCCAGCGCGGTGGTCGCCACGACCATCGGGGTCCAGCGGCGGTAACTGCGCGGCGCGAAACGGAGGGTGTAGTCCTCCAGGGTCTCCCGCACCGCCTGACCGGTGTCCGGTGCGGTGGGCGGTGCGGGGTCCGGTGGGGCCGGTTCGGCGAGCTGTATGCGGGTGTCCATGGCGGGCGACGCTAGGCAGCCGCCGTTACCCTCGCGTGCGGCCGGTGTGACGGGGGAGTTTCGGGGCGCTCACGGGCCGAGGACCGGGCTTCTGGTCGCGTAGGGGAAGCGGGTCCGGGAGCGGCGAGGAAGTTCTCCTCGTCCGCCGCGATGGTGGTGGTGCAGGTGTCGGAGGTGAACCAGCGGGCGGCGCTGCGCTGGTGTCGATCCTCACCTCGGCGACACCGTCGGAGACAGCGGTGCTTGTGCCGGGGATCTCGTCGCCGGTGGGCGACTTGCCTGGGCAACAAGGATGCGTTGCCCAGGCAAGTCGAATGGTGCTGCGGTCCGCGGCGGACCCGGCTGCTCAGGCGGTGGCCACTGCGGGGCCGGCATGCGGGGGTGCCGTTCTGACCGCGATCAGGGCGACGTCGTCCGAGCCGCCTCCGGCCATGCCTTCGAGGATCTCGTCGCAGAACGTCGTGAGCGGCTCGCGGGCCAGGGCCGCCGCGTGCTGCCGCAGGCGCGCCAGCCCCCGGCCCAGGTCCTCCTCGCGCCGTTCGACGAGGCCGTCCGTGTAGAGCAGCACGGTCGAGTCGGGCGGCAGGGTGTCGGTCGTGGCGGGGCGATGGACCTCCGGCTCCACCCCGAGCATGACGCTGCGGCCACCGGTGAGGAAGCGGGTCTCCCCGTCGTGCGTCACGAGCAAGGGGGCGGGATGGCCCGCGACCGCGTAGTGCAGCAGCCACGGCTCGTCCGCGCTCAGCCGTTCGACCAGCGCGTAGACGCAGGTCAGCGTCTGCTGGGGATAGAGGATGTGATGGGCCGCGTCCAGCCGGGCGAGGATCTTGCCGGGCGGTTCCTTGCGGTCGCAGGCGATGCCGCGCAGCATGTTGCGGGTCTGGCTCATCATGACCGCGGCCCGCAGGTCGTGCCCCGCGATGTCACCGATGATCAGTGTCATCGCTCCGTCCGGCAGCACGAAGGCGTCGTACCAGTCGCCGCCGACGCGCGCGGTGGTGCTCGCGGGCTGATACCGGGCGGCCACTTCGAGCGGCCCGTCCGTGGGCAGCTCGGGCAGCAGGGAACGCTGCAACCGCTCGGCCGTGTGCTGGGCCTCGGCGTGCAGGCGCGCGTTGTCGACGGCCAGCGCCACGCGGTGCGCGAGGTCCTCGACGAGGGAGAGGGTGTCCTCGGTCAGCCGGGCTTCCCTGCGGGTGCGGGCCAGGGTCAGCACGCCGAACACCTGCCGCCGGGCTCTCAGCGGGGCGACGACCGCCGTATCGGCCGCGAGCCGCTCGAAAAGCTGCTTCTCCCGGAGGCACAGGGGGTCGTCCTCGTCCTTCGGCGGGGGAAAGTCCGTGAGGAGTACGGGACCCACACCGAGCAGCGCCCGGGCCACGGAGGCCGCCGACCCTTCGGCCGGAGGCAGCAGTCCCTCGTCCAGGCCGGGGGACGTCACATCGGCGTCCCGGTGCTCGACGACGGTCCTGCGCAGCCGTCCGCGGTCGTCCAGCAGATCGACCGCGCACCAGTCGGCGAGGCCGGGGACGAGCGTGCGGCAGAGTCGACGGAGCCCCTGGTCCACTTCGAGCGTGCTGGAAAGGGCCTCTGCCGCGTTGATGAGCAGCGTGAGCCGGTCCAGGGCGTGCTGGACCTCCTCGTCGACCTCGAAGCGGTCCGAGCGGTCCGTGTCCCGTTCCGCGCCGGACCCGTGGTGCGGCGGGGCACCCGCGTCGTCCTGCTTCGCGCACATACTGGTTCCTCGCCCTTCTCGCACGTGACGCCGGGGGGCGTGAGTCGTCAGGCCCCTTTCAGTCTTCAGTACGCGGGGGTTACGGGCATGCGGGGCGTCAGGGGCCCGCACGGTCCGCGGACGACCGGCGCTCCAGATCCCCGGTGGGGCCGGTCCGGGCCCCGGGCGCCCGACGAGGGCCACCGGCGGGAGCAACGACGTGAGCGCCGGCGGGCGCACCGGCAGGACCGCTGGAGGGACCTTCGGCGGACTGGACCTCTGACGGACCGCCCCTCCCTGGCCCGCGCCGCTCACGGCGCGTACGGTGTGGCGGCATGAAGATCCTCATCAGCGCGGACATGGAAGGCGCCACCGGAGTGACCTGGCCGGCCGACGTGCTGCCGGGGACGCCGCAGTGGGAACGCTGCCGGTCGATGTTCACCTCCGACGTGAACGCGGCCGCGCTCGGCTTCTACGACGGCGGCGCCGACGAGGTCCTGGTCAACGAGGCCCACTGGTCGATGCGCAACCTGCTGCTGGAGCACCTGGACGAACGCGTCCAGATGCTCACCGGCAAGCACAAGTCGCTGTCCATGGTCGAGGGCATCCAGCACGGCGACGTGGACGCGGTCGCCTTCGTCGGCTACCACACCGGAGCCGGCACGGAGGGCGTCCTCGCCCACACCTACCTCGCCAACTCCATCACCGGCGTCTGGCTGGGCGGCGTCCGCGCGAGCGAGGGGCTGCTCAACGCACATGTCGCCGCCGAGTACGGCGTGCCCGTCGTCCTCGTCACCGGCGACGACCTGACCTGCGTGGACGCCGAGGGATACGCCCCCGACGCCCGGAAGGTCGCCGTCAAGGACTACGTCTCCCGCTACGCCGCGGTGTGCCGCACCCCCGCCCGTACCGCCGCCGACATCAGGGCGGCGGCGAAGACGGCCACCGGGCTCGCGGGGCGACGGGATCCCGTCACCGGGAAGACGTTCACCATCGAGCTGGAGTTCGACGCCGAACATCTGGCGGCGGCCGCGACCGTGGTCCCCGGCGTGGCGCCGAGCGGGGAGAGGCGTGTGGCGTACACCAGCGCGACGATGTACGAAGGAATTCGCACGTTCAAGGCGGTGACGACGATCGTGTCGGCCGCTGTGGAGGAACAGTATGGCTGACACCCCCGACCTGCTCGGACCCGTGGACCGGCAGGCGCTCGACGAGGTGGTGACGTTCACCTCCGAACTCATCCGCATCGACACCACCAACCGGGGCGGCGGCGACTGCCGGGAGCGGCCGGCCGCCGAGTACGTCGCGGAACGGCTCTCCGGCGCCGGGATCGAGCCGACGCTGCTGGAGCGGACCCCCGGCCGGACCAACGTGGTCGCCCGGATCCCCGGCACCGACCCGTCGGCCGACGCGCTGCTCGTCCACGGCCACCTCGACGTGGTGCCCGCCGAGCCCGCCGACTGGAGTGTGCACCCCTTCTCCGGCGAGGTGAGCGACGGAGTCGTGTGGGGGAGGGGCGCCGTCGACATGAAGAACATGGACGCGATGGTCCTCTCCGTCGTACGGGGCTGGGCCCGCGAGGGCTTCCGCCCCCGGCGCGACATCGTCATCGCGTACACCGCCGACGAGGAGGACAGCGCCGCCGACGGCTCCGGCTTCCTCGCCGATCAGCACCCGGAGCTGTTCGAGGGCTGCACGGAGGGCATCAGCGAGTCGGGCGCCTTCACCTTCCACGCGGGCCACGGTCTCTCGCTGTACCCGATTGCCGCGGGCGAGCGCGGCACCGGCTGGCTGAAGCTGACCGCCGAGGGCCGGGCCGGGCACGGCTCCAAGGTCAACCGGGAGAACGCGGTGAGCACCCTGGCCGCCGCCGTCGCCCGGATCGGCGAGCACGAGTGGCCCATCCGCCTCACCCCGACCGTCCGTGCCGCGATCACCGAGATCGCCGCCCTGCACGGCATCACCGCCGACCTGGACGACCCCGGCTTCGACGTCGCCCAACTCCTCGGCAAGCTCGGCCCGGCCGCGTCCCTGGTCGAGAACACCGTCCGCAACAGCAGCAACCCGACCATGCTGGACGCCGGTTACAAGGTCAACGTCATCCCCGGCCACGCCGCCGCCTTCATCGACGGGCGCATGGTCCCCGGCGGCGACGACGAGTTCCACGCGACCCTGGACCGGCTCACCGGCCCGTCGGTCTCCTGGGAGTTCTACCACCGCGAGACGGCCCTGGAGGCCCCCGTGGACTCCCCGACGTACGCCAAGCTGCGCGCCGCCGTCGAGCGGTTCGACCCGGACGCGCACACCGTCCCGTACTGCATGTCGGGCGGCACCGACGCCAAGCAGTTCTCCCGCCTCGGCATCACCGGCTACGGCTTCACCCCGCTGAAGCTGCCCGTCGGCTTCGACTACCAGCGGCTCTTCCACGGCGTCGACGAGCGCGTCCCCGTCGACGCCCTCCACTTCGGCGTCCGCGTGCTCGACCACTACCTGCGCACCGCCTGACCGCCTGCCGACCCGATCCGCGCCCCGGGGGGACCGACCTACGTGAACACCGTGCCAGCAGCCCCGTACGGAACCTGGCCGTCGCCCGTCGACGCGGCACTCGCCGCCTCGCGCGACGGCCGCCCCGACCACCTCGGCACCATCGGGGACGAGGTGTGGTGGACCGAGCCGCGCCCCGCCGAGGGCGGTCGGCGCGCCTTGATGCGCCGCCGCGCCGACGGCACCACCGCCCCCGTGCTGCCCGCCCCCTGGAACATCCGCAGCCGGGTGATCGAGTACGGCGGACAGCCCTGGGCGGGCACCGTGCGCGAGAACGGCGAACTCCTCGTGGTGTTCGTCCACTTCCCCGACCAGCGGCTGTACGCCTACGCCCCCGACGGGCCCGACGGGCCGTGGCCGCTCACCCCCGTCTCGGACGTCGGCGGCGGGCTGCGCTGGGTGGACCCGCAGGTGCGCCCGGAGCACGGGGCGGCGGGCGAGGTCTGGTGCGTGCTGGAGGAGTTCACCGGGCCCGCGCCCACCGACGTACGGCGCGTCGTCGCCGCCGTGCCGCTCGACGGCTCGGCGGCCGACGACCGGGCGGCGGTCCGTGAACTCTCCGACGACCGGCACCGGTTCGTCACCGGCCCCAAGGTCTCCCACGACGGGCGGCGGGCGGCCTGGATCGCCTGGGACCACCCCCGGATGCCGTGGGACGGCACGGTGGTCATGCTGGCGGACATCGACGGAACGGGTGGGTTCACCGGCGTACGGCCTCTCGTCGGCGACCTCGACGAATCGGTCTGCCAGGTGGAGTGGGACCGCGACGGCAGCCTCCTGTTCGTCTCCGACCTCGCCGACTGGTGGGAACTTCAGCGCATCCGCCCCGACGCGCCTCCCGGCGGCGCGGTCCCCAGCAGCCGCCTTCTGCCGCCCCGGGGCGAGGAGTTCGGCGGAGCCCTCTGGAAGATCGGGCTGCGCTGGTTCCATCCGCTGGACAACGGGCTGATCGCCGTCCTGCACGGCAGGGGCGGCATGCGGCTCGGCATCCTCGACCCGGAGACCGGCGAACTCGCCGACGTGCCGGGCCCCTGGACCGCCTGGGCCGACACGCTCGCCGTCCACGGCAGCCGGGTCGTCGGCGTCGCGGCGAGCCCCCGCAGCGGCCCCGAGATCGTCGAGCTGGACACCGCGACCGGGCACACCCGCGTCATCGGCGCACCCCACCGGGACGCGGTCGACCCCGCGTACTACCCGGTGCCCGAGGACCGCACCTTCACCGGCCCCGACGGCCGCGAGATCCACGCCCACGTCTACCCGCCCCGCAGTCCCGACCGCACCGGCCCCGAGGGCGAGAAGCCCCCGTACGTCGTGTGGGCGCACGGCGGGCCCACCGGCCACGCCCCGCTCGTCCTCGACCTGGAGATCGCCTACTTCACCTCGCGCGGCATCGGGGTGGCCGAGGTCAACTACGGCGGCTCGACCGGCTACGGCCGCGCCTACCGCGAACTCCTGCGCGGCCAGTGGGGCGTGGTCGACGTGGCCGACTGCGCGGCCGTCGCCTCGGCCCTCGTCGAGGAGGGCGCCGCCGACCCGGACAAGCTCGCGATCCGGGGCGGCAGCGCGGGCGGCTGGACCACCGCCGCATCGCTGACCAGCACCGACATCTACGCCTGCGGGACGATCCTCTATCCGATCCTGGATCTCCAGGGGTGGGCCACGGACGAGACCCACGACTTCGAGTCGCAGTATCTGGAGTCCCTCGTCGGACCGTACGCCGAGGTGCCCGAGCGCTACCGGGAACGTTCTCCGATCAACCGCACCGACCGGCTGAACACCCCGTTCCTGCTGCTCCAGGGCCTGGACGACGTGATCTGCCCGCCCGCCCAGTGCGAGCGGTTCCTCGCCGCCCTCGCCGGCCGGGGCGTCGCCCACGCCTACCTCGCCTTCGAGGGGGAGGGGCACGGCTTCCGGCGGGTGGAGACCCTGGTCCGCGCGCTGGAGGCCGAACTCTCCCTCTACGCGCAGACGTTCGGTATCGACCGTCCCGACGTGCCGCCCCTGGAGCTGACCACGTGACCCGCGCGGACCACGGCCCGGCGATGCCTCTCGCCCGGCCGCACCGGCTGCGCCCGGGCTCCCGGGTCGCCGTCGTCGCGCCCAGCGGCCCCGTCCCCGCCGACCGGCTGGAGGAGGGCCTCGCCGTCCTGCGCGACTGGGGACTCGAACCCGTCGTCGGTGCCCATGTCCGTACCATCCACCCGGAGTTGGACTACCTCGCCGGGTCGGACGCGGGCCGTGCAAAGGACCTCGAACAGGCGTGGTGCGACCCCGCCGTGGAGGCCGTGCTCTGCGCCCGGGGAGGGTACGGCGCCCACCGGATGGTCGACCTGGTCGACTGGGCGGCGGTCCGGGCCGCCGGGCCCAAGGTGTTCGTCGGCTACAGCGACATCACCGTGCTGCACGAGGCGTTCGCCCTGCGCGCCGGGTTCGCGACCCTGCACGGGCCGATGATCGCCACCGAGACCTTCCTCGGGGACGCGGCGACCCGCGAGCACCTGCGCGCCACGCTCTTCGCCCCGGAGACCGTCACCACCCTCGGCCTGGAGTCGGCCGGGGCCCTGGTCCCCGGCCGGGCGCGGGGCGTCCTGTACGGCGGTTGCGTCAGCCTGCTCGCCGCCGGAACCGGTGCCCCGGGCGGCCGGGCCCACGCCCGGGGCGGACTGCTGGTGATCGAGGACACCGGGGAGGAGCCCTACCGGCTGGACGGCATCCTCACCCGGCTCCTGCGGTCCGGAGCCCTCGACGGAGTCGCCGGGGTGGCCTGCGGCTCCTGGCAGGAGTGCGGCCCGTACGAGAAGATCCGCGCCGTCCTCGCCGACCGGCTCGGCCCGCTGGGCATACCCGTGGTCGAGGAGCTGGGATTTGGCCATGGTCCCACCGCGCTGACGATCCCCCTGGGCGTTCTCGCCGTGCTCGACGCCCCGGCGGGCGGCGGCCGTTGCACGCTGACGGTCGAGACCCCCGCCCTGCGCTGAACCCCCTCGGCCCGTCCGCCGCTGTCCGCGCCCGCGCCGCCGTTCGCGCGCGCCGCTGTCCGCGCCGCTGTCCGCGCCGCTGTCCGCGCGGGCGCGAGGATGTGCGCGTTCTCCCGCGAGACGTGAACATCCGTCAAGAACCGCTGACCAATACGTTGACACGGCTATGAGCTGTGTCACAGCATGAGCGCGGCCCAGTACTTACCGGTCGGTAAGGTGTCCTCGGTGTGGAGGTCTTCGTGTCAGGTGCTGTTTCCAGAGTGCGCGGCCCGCTCGTGGCGGTCGCCGGGGCGGCCCTCGTCGCCCCCCTCGCCCTCGCCGGCCCGGCCCACGCCGAGGCCGGCCCGTACACCGTCACCCCCCTGGAGTTCACCGTCGAGGCGGGCGACCGCACCTGCACGGTGGACGCCGACCTCTACCGGCCCGCCGGGGCCGACGCGGACAGTCCCGCCCCCGCGGTCCTCGCCACCAACGGCTTCGGCGGCAGCAAGTCCGACGGTTCCACCGACACCATCGGGAAGGCCTTCGCCGAGCGCGGCTACGTCGGGCTCGTCTACTCGGGCCTCGGCTTCGGCGGGTCCGGCTGCCTGATCACTCTCGACGACCCGGCCATCGACGGAAAGGCGGCGAGCGAACTCCTGGACTTCCTCGGGGGAGTCCGGGCGGCCGACGACGGAACCGAGGCCGACTTCGTCACGAGGGACGCCGACGGCGACCCGCGGGTCGGCATGATCGGCGGCTCCTACGGCGGCGCGATCCAGCTGGCGACCGCCGCGGTCGACCCCCGGGTGGACGCCCTCGTCCCGCTGATCACCTGGAACGACCTCGGCTACGCACTGGCCCCCAACAACACCGGGGCGCGCACCGGCGTCACCTCCGACACCCCCGGCGTCTTCAAGTGGCAGTGGACCAACGGCTTCTACCTGATCGGCGAGGGCCAGCCGCTCCTCAACCCGGGCCTGGACCCCTCCCGTATCAACCGGCTGGACTGCCTGCACTTCGCCACCCGTGCCTGCGAGACCATCCGGCTGCTCAACTCCGGCCGCTACCCCGCCGACCGCACCGAGGAGCTGCTCGCCTACGCGCGCAGCGTCTCGCCCGTCTCCTACCTCGACCGGGTCAAGGCGCCCACGCTCATCGTCCAGGGCCAGGCCGACAGCCTCTTCAACCTCAACGAGGCCACCGCCACCTACCGGACGCTCAAGGCGCAGGGCACCGAGACGAAGATGATCTGGCAGTCCTGGGGACACAGCGGCGGCCAGGTTCCCGGCGAACTCGACCTGAGCCAGGGCAACCTGGAGACCAGCCACGTCGGACAACGGGTCCTCGCCTGGTTCGACCGCTACCTCCACCGGAAGACGGACACCGACACCGGGCCCGCCTTCTCCTACTACCGCGACTGGCGCAGCGGCTACGGCTCCGCCGCCGACGTTCCCGCCCTCTCCCGGTCCCTGTACCTCTCCGGCGACGGCAAACTCGTCGACAACCGCGCCAAGGTGGTGCGCGGCAGCCGTCAGTACACCAACTGGCTCGTGCCCACGAGCCACTCCGAGAGCTCCATCGCCCCGCTGATCGGACTGCCCGACCCCGAGCCGTACGACACCAGGGGCACCTACCTCGGCTGGCGCGGCGAACCCCTCACCGAGCCCCTCGACGTCGTCGGCTCGCCGCGAGCCACCCTGAAGGTCCTCTCGCCGAAGGCGGAAAGGGTCCAGAACAGCGGCGACGCCTCCGACAAGCTCGTCCTGTTCGCCAAGGTCTACGACGTCGCCCCCGACGGCAGCCGTACGCTGGTGAACCGGCTCGTCTCCCCGGTCCGGGTCCCCGACGTCACCCGGCCCTTCACGGTGGAGCTGCCCGGCATCGTCCACCGGTACGAGAAGGGACACCGGCTGGAGTTCGTGATCGCCGCCAGCGACACCGCCTACTTCGGCAACCGGGGCGTCAAGCCCGTCACCGTCGTCCACGCCCCCGAGGACACCGGCGTACTGGAACTCCCGGTCGTCCCGGCCGGCTGACGGCCACCACCCCGTTCACCCGAACGGCCGTACAGCACCGCCCCCCGAACCCGGCAGCCGGACATGCTGGGACCCCGGGGGGCGGTCGCGTGCACGACGGGCGGGCCGGACGGCGAGAAGCGAGCGGAAGGGCGGGCCATGAGCCCCAAGGACGTATCGAGCGGCAGCGGGCGCGGCACGGGGTGGCTCACTCCGGGGCGCATCGTGGTCGCCGTGGTGGTCGTGCTCGTTATCGTGTTCATCTGTGTGAACACGAACGACGTCACTATCCGGGTGCTGATCCCCGAAGTGACGATGCCCCTGTGGTTCGCACTGCTGGCCATGTTCCTGATCGGCCTCGGCTGCGGCGGCTACCTCTTCCGCCGGAAGGGCAAGTGACAGCGGCCCGGCGCCGGTCTCCTTCCGCACCTGGAAACCGGCACGGCGAAACCGGTTGAGGGCCCCGGGCCACCGCGGCGAGGATGGGCCGTATGCGTACGATCGTGGTCCTCGACGCCCCTTCCAACCTCGGGCTGCGCCCGCCGGCCCCCGGCACCGTTCCGGGCTGCTACAAACTGGCCGGCGCCCTGCGCGAACAGCGGATCGTGCGCCGCCTCGGAGCGCTGGAGGGCGGTGTCGTGGTCCCGCCGCGCTACGACCTGGGCGACTGGCAGGAGGGCGACGGGGTGTTCAACGCCGCCGCCATCGCCCGCTACACCCGCACCCTCGCCGACCGCATCGAAGGCCACGTACGGGCCGGGGAGTTCGCCCTGGTCCTCGGCGGGGACTGCTCCATCCAGCTCGGCGCCTCCCTCGCCCTGCGCCGCATCGGCCGGTACGGACTCGCCGCCGTCGACGGATCCGCGGACTTCCGGCACTCCGGCAACAGCGACCGGATCGGCGCGGCCGGCGGCGAGGAACTGGCCATCGCCACCGGCCGGGGCCAGGCGGACCTCAGCGACCTCGAAGGGCTCGGCCCCTACCTCAGGGACGAGGACGTCCGCCTCTTCGGCATGCGGGACGAGGACGAGGACCAGGCCGAACTGGCCGCGCTGAAGATCCCCCACGCGACCGTCGGGCAGATCCGCGAGTGGGGGGCGGACGTCCTCGCGCGCGCCACCGTGGAGAGCCTGGAGACCTCCGCACTCGACGGCTACTGGGTCCACCTCGACGCCGACGTCCTCGACCCGGCCGTCATGCCCGCCGTCGACAGCCCCGACGACGGCGGCCTCCTCCCGCACGAACTCGCCCCGCTGCTGCGGGCGCTCGTCTCGTCCCCCCGCTGCGTCGGGCTGAACGTCACCATCTACGACCCCGATCTCGACCCGGACGGCACGGCGGGCGCGCTGCTCGCCGACCTCGTCGTCGACGCGCTCACGGACACCGCCCCGGACGCCTGACGAGCCGGCTCAGGCCGTGCGGGGCCCGGGCGGACCCCGAGCGGGGGAAAGTCCGGCCGACGGGCCTCTGGCCCACGCGGCCACCTGCGTGTTCCATGGTCACCGGGGCGCCCGGACCTGCGGCGGCCCGCCGCGAGGGAACGAGGGTGTTTTGGCCACGACCGTACGACGTGCCGTACTGAACCTGCCCGCAGCGCCGCTCGGGCCGGAGAACCCGCTCCCGCCGCTGCGAACGCCCGCCCCGCCGCCCGCGCTCGACCCCCGGGAACGGGCCGGCCTGCCGCGCGACATGGCCCGGCAACTGGGCCACCGGCCGCTGCGCACGATACTGCCCACCCGGCTGCTCGACGGTTACGGGCGTGAGCGCACCCCCACCGACATCGACGCCGTCGTCATCGAGAACGCCCGGCTGCGCGTCACCGTGCTGCCCGGCCTCGGCGGTCGGATCCACTCCCTGCACCACAAGCCCACCGGTCGCGAACTGCTGCACCGCAACCCGGTCCTCCAGCCCGCCGCCTTCGCCCTCAACGGGGCCTGGTTCTCCGGCGGGATCGAGTGGAACATCGGCGCCACCGGCCACACCACCCTGTCCTGCGCACCGCTCCACACCGCGCTGGTGCCCGCCCCGGACGGCTCCACGATGGTCCGGCTCTGGGAATGGGAGCGGCTGCGCGACCTGCCCTTCCAGGTGGACCTCTGGCTCCCCGACGACTCCGACTTCCTCCACGTCGGCGTGCGGATACGCAACCCGCACGAACAGCCCGCACCGGTCTACTGGTGGTCCAACACCGCCGTCCCCGAGACTCCGGGCACCCGCATCCTGGTCCCGGCCGACGAGGCCTGGCACTTCGGTTACGACCACGCCCTCACCCGGGTCGGCGTCCCGGAGTCGGGCGGCACCGACCACACCTATCCGCTGCGCTCCGAGTACCCCGCCGACCACTTCTACGAGCTGCCCGACGGCGCCCGGCGCTGGATCGCCGCGCTCGACGAGGACGGCCACGGGCTCGCCCAGACCTCCACCGGCCTGCTGCGCGGCCGCAAACTGTTCCGCTGGGGCCACGGGACGGGTGGCCGCCGCTGGCAGGAGTGGCTGAACGGGCCCGGGAACGGCGGCTACGCGGAGATCCAGGCCGGGCTGTCCCGCACCCAGCTGGAGCACGTCCCGCTGGAGGCGGGCGCCGCGTTCAGCTGGCTTGAGTCCTACGGTCCGCTCTCCGCCGACCCGGCCGCCGTGCACGGCCGGGACTGGGCCGCGGCCACCGAGGAGGCCGCCGCACGGCTGGAGGAGGCTCTCCCGCGCGGCGCGGTGGACGAGGCGTACGCGGCCTGGCTGCCGCACGCCGACGCCGAACCGGGCGAGGTGCTCGCGACCGGCTCCGGCTGGGGTGCGCTGGAGGTGCTGCGGGGCGGACACCGGCTGCCCGGCACCCCGTTCCCCGCCGCCGCCATCGGCGCCCAGCAGGCCCCCTGGCGGGAGTTGCTGGAGCACGGCACCCTGCCGAAGCCGGACCCGCACGGCATACCCGGCCCGACACCGGTCTCGCGGCCCTGGCGGGACATGCTGGAGACCGCCGACGCCGACCCGCACACCGAATACCACCTCGGCGTCGCGCAGTGGCACGCCGATGACCGGGCCCAGGCCGTCCGCAGCTGGGAACGCGGCCTGGAGAGCGGCCCCGCCCCGCGCTGGCCCCTGCTGCGCTGCCTCGCCGTCGCCGCCGAGGAGAGCGGCAGGCCGGACCACGCCGCCGAGCTGTATGCCGAGGCCTTCGCGGACCTCGGGGCCCCCGGGGCCCTCGGAGCGGAGGACCTCACGGCGTCGGGGGAGGGCACAGCCCTCCTCGTCGCCCTGGCCCGCGAGACCGTCGAGGCCCACCTGTCGGCCGGCTGGCCCGGGGCGGCCCGGGCGCTGCTGGCCGGGCTGCCGGGGCAGATCCGTGAGCGCGGACGCTTCCGGCTGCTCCTCGCCCGGGCCCTGGTCGCCGAGGGCGACACCGGGGCGGCCCGGGAGATCTTCGACGCCGGATTCGAGGTCGCCGACCTGCGCGAGGGGGCCGGCGTCCTCGGCGAGCTGTGGGCGTCCGTCAGCGACGAACCACTGCCGGACGCCTACGACTTCCGCATGCGCCCGCGCCAGGAGTGACCGACTCGCACCAGGGCGGCCGGTCAGACGGTGACGTTGCGGTCCACGTACTCGAAGACCGAGCCGTCCGGGTGCAGCGCGATGAGGTTACGGCCCGCCGGGGTCGGCACCGGTCCCGCGATGACCCGCGCGCCCGCCCGGGTCAGCGCCGCATTCGCCTCGTCGACGTCCTTGACGGCGATGGTCGCGCCCACCTTGCGCAGCACCTCCAGCTCCGACTCGGGCCCGCTCATCAACAGGAAGCAGCCGATCGCGGCCACCGACACCCCACCGCGCTCGAAGCGCAGGGCCGACGTGCCCGTCAGCCCCTCGTAGAAGGCCACCGAGGCCTCCAGGTCGTCGACGCAGATACGCAGCGTGGTTCCGAGGATCTCCATGCCTACGAGGGTAGTTGGCGGCCGCCACCGGTGTGATCGGTTCCGGGCGGGCCGGATCCCCCTCTTCGCCCCTTACCGCACCACCTCACCCCACGCCGGCTGCTCCTGACCCCACGCCGGCCGCTCCGCACCTCACGCCCGGCAGAGCACCTCGCCGTGCGGGACCATGAACCAGCCGTCGCCCTCCTCGCCCCAGGAGCGCCACGCCCCGGCGATGGCCGAGAGCTGCTCGGCGCTCGCGTGCCCGCCCCGTACCGCCAGCTCGGCGTAGACCGAGTCCGTCGTACGGTCCGCCCACAGGCCGCTCCACCAGGCGCGGCTCTCCGGGGTGGCGAAGCACCAGGCGGCCGCCGTGGGGGTGATGTCGGTGAACCCGGCCCGCCGCGCCCAGGAGAAGAGCCTGCGGCCGGCGTCGGGCTCTCCGCCGTTGCCGCGGGCCACTCGGCCGTACACCTCCAGCCACTCGCCGAGACCGGGGGCCTCCGGATACCAGGTCATCGCGGCGTAGTCGCTGTCGCGCGCCGCGACCACCCCGCCGGGTCGGCAGACGCGCCGCATCTCACGCAGCGCCTGGACGGGGTCGCCCACGTGCTGGAGCACCTGATGGGCGTGGACCACGTCGAAGGAGTCGTCGGGGAAGTCCAGGGCGTGGACGTCGGCCACCGCGAACGCGACGTTGTCCAGGCCCCGTTCGGCGGCCACCGCGGCGGCCTGGCCGAGGATGTCCTCGGTGGTGTCCACCGCGGTGACCCGGCCCGGGGCGACCAGTGCGGCCAAGTCGGCGGTGATGGTCCCGGGGCCGCAGCCGACGTCCAGTACGGCCAGACCGGGGCGGAGTTCGTCGAGGAGGTACGCCGCCGAGTTGGCGGCCGTCCGCCAGCGGTGCGAGCGCAGGACCGACTCGTGGTGGCCGTGCGTGTAAACGGCGGTCTCCTTCGGCATGGCGTTGCTTCCTCTCCCGGAACCTCGCGCCGACGGGCGCGGCGACAGGAACCACCGTACGCCGCCATGTCGAATGATGAGATAGACGTCTTGCGATGCGGACAGGCTGGCGGGCGGTGCCCGAGGGGCTGGCTGGGCCCCGCCCGGGGGGAGAGGGCTCGGGTGGTCAGGTCGGCATCGGGCAGTAGACGGTCAGCGCCTCCGGCAGTTTGTCGATCGTCAGTTCCGTTCCGGAGTGGGCCACTTCACCGTCGTACGCGTACGGAGTCCCCGGCGCGAGGCCGCCGATCCGCACCCGGCGCCGCCGCACGGCGGCATGGGCGGGGGAGCGGGTCAGCGGTCCCGCCACCGCCGCCCCCAGCAGACGCAACGCGGGCGTCCGGCCGCCGTGCACCACCCGGACGTCCAGCAGCCCGTCGGCCAGGTTGTGGCGGCGGCCCGGGGCGGGGCCCACCCGCTGGAAGAGTCCGTTGCCGACGAAGAGCAGCCACAACGGCCGCCTGCGCCCCTGGAGTTCGGCCTCCAGTGGGCGCCGGCCGCGCAGCACGTGGAAGGCCGCGAGCACACCGGCCGGCCAGCCGCCGATCCGTGGTGACCAGTGTTCCCGGGTCCGCACCAGTTCCGGATAGACGCCCAGCGAGAAGGCGTTGAGGAAATACCCGTCCGCCCCGTCCGCACCCCCGGGCCCCGGCCGGAAGCGGCCGAGGTCCACCTTGATGGCGTCGCCCGCGGTGAGGGCGGCGGCGGTGTCGTGGACGGTCTCGATGCCCAGGTCGTAGGCGAAGTGGTTCAGCGTGCCGCCAGGGAAGACGGCCAGCGGCATCCCGTGCGTCGCCGCCACGGAGGCCGCCAGATTCACCGTGCCGTCGCCTCCGCAGACGCCCAGCGCCCGGCCCTCGGCCGCCGCTTCGTCCAGTGCGGTCGGCAGGTCGGCGGGCGCGACCTCCATCACCACCGCCATCGGCAGCGCCTCACGCACCAGCGACGCGGTCGCGGTAGCCGTGCCCGACTCCCGGTTCACCACCACGACGAGGTCCTTCCCGGCGGGCAGCGCCGGGGCCTCGCCCGGCGGGCGGCCGGGGGCGGGCAGCTGGCCCCGGGTGGGCACGACCCCGCGCAGGGCGAACGCGGCTCCGACGCCGAGCGCCGCACCCGCCAGCACATCGCTCGGATAGTGGACCCCGGTGTAGACGCGGGAGGCGGCCACGGCCACCGCGACCGGGGCCACGACCGCGCCCCAGCCCTTGGACTCCAGGGCCACCCCGGTGGCGAAGGCCGCCGCCGACGCCGCGTGGCCCGAGGGGAAGGAGGTGGTGATCGGCTGCCGCTTGAGCTGCCGCACCACCGGCACCAGGTCGGCTATCGGCCGCTCACGGCGCACCGCGCCCTTGCCGACCGTGTTGATCGCCACCGAGGCCACGGCGAGGGACGCCACCCCGCGCAGCGCGGCCCTGCGTGAGCGCGCACTGCTGCCGAGGGCCGCGATCCCGGCCGCCGCCCCGAACCAGAGCAGCCCGTGGTTGGCGCTCCGGCTCAGCTTCGGCAGCAGCGGATCGGCGCCCGGCCAGTGCCGGTCCGCGACGCTCCGGAAGACGGACAGGTCCCGCTCCTGCAGCCATCCGCGCAACCGGGCGACGGCGGGAGCGGTGGTGTTGACGGTGGCGGGTGAGGTTCTCGGGGAGGCCATGGATCAGCGAATACCCGGCCGGGCCACGCTGAACCAGCAGGCGCGCTGAGACCCCGGCCACGCGCCGCCCCCGGCCGGCGGAACAGGCCACCCGGCGACGGCCCCCCCGGGAGCGGGCGCGCGACTGGGCGGGCGGGCCGCCCGGAACCTCCGTATAAAGAAGCCAGAGGCCGCTTCGGCATCCGAGCCAGAGGCCGTCGACGTAAAGTCGACATAAAGTCGACAGGGAGAAGCCAAAGGCCCTCGACCGGGGGACCCGAAACCCGGACGCCGTCGACCGGGGGACCCGAATCCCGGACTTGGAGTCGGAGTCGGAGTCGGACCCAATGTTCCGGGAGGCGTGGCGGAGTCTCCGGAGACGCGGAGACGCGGAGACGCGGAGACTCCGCATGCGCGGAGCGAGGAAGCGAAGAGCGGCGGAGGAGGGCCGGATGCACGGGACCGAGGACCACGCACCCGCGCACGAGGACCACGGCCCCGTCCGCTACGGCCCGCCCGCCCCCGACCCCGGCCTCCCGGTCCTCCCGGAGCTGGCCGCCGTCCTCGCCGCCGCCTGCGCCCTGACCCGCCCGGAACCCCCCGGCGGAGGGGGCCAGCTGCGCGAGGCGGCCCGCGGCTACTGGGACCGGCGGGGACTGCACGGGGCGGCGGGCGGCATCGCCGCCGCCCCCGGCGCCCAGCCGCTCCTCCTGGCCCTGATCGGCGCCCACGGCGGTGACGTCCTCATGCCGCGCCCCTGCCCGGCCGCCTGGATGCCGCAGGCCCGCCTGCTGGGCCGCCCCGCCTACCACGTGCCGACCCCGGCCGAGTGCGGCGGCGTGCCCGACCCGTACGCCCTGCTGGAGACCGTCCGCCGGGTCCGTGCGGAGGGCGGCCGGCCGAAACTGCTGCTGCTCTCCGTCGTGGACGACCCCACGGCCACCGTCGCCCCGCCCGAGCTGGTCCACGAGGCGTGCGAGGCGGCGGTCGGCGAAGGGCTGCACATCATCAGCGACGAGACCTGGCGCGACACCGTGCACCGGCCCCGCGACACCGTCCTGCTCAGCCCCGCCGAGATGTGCCCGGACGACGTCACGGTGATCGCCGACCTGTCCGGGGCCCTCGTACCGGCCGCCTGGCCGGTCGCCGTCGCCCGTTTCCCGGACACCGCCCGGGCGGCCGTCCGGCACGCCCGCACCCTGGACATCCTCACCGCGCTCGGCGCCCTCGTCGCGGCCCCGGTCGCTCGCGCAGCCGCCCACGCCCTGGGCGAGCCGGAGTCCGTGCGCGAGCGGACCCGGCGTGCCGCGGAGCTCCAGGCCGAGGTCGCCGCTGCCGCCCACCGCGCGGTCCTCGGCTCCGGCGCGCTGGCCCGCCCACCGCAGGCGGGCCGCCACCTCTACGCCGACCTCGGGCCGCTGCGCTCGCGGCTGGCGGGCGTGGGCGTGACGGACTCCATGGAGCTGGAGGAGTACCTCACCGACCGGCTCGGCGCACCGGCCCCCGGCGGACACCGCTTCGGGGACGAGCTGGGCGCCCTGCGCGTACGCCTGGGCACCGGACCGCTGCTGGGCGCCACGCCACAGCAGCAGACGGAGTCCCTCACCGCGGCCGAGCCCCTGGAGCTCGCGCACGTGGCGCGGGCGCTGGACAGCTTCGCGGCGGTGTTCGGCGCGCTGCGCTGAGCGCGGCTACGACGGCTCGGGGCCGAACCGCGACCGCAGCCTGCGCCACCCCGCCGGAGCCCCGCTGATCAGCAACGTCAGCGCGACCGCCGCCACCACTCCCTGCCACGGCTCCGGGAACAGCGAACCGCCCAAAATGCCGATCAACTGGTACGTCGCCGCCCAGGCGAGGCAGGCCGGAACATCGCCCCGGGCGAACCGCCGCAACGGCATCCTGCCCAGCAGGCACGCCAGCATCACCGGGATCCGCCCGGCGGGAACGAGACGGGACAGCACCAGCACCATCCCACCGTGCTGCGCCAGCTTCTCCCGCGCCTGGGCCAGCCGCTCCGGCGCTGCGCGGCGGGTGATCGCCTCCAGCCACTTCGAGCCGTTCCTCGACCGGACCCCGCGCTGCCCCAGCCAGTACAGGCAGACGTCCCCGAGGAACGCGGCGGTCGACGCCGTCAGGAACACGAAGAGCAGGGTGAGCGGCGACGTCTGGTGGAAGGCCACCACCGCCGCCGAACTCACCAGTGCCCCCGTCGGCACCACGGGCACCAAGGACCCCAGCGCGACCAGGGCGAAGAGCGTCGGATAGCCGACCGCCTGCTGGGCCGACTCGGTGGGCAGCTCCCGCACCACCTGCTGGATCTCCTGGATCACGGGCCGGCCTCCGGTCTGACGCGTTCACCGTGCCCCAGCAGATGCACGGTCACCTCGGGCGCACGCTTCGCCGCGTGCCGGACGAACTCGTCGCCCGGCGCGTGGAACTCGTGCGGGCGCACCCCGTCCAGACCGATCGGCCAGTACGTGCCGTAGTGCACCGGCACCGCTGACCTCGGTGCCAGACGGGTCAGCGCCTCGGCGGCGCGGGCCGGGTCCAGATGGCTGTGCCCCAGGTAGGGGCCCCAGCCGCCCACCGGCAGCAGCGCCACGTCCACCGGCCCCACCGCCTCGGCCATCCCGTCGAAGAGCCCGGTGTCCCCGGCGAAGTACGTCCGTGCCTCGCCCTCGACCACATAGCCGAGCGCCGGAGCGCGGTGCGGCCCGACCGGCAGCCGCCGCCCGTCGTGCAGGGCGGGAACCGCGCGCACCCGCACCTCGCCGACGCGTACCGTCTCGCCCGGTCCCACCTCGGTGACGTGCAGCTGCCGCATCCGACGCAGCGCCCGCAGACCCGGCACGGCCGCGATCGCGCCGCTCGGCACGACCAGCCGGCTGCCGGGAGCCAGCCGGGCCAGCGACGGCAGATGCAGATGGTCGGAGTGCAGATGGGAGACCAGCACCACCTCGGCGACCGCGGCCTGCGGTGGCGGTATCTCGCCCCGGCGGCGGCGCAGATGCGCGAAGCGCCGTACGAACAGGGGGTCGGTCAGCACCCGCACCCCCGAGTCCTCGATCGTGCAGGTGGCATGACCCCACCAGGTGATCTCCACCGGCACCTCGGCCTCCTCGCTCGATCTCGCTCGATCCTCGTGATCCGTGACCAGCCGTCCGCGAATCCCTGATCCTGGCGTGGCGCGCGCTGCCGTGCCCGCCCGCGCTGCCGGTACGAGCCTATGCGCCCCCCGTACCGTTCCGCCGAGCCTCGGAGGCTCCCGCCGAAGCCACGGACCGGTGCCGGCGCTGTGAAAAGCTGAAGGTCGGGCTTCGGACGACCGGGGCTCGGAGTGGAAGGGCATGAGGTGGACCGGCGTGGGTGACGGGAAGTGGCGTACGGCGGGCAGAGCCCTGATGCGGGTGATCGCGGTCTGGGCGGTGTCCACCCTCACCATGCTCGTGCTGGCCGGAGCCCTCCCCGACTTCCAGCTCCAGTCCGACGACGGCGACACCACCACCAGGACGGCCTTCACCGCCGCCTGGGGCGCGGGCGCCTTCGGCCTCCTGTCGGCCCTGGTCTGGCCCGTCCTCGTGCGGGCCCTGCTCATCGTGCCCGCGCTCGTCCTGGGCGCCCTGGTCTTCTTCCTCAACGGCTCGCTGCTGCTGATAGCGCTGCGCCTCATCCCGGACGGGCGCGGCGACGCCAACCCGGAGACGGCGGTCGTCGTCGCCGCCGTGATGTCCGCCGTCGCCTCCGCCACCTCCACCGCCCTCGCCGTCCGCGACGACGAGGCCTACCGCCGACGGCTGTCCCGGCTCGCCGACCGGCGCCGCCGACGCGGCCGCTCCCCGGGCCCGCCGGAACCGGGCCGCGACGGACCGCCCGGCACCGTCTTCCTCCAGCTCGACGGTGTCGGCCACGACGTCCTGGTGAAGGCCGCGGCCGACGGGCTCATGCCCACCGTCGCCGGCTGGCTCGACGACTCGTCCGGACACCGGCTGACCCCCTGGCGCACCGACTGGTCCAGCCAGACCGGCGCCAGCCAGCTCGCCATCCTGCACGGCAGCAACCACGACGTGCCCGCGTTCCGCTGGTACGAGAAGGAGACCCGCACCGTCATGGTCTCCAGCCGTCCCGCGAGCGCCCTCGAAATGCAACGCCGGGCCATCGAGCGCACCCGCGACGGCGGTCTCCTCACCGTCGACGGCGCGAGCCGGGGCAACCTCTTCAGCGGCGGAGCCGGACAGCTCGCCCTGGTGCTCTCGATGGCCGCCCGGCGCGGCAAGGGCCGCCGCTCCCGCGCCGGATACTTCGCCTACTTCTCCGACCCGGCCAACGCCACCCGTACGGCCCTGTCCTTCGTCGCCGAGGTCCTCCGCGAGATCGGCGAGTCGACCCGGGCCCGCGCCCGGAAGGCCACACCGCGGATCAAGCGCGGCGGGCTCTACCCCTTCATCCGCGCGTTCGCGACCGTCGTGGAGCGCGACGTGGTCGCCGCCGCCGTCCTCGGAGACATGTTCGCCGGACGCACCGCCGTCTACGCCGACCTCGTCGCCTACGACGAGGTCGCCCACCACTCGGGACCCCACAGCCGCGACGCCGAGAAGGTCCTCGTACGCCTCGACCGGTCCCTGGCGCTGATCGCCAAGATCGCCGACCACACCCCGCGCGCCTACCGGATCGTGCTCCTCTCCGACCACGGCCAGAGCCCCGGGGAGACGTTCGCGGGAAAGTACGGGCTCACGCTCAAGGACCTGGTCCGGGCGGGCTGCGGGCTGCCCGTGCCCCGCCGGGCCCAGCGCACCCGCAGCGCCTCCGAGGCCCGCGACGCGGTGCGGATCGCCCTGCACCGCCCCGTCGAGGGGCAGGAGGCCGAGCACCCGGCCAAGCTCTCCGACCCGATCGTGCTGGCCTCCGGCAACCTCGGGCTGATCTCCTTCCCCGACATCGAGGGCCGCGCCTCCCGCGAACAGATCGAGCACCGTCACCCGGCGCTGCTCTCCACGCTCGCCAACCATCCGGGGATCGGGTTCCTCCTCGTCCGCACCGGGGAACACGGCTCCGTGGTGCTCGGGCCCGGCGGGGCCGAAGTACCCGTCGCGGAACTGACCGACGGTGAGGGGCCGCTCGCGGTCTTCGGCGTCGGGGCGGCCGCCGCCGTACGGCGCACCGACACCTTTCCGCACGTCGCCGACGTGATGGTCAACTCCATGTACGACCCGGCCACCGGGACCGTGCACGCCTTCGAGGAGCAGGTCGGCTCGCACGGCGGCCTCGGCGGCGAACAGTCCCGGCCGTTCCTGCTCTGGCCGCGCGCGCTGACGGACCCGCTCGACATCGTGGCCGCCGAGACCGCGGAGGGCGCACCCGCGCCGCCGGGCGGCGGGCTGGTGGGCGCCGAGGCGGTGCACCGGGTGCTGACCCGCTGGCTCCAGGAGTCCTCCGGGCCTCAGGTACCGGTGCGGGCCGAGGGCTTCGGCGGGGCCGGCCCGGCGGACGTGCCCTTCCCGGGCGACGCCCCGGTGCCGGAAGCGCCGGGTACGACGGCCTGACCGGCGGACCGTCCTCCGACAGGCCGCTTCTGCGGCAGGGGCGTCGCTCGCCGGTGACGCGCTCTCCGACAAGCCGTCGGAGCCGACAAGCCGTCCGCTGCTTGATCAGCCGTCGGAGCCGGCGAGCTGTCCGAGCCGTCCGCCGCCTGATCAGGCAACCTGAGGCCCGATCAGGCAACTTGTCGCCGGATCAGGCCGACTGCCGTCGTACCAGCGTCGGCGGGAAGAGCACGGAGGGTGAGGGGCCGCGCGGTTCGCCGATCTGCTTCAGCAGCAGCCGGGCCATCTCCGCGGCCATCTCCTCCACCGGCTGCCGCACCGTGGTCAGGGGCGGGTCGCAGGCGGCCGCCGCGCTGCTGTCGTCGAAGCCGACCACCGCCACGTCGGACGGCACGTCGCGGCCGGCCCGGAGCAGGACCGGGAGCGCGCCCAGGGCCATCAGGTCGGAGGCGATGAACACCCCGTCGAGGTCGGGGCGGTCCGCCAGCAGCCGCCGCATCGCCGCGGCCCCGCCCAGATGCGTGAAGTCCCCCTCGGCACAGGCCACGTCCTCGATGCCGTGGGCGGCGACGGCCTCCAGGAAACCGGTCAGCCGCACCTGCCCCGCCGGCATGTCCTGGGGTCCCGAGATGGTGCCGATGCGGCGTCGCCCCAGCGCGGCCAGGTGGTCGGCCGCCAGCCGCGCCCCGGCGTGCTGGTCCACCTCCACATAGGCCAGCGGGGACGGACGGTGGGGACGGCCCGCGAGGACGGCGGGCATCCTGCTGTCCTGGAGCAGCCCGGGAAGCGGGTCGTCGGCGTGCGTGGTGATCAGTACGACCCCGTCGACATGGCCGTGGCGCAGATAGGAGAGCAACTGGCCCCGGGACGCCTCGTCGTCGGCCAGCATCACGACCATCTGGACGCCCGCGGGGCGCAGCACCTCCAGCAGCCCGCTGACGACCCGCCCGAAGTACGGGTCCGAGAACATCCGGCCGACGAACGGCTCGGACATCGGCCGCCGTTCCCGCTCCGAGACCACCAGGGCCACCGAGTCGGTGCGCCGCGTCACCAGTGAGCGGGCGGCGCGGTTGGGCACGTAACCGGTGGTCGCCACCGCCTCCTCGACCACGGTGCGCAGGGCGGGGTCCACCGTGGTCGCCCCGTTGATCACCCGGGAGACCGTCGCCCGTGACACACCGGCCACGGCCGCCACGTCCTCCAAGGTCGCGGGACGTACGGGCTGCGGCACTTCGGCTGTCATGCAGCCCTTTATACCCGCAGGTCGGCCGCCCCGTTCAGCCGAGGGCCGGGGGCGTTGTCAGTGGTGGGCGGAAGAATGGTGGCCATGACGAACTCAGCTGCTGTGCTCGCCGATGCCGCCGCCTATGCCGCCGCGGTGGAAGAGGCCTCCCTCGCCGCCGCCGCGTACTACGCCACGGGCGAGAGCGCGCTGGACGACGACGCCTACGACCGGCTGGCGCGCGGAATAGCCGCGTACGAGGCGGACCACCCGGAGGAGGTGCTCGCCGACTCGCCGACGGGCAAGGTCGCGGGCGGGGCCGCCGTCGGCGACGTGCCGCACACGGTGCCCATGCTCTCGCTGGACAACGTGTTCTCCGCCGAGCAGTTCGTGACCTGGACCGCGTCGCTGGAGCGGCGGATCGGCCGACCGGTCACCGCGTGGAGCGTGGAGCCGAAGCTCGACGGCCTGGCGGTCGCCGCGCGCTACCGGGACGGCCGGTTGGAGCGCCTCATCACCCGGGGCGACGGCACGGCGGGCGAGGACGTCTCGCACGCGGCCGGCGCCGTCGTCGGCCTGCCGGAGCGGCTGGCCGCCCCGGTCACCATCGAGGTGCGCGGCGAGATCCTCATGACGAACGAGCAGTTCGAACAGGGCAACGCGATCCGTACGGAACACGGCGGCGCCCCCTTCGCCAACCCGCGCAACGGGGCCGCGGGCACCCTGCGCGCCAAGGACCGCGCCTACCGGGTGGAGACGACCTTCTTCGCCTACGGCGCGCTGCCGCTGCCCGATTCCGGAGAGGTCGCCGGGACCCTCGCCGAACTGCCCCACAGCGAGACCCTCGCGTACGTCGCCGATCTCGGCGTGCACACGGCCGCGGGCACCGACGTCGCGCCGCTCCGGGCCACCACGGTCGAGGAGGTCCAGGCCCGGGTGGACGGGATAGGCGCCCTGCGCGCCTCGCTGCCGTTCGGCATCGACGGGATCGTGATCAAGGCTGATCTGGCGGCCGACCAGCGCGAGGCCGGCTCCGGCACCCGCGCGCCCCGCTGGGCCATCGCCTACAAGCTGCCCGCCGTGGAGAAGATCACCCGCCTGCTGGCCGTCGAGTGGAACGTCGGGCGCACGGGCATCATCGCGCCGCGCGCCGTCCTGGAGCCCGTGGAGATCGACGGCTCCACCGTCGGGTACGCCACCCTGCACAACCCGGCCGACATCACCCGCCGCGACCTGCGGCTGGGGGACCAGGTCATGGTCTACAAGGCCGGCGACATCATCCCGCGCATCGAGGCCCCCGTGGTGCACCTGCGCACCGGCGACGAGACGCCCATCGCCTTCCCCGAGTGCTGCCCGCAGTGCGGCTCCGGCATCGACACGAGCGAGCAGCGCTGGCGCTGCACCCGGGGCCGTAACTGCCGTCTGGTCGCCTCCGTCTCGTACGCGGCGGGGCGCGATCAGCTCGACATCGAGGGCCTCGGCTCCACACGGGTCGTCCAGCTCGTCGACGCGGGCCTCGTCGCGGACTTCGCGGACCTGTTCACTCTGGAGCGGGAGCAGTTGCTCGCCCTCGACCGGATGGGGGAGACCTCCACGGACAACCTCCTGGCGGCGATCGAAACCGCCCGGAGCAGGCCGCTGTCCCGGGTCTTCTGCGCCCTGGGCGTACGGGGCACGGGGCGCTCCATGTCGCGTCGCATCGCGCGCTACTTCGCCACGATGGACCGGATCGTCGCCGCCGACGCGGAGACGCTCCAGCGGGTCGACGGCATCGGCAAGGAGAAGGCGGCCGCGGTGGTCGCCGAGCTGGTGGAGCTGGCGCCGCTGATCGACAAGCTCGTCGCTGCCGGGGTGTCCATGACGGAGCCGGGGGCCACCCCGCCTCCGGAGCCGGGGACGGAGGAGGAGGCCGTGGCGGCAGGCGCGGACGCGGAAGCCGGTGGCGACGCCGAAACGGGCTCCGCGCTGCCCCTGGCGGGGATGACCGTGGTGGTCACGGGCGCGATGTCCGGAGCGCTGGAGAAGCTGTCGCGCAACCAGATGAACGAGCTGATCGAGCGGGCCGGCGGCAAGTCGTCCTCCAGCGTCTCCAAGCGCACGAGTCTGCTGGTGGCCGGGGAGAAGGCCGGATCCAAGCGGACCAAGGCGGAGGACCTGGGGGTCCGGATCGCGGTGCCGGAGGAGTTCGCGGAGCTGGTCGGCGCATTCCTGGCGGCGGGGGAGGCGGCCTGAGCCGGTCGGCTGCCGTGCGCGCCGCGCTGGTGCGCCTGTGAATCAGTGAGGAAGTGGCGTTCCACCACCCCGTATTGCATAGTGAGGGCTCGGTCGTGCCTCGCTATCAGTGGCGTCGACGGGTGCGTGGGCGGCTGCGATGGGCGGCCGGGGGTGAGGGACGATGCGTTCTGTGCACGAGGGGCAGCGACCGGGTCGCGCCGTCCCGCCGTCGTCCGAGGACGCCGGTCCGGGCCGAAGGTCTCCCGTCCCCGGCGGACCTGGAGCACCCGACAAGTTTCCCGGGCCTCCCGGACTTCACCGGCTTCACGGGCTCTACGCATCTGACCGGGTGGAACCCGCCCGGACCGCCCCCGCCCCGGCCGTCCCCGCCCCGACCGCTGCTCATCCAGTTACTCCGGTCCCGGCCGTTCGCGGCCCGCTCACCTCCGCGCCCGGCGAGTGGCGAGGGCCGCTCCGTCCGGGAGCGGGCCCATGGGGGAAGGGCCCCGGACCGCTTCGTGACGGGAGCGGTGCCGGGGCATTCGGGGCGGGGCGTCCCCACGGGGGGTTCCGGACGCGCGGCCAGCAGCTGCGCGCCCCGGGCACCCAGGGCGCACCGGGCCGGCCCCCGGCCGCCCGGGGGCTGGCCCTGGACCTGGGCAGCTCCCGCACCCGGGCCTGGGTGCCCGGCCGGGGACTGGTTCTCGACACGTTCCCCGGCTCCGGTTCCCACGGGGGCGACGAGCGGCCGGTCCGGCGCGGGCGCATCGTCGACCCCGAATCCTGCGGCCGGCTGCTCGGCCGCATCGCCGACGTGGCCCTGGGGCCCGACCGCAGCGACAGCGTGATCGTTCTCAGCCACCCTGTGCTCGCCGGGGCCGAACACCGCACCGCCGCGCGCGCCCTGCTCGCCGGGCTCGGGACGTCGCGCGTCCTGGTCCTCAGCAGCGCCCGGGCCGCCGCAGCGTACGCCGGACCGAGGGAGACGGGCCCCCTTCTCGTCGTTGACATGGGAGCCGAGCTGACCGAGGTCACGCTCCTCGTCAACGGCCTGGTGGCCGACGCCCGGCAGGCCGAGAGCGGACTCGACGACCTCGACCGCCTCGATCCGGCGAAGCTGCCGGCCGTCCTCGTCCGCACGGTGCTCGACATGATCACGTCCATGTGGCGACACGACCGGCACGGCGCGATCCGCGGAGCCCTGCGCAAGGGCCCCGTGCTCGCGGGCGGCGGCGCGCTGCGAGCCGACGTCCCCGAACGCATCGCCCGCTGCCTCGGCACCCGGGTGCGCCTGGCCGACGACCCGTCGACCACGGTCGTCCGCGGCGCCGGACAGATCCTCAGCTCCGTGCTCCGCCACCCCACGGTGTCGCCCGAGCGATTCGGCCGATGGCGGTGACGCCGCACCCGGGACCGTCCCGGCCGAACGCGTCCCAGGTGCGATCTCTGCTGGCCACGCTGGTCCTCACCGTCCTCACCCTGGTCGGCGGCGCCGCCTCGGTCACCGGCGTCGCGCTCGCCCCGCCGACCTCCCGGAGCCTCGCGCCCGTCGTCACCGCCGCCACCGCCGCCTCGGCACCCACCGCACCGCAGCCCCAGCACGCCGGGCACGACTCCCGGTACCGCGTCGGGCACCACGCCGGGCACGACTCCCGGTACCGCGTCGGGCGTCTCGGCGGATCCGACCGCTGGGGGCCGGAGCGCCCGAGCGGGGTCGTGGCCGAGGCGTACACGGGTGCGGGAGCGGGTGCGGTGGCGCAGGCCGGGCACGAGCAGTCCGGGGCGGCGGCCGATCCGGCGCAGGCCCCCCGGGCGGGCACCGGCCGGCCGTACCTGCTTCTTCACGCGCCGCCGCCGCCGCACGACGCGCTGACGCCCGCTCCACCGGGGGCGGCCGAGCCGCGCGCCGGCGTGCAGCACGTCGTCGCGGATTCCTCCGACGTACCCGGCGGCCGCAGGGGCACGCTCCCCGACGTCCGGGGACCTCCGGGCAGGACCACCGGTCCCACGACCGGTCAGCCGTCCTGTTCTGCCGATCCGGCGCCGCGTCCTCACTGAGGTGAGGGCGCTCGGCGCCCCACCGGAGGATTTCCATGACTCGCGCCACCACGGTGCGAGCGGTCCTGGCTGTCGCCGTGCTGCTCGTCTCCGTCTACATCAGCCTGACCATGTCGCCCAGACTCGGCCTCGATCTCCAGGGCGGCACCCGTATCGTGCTCCAGGCCCGGGACACCGCCACCGTCGAGGCGGACCGGGAGACCACCGACCGCACCCTGGAGGTGCTGCGGCAGCGCATCGACTCGCTGGGCGTCTCCGAGCCGACCCTGACCCGGTCCGGCGAGGACCGGATCATCGTCGAACTGCCCGACGTCCAGGATCCGCGCCAGGCCGCCGAAGTGATCGGCCGGACGGCCCAGCTCACCTTCCACGCGGTCGAGGGCCCGGCGGCCGGGGAACCGGCCGAGAAGCCCTCGGACTCCGACCCCGCCGCCGCCGCCCCCGACCCAGCCGCCGGCACCGCCGCCCCAAGTCCCCCCGCTGCCCCGAGTCCCACCGCCGACCCCGGTTCCACCGCCGACCCCGACGGGCTGACCCTCTCCGACGAGCAGGGCCGCGCCCTCGCCCTCGGCCCCGCCCGGCTCTCCGGCGCGGGGGTCGAGGACGCCACCGCGGGCTTCGACGCGCAGGGCGGCGCCGGCTGGAGCGTCTCGCTCGAATTCCGCAAGGACGCCGGTCAGGACTGGAAGCGGCTGACCGGCGAGGCCGCCTGCCATCCCGCCGGGGACGACCGCCGGAGGGTCGCCATCGTTCTCGACGAGAAGATCATCTCCTCGCCGCAGGTCGACCCCTCGGTCGGCTGCCGGGCCGGACTGCCGTCGGGGGCCACCCAGATCACCGGCTCGTTCAGCGCGGACGAGGCGCGTGACCTGGCGCTGCTCATCAAGGGCGGGGCGCTGCCCGTGCCCGTCGAGATCGTCGAGCAGCGGACGGTCGGCCCGACGCTCGGCGCGGCGGCCATCGACGCGAGCGCCCGGGCGGCGCTCATCGGCGCGGCCGCCACCGCACTCTTCATCACGCTCGTCTACCGACTCTTCGGCGCGCTCGCCGCCGTGGCGCTGGCCGCGTACGGGGTGATCTCCTACGCCGCGCTCGTCGCTCTCGGTGTCACGCTGACGCTCCCCGGGCTCGCCGGTTTCGTTCTCGCGATCGGGATGGCGGTCGACGCGAACGTCCTGGTCTTCGAACGGGCCAGGGAGGAGTGCGCCGAACGGCCGAAACGCTCCCTGCGCTCCGCCCTGGCCACCGGATTCACCAAGGCGTGGAGCGCGGTCGCCGACTCCAACGCGACCACGCTGATCGCGGCCGGACTGCTCTTCTTCCTGGGCTCGGGTCCCGTCAAGGGCTTCGGGGTCACCCTCGCCATCGGGGTCATCGCCTCGATGTTCTCCGCGCTGGTCATCGCCCGCGCGCTCACCGAGATCGCCGCCAACTTCAGCTTCGTCGGCGACTACCGGAGCGTGAACGGCATCGCGCGCCCCGGCGGCGTGCGGACCTGGCTGGTCCGCAAGGACCCGAAGCTCTTCCGGAAGCCGGTCCGCTGGCTCGTCGTCTCGGCGGCCCTGGTCGCCGTCGCCGTGGCCGGGATCGTGGTGCGCGGCGTCGATCTGGGCGTGGAGTTCACCGGGGGCCGGCTGGTGGAGTACTCCACCAGCCGGCCGGTCGACGTCGAGACGGCCCGGGACACGCTCGCCGCCGCCGGGTTCGGCGACGCCGAGGTCACCACGGCCGGGGACGGCGACCTGTCCGTACGCACAGGGAAGCTCGACAACGACGGCGAACACGCCCTGCGGACCGCCCTCGCCGAGGAGGGCGGCGAGACGACGAAGGTACGGGACGAGCTGATCGGCCCGAGCCTCGGCGACGAACTGCGGCGCAACGCCCTGATCGCCCTGGGGGCGGCCGTCGCCGTTCAGCTGGCCTACTTGGCGGTCCGGTTCCGCTGGACGTTCGCCGTGGCCTCCGTCGGGGCCATGGTGCACGACGTGATTCTCGTGGTGGGGGCCTTCGCCTGGCTGGGACGGCCGGTGGACGGCATCTTCCTGGCCGCCCTGCTCACCGTGATCGGCTACTCGGTCAACGACTCGGTGGTGGTCTTCGACCGGGTACGGGAGACGTGGGGGGCGAACCGGCGGACACCGCTGGACATCATCGCCCGCCGGGCCGTCCTCCAGACAGTTCCGCGCACGGTGAACACCGGGGTAGGCGCGCTGTTCATCCTGGCCACCCTCGCGGTGCTGGGCGGCGACTCGCTCGCCGACTTCGCGCTCGCCCTGCTCATCGGCATCTGTGTCGGCACCTGGTCCTCGGCGTTCACCGCCGTACCCGGAGCCCTCGTCCTGGAGCGGAGCGCCAAGGCCCCGCCGCCCGCCCCCGGAAAGGGGAAGGGGAAGGCGAAGGGCTCGGCGCGCGGGCGCGCGGGCGCGTCCCGGCGCGATCCGCTCGACAACGGAGCGCGCGTCTGAGGTGACCCCGCGCTCCGGCGCCACGACCGGCCGCCCCGGCAGGTCGTGGCGCCAGGGGCCGAAGGGCCCGGGGGCAGGGTCAGGACGGGACGTGCGCGTGCAGATAGGCGGCGGTCTCCCGGTCGGCGGGGAGGAACGTCTCGATGGCCAGCTCGGCCACCGTCACGTCCATCGGCGTGTTGAACGTCGCGATCGACGACACGAACGACAGGACCCGGCCCCCGTGTTCGAGCAGCATCGGCAGCGCGAACGCGACGGAGCGCTCCCGCCCCGTACCGCCCGCACCGTCGGCGCGACGGCCCGCCCCGGCCGCCCGCGCGGGGACCGGATAGGCGGCCACCTCGTCGTACAGCGCACGCAGCTCCGGTGAGCGTACGAGGGCGATCTGGCGGTCCATCTGGGCCAGCAGGTCCGCCCGCCACTCCGGGAGGTTCACGATGCGCGGGGCGAGCCCCTCCGGGTGGAGGGTGAGCCGCATGGCGTTCACCGGCGGGGCCAGCAGCTTCTCCGACACCCCTTCGAGCAGCAGGGCGACCCCCCGGTTGGCCGCCACCACCCCGTAGGTGCCGTCCACCACGAGCGCCGGATACGGCTCGTACGCGGCGAGCAGCTGGTCAAGGCTCTCACGGAGGGAGGCCATCGCGGGGTCGTCGAGCGGCGTCTGCGCGTAGCGGGGCGCGTAACCGGCCACCACCAGAAGGGCGTTGCGCTCACGGACCGGGACGTTCAGCTTCTCGGCCAGCCGCAGGACCATGTCCTCACTGGGCCGGGAGCGGCCCGTCTCGATGAACGAGATGTGGCGGGCCGAGGAGTCGGCGAGAAGGGCCAGCTCCAGCTGGCTGATGCGCCGCTGTTCCCGCCAGTCCCGCAGCAGCGGCCCTACTCCCGTGTCGGGCAAGACAGTCGTCATGCCAAGACCGTAACGTCACCGGCGGGCCGGGGTCGGTACGGGCCGCCCCGGCCCGCTGTGACGCATGCGCCGATCCACCGAGAACCACGGGAGCCGTTCCATGAGCGCAGAGCCGCTGTCGCCGACCGAGATCGACCGCCGGCTGGAGAGACTGCCCGGCTGGGCGCTGGAAGGTGACCGCATCACCCGGACCTTCCGGCTGCCCTCCCACTTCGCCGCCGCCGCGCTGACGGTCCACATCGCGCGGATCCAGGACGAGCTGAACCATCACTCGGACCTGACGCTCGGATACGACACGGTGGCCCTGTCCGTCCACACGCACGACGCGGGAGGCGCGGTCACGGAGAAGGACTTCGAGCTCGCCGCCCGGGTGGCCGGCGCCGCCCCGGCCCACGGCGCCGAATAGTCCGACGGCGCCGAATAGCCCGGCGGGGCCGATCAGCTCGCCGGGCCGCGCAGCGGTGGGCTGATCGGCCCCGGCCCCGGCCCCCGCCCGGGGCTCAGGCCACCGTGCCGAACCTCGGGTGCGCGCCGAGCCACCGGGCGTAGCTCGGGCTGCGCGACACCGCCTCCGCGTAAGCCGCGCGGGTCGCGCCGGCCACCGTCCCCGCCGCGGCGTCCGCGGCGGGGGAGTGCGGGTGCCAGCCCACCAGATGACGCCAGCTGAGCGGCGCGCCGGCCAGCGGTCTGGTCACCAGGCCGGGCGCCGGCGGGAACGTCGCCCGGCACAGCCCTATCGCCCGCCCCACCTGCACCAGATGGACGACGGACGCGGTGTCCGTCTCGTACACCGACACCGGGGTGAACCCCGATCGCGCGCAGGCCGCGGTGAAGCAGTCGGCGAAGCAGCCTTCGCCGGGGACGTCCGCCCAGCACTCGTCCGCGAGGGCCGCCAGCTCCAGCTCCGTCTCCCCGGCCAGGGCGTGATCCTCCGGCAGCATCACGAAGACCGGGTCCACCCCGACGACCTCCCAGACCAGCCGGTCCGCCAGCGGCGGCGGGCTCTCGCCGCACGTTCCGATCAGCGCGAAGTCCAGCCGGCCGTCGACCACCATCGAGGCGATCTCGGCGACCGACCACGAGGTGTACGTCGACACCGGCACCGACGGGTGGGCGGCGGCCATCCGGTCCACCAGGCCGCCCAGCAGCGGGCCGTGCGTGCCGCCCAGCCGGAACCGGTCCAGCGACCCCGTGGCATTGGCGAACCGCACCGCCTCCGCCTGGAGTTCACTGACCGCGGGCAGCACCACCCGGGCCCGCCCCAGCACCAGTTCGCCGAGCGGGGTGGCCCGCGCCCCGGTGTGGTCGCGGTCGAACAGAGCGCCGCCCAGGGCCTTCTCGATCCGCCGCAGCTGAGCGCTGAGGGCAGGCTGGGCAAGCCCCAGGGTGGCGGCCGCCTTGGTGAGGCTGCCCGTGTCGGCAATGGCACGGACCGTTCGCAGATGGCGCAACTCGAGCTCCATAAGGGCAAGTTATGGGCCCAGGAGCACCCCGGCAATATGTGCGCTGCGCCTACCGTTCGGTCGGTGTACACGGGGCGTACTCCGCCGGCCCGGTCGGCCAGGAATTCCGCCCTCCGGGCCACCCCCTGAACCCCACCAGCAGCCGGCCGCCTCGATTTGCCGGACCGGCAAAGAAGATTGCCGGGCGACCGCCCTTCGGGGAGGCTGATCCCATGAGCAGCCACGCCGGTCACGGCCACCACGACGCGCACGCACCCGCCACGCCCGTACACGCGCACGCCCACGTGCACGGTTCTGGCGGCGACCCCGCGACGGACATCGACTGGGACGTCCTCGGACCCCTGCTGGAGCAGGAGGCCGAACTGGGCGGCGCACAGTACGAGGAGGCGGCCCGCTGGATCGCCGCCCTGCCCACCGCGCCGAAGGTCCGCCGGGTCCTGGACATCGGCAGCGGCCCCGGCGTCGTCTCCTGCCTGCTGGCCGAGGTCTTCCCCGAGGCCGAAGTAGTGGCGGTGGACGCGACGCCCGCCCTTCTGGAACGCGCGAAGAACCGCGCACGACGCCTCGGCGTGATCGATCGCTTCCAGACCCTGGAGGCCGAACTCCCCGCCATCTTCGACAGGTTGGGCGAGGCCGATCTGGTCTGGGCGGGCAACTCCCTGCACCACCTGGGCGACCAGCGCGCCGCTCTGGCAGGCTTCGCCGGACTCCTGCGGCCCGGCGGCACGGTCGCGCTGGTCGAGGGCGGCCTGCCCACCCGACGGCTGCCCCGCGACATCGGCATCGGAGAGCCCGGCCTGGAGGCCCGTATGGGCGCGGCCGCCGCCACACGCTTCCAGCACATGCGGTCCGAACTCCCGGGAGCGAAGCGGGAGACCGAGGACTGGAGTGCGCTCTTCACCGCGGTCGGCCTCGTCCCGCAGGGCACCCGGAGCTTCCTCCTCGACCTGCCCGCCCCGCTCCCGGGTCCCGCCCGCGACCATGTCGTCGCGAGCATCACCCGCGAGCGGGAGGTACTGGGCGACCTGCTGTCGGCCGAGGACAGCGCGGTGCTGGACCGGCTCCTGGACCCCGAGGACCCCGAAGGCCTCCACCACCGCCCCGATGTCCACCTGCTCACCGCCCGCACGGTCCACCTCGGCCGCCGCGACTGAACCCGCGACGCTGTCCCGGACTACCCCGCTGCCCCGCCAGGACCTACGACACCGGCTCCAACTGCCACCACTGGAAGGGGGAGTCGGTGTCCTCCCACTGCTGAATCGTGCCGCCGTCCTCGGTGGAACGGTCCGCGACCTCCATGACGAGCCCGCTGATGAAACTCACCAGCGTCACCGTTCCGGGCGCCTCCGCGTGCTGCTCGATCAGCCACTCCTGGGCGCCGAAGTTGTTGGCCTTCCACTGCTGGATGCGGGTGCCGTTCGACGTATCGGCATTGGCCACGTCGAGCCGCTTCCCGCTGTTCTCGTTGACCAGGTGGAAGAGGGCCGCGCCCTCGTGCACCGGGGCCAGCCGCCACACCTGCGCGGCCGTCCCGTCGTCCTCGCCCTGCTGGACCCGGGCCCCACTGCCCTTGGCCGCGCCGTACACCTCCAGCACCAGCTTGCTGCCGACGTTGCGCAGGCGGTACGGACCCGCCTCGATGACGGGCGTGAGTTCGCCGCTCATGTTCCCTGTCTCCCCGGTTCGACCTGTGTACTGCCGTGCTGCCGCCGGCGCACCGGCTGACGACGGCGCCCCCACCGGGATCACGGTGGGGGCGCCGCCGGCCGGACGCTCAGGCGCCGACGTTGAACTCCGCCGGGTCGGGGCCGAGCCGCTTGCCCTCGTCCAGGGCCGCGAAGGCGGCGAGGTCGTCGGCGTCCAGCTCGAAGCCGAACACGTCGAGGTTCTCCTTGATCCGCGAGGGCGTCACGGACTTCGGGATCACGATGTTGCCGGTCTGCAGATGCCAGCGCAGCACCGCCTGGGCGGGTGTACGGCCGTGCTTCTGGGCGATGGCGACGACCGTCGGCACCTCCAGCAGGCCCTTGCCCTGGCCCAGCGGCGACCACGCCTCGGTGGCGATGCCGTGCTCGGCGTGGAAGGCGCGGAGCTCGGCCTGCTGGAGCTGCGGGTGCAGCTCGATCTGGTTGACGGCCGGCACCACGGAGGTCTCGGCGAGCAGCCGCTTCAGGTGCTCGGCAGGGAAGTTCGACACGCCGATGGCCTTCGCGCGGCCGTCGGCGAGGATCTTCTCGAACGCCTTGTACGTGTCGGTGTACGCGTCCTTCGCCGGCACCGGCCAGTGGATCAGGTACAGGTCGACGTAGTCCAGGCCGAGCCTCTCCAGCGAGGCGTCGAAGGCACGCAGGGTGCTGTCGTGGCCCTGCTCGCTGTTCCACAGCTTCGTGGTGACGAAGAGCTCGTCCCGGGCGATGCCGGAGGCGGTGATGGCCTTGCCGGTGCCGGTCTCGTTCTCGTAGATCGCGGCGGTGTCGATGCTCCGGTACCCGGTCTCGATGGCCGTGGCGACCGCCTTCTCCGCCTCGTCGTCCGGCACCTGCCAGACGCCGAAACCGAGCTGCGGCATGTCGAGGCCGTTGTTGAGGGTGATGGAGGGGACCTGGCTCACGAGCGATCGATCCTAACGTCGTCGGTTGATAACTCCCCACGACAACGACCGGGCAGGCCACAGCATTCCCACCCCCCTTCGGCAGCCTCGACCGTGTCGCCGCGCCGCCGCCGGGTCAGTGGTACAGCGCGTCGACCTCGACCGCGTACGCCGTCTCGATCGCCTTGCGCTTCAGCTTCAGCGAGGGCGTCAGCAGCCCCGTCTCCTCGGTGAACGGATGGGCCAGGATCCGGAACGTACGGATCGACTCGGCCTGGGACACCGCCGTGTTGGCGGCCACCACCGCCCGGCGGACCTCCATCTCCAGGTCCGGGTCCCGCACCAGGTCGGCCGGGCCGAGCGGGGTGCGGCCCCGCATCGCCAGCCAGTGGTCCACGGATTCCTGGTCGACGGTGACGAGCGCCGCGATGTACGGACGGTCGTTGCCGACGACGATGCACTGCGCCACCAGCGGATGTGCCCGTACGCGTTCCTCCAGACCGGCCGGGGAGACGCTCTTGCCGCCGGACGTCACCAGGATCTCCTTCTTCCGCCCGGTGATCGTCAGATAGCCGTCCTCGTCCAGCGCACCGAGATCCCCGGTGGCGAGCCAGCCGTCCCGCAGCACCGCCCGGGTGGCCCCGGGGTCGCCCAGATAGCCGGAGAACACGTTCGGCCCGTGCAACCACACCTCGCCGTCGTCGGCGATGTGCACCGACGTTCCGGGGATGGGCCGGCCGACCGTGCCGTACCGGGTGCGCTCGGGAGGGTTCGCCGTCGCCGCTGCGGTCGACTCGGTCAGCCCGTACCCCTCGAAGACGCTCACCCCGGCGCCCGCGAAGAACAGCCCGAGCCGGCGGTCCATGCCCGAGCCGCCCGACATCGCGTGCCGCACCCGGCCGCCCATCGCGTCGCGGACCTTCTTGTAGACGACCTTGTCGAAGAACTGGTGCTGCATCCGCAGCCCGGCCGAGGGACCGGCACCGGCCCCGAACGCCTTCTGCTCCATGGCCTCGGCGTACTTCACCGCGATATCGACGGCCTTGTCGAACGGCCCGGCCCTGCCCTCCGCCTCGGCCTTGCGGCGGGCCCCGTTGAACACCTTCTCGAAGATGTACGGCACCGCCAGGATGAACGTCGGCCGGAACGTCACCAGGTCCGGCATCAGCGCGTTCGCGGACAGCTCCGGCTGGTGGCCGAGCTTGACCCGGCCGCGGACCGCGGCGATCTCGACCATCCGCCCGAAGACATGGGCCAGCGGCAGGAAGAGGAGGGTGGCCGCCTCTTCGCCGGGCTTGGAGTGGAACACCGGCTCCCAGCGCGTGACCATCGTGTCGCTCTCGAACATGAAGCCCGCGTGGGTGATCACACACCCCTTGGGGCGGCCCGTCGTCCCCGAGGTGTAGATGACGGTCGCCACGGAGTCGGGCGTCACCGCGCGCCGGTGCCGCTGCACCACCTCGTCGTCGATATCCGCACCCGCCCCGAACAGCTCGTCCACCGCTCCGGCATCCAGCTGCCACAGCCGCTTCAGTTGCGGCAGCCGGTCGATCACCGAGCCGACGGTCATCGCGTGGTCCTCGTGCTCGACCATCACCGCCACCACCTCGGCGTCGTACAGCATCCACAGGACCTGCTCGGCGGAGGAGGTCGGGTAGACCGGCACCGACTGGGCTCCGACGGTCCAGAGCGCGAAGTCGAAGAGCGTCCACTCGTAGCGCGTACGGGACATCAGAGCGACCCGGTCGCCGAACCGCACCCCGTGCGCGATCAGTCCCTTGGCCAGGGCCAGCACCTGATCGCGGAAGTCCGCAGAGGTCACATCACGCCACTGGCCCCCGGCGTCCTTGCGACCGAGCGCGACGCGGTGCGGATCGTCCTCCGCGTAGTCGAAGACCACATCGGCCAGACCGCCGACCTGAGGTGCCGCCGGCAGGGGTGGGACAGTGAAATCGCGCAATGACATGCTCCTCGTGGCGCTCCGCACAGCGCCGCGACGCTACCCCAAGCGGGGGCCCGGCGGGAGGGGCCCGGACCGCTCGGACACCGTGCCGTCCGCCCAGGTCAACCGTCGAAATCCGGCCAGATGGGCAAGGCTCGGGCGTCCGTCCGGCCCAGTTCTGACGGAGGGGTAAGCGGCTCGCGCCGGAATCTCCACCAAATCCGACCGCTGCGACCACGGTGACCACCGACCACCGACCACCGACCACCGCGAAGACCGCGACCACCGCGATCACTCCGAAGGCTGCGATCTCTCCGAAGACCGCGATCACCGCGATCACCGCGAAGACGGCGACCACCGTGAGTCCGCGGGGGCGGCTACGGTCCTTCCCCGCCGCCGGTCCCGCGGTGCAAGCGGTCGCCGCCCGCCAGGATCGCGGAGGCCAGCGCGTCGGCCGCCTCCTGCGCCGCGCCCCGGCGGTCCCCGTACAGCAGGACGAAGTCGACGCCGCCGAGCTCCGGCAACCCTGCCCTGGCCGGAACCGGCACCAGCCCCGGCGGGACCATCCCCCGGGAGTGCGCCATCACCCCCAGGCCCGCCCGCGCCGCCGCGACCAGGCCGCTCAGGCTCGTACTCGTGCAGGCGATCCGCCAGGCCCGCCCGTGCTCCTCCAGCACCTCCAGGGCGCGGGCGCGGGTGATGGCCGGCGGCGGGAAGACGACCAGCGGCACGGGGCGCTCCGGATCGACCCGCAGCTGCGGCGCGCCGACCCAGTCCAGCGCGTCCTGCCACATCAGCTCGCCATGCGTGTCACCGGTCCGCCGCTTGGCCAGGACCAGGTCCAGCCGGCCCGCCGCGAGCTGCCGGTGCAGCGTCCCGGACAGCTCCACGGTGAGCTGGAGCTCGACCTCCGGATGGTCGCGGCGGAAGGACTCCAGGATCTCGGGGAGCCGGGTCAGTACGAAGTCCTCGGAGGCTCCGAAGCGCAGCCGACCACGCAGCCGGGTGCCCGCGAAGAACGCTGCGGCCCGCTCGTGCGCGGACAGGATCGTCCGGGCGAAGCCGAGCATCGCCTCGCCGTCCTCGGTGAGATCGACGCGATGGGTGTCCCGGGCGAACAGTTGCCGCCCGGCCGCCCCCTCCAGCCGCCGCACGTGCTGGCTGACCGTGGACTGGCGGATCCCGAGCCTGCGCGCGGCCTGGGTGAAGCTCAGGGTCTGGGCCACGGCGAGGAAGGTACGCAGTTGGGTGGGGTCGTACGTGGCGTCCATGGGCCCACGTTATCGGGAACCGTGATGACAGTCAGAGCGGTATGCGTGATTCCCGATGGGCGGGAGCGGGAGCAGGATGGACGCCGAAACGGCCCGCCCGCCGCCCGCATGGTGGTTCGCCCGCACGGCGGACCGCCCGCACGGCGGACCGACCCCTGGAGACCCCGAGCAGATGACCCGCCGCATCCCGAGACCGCCGTCCTGGCTGCCGGTCGACCCCTACCTTCTGGCGCTGGCCGCGACCGTGGCCCTCGCGGCGCTGCTGCCCGCCCGGGGAACCGCCGCCGACATGGCGGGCGGGGTCTCCACCGGCGCGGTCTCCCTGCTGTTCTTCCTCTACGGGGCGCGGCTCTCCGCCGCCGAAGCGCTCGACGGGCTCAGGCACTGGCGCCTCCACCTCACCGTCCTGGCCTGCACCTTCGTCGTCTTCCCCCTGCTGGGGCTGGCGAGCGGCGGACTGGTGCCGTACGTGCTGACGCCCGAGCTCCAGGCGGGCTTCCTCTTCCTGTGCCTGGTCCCCTCGACGATCCAGTCGTCCATCTCCTTCACCTCGATCGCGCGGGGCAACGTGCCCGCCGCGATCTGCGCCGGATCCTTCTCCAGCCTCGCCGGGATCCTCGTGACCCCGCTGCTCGCCGCCCTGTTCCTCGGTTCGACCGGGGGCGGGTTCTCGGCGGACTCCCTGCTGAGGATCGTGCTTCAGCTGCTCGTCCCGTTCCTCGCCGGACAGCTGCTGCGCCGCTGGGTCGGCGGTCTCCTCACCCGGCACAAGAAGGCTCTCGGCCTGGTCGACCGGGGGGCGATCCTGCTTGTCGTCCACACCGCGTTCAGCGAGGGGATGGTCGCCGGCGTCTGGCGCCAGGTCACCCCGGCCCGGCTCGGCGCGCTGCTCGCCGCCGAGGCGGTCCTGCTGGCCCTGATGCTCACCCTGAGCTGGTACGGGGCGCGGCGGCTCGGGTTCGGCCGGGCGGACCGGATCGCCATCCAGTTCGCCGGGTCGAAGAAGAGCCTGGCGGCCGGGCTGCCGATGGCGACCGTCATCTTCGGGGCGCACGCGAGCCTCGCGGTACTGCCGCTGATGCTCTTCCACCAGATGCAGTTGATGGTCTGCGCGGTGATCGCCAAGCGCCGCTCCCTCGATCCCGAGCCGCCCGGGAACCTGGCGGATGCGGATCCCGCTTCCGAGGCGTTGTCGGACCCGCCGGTTACGGTAGCCGGTAGCCGGTAGCCGGTAGCCGGTAGCCGGTAGCCGGTAGCCGGTAGCCGGTAGCCGGTAGCCGGTAGCCGGTAGCCGGTAGCCGGTAGCCGGCGCCCCCTCCGCGCCTCAGCCCTGGCGTACCGCCGCCCCCAACGCGATCCGGTGCTCACCGGCGTACACGTTCATCGACGGGCCGCGCAGGAAGCCGACCAGCGTCAGTCCGCTTTCCGCCGCCAGGTCAACGGCCAGGGACGACGGCGCCGAAACCGCCGCGAGCACCGGGATCCCCGCCATCACGGCTTTCTGCGCCAGCTCGAACGAGGCCCGCCCCGAGACCAGCAGTACGGCCCGGGACAGGGGCAGCCGGTGGTCCGTCAGCGCCCGGCCCACCAACTTGTCGACCGCGTTGTGCCGGCCGACGTCCTCGCGGACGTCCAGCAGTTCGCCCTCCTCGGAGAAGAGCGCGGCGGCGTGCAGACCCCCCGTCCGGTCGAAGACCCGCTGCGCGGCCCGCAGCCGGTCCGGGAGGGCGGACAACAGCTCCGGGGCTACCCGCACCGGGGGAGAGTCGGCCACGGGGTGCCGGGTCGTCGTGCGTACCGCGTCCAGGCTGGCCTTGCCGCACAGGCCGCACGAGGAGGTGGTGTAGACGTTCCGCTCCAGCGTGATGTCGGGGACCCGGACCCAGGGCGCGAGCTTCACGTCCACCACGTTGTAGCTGTTCACCCCGTCCGCCGTCGCCCCGGCGCAGTAGACGATCGACCGCACCTCGTCCCCCTCGGCGATCACCCCCTCGCTGACGAGGAAGCCGGCCGCCAGCGCGAAATCGTCGCCCGGCGTACGCATGGTGATGGCCAGCGGTCGGCCGTTCAGGCGGATCTCCAGAGGTTCCTCCGCCACCAGGGTGTCCGCGCGGGAGGAGACGGCACCGTCCCGGATGCGGAGGGTGCGGCGGCGTTCGGTGGCCCGTCCCATGGGTGTGAACCCCGATTCTGTCTGTGTGCGATGGCTTCTGTCCGGATGGGCGAAGCCGGAACCCGACCCCGTCATTGTCCGGCACCCGTACCGGCGTGTCGCCGTCACTGCCCGAGCACGCTGACCAGGCTGTTGTCAAGGCTCCAACGTGTGGGCCGGATTCCTGTGGGATCACGTGCCCCCGTACCCGGCGGTAGCGACCAAGACTGGATGTTTCCTGCCCTACCCGACGATGGGAACCCGTATGACCGGCTCACGTGTCGTGGCGCTCGGCCACTACCAGCCCGCCAAGGTGCTCACGAACGACGATCTGGCGGCCATGGTCGACACGAGCGACGAGTGGATCACCAGCCGGGTCGGCATCAAGACCCGCCATGTGGGTGGCCCGGACGAGCCGGTGGACGAGATGGCCGCGCACGCGGGAGCCAAGGCGCTGGCCACGGCCGGGCTGGCGCCCTCGGACGTCGATCTGGTCCTCGTCGCCACCTCCACCGCGATCGACCGGTCCCCGAGCATGTCGGCGCGGGTCGCGGCACGGCTGGGCATGGGCTCGCCCGCGGTGATGGACATCAACGTGGTGTGCTCCGGCTTCACGCACGCGCTGGCCACCGCCGACCACGCGATCCGGGCCGGTGCGGCGACCCGGGCGCTGGTCATCGGCGCCGACAAGATGGCCGACATCGCGGACTGGACCGACCGCTCCACCTGCGTCCTGCTCGGCGACGGGGCGGGCGCGGCGGTCGTCACCGCCGACCCGACGGCCCCCGGCACCCCGGAGGGGCCCGGCATCGGACCGGTGCTGTGGGGCTCGGTGCCGGAGATGGGCAACGCGGTCCGGATCGAGGGGACGCCGCCGCGCTTCGCACAGGAGGGCCAGTCCGTCTACCGCTGGGCCACCACCCAGCTCCCCCCGATCGCCCGCCGGGTCTGCGAGAAGGCCGGTGTCGCCCCGGAGGATCTGGCGGCAGTCGTTCTGCACCAGGCCAATCTGCGGATCATCGAGCCGGTCGCCCGCAAGATCGGCGCGGTCAACGCCGTCATCGCCCGGGACGTGGTGGACTCCGGCAACACCTCGGCCGCCTCCATCCCGATGGCGCTGTCCAAGCTGGTCGAGCGCGGCGAGGTCGCCTCCGGCGCGCCCGTCCTCCTCTTCGGCTTCGGCGGAAACCTCTCCTACGCGGGCCAGGTCATCCGCTGCCCCTGACCGTCCGCCGCCCCTGTCTCCTCGCCCCGCGCCTGACTCCTTCCACGGCGCCTGTGTGAGCCCCGACCGAGAACCTTTGTCCTGAGTGTGGAGAAAGTTGGAGCGGATTCCTGCGCAACTTCTTCCCACTCCGGGAAAGCGCTGCTACGTTCCCCTCGAAAGCCCGACGGACTGGCCGATGTGGCGGGGAGGGACGCGTGAGACGTATGACGGCACGACCCGCGAACGCGCATCAGGCGCGGTTGCTCCGACTGCTGCGCGACGGGGGCCCCAACTCCCGTGCGCAACTGGGCGATCAGGTCGAGCTGTCGCGCTCGAAGCTCGCCGTCGAGGTGGACCGGCTGCTGGAGACCGGCCTGGTGGTGGCCGACGGACTCGCCGCATCGCGCGGCGGGCGCCGCTCGCACAACATCCGGCTCGCTCCCGAACTGCGGTTCCTCGGGGTCGACATCGGCGCCACCTCGATCGACGTGGCCGTCACCAACGCGGAGCTGGAGGTCCTGGGACACCTCAACCACCCGATGGACGTGCGAGAGGGCCCCGTCGCCGTCTTCGAACAGGTGCTGTCGCTGGCCGCCAAGCTGCGGGCCTCCGGGCTCGCCGAGGGCTTCGACGGCGCGGGCATCGGGGTCCCCGGCCCCGTCCGCTTCCCCGAGGGCGTGCCGGTCGCGCCGCCGATCATGCCGGGCTGGGACGGGTTCCCGGTCCGCGAGGCGCTCAGCCAGGAGCTGGGCTGCCCCGTCATGGTCGACAACGACGTGAACCTCATGGCGATGGGGGAGCAGCACGCGGGCGTGGCCCGCTCCGTGGGCGACTTCCTCTGCGTCAAGATCGGTACGGGCATCGGCTGCGGCATCGTCGTCGGCGGCGAGGTCTACCGCGGTACGACCGGCAGCGCGGGGGACATCGGGCACATCCAGGTGGACCCGGACGGCCGGGCCTGCGCCTGCGGCAACAGGGGCTGCCTGGAGGCCCATTTCAGCGGCGCCGCCCTCGCCCGGGACGCGGAGGGCGCGGCCCGTGAGGGCCGCTCGCCCGAGCTCGCCGCCCGGCTGGAGGCGGCGGGCCGCCTCACCGCCGCCGACGTGGCGGCCGCCGCCGCCGCCGGTGACGCCGCCGCGCTCGACCTGATCCGCGAAGGCGGCAACCGGCTCGGCCAGGTGATCGCGAGCCTGGTCAGCTTCTTCAACCCCGGTCTGGTGGTGATCGGCGGCGGGGTCACCGGCCTCGGTCACAACCTCCTCGCCAGTGTCCGCACCCAGGTCTACAAGCAGTCCCTCCCCCTGGCCACCGGCAACCTCCCCATCGTGCTGGGCGAGTTGGGGCCCACCGCCGGAGTGATCGGCGCGGCCCGGCTCATCAGCGACCACCTCTTCTCACCGGCCTGACCACAGGGCCGCACGCACCACCGTACGGGCCCCGATCACAGGCTCGTACGCACCACCGCATTGGTCAGGTACCCGGCACCAGCCAGGTACTAGTCAGGTACTCGTCCGTACTCGCACGTCAGGTACCAGTCAGCAGCCGTTCGCGGTGCCGCCGGCTCCACGGCACCTCCAGCCCTGCGCCCTGTCCGCTCACCGGCCCTCCCCGGCCCCTCGGCACCGTCCGAGCAGGGGAGACCCCATTCGCCGAGGGGATTCGTCATGGCACCAGAACCACCCCTGCTCACCATGTCCGGCATCACCAAGCTCTTCCCGGGCGTCCGCGCCCTGGACGGCGTCGACCTGGAGGTCCAGGCCGGCGAGGTCCACTGCCTCCTCGGCCAGAACGGTGCGGGCAAGTCCACCCTCATCAAGGTGCTCGCCGGAGCCCACCAGCCCAACGACGGCGAGATCACCTGGCGCGGCGAGATCGTCCAGCTCAAGTCGCCGATCGCGGCCATGCGGCTGGGTATCGCGACCATCTACCAGGAACTCGACCTGGTCGAAGGCCTGTCGGTCGCCGAGAACGTCTTCCTCGGCCACGAGCCGACCAGCGCCGGCTTCATCGTCCGCACGGGGGAGGGGCGTTCGGCCGCGAAAGCGCTCCTGGCGCGTCTCGGGCACCCGGAGATCGACCCCGCCCGGCACGTCGGGGACCTCTCCGCCGCCCAGCAGCAGATCGTCTCCATGGCCAGGGCGCTCTCCCACGACGTCCGGCTCATCGTGATGGACGAGCCCTCCGCCGCCCTCGACCCCGACGAGGTCGACAACCTCTTCCGGATCGTCGACGGCCTCACCGCCGACGGGGTGGCCGTCGTCTACATCTCGCACCGCCTGGAGGAGATCCGACGCATCGGCGACCGGGTCACCGTCATCAAGGACGGCAGGACCGTGGCCGTCGGGCTGCCCGCCGCCGACACACCCACCCGCGACATCGTTGCCATGATGACCGGCCGGGACGTCGCCTATGTCTTCCCGCCGCGCCCGGAAGAGCCGGCCCCCGCCACCACCGAACCCGTACTCCGCGTCCAAGGTCTCTCCCGCGAGGGCGAGTTCGCCCCCGTCGACCTGGAGCTGCGGCCCGGCGAGATCGTCGGCCTCGCCGGACTCGTCGGCTCGGGACGCTCCGAGATCCTGGAGACCATCTACGGAGCCCGCAAGGCGTCCACCGGGACCGTCACCGTCGCCGGCAAGCAGCTCCGCCCCGGCAGCGTCCGCGCCGCCGTCGCCGCGGGCATCGGCCTCGCGCCCGAGGAACGCAAGGCGCAGGCCCTGCTCATGACCGAGTCGGTCACCCGTAACGTCTCGGTCTCCTCCCTCTCCCGCTTCGCCCGGATCGGCTGGATCGACCGGGGCGGGGAGCGGAAGGCCGCGCGGAGCGCCACCCGCGAACTACAGATGCGGCCCGACAATCCGGACGCCGCCGTCCGCACCCTCTCCGGCGGCAACCAGCAGAAAGCCGTGCTGGCCCGCTGGCTGCTGCGCGGCTGCCGGGTCCTGCTGCTGGACGAACCCACCCGTGGCGTCGACGTCGGCGCGCGCGCCGAGCTCTACGCCGTGATCCGCCGGCTGGCCGACGAAGGCCTCGCCGTACTGCTCGTCTCCAGCGAAGTGCCCGAAGTCCTGGGCCTCGCCGACCGGGTGCTGGTGCTCCGCGAGGGCCATGTGGTCCACGCGGCCCCCGCCCAGGAGCTCGACGAGCACCGCGTACTCGACCTCGTGATGGAAGGGAGCCCGACGCCATGACACAGCCCGCCCCGTCGGCGCAGCACAACGGGCCGGACAAGGGGACCCTCGCCGGCCCCTCCGCCACGCCGCCCTCGAAGTCGGGCGGCGGCATGCCGGCTCTCGGTCTGCGGCTCGACGTCCGGATCCTGTCCCTGCTCGGCGTGCTCGCCGCCCTGATCGTGGTCGGCGGCATCACCGAACCGGACGCCTTCCTGGACACCGGGAACCTCCAGCTGATCCTGACCCAGGCATCCGTCATCGGCGTCGTCACGGTCGGGATGACCTTCGTCATCATCAGCGGCGGCATCGACCTCTCCGTCGGCGCCATGGTCGCCCTCGCCTCGGTGTGGGCGACGACCCTGGCCACCCAGGAGTACGGCTTCGCGGGCATCGCGTTCACCGCGGTCATCGTCGGCCTCGCCGCCGGACTCGTGAACGGCGTCCTCATCGCGTACGGGGGGATGGTCCCCTTCATCGCGACGCTGGCCATGCTCGCCTCGGCGCGCGGACTCGCCCTCCAGATCACCGACGGCAAGACGCAGATCGTCACCGTGGACTCGGTCCTGGACCTGGGCCTGCCCGACTCCTACATCCTGGGCGTCCCGCCGCTGGTCATCATGTTCGCCGTGGTCACCGTCGTCGGCTGGCTCATCCTCAACCGGACCACCTTCGGCCGCCGCACCGTCGCCGTCGGCGGCAACGCCGAGGCCGCCCGGCTCGCCGGGATCGACGTCCGCCGCCAGCGCCTCTACCTCTACCTGCTGTCCGGGCTGTGCTGCGGCATCGCCGCCTTCATGCTGATCGTGCTCGCCGGCTCCGGCCAGAACACCAACGGCAACCTGTACGAGCTCGACGCCATCGCCGCCGCGATCATCGGCGGGACCCTGCTCAGCGGCGGCCGGGGCACCATCGTCGGCTCCGTCCTCGGCGTCCTGATCTTCACCACGATCACCAACATCTTCGCTCTCAACAACCTCCAGAGCGACGTCCAGCAGATCGCCAAGGGCGCCATCATCGTCGCCGCCGTCCTCGTCCAGCGCCGCACCATGCGCGGCAGGGAGACCTGAGCGACCGAGCGCCCCGGCACCCGAGCGCCCCACCCCGCACCCCGCACCCGCACTTCCTACGCATCCACCGGATGAAGGGTCAGACCGTCATGCCAGAAACCAGCCGCAGAGGGCTGCTGTTCGGAACCGCCGCCGTCTCCGCGGGCGCGCTCCTCACCGCCTGTACCAGCAACGAGCCCAAGAAGACCGAGCCCGCGGGCAACAGCGCCCCCGCCGACGACAAGCCGGGCAAGGCCGTCACCATCGGCTTCGCGGGACCGCAGGCCGACCACGGCTGGCTCAACGCGATCAACGTGAACGCCAAGTCCCGCGCGGAGACGTACTCCGACGTCACCCTGGAGACCACCGAGGGCTCCAACGACACCGCCGCCCAGATCGGCCAGGTCAAGACCCTCATCAACAAGAAGGTCGACGTCCTCGTCGTACTCCCCGCCGACGGCAAGGCCCTCACCCAGGTCGGCCTGGAGGCCATGCGGGCGGGCATCCCCGTCGTCAACCTGGACCGCGTCTTCGCCTCCCCGCAGGCCTACCGCTGCTGGGTCGGTGGCGACAACTACGGCATGGGCCTCAACGCCGGGCACTACATCGGCGAACAGCTCAAGGACAAGCCGAACGCCAAGGTCGTCGAGCTCGCCGGGATCGACAACCTGGAGCTGACCAAGCAGCGCAGCCAGGGCTTCGCCGACGCCCTCAAGAACTACTCCAACATCAAGCTGGTGGCCCGTCAGGCCGCTGACTTCACCGTCGAGTCCGGCCAGGCCAAGATGGCCCAACTCCTCCAGGCGCAGAAGCAGTTCGACGCCCTGTGGAACCACGACGACGACCAGGGCGTCGGCGCGCTCCGCGCCATCAAGCAGGCGGGCCGCGACGAGTTCATCATGGTCGGCGGCGCCGGCGCCAAGTCCGCGATGGACGCCATCAAGGCCGACGACTCGGTGATCAAGGCCACCGTCCTCTACCCGCCGACGATGGCCGCGTCCGCGATCGACCTGGCACGGGCACTGGGCCAGGGCAAGGGCGTCAGCGGTCTCTCCGAGATGGAGATCCCGACCTCCCTCACCCTGTACTCCGCGGTCGTGACGAAGGACAACATCGACCAGTACCTGCCGACGGGCTTCAACTGACCGGGACTCCGGGGGGTGCTCGAAGCGCATCCCCCGGCCCGTTACCGCACACCGATGAGGAGGAAGTCCGCATGGCCCGTAGTCAAGAGACGGAAACGCAAACCCCAGCACCTTCGCCGCGGGAGGCGCCGGGAACGCTCGGGGTCGGCATGGTCGGATACGCGTTCATGGGCGCCGCCCACTCGCAGGGCTGGCGCACCGCCGGACACGTCTTCGACCTGCCTCTGCGACCCGCTCTCGCCGCGATCTGCGGACGCGACCGTGCGGCGGTCGACGCCGCCGCGGCCCGGCACGGCTGGGCGGCCGCGGAGACCGACTGGCGGGCACTGATCGCCCGGGACGATGTCCAGCTGATCGACATCTGCACCCCCGGCGACAGCCATGCGGAGATCGCCATCGCCGCCCTTGAGGCCGGCAAGCACGTCCTGTGCGAGAAGCCGCTCGCCAACACCGTCGCCGAGGCGGAGGCGATGGTCCGCGCCGCCGAGGCCGCCTCCGCCCGCGGACAGGTGGCGATGGTGGGCTTCAACTACCGCAAGGTGCCCGCGATCTCCTTCGCCCGGCAGCTCATCGCCGAGGGCCGGCTCGGCCCCCTGCGCCATGTGCGGGCCACCTACCTCCAGGACTGGCTGGTGGATCCGGCCTCACCGCTCACCTGGCGGCTCAAGCGCGAGCACGCCGGGTCCGGCGCGCTCGGGGACCTCGGCGCCCACATCGTCGACCTCGCCCAGTATCTTTCGGGCGAACTGCTCACCGGGGTCTCCGCCGTGGCCGAGACCTTCGTACGGGAGAGGCCCCTGCTCGCCGGGGCGGCCGCCGGGCTCTCCGGCAGCGCCGACACGGTGGAGCGGGGCGAGGTGACCGTCGACGACGCGGCGATCTTCACCGGCCGCCTCGCCTCCGGCGCACTGGCCTCCTTCGAGGCGACCCGGATGGCGGCGGGACGCAAGAACGCCCTGCGTCTGGAGATCAACGGGGAGCTGGGCTCCCTCGCCTTCGACCTGGAGCGGCTCAACGAGCTGTCCTTCCACGACCACACCGAACCCGCCGCCACCGCGGGCTTCCGCCGCATCCTCGTCACCGAACCGGAGCACCCCTACCTGGAGGCCTGGTGGCCCCCGGGCCACGCCCTCGGCTACGAGCACACCTTCGTCCACCAGGCCCGCGACGTGGTGAACACGATCGCCGGAGGCGCCCCTCCCGTACCGTCGTTCGCGGACGGGCTCCAGGTGCAGCGGGTGCTCGCCGCCGTGGAGGAGAGCGCCGCCAAGAACTCCGTACACACCCCGGTCCCGTCCTCGGACCTCAGGAGGTAGCCGCCCATGCCCCGCCCCTTCACCCTGTTCACCGGCCAGTGGGCCGACCTCCCGCTGGAGGAGGTCTGCAAACACGCCCGGGACTTCGGCTACGACGGTCTCGAACTCGCCTGCTGGGGAGACCACTTCGAGGTCGACAAGGCGCTCTCCGACCCCGGATACCTGGACACCAGGCACCAGCTGCTCGACAAGTACGGGCTGAAGTGCTTCGCGATCTCCAACCACCTGGTAGGACAGGCCGTCTGCGACCACCCGATCGACGAACGTCACCAGGGCATCCTGCCCGCCCGCATCTGGGGCGACGGCGAGCCCGAAGGCGTACGGCAGCGGGCCGCGGCCGAGATCGCGGACACCGCCCGGGCGGCCGCCGCCTTCGGGGTGGACACGGTCATCGGGTTCACCGGCTCCTCGATCTGGCACCTCGTCGCGATGTTCCCGCCCGTCCCGCCGCACATGATCGAGCGGGGCTACGAGGACTTCGCCGAGCGCTGGAACCCGATCCTGGACGTCTTCGACGCCGAGGGGGTGCGCTTCGCCCACGAGGTGCACCCGAGCGAGATCGCGTACGACTACTGGACCACCAAGCGCGCCCTGGAAGCGGTGGACCACCGGCCCGCGTTCGGGCTGAACTTCGACCCGAGCCACTTCGTCTGGCAGGACCTGGACCCGGTCAACTTCCTCTACGACTTCCGCGACCGGATCTACCACGTGGACTGCAAGGAGGCCCGCAAGCGCCTCGACGGCCGCAACGGCCGCCTCGGCTCGCATCTGCCGTGGGGCGACCCCCGGCGCGGCTGGGACTTCGTCTCCGCCGGCCACGGTGACGTGCCCTGGGAGGACGTCTTCCGGATGCTCCGGTCCATCGGCTACGAGGGCCCGGTCTCCGTGGAGTGGGAGGACGCCGGCATGGACCGGCTGACCGGCGCCCCGGAAGCGCTCGCCAGCCTCAAGCGGTTCGACTTCGACCCGCCGTCGGCCTCCTTCGACGCGGCCTTCGGCGGCGGCGAGTAGGACGCCCGACCAAGCCCCCGGGGCGCGATCCGGTTCACGGCTCCTGGCCCCCGGGGCTGCCTCGCGCTGCCCGGAAACTCCTTTGTCCTGACGAAAGCAGAAGTTCGACTTACTTCTTGCACAAGGGCTTTCCGTCGAGGACGAACAGGTCTACCGTCCATTTCGTGTACACGACATGACTCGCGTCACCGGGGTCGCTCCCGTCCCCGGTGACGCATGCGCGGCAGTCCCCGCGCGGCACGGCACGGCTACACCCGCCCGTACAACCGGCACTCTCCGGAGGACCTACGTGCACAGAACCAGAAAGCGGCTCCTGGCCCGGACCCGCGTCCGTAAATCGCTCGCGCTGCTCACCGGCGGCCTCCTCGCCGCCGCCACCCTGACCCTCGGCTCCGCCCCCGGCGCCACGGCCCACCCCGGACACGCCGGGCACGACGAGTCCCTGGCGGAGGACTTTCAGCAAGTCACCCTGGCCAAGGGCGCCGAGGAGACCGGCGAGCCCATGTCGCTCGCCGTCCTCCCCGACCGCAGTGTGCTGCACACCTCGCGCAGCGGCGAGCTGCGGATCACCGACAGCGCCGGCAACACCAAGATCTCCGGAACCCTCCCCGTGTACACGCACGACGAGGAGGGCCTGCAAGGCGTAGGCGTCGACCCCGACTTCGCAGAGAACCGGGCGATCTACCTCTTCTACGCACCGCCGATGGACACCCCCGCGGGCGACGCCCCGGAGACCGGCACCGCAGCCGACTTCGCGAAGTTCGAGGGCGTCAACCGGCTCTCCCGCTTCGTCCTCAACGAGGACGGCACCCTCGACACCGCCAGCGAGAAGAAGGTCCTGGACGTCGCCACCTCGCGCGGCACCTGCTGCCACGTCGGCGGCGACATCGACTTCGACGCCGAGGGCAACCTCTACCTCTCCACCGGCGACGACACCAACCCCTTCGCCTCCGACGGCTTCACCCCGATCGACGAACGCCCCGACCGCAACCCGGCGTTCGACGCCCGCCGCACCTCGGGCAACACCAACGACCTGCGCGGCAAGATCCTGCGCATCAAGGTCGCCGAGGACGGCTCGTACACGATCCCGGAGGGGAACCTCTTCGCACCCGGGACGGACAAGACGCGCCCCGAGATCTACGCGATGGGCTTCCGCAACCCCTTCCGCTTCTCCGTCGACCAGGCCACCGGCACCGTGTACGTCGGCGACTACGGCCCCGACGCCGGCGCGGCCGACCCCAAGCGCGGACCCGCCGGCAAGGTCGAGTTCGCCCGGGTGACGAAGGCCGCCAACTTCGGCTGGCCCTTCTGCGTCGGCGACAACGAGCCCTACATCGACTACGACTTCGGCACCAAGGCATCGGGCGCCGCCTTCGACTGCGCCGCCCCGAAGAACGAGTCCCCGCACAACACCGGGCTCGTCGACCTGCCGCCGGCCGAGGCCGCGTGGATCCCGTACGACGGTGGCTCCCTGCCCGAGTTCGGCACCGGCTCCGAGTCCCCGATGGGCGGACCCGTCTACCGCTACGACGCGGACCTGGACTCCCCGGTGAAGTTCCCCGAGGCCTACGACGGCGACTTCTTCGCCGGTGAGTTCGGCCGCCAGTGGATCAAGCGCATCGAGCAGGACGCCGACGGCGGCGTCCAGTCCATCAACGACGTCCCGTGGTCCGGCACGCAGATCATGGACATGGCCTTCGGCCCCGACGGGGCCCTGTACGTCCTCGACTACGGCCTCGCCTGGTTCGGCGGCGACGAGAACTCCGCGCTCTACCGCATCGAGAACGCCACCGGCGGCCGCTCGCCCATCGCCGAGGCCGCGGCCAACAAGACCTCCGGCACCGCACCCCTGAAGGTGAGGTTCTCCTCGGCCGGCACCGCCGACGGCGACGACGACCCGCTCACCTACGCCTGGGACTTCGGTGACGGCGGAAAATCCACCGCCGCCAACCCGACGTACACGTACAAGAAGAACGGCACCTACACCGCCACGCTCACCGCCAAGGACCCGACCGGCCGCACCGGTTCGGCCAGCGTCCATGTCACCGTCGGCAACACCGCCCCGACCGTGGAGCTGGAACTCCCCGAGGACGGACAGCTCTTCGAGTTCGGTGACGCCGTGCCGTTCAAGGTGAACGTCAGCGACCCGGAGGACGGGACCATCGACTGCACCAAGGTCGAGGTCAAGTTCACCCTGGGCCACGACAGCCACGGCCACGACATCACCACCGAGCACGGCTGCGAGGGCACCATCAAGACCGCCATGGAAGGCGGCCACGACCCCAACGCCAACATCTACGGCGGCATCTCGGCCTCCTACACCGACAACGGCGGTGGCGGCCAGGCCAAGCTGACCGGCAAGGACGCCTCCCGCCTCCAGCCCAAGCACCGCCAGGCCGAGCACTTCGACGCCTCCTCCGGCATCACCACACCCGCCAAGTCGAGCGCGCACGGCGGCAAGACCGTCGGCGACATCCACAACGACGACTGGATCTCCTTCAAGACGTACGTCCTGGGCGGTACCACCAAGCTCACCGCCCGCGTCTCGTCGGCCGGCTCGGGCGGCTTCCTGGAAGTACGCACCGGATCGCCCACCGGCAAGATCCTCGGTTCCGGACCCGTCCCGGTGACCGGCAGCTGGGACACCTTCCAGGACATCGACATCCCGCTGCGCGGTGCCCCCAAGAAGCAGACCGAACTCTTCCTGGTCTTCAAGGGCGGCGACGGAGCGCTCTACGACGTCGACGACTTCGAACTGTCCAACACCCCCGTCGACAAGACCGCCAAGCGCGTCCTGGTCTTCTCCAAGACCGCCGGCTTCCGCCACGACTCGATCCCCACGGGCATCGCGGCCCTGAAGGAGATCGGCAAGGACACCAACATCACGGTCGACTCCACCGAGTCCGCCGCCCAGTTCACCACCAGCAACCTGGCCCGCTACGACGCCGTCGCGTTCCTCTCCACCACCGGTGACGTCCTCAACGCCGAGCAGCAGAAGGCGTTCGAGAACTACGTCGCCACCGGCGGCGGGTACGTCGGCATCCACGCCGCCGCCGACACCGAGTACGACTGGGAGTTCTACGGCGGCCTCGTCGGCGCCTACTTCGACTCCCACCCGCAGATCCAGCCCGCCACCGTCCGCGTCGAGGACCACGACCACCCCGCCACCGCCCACCTGGACGAGGAGTGGCAGCGCACCGACGAGTGGTACAACTACGGCACCAACCCCCGGGACAAGGCCAAGGTCCTCGCCACACTCGACGAGACCACCTACACCGGCGGGAACATGAAGGGCGATCACCCGATCTCCTGGTGCCAGACCTACGAGGGCGGCCGCTCCTTCTACACCGGTCTCGGCCACACCAAGGAGTCCTACGCCGAGCCGGCCTTCCGCAGCCACGTGCTGGGCGGCCTGCGCTACGCCACCGGCCAGGTCAAGGCCGACTGCAAGCCGGACAAGGGCTACCGGCCGATCTTCAACGGCAAGACGCTGGAAGGCTGGAAGCAGGCCGGCCCGGGGAAGTTCTCCGTGAGTGACGGCGCCCTGCACTCCGAGGGCGGCATGGGTCTGCTCACCTACCAGGCCAAGGAGCTGAAGTCGTACTCGCTGAAGCTCGACTGGAAGATGACCGGCGACGACAACTCCGGCATCTTCGTGGGCTTCCCCGAGTCCGACGACCCGTGGTCGGCGGTCAACAAGGGGTATGAGATACAGATCGACGCCACCGACGCCGCCGACCGCACCACCGGCGCCGTCTACACCTTCAAATCCGCCAACATCAAGGCCCGTGACCGCGTCCTGCGGCCGCCGGGACAGTGGAACAGCTACGAGATCAAGGTGCAGGGCGAACGTCTCCAGATCTTCCTCAACGGAGCGAAGATCAACGACTTCACCAACACCGACCCGGCCCGCAGTCTGAAGGACGGCTACATCGGCCTCCAGAACCACGGAGCCGACGACCAGGTGTCCTTCCGCAACATCCAACTGAAGGAGCTGCCCTCGAAGTAGGGCGGCCGCCCCTGCCGACGACGGGCGGGGGAAGCAACACCTTCCCCCGCCCGTCGTCCTCCACCCCCCCCGACATGCCCCAGGGAGGCAGCCCGTGACCGCACCCGCCGATCGTCAAGGCCGAACCGACGCCCCAGGCCGCAACGACGCCCCGAGCCCCTCGGAGGCCGCGGGCCCCGACGGAGCCCCGGGCCGCACCGGCGTCTGGTTCATCGGAGCACGCGGCTCCGTGGCGACCACCGCCACCGCGGGCTGCGCCGCCATCGCCGCGGGCCTGCATCCGCCGACCGGCATGGTCACCGAGACGCCCCCCTTCGCCGACAGCGGCCTGCCCGCCCTGACCAGCCTGGTCTTCGGCGGCCACGACACCCTCGACTGCCCGCTCGCCAAGCGGGCCGAGGCCCTCGCCGACGGCGGCGTACTGCCGCACGGACTGCCCTCCGCCGTACGCGCCGAACTCGGCGCCGCCGACGCGGAGATCCGCCCCGGCGGACCGCTCCCCGGCGACACCCGCACCGACCAGGAACTCATCGCCGCGTTCGCCGCCGACCTCACCGACTTCGCCCACCGCCACGGTCTGGCCCGCACCGTCGTCATCAACGTCGCCTCCACCGAACCCGCGCCAGGACCCGACGACACCCGGCTGCCCGCCAGCTCGCTCTACGCGGCCGCCGCCCTGCGGGCCGGCTGCTCCTACGCCAACTTCACCCCGTCCACCGGCCTGCGCACCCCCGGGCTCACCGGCACCGTCGCCTCCAGCGGACTTCCCCACGCCGGACGCGACGGCAAGACCGGCCAGACGCTGCTCCGTTCCGTCCTCGCCCCGATGTTCCTCCAGCGCGCCCTCGCCGTACGGGCATGGTCCGGATCGAACCTCCTGGGCGGCGGCGACGGAGCGGCGCTGGCCGATCCGGCGGCCGCGGCGGCCAAGAACGCCGGCAAGGAGCGCGTCCTCGCCGACACCTTCGGCGTCGCACCCGAGGGCGAGGTGCACATTGACGACGTCCCCGCGATGGGGGACTGGAAGACCGCCTGGGACCACATCGCCTTCGACGGCTTCCTCGGCTCCCGCATGATCCTCCAGACCATCTGGCAGGGCTGCGACTCGGCGCTCGCGGCGCCGCTGGTCCTGGACCTGGCACGGCTGCTCGCCCGCGCCCACGAGAAGGGGATCAGCGGCCCCCTGCCGGAGCTCGGCTTCTACTTCAAGGACCCGGACGGCGGCACGTCGGCGGCGCTCGCCGAGCAGTACGCCACGCTGCTCACCTTCGCCGAGCGGCTGCGGGACCAGGCGTGAGGTGGCGACGGAACGCCCTCCAGGCCGTTTTCGCCTCGGCCCTGCCGGTACTCCCGGCCGGGCGGGCGAACGGTGCCGCACACGGCGTGGGAACGACCGCCGTGACCGATGATCGTCTGTCCGGTGCCGGCGGGACTGCGCCCGCACCGGACAGGCCCGAACCTCCCACCACGGGCCGGAACGAGGAACGGGGCGCGGACGCCGGCCCGGGCCGGCCCGACCGGACAGCCGACCGGGGCGCCCCCCGGGAGCGCCTGCGGGCCTGGGCGGAACTGCTGCGGGTCTCCGCCCTGTTCTCCGTGCCCGGGGACGCCCTGGCGGGCGCGGCGGCGGTGGGCCGCCGGCCCGGCCGGGGCACCGCCCTGGCGATGGGCGCGTCCCTGTGCCTGTACGAGGCCGGGATGGCCCTCAACGACTGGGCCGACCGCGACGAGGACGCCGTGGACCGCCCGCACCGCCCGATCCCCTCGGGCCGGATCAGCCCGGCGGCGGCCCTGGGCGCGGCCGGGGTGCTGACCGCGGCGGGCCTGGCCCTGGCGGCCCAAGCCGGCCGCCCCGCGCTGACCGTCGCCACGGGCCTGGCCGCCACGGTCTGGGCCTACGACCTGCGTCTGAAGCACACGAAGGCGGGCCCGGCGGCCATGGCGGCGGCCCGCTCACTGGACCTCCTGCTGGGCGCCACGGCCACGGCCACGGCGCCGGTGCCGGGGTCCGGCACGCCGGGCGGGGGAGGCCGTCCCGACAACGTTGCCGGAGCGACGACCACGGCAGGGCCGCGCGGCGGCTTGGCGGCATGCCTGCCCGCCCTGCCCGCCGCCCTGGTGCTCGGGGCCCACACCTACGGCGTCACCGCCGTCTCGCGCCACGAGGCGCAGGGCGGTTCCACCGGCGCCCCGCTCGCGGTGCTGGCCACGACGACGGCACTCGCGGCGGCGGTGCTGCGGAAGCCCCGGGGACAGACCCCCGACCGGCCCGGTGCGCCGAGCACCTACGCAGGCACCAGCGTCGGCACCTACGCCAGCGCCAACGCAGGCACCAGCACCAGCGTCAACGCAGGCACCAGCGCCAACGCAGGCACCAGCACCAGCTCCAGCGCCAACGCAGGCACCAGCGCCGACATCAACGCCCACGCCGTCGCGCGGCGTCTCCGTCTCGACACGGGGCCGCTCGAAAAGGTCACCGACCCCGTCCGGCTCCTGGTCATCGCGCTCACCGGCGCCTACCTCCGTACCGCCGGGCCACCCCTCCTCCACGCCGCGCTCAACCCGTCCCCGTCCCTGACCCAGCGGGCGGTCGGCGGAGGCATCCGCGCCATGATCCCGCTCCAGGCCGCGCTCGCCGCCCGCGCCGGGGCGCCCGTCACCGCTCTCGCCGTCATGGGCCTCGTCCCCCTCGCCCGCAGCCTCTCCCGGAAGGTGAGCCCCACATGACCCTCCACCTCGGCTACGGCACCAACGGGCTCACCGACCTCCGCCTCGACGACGCCCTCGGGCTCCTCGCCGACCTCGGCTACGAGGGCGTCGGCCTGACCCTCGACCACATGCACCTGGACCCGATGGCCCCGGACCTCACCGAGCGCACCCGCCAGGCCCGCCGCAGGCTGACCTCCCTCGGGCTCCGGGTCACGGTGGAGACCGGCGCCCGCTATGTCCTCGACCCGCGCCGCAAACACGGCCCCTCCCTCCTCGACCCGGACCCCGACGCCAGGGCCGCCCGCACCGCGCTGCTGGTCCGCGCCGTCGAGGTGGCCGCCGAACTCGGCGCGCACGCCGTCCACTGCTTCAGCGGCATCACCCCGCACGGCGCCTCGACCGACACCGCGTGGAAACGGCTCACCGAAGCGCTCACCCCCGTCCTCGAAGCCGCCGACCGATCCGGCATCCCCCTCGCGATCGAACCCGAACCCGGTCACCTCCTCGCCACCCTCGCCGACTTCCACCACCTGCGCGCCCTGCTCGGCGACCCGGGCCCGCTCGGCCTCACCCTCGACATCGGCCACTGCCAGTGTCTGGAGGAGGCGACGCCCCTGGAGTGCGTCGAGCAGTCCGCCCCCTGGCTCCGGCACGTCCAGATCGAGGACATGCGGCGCGGAGTCCACGAACACCTCCCCTTCGGCGAGGGAGAAATAGACTTCCCGCCCGTGCTCGCCGCCCTGGCCGCGTCGGACTACCAGGGCCTCACCGTCGTCGAACTGCCCCGCCACTCCCACGCGGGCCCCGAACAGGCCCGCACCTCGATCGACTTCCTGCGCGAGGCCCTGACACGCGGCACCGCGCCCCAGGGGGCCGCCCCGTGCTGAAATCCCGCGAGGAACTCGACGCCCGACTCGGCGGAGCCGCCCGGGCCTGGCTCGACGAAGCCCTGACCGAGGCAGCCCATGACGCGGCCACGCCCGACGCCCCCGGCCGGGAGGCGGCGGGCCCGTACACCTCCCCGCCCTGGGAACTGCGCTACGCCGCCGCCGGCCGGCACTGCGGCCTCGATCACGCCGACTCCGTACGCTCCCTCCTGCTCGTCGAGGCACGCGCCACGCTGCCCTCCGTCACCCGGCTCTACGAACAGGGCACCGCCGCCGAACGCCGCGCCGTCCTGCTCACCCTGCACCGCCTCGACCTCGGCTCCACCGCGCTCCCGCTCGTCGAGGACGCCCTGCGCGCCAACGACACCCGGCTGGTCGCCGCGGCCGTCGGCCCCTACGCCGCCGACCACCTGGACACCCACGCCTGGCGGCACGCCGTACTGAAGTGTCTGTTCACCGAGGTGCCGGTCGCGGCCGTCGCCCGGCTCGGCGACCGGGCCCGGGGAGACGCCGAACTCGCCCGCATGCTCGCCGACTTCGCCGCCGAACGCACCGCCGCCGGCCGCGCCGTCCCCGAAGACCTGCGCACGGTCCTCGACCTCACCGCCCCGGCCGGCGAGGGCGCCCACCTGGCCCCGCCGACCGCGGCTCCCGCAGCCCCCGCCCCCACGGAGGAGTCCTGATGCGCATCTTCGACCCCCACATCCACATGACCTCCCGCACCACCGACGACTATCAGGCGATGTACGACGCCGGCGTCCGTGCGCTCGTCGAACCCTCCTTCTGGCTCGGCCAGCCCCGCACCTCGCCCGCCAGCTTCTTCGACTACTTCGACGCGCTCCTCGGCTGGGAACCCTTCCGCGCCTCCCAGTACGGCATCGCGCACCACTGCACGCTCGCCCTCAACCCCAAGGAGGCGAACGACCCCCGCTGTACCCCCGTCCTGGACGCACTGCCCCGCTACCTCGTGAAGGACGGCGTCGTCGCCGTCGGCGAGATCGGCTACGACTCCATGACCCCGGCCGAGGACCACGCGCTGGCCGCCCAGCTCCAGCTCGCCGCCGACCACGGGCTGCCCGCCCTCGTCCACACCCCGCACCGCGACAAGCTCGCCGGTCTGCACCGCACCATCGACGTCATCCGCGAATCGAACCTCCCCCCGGAGCACGTCCTGCTCGATCACCTCAATGAGACAACGGTAAAGGCCGCCACTGACAGCGGCTGCTGGGCCGGCTTCTCCATCTACCCGGACACCAAGATGGACGAGGACCGGATGGTCACCATCCTCCAGAACCACGGCACCGAGAAGATGATCGTCAACTCGGCCGCCGACTGGGGGAGGAGCGACCCCCTCAAAACCCGCAAGGTCGCCGACGCCATGCTGAAGGCCGGCTTCACCGAGGACGACGTCGACCAGGTGCTGTGGCGCAACCCCGTCGCGTTCTACGGCCAGAGCGGCCGCCTCCAACTCGACGTCCCGGCCCCCGACCCACTCCACGAGGGCAACTCCATCCTGCGCGGCGGGGAGTGAGGCGGCCATGCGCTTCCGCCACCCGGACGGCTCGACGGTCCACCTCGCCTACTGCACCAACGTCCACCCCGCGGAAACCCTGGACGGCGTCCGCGCCCAGCTCCGGGACCACTGCGAACCCGTCCGCCGCCGACTCGGCCGGGACCGGCTCGGCATCGGCCTCTGGCTCGCCCGGGACGCGGCCCGCACCCTGATCAACGACCCCGCCGAACTCCGCGCCCTGCGCGCCGAGCTCGACAGCCGCGGCCTCGAAGTGGTCACCCTCAACGGCTTCCCCTACGAAGGATTCGGCTCCGACGAGGTCAAGTACCGGGTCTACCGGCCGGACTGGACCGAACCCGACCGCCTCGCCCACACCACCGACCTCGCCCGCCTCCTGGCCGCCCTCCTCCCGGACGACGTCACCGAAGGCTCCATCTCCACCCTGCCGCTCGCCTGGCGCACCCCCTACGACGGCGACCCCGAGGCGGCCCGCATCGCACGCGCCGCCCTCACCACACTCGCCCAGCGCCTCGACGCCCTGGCCGAGATGACCGGCAAGTCCATCCGCGTCGGCCTCGAACCGGAACCGGGCTGCACGGTCGAGACGACCGCCGACGCCATCGCCCCGCTCACCGACGTGGCCCACGACCGGATCGGGATCTGCGTCGACACCTGCCACCTCGCCACCTCCTTCGAGGACCCCGGCACCGCACTCGACGCCCTGGCCGCCGCCGGCATCCGCGTCGTCAAGTCCCAGCTCTCCGCCGCCCTGCACGCCGACCACCCCCACCTGCCCGAGGTCCGCACCGCGCTCGCCGCGTTCGCCGAACCCCGCTTCCTGCACCAGACCCGCACCAGCACCGCCGCGGGACTGCGCGGCACCGACGACCTGGACGAAGCCGTCACCGGCCGGGCGCTCCCGGACAGCACCCCCTGGCGCGCCCACTTCCACGTACCGCTCCACGCACCCCCGGCGCCCCCGCTGACCTCGACGCTGCCCGTGCTCCGCGAGACGCTCGCCCGGCTCGTCGGCGGACCCGCGCCCCTGACCCGGCACCTGGAGGTGGAGACGTACACCTGGCAGGCGCTGCCCGCCGAACTGCGCCCCCGCACCCGCACCCAGCTCGCCGACGGCATCGCCGCCGAACTCACCCTCGCCCGCGACCTCCTGGTCGACCTCGGCCTCAAGGAACTGCCATGAGCACTCCCGAACCCGGCACGGAAGCCGCACAGGAGACCGGCGGCCCCACCCCCCTCCTGGTCCTCGACGTCGTCGGCCTCACCCCGCAGCTCCTGGTACATATGCCGAACCTCCGGACCCTCGGGGAGCAGGGCGCCCAGGCACCGCTCTCCACCGTGCTGCCGGCCGTCACCTGCGCCGCCCAGTCGACCTTCCTCACCGGCACCATGCCCGCCGAACACGGGATCGTCGCCAACGGCTGGTACTTCCGCGAGCTCGGCGACGTCCTGCTGTGGCGCCAGCACAACGGACTCGTCGAGGGCGACAAACTGTGGGACGCGGCCCGCCGCGCCCACCCCGGCTACACCGTCGCCAACATCTGCTGGTGGTACGCCATGGGCGCCGACACCGACTGGACGGTCACCCCACGCCCCGTCTACTACGCCGACGGCCGCAAGGAACCCGACTGCTACACCAGGCCCCCCGCCCTGCACGACGAACTGACCGACAAGCTCGGCACGTTCCCCCTCTTCCACTTCTGGGGCCCCGGCGCCGACCTCGTCTCCTCCCAGTGGATCATCGACGCCACCCGGCACATCATCGCCACCCGCACCCCCGATCTCGCCCTCTGCTACCTGCCCCACCTCGACTACGACCTCCAGCGCTTCGGCCCCGACGACCCCCGCTCCCACCGGGCAGCCGCCGACCTGGACCGGGCCATCGCCCCGCTGCTGGCCGACGCCCGCGCCGAGGGACGTACCGTCGTCGCCCTCTCCGAGTACGGCATCACCCGCGTCGACCGCCCGGTCGACATCAACCGCGCCCTGCGCCGGGCGGGCCTCCTGGAGGTCCACACCCAGGACGGCATGGAATACCTGGACCCGATGACCTCCCGGGCCTTCGCGGTCGCAGACCACCAGCTCGCCCACATCTACGTACGCCGCCCCGAGGACCTGGAAGCAACCCGCGCGGCCCTGGCGGACCTGCCGGGCATCGAGCAGCTCCTCGACGACGAGGGCAAGAAGGCGCACCACCTGGACCACCCCCGCTCCGGCGAACTGGTCGCCGTCGCGGAGAAGGGCGCCTGGTTCACGTACTACTACTGGCTCGACGACGCCCGCGCCCCCGACTTCGCCCAGCTCGTCGAGATCCACCGCAAACCCGGCTACGACCCCGTCGAGCTCTTCATGGATCCCCAGGACCCCTACGTCCGGGTCAAGGCCGTCTCGGCGGTCGCCCGCAAGAAGCTCGGCATGCGCTACCGCATGGCGGTCGTCCCCCTGGACCCCTCACCTATTCGCGGCAGCCACGGCCGCCTCCCCGAGAGCGACGACGAAGGTCCGCTCATCCTCTGCTCCACCCCCCACGCGTTCCCCGACCGGGTCAGGGCCACCGAAGTGAAGTCCCTGCTCCTCCAGCTTGCCGGACTGCACTGACAATCCCCGTCACGCGCCCGGCACCGCACCACTCACCCCGTCAGGTCACCAAGGGAGATACCCGAACATGAGCCGCACCCCCAAGGACACCGAACTCGCCCGCAGACTGAGCCGCCGCAACATCCTCGGTGTCGCCGCCGGAGCCACCGCCGCCACCATCATCGGCACGGCGAGCGCCCAGGCCGACAGCCGCGACCGAGGCCAGGGACACGGCAACGGTCACGGCCATGACCACGGGCACGGCCACGGCCACGGCAAGGGCAGGCCCGTCCTGCCGCCCGGCCGCCTCGGCATCCAGCTCTACAGTCTCCGCGACCAGATCTCCACGCTGGGCTTCGCGCCGGTCTTCGCCGAACTGGAGAAGTACGGCTACGACGAGATCGAGCTCGCCGGCTACACCCAGGGCTCGGCCGGTCCCATCACCCTGGCCCAGCTCAAGCGGCTGGCCCGGGACCACGGCCTCAACCCGATCGGCAGCCACGTCGGCTACTACGACGACAACCCCGGCGCGTACACCTTCGCCCAGAACCTGGAGAAGGTCCTCGACGACGCCCAGGCGCTCGGCCTCAAGCACATCGGCACGGCCTCCGGCCCGTTCCGTTACGGCTCCACGGTCGACGGCTGGAAGCGGGCCGCGGAGGAGTTCAACACCTACGGGGCGGCCGCCCGCAAGCGCGGCATGAAGTTCTACCAGCACAACCACGCCGAGGAGTTCTCCTTCGCGACCGACAAGCCGAACGTGCGCCTCTACGACGTCCTGCTCGCCGAGACCGACCCGGACCTCGTCTACCTGGAGCTGGACATCTACTGGGCCTACTGCGCGCAGTTCCGGTTCAGCAAGCGGGTGGACGGCAGCCCGGCCCCGCTCGACCCGCTGAAGTACGTCCTGAAGCACCCGGACCGCTACCCGCTCTTCCACGTCAAGGACGGGGTCCGCGACGAGACGACCCGCGACGGCTACCGCATGTCGGACGTGGGCGACGGAGACATCGACTACAAGACGTTCCTGTCCAAGGTCACCCAGCGCACCCACCGCGGCCGGACCTACCACCACTGGCAGGCGGAGCACGACAACCCGGTGGAGTCGCTCGCGTTCGCCCGCAAGTCGAGCGAGCACCTGCACTCGCTGCGCGAGGGCCGCTGCGCCGACTGACGGGCGAAGCCCGGACCGCCGGAGCCCCTCCGGCGGTCCGGTCGCACCGCTCACCACGGTCCGGCCCCTACCCGATGCCCTGCCGGTCGGGCAGCAGGGCGAACTCCCGGTCGGCGGCCACCGCCACCGTGCGCTCCACGGTCTGGACGAGCAGCGCACGGTGCCTGACCAGCGGCCTCTTCCGTTCCTCCGGGACGAGCAGCAGCAGGTCGTCCAGCCCCGCCAGGAGCCGGCGCGTCACCTGGGGACTGCCGGCGACACACCACCGGATCTCCTCGAAGGCGAGGTCGACCAGGTCGTCCCACTCCGGACCGGCCTGCACCAGTCGTACCCGCCCGTCCCGGTCCCGGTGATGAACGGCGCCGAGCGGCAGGTGCGCCGCGGCCGCCAGGAACTGCACGATCCGGTCCAGGCACTGCACGGCGGTGGTCGGATCGTTCACGGACGTCGACAGGGCCCGCAGCGCGATGTCCGCGAGCTGACGCAGCCCGAACGCCGGATCCTGGTGCAGGGTCCGCTCCACCGAGACGGAGACCGCGTACCGCAGTCGGCGCGGCGGCGGCACGGACCCGCCGTGGACGGCGAGCACCGGCGTCCCCGGCACCACGAAGTCCCCGATGCGGGGAATGAGCCGCAGCACGACGTCCTGTCGCCGCGCGGCCCGGACCAGCCGCGCCGTGTTCACGTCCCGGAGCACCCCGGCCCGCCCCTCGTGCAGCACCCGCGAGGTCTCCGGCCCCGGCTCGTCATCGCCCCGCGGCCCCCTCGGCATCCGGCCCAGCACCCGGAACGAGTCGCGCGCGATCCGGTCCACGACCGGCCCCACCTGCATCAGCCGCAGCGTCGCACTCACGTAGACGACGAAGAGCAGCAGACTCAGCCCGAGCATCACCAGGATGAGCAGGCTCTGCACCAAGGGGACCGAGACCACCCGGCGCGGATCGCTCTCGCTCTCGTACGAGGAGAGCACCAGCAGCGAGAAGAGGAACGTCGCCAGGAACACCGTCAGCGTGAGCTTGCTGATCCGGCTCCTGACGAAGATCCGCACCACCCGGGGCGTCAGCTGGCCGCTCGCCATCTGCACCGCGACCAGCGAGATGCTGAACACGACGCCGATGAAGGTCATCATCGCCGAGCTGATCGTGGTGACGATCGTCTTCGCGTCCTGGGAGAACGCCATCAGGTCGCCCAGGACGTCGTACGCCTCCTCCCGCTGGAGCAGCGTGACGATCGCGTCGTCCAGTTCGGTGGCGATCAACCACAGCACGAACACGCAGGCGAACCCCATGATCGGGGCGGACCAGAACGTGTCGCGCAGATGCTCGCGCAGAGGGGACAGCGGACGGGGCCGGCGGTAGCCGCGATCACTCATGGACGCGAAGGTAGCCCCGGGACCTCCGAGGACCGGGGAGGCCGAGCTCCCACCGGCACGCCGCACCGCACTGACCACCGGATATGCGGGTGAAGGGCGCGCCGAACCCCTGGTATTGTTTTCCATGTCGCCGCGGGGAACACGCCGCGAACGACAGACACCTTGTCCGGGTGGCGGAATGGCAGACGCGCTAGCTTGAGGTGCTAGTGCCCTTTATCGGGCGTGGGGGTTCAAGTCCCCCCTCGGACACCAGCCAGGGGGACGTTCATGCGATCGTCCTCGATACGTTCACGAATTACCGGTTGAGTCACATGACTCGCCGGTTTTTCGTCGTTCCTGGGGCCTTCGGGTCGTTGATCGGCTCGGTGAGGGGTCCATCGTGGGGAGTATGGGGAACAAGAAGCCTCGGCGCCCTCGCCGCTCATTCACGCCGTAGTTCAAGGCCGAGATCGTCGGGGTGTGCCGGCGAGGTGACCGTTCGGTCGGCCAGGTCGCCAAGGACTTCGAGCTGACCGGGACGGCGGTGCGGGACTGAGTGAAGCAGGCTGAGGTCGATGCGGGCGAGCGCACCGGGCTGGCCAGCAGTGAACGCGAGGAACTGGCCGCGTTGCGGCGGGAGAACCGCCGGCTGCGCGAGGACGTCGACATCCTCAAGCGGGCCACAGCTTTCTTCGCGAAGGATGCCCGGTGACGGTGCACCCGTTCATCGAGGCGGAGAAGCGTACAGGTCACAGCGTCAAACGGGCGTGTGAGCTGATGAAGGTCTCCAGGACCGCCTTTTATGCCCGTCTCTCCGGACCGCCCGGCCCCCGTGCGATGCGGGATGCCGAGCTGACCCAGCAGATCACTGAGGTCCATGCCGAATCGCGCGGAACCTATGGGTCCCCGCGTGTGCATGCCGTGCTCACGCGCGAGGGGAGGTACTGACGGAGGTCCGAGCGATCGCCACTTCGGTTTCTGAGATTCGTTTCGAGATCGATGGATACATCGGGGAAAACGACTATATGGCCGTTGAGCGCTCCGCTTACGAGCTCCGTGGAGCAACTGACACCGGTCGGCTACTACCTGTACTGCGGCAGGCCTTGCTTCTCGTGGCACTCCGCGACGGTTCTTCGCTCCCGGACCCCACCTCAATCGAGTCGCTGCCCGAGCTGTCTGACACAGTGATGGAGCACCCGACTCTCAGCCTGGAGGAACTTCTCCGCGACTCCAAGCAGGAGTTGGAAGCACAAGAAGAGTCCTTGCGGACGATCTGGTGTGACGAGGACGACGAGCCCGAACTTGAGGATCACCTTCACGAGGCCCGTTTGGATGCCGTCCGTGATCGCGCGACCCGTGCTGGGCGGCAGCTCATGAAACTGTGTGAGTACATCAGCGAAGTGCTCTGCCCAGAGCTGGTTACCAGCACGGAAGCTGGCAATTCCGAAGTCGCTCTTCGTGCGCTCGCCGCTGTCAGCGCCGCCGGCGAGGAAGCCGTTCCGGCATACAAGATCTACGAAGTGGCGCTCTCGGAGCAGTACGAGCGCAGTCCCACCTCGCTGGGAGCCATGGGCGAGCACCTCATGCTGTTCGAAGGATGGCTGAACACTCAGTAATCGAGCGATGGACCGAATGGGTCGTGGTGAGCTTGGTGCGTGAACGGGAAACGTCTCGGGAATTCGTCCATGATCAGACGGGAGCAGCATGATCGTCAATGCGGGTTTCGCCTGGCAGTTGGATCTCGTGAACGACCCACCAGGGTCAACTGACCAAACGAAGCCGGTCAAAGCGACACTCTGTCGCCTTGACCGGCTTTGTTGTTGTGGTGGACGTGATGTGATCCGGCCCTCTGCGGGTTCGCCGAGAACGCATCCGGGTCCCGCGGTTCGCTTCCGCCGTCCCTGCGCGCCGGAGCGTCCGGACCTCGTCCTCAGCGGGGCTCGTAAGCCTTCGGCAGGTGCATGCCGCGACCGGCCATGATCTGGCGGACCCGGTTCGGGTAGTCGGAGATGATGCCGTCGATGCCCATGTCCATGAGCGCTGCGATGGTGGCCGGGTCGTTGCAGGTCCACGGAATGACCTTCAGGCCCCGTGCGTGAGCCTTGGTGATCATGGCCTTGTCGGGGTAGAAGCGGAAACCCGGGTCGCCGATCTTCCCGTTCTGCGGGAAGCCGTAGTTGGGTGACAGTGCCTTGACGCCCTCGATGGAAGCAGCCGCGTCCACGAAGTCACCGCCGAAGTCGTCGACGTCGATGCCGCCGAGCCACGGGGAGGCACCTGGCCTGCCCACCTGGAGGAAGTCGTAGTTGGTCAGGGCCACCAGTGGCCAGCGGGGAGCGAGCCGGTGCATCGCCCGCAGGGAACCCCAGTCGAAGGACTGGACCGTCACCTGATTCGCCATCCCTGAGCACTTGATCTCCTCGAACACGCGTCGGACGAACAGCTCGCGCGGTGCGGTTTCCTCAGGCGCACCGGCCTCGATCTTGGTCTCCACGTTGAGGGTGACCTTGTGGGCCTTGTAGCGCTTGACGAGGTGCAGGACGTCCTGGAGCTCGACCATCCGGAAACCCTTGACGACCTCCTGGTGCGGGTGTGCGGGGAGGTTCTGGAATCCGCAGTCCAGGGTCTTGACCTGCCGCAGCGTGAGGTCCTTGATGAGCTTGCCGGCATAGGGGTACATGGCGTCGCCCGGCATGACCGGTGCGGTGTCACGGCACTTCTGGGCGCTCACCTTGCGATCGTGGGTGACGACGACCTTGGAGTCCTTGGTGACCTGGGTATCCAGCTCCAGGGTGCTGACACCGAGGCGCAGCGCCTTGCTGAAGCCCTCCAGGGACCCCTCCGTCGTCATACCGAGACCACCTCGGTGCGCCTGAAGGTCGAAGCGCTTCTTCTGGTGCGACGTCTTCTCGGGACCGTCGGACGTTGCCGCGCGGGCGGTGACCGGAGCGGCGAGCAAGGGCACCAGCACCAGGCTCAGCAGAACACGGCGCAGGGACATCAAAGCCTCTATTCAGTCGTTCTACACTTCCGCCCGAGAATCTAGGCGAGGGAGCGAACGCGATAGACATCCGACTCTGACCCAGACGTGAACAGTGGCCTGCCAACCCGAGTCGGTACGACCGGCGTCGAGGTCGGAGGCGTAGGGGTATGAACAGGCTTGTCGAGCGGGCGGGTGCCAGTGCATCCGGTGTCCGACCAGGTTGCGGGTGCGGGTGCGCTGGGTCACGGGTGGGGGCGGACGGGCAGTTTGGCCAGTTTCCAGGAGTTGCAGGCCGCTTCACGGACCAGTTCGTCCGGGGTGACGGCCAGAGCGAGACCGGGGAAGCGGTCCCACAGCGCGGTCCAGGAGAGCTGGGCCTCCAGGAGGGCAAGGTGGTCGCCGACGCAGCGGTGGGGGCCGTGGCCGAAGCCGACGTGCGGGGAGCTGTGGCGGGTGGTGTCGAGGCGGTCGGGATCGAGGTTCCAGAGCCAGCAGCGCGGCCCTCGCCGCGTCACGGACCTCCAGATACGTCCACAGGCCCCTCGCCCCCGCCGCCGGGTCGGCCGTGAGCCGGGCGGCGTGTGCGCGCAGCCGTTCCTCGAAGCCGCCCACATACGGATAGCGCAGGCCTACCACGCTCATCCCGTGCCGCCGCGCCATCATCCGCGCGGTCGCCCGTCGACCTGCTTGGAGCGGAAGCCGTAGCCGTCGTCCATGCACAGATTCGCACGGCTCCACCTCGGCGCTCGGCAGTGGGGGCGCACGGGATCACTCCACCCGCAGCGGCCTGGAAAGCCCTTCTCACCACTCCGTCCGTGGCGCTAACCTGCACCTCGCATGTGCACGGCTACTTTGGGGGAGGGGCCACCATGCCCATCAGACCGCAATACCGGCGGGTATCGGCGCTCCAGCGGCAGTTCTTCAACCGGGAGGGGGTGCTCTCGGCCTACAGCGAGGAACTGCACGCTCTCGGCGAGGGGCCTCGGATTCTGAACGTGGTTGGTGTGGGTGGCATTGGCAAGTCGCGGCTTCTCCAGGAGTTACGCAACCGCACCCCGGACGGATTTCGCACGGCAGGGGTGGACCTGCAACTCCCGACGATGCGGCAGCAGGAAGACGCGTTGGCCGTGCTGCGTATGGATTTCGGCGCGCAGGGAGTTCAATTCGACCGGTTCGATATCGCCTACGCGGTCCTCTGGCAACGGGTGCACCCCCAGTTGCAGCTGAGTCCGAAGAACACGCCGTTCGCCGAGGAGAGCGACATCCTCTCCACGATCCTGGACGATGCGATGGGCCTGCCGGTGTTCGGGACGGCGGCCGGGCTGACGCGACTGGCCGGACGCGCGATCAAGAACAGGCAACGCCGCCAGCAAGTGGAAGCCGACCCCACACTGAGTGAGTTGGACAACCTCAGCAACGCGGAGTTGGGCCACGCGGTCTCCTACCTCTTCGCGCAGGACCTGTGCGCCTCGGCCGCGTCCCGGCCGTACGCCGTGTATGTGGACGCCTACGACGCCCTCGTGCCCACGCCGCTGCCGGGTGGGCGCAGCTACGGGTCCGACGCCTGGCTACGCGACCTGCTGGGCCAGCTCCAGGGCGGCCTCACCGTTCTCGCCAGCCGTGAGGCCCTGCGATGGGCGGCGTACGACTCCGAATGGGAAGCGGTGATCAAGCGCGTAGACATCGACGGCCTGCCCATGGCGGCCCGGCTCGACCTCCTTACGCAGGCCGGCATCACGGAGATTCCGAGGCAGCGGTCCATCGCCGAAGCCAGTGAGGGTGTCCCCTTCTACCTGCACCTTGCGGTCGACACGCACCTGCAAAACCCTGCCAGACTCGAGCACGCCGGCACGTCCGAGGAGATCGTCCAGCGATTCCTCCAGCACGTCGCCCCCGACGAAGTACGGATCCTTGAACTGCTGAGCGTGGCCCGTACCTTCGACTTCGAGGTGTTCCAGGCCATTGGGCGGGCCTTCGATCTGCCGACGAACCTGCTCATGTGGGAGTCGCTCACCGCCTATTCCTTCGCCTACCCGCTGCCGGATGGCTGGCACCGACTGCATCAGTTGATGATTACCGCTCTCCAGCGGCATCTCTCACCGGCGGTCCAACGGCACGTCCACGCTACGTTGCGGACTCACTGGGAGACGCTGGCCGGGCGGGTGGAGCACGGAGAGCGTCGTACTTCTGGCCTGGCCCGAATCTCGCCGCTGCGAGAAGCGGTCTATCACGGCCTTCGCGCTGGTGACATCACACCGGAACAGATCCAGCTCCATGCCGACCGGGCCGTCGTGTTGAACGGGAGGCAGGCGGTGGACGGCGTGGTGAAGGATCTTCGGGACCACCTTGCCGCGCCTGGTACGGGCCAGGCCGGTGCGGGTCTGTCAGCTCTGCGTGATGCGGCGGACTGCCTCGACGCCGAGTCCAGGCTGGAGCTTGGCGACACGGCCGGAGCGATCGGACTCACCCCACGCCTGGATCGTCCCGTGTGTTCTCTCGTCGCCGCGCGTCTGGCCCTGGCCGGTGCCAATGCCCGGCGTATTGCGGGGGAGAGTGCCCTGGCCGCGTCGATTTTCGCGCGGGTCTGGGAGCAACACGAGGGTGAGGCCCGTCCGGCGGCCGGGTATTGCGTGGCTGACATCCGGATGTGGCAGGGCGATTTTCATGGTGCGTTCGAGCTTGCGGAGGAGGTTTACGAGATCTGCTCGCCCCAGGGCCGGGTAATCCGGGGCGATCTCAAGCGGCTCATGCACCTCGGTCACAGGTTCCTGATGAATTTCGACAGTTCATCCCGACTGCTGGCCGGTGCGGAGGCCGAGTACCGGGCGGCGAACGCGGCCGTCGGCCTGGCCAATGTCCTGACGAACAAGGCCGAGCTCTACGCCTTCACCGATCCGGCGGCGGCGATCGAAGCTGCCACCGCGGCCTTGGCGGTCCAGCGTGACCTGGGTGCTCAGCACGAGATCGGAAAGGCTTTCACGGCCATGGCCATGGCCCAGACCCGGCTGGGCCAGCACGACAGAGCGGCTTCCTCCTTTCACAATGCCAACGCGGCACTGGACCGAGCGGGGTACCGATCGGGGAGGGCTAGGGCCGACATGTTCCGTGCGGTCCTGATGCTGAAGCAAGGGGACCGGCGGGCGGCCCGGGAGTTACTGTTCCACGCTGTGCGGGAGTTCGAGGCGTGTCAGGTCTATCCGTCGCTGATCCTGACGATTCATCGCACCGCCGAGCGGATGGATCTGAGTGGTCCCGAGCTGGTGGCAGCGGCCGAGCGGGCGCGCCCTGCCGTGCGACCGCTCGGCTCATTGGACGACTTGTTGATCCGCATGGACTCCGCTCTCTCACTGTTCTTCGAGGAGACCGCGTGAACTGGCTGGATCTCTACGAGCAGGCACGGGCATCCGACGAAGCGGCGGCCGGCTACTACAACCGCAACGTAGCGGTGCGGACCTCGGAGGGGGTGGTAAACGTCCGCATCCCTCTGGAAGCCGCGGACTCCATGGACGTACGTTTGTGGACGGAACAGGATGTGCTGGGCTGCATCCGGCCGTACGTGAGCCGGGCGCCCGAGCTTCGCCATGCCTCTTGGGATCCCCGCTTCCAGGTGCACCACTTCATCGATGGACGAGTGCTGGACAGCTTCTCGCCCCGCGGCAGCGCCGTCCCCTCGCATGTGATCGGCGACGTCGTCGCGGTGATGGATCAACTGGTCCGCATTCCGCAGGAGAAGGCGCCGAGGCTGCCAGCCGACTGGCCGGACTCGGGCGACGTCGGCGGTTTCGGCCGACGACTCGCGAAGCTGACACAGCAGGTGTACGACGCGCACCGAGAGGCGTGCGCGGACATCTTCGAGGATTTCGGCATCCCGGCCGAGCCGCTCGCGGTCCTGGAACCGCTGTGGGACGGGCTGACCTCTCGGCCCTTCGCGGTCCTGCACTCCGACTTGCACCGCAAGAACATGATCGTCTCCGGCGGGCTGACCTGGTTTCTCGACTGGGAGCTGGCGCTGTGGGGTGATCCTCTCTATGAACTCGGTGTCCACTTCCACAAGATGGATTACCCCGCAGACCAACGGTCAGAGGTGCTGCGCCGTTGGCGCGAAGGTCTGCCCGAAGCGTCGACGACCGGCCCTCCGGCCGACCTGGATCTCTATCTGGCTCATGAGCGCGTCAAATCAGCGATTGTCGACACAGTTCGCTATTCGAAGCAACTCGTCGGAGCCGACCGTTTCATGCGTGACTACCTCACGGACCGCCTGGCTCGCAAACTCAACGCGGCCCGTCCCATGTGGGGTGCGGCCCCTGACATGACCCGAGGAAGGGTTGCTCAAACTCTGGCTCCGTGGGTAGAGAGACAGTCATGGACGCCCTAGCCTTGTACGAAGAGTCTCGCGCGCAGAAGACGGCGCTCTCCGGCTTCTACAACCGCAATGTGCGTGTGCGGACGGATTCGGGTCCTGTGCTGGTGCGGATTCCCGGTTCGGCGGCCGAGCCCATGGACCTCACCCTCTGGCCGGAGTCGGCGGTACTTGCGGCGATCGGCCCGTATGTCTCGCATGCGCCGCGACTGCTTCACACCAGTACCGAACCGCGTTTTCAGATCCATGAATTCATCGAGGGGCGCAGGGTCGACGACCTTGCCCAGGATGGCAAGCCCGTACCCGATGCGGTCCTCGACGGCGTCGAGCAGCTTTTCGGGGAGCTGCTGCGCGTCCCCTTCTCCGCGCTTCCCGCACTGCCCGAATGGCCTGACGATGGAGACACCAAGGGGTTCGCGCTGCGCCTGCTGTCCTTCGTCCGTCAGATCCGGAGCCGCGCGGATGCGCCGCTGGACCATCTGTACAGGGTGCTCGGAGTCCCGCCGGACCCCTGCGGTCCGCTGGCGGAACGCGCCGAGCGAGAGCTCACCGAGCGGCCTTTCCGGCTGCTCCACGCGGACATCCACCGCAAGAACATGCTCCTGACCGATCGCCGAGGAGTCGCTTTCCTCGACTGGGAACTCGCCCTGTGGGGCGATCCCGTGTACGACCTGGCCGATCATGTGCATAAGACCGCCTACGCCACGGGCGACCGGCCCAGGGTGCTGGCGGGCTGGGAGGCGGTGGCCCCCGTTGAATGCCGTACGGCGTGGAGGGCGGATTTCGACTTCTACTGCGCCTACGAGGCGCTGAAGTCCGCCGTGGTGGACACGGCCCGGTGGGGGCGCCGGATTGCCGACGAGGCCGGGGCGCAGGAGCGACGCCTGCTGGCAGAGGAACTCCGCGCCAAGCTCGTCGCGGCGAGCCCGCACTGGGGCGGTGGTCGCCCCCCCGCAGCGGAGGTGATCGAGCGCGCTGCGGCTTCCTGGCAAGGCACCGCGGAGACAGGAGCCGCGCAAACCTGACCCGGGCTGCTCGGCCCGGCGAGCCCGATAGATGTTGCCCGTGCAGCGCCACCAGGGCCTCTGGCGGGCTCCCCTCCATCCCGCACCGCTCCCGCCCTCCTCCCGTCACGATCCGGTCTCGGACGCGGGAGGGGGGCTTGTTTTTGGTCGTGTAATCGATTCCAATCGTCCGTGTAATCGATTCCATGGCGTCGAGCCGCTGGTCCGCCACCGGTCGGCGCAAGGGTTTCGAGGTGTACGGAAACCACAAGGAGGTGGTCCGGACATGGCGGGCATCAAAGATGTCGCGGCCGAGGCGGGTGTGTCCGCCGCCACGGTGTCGCGCGTGCTGAACAGCCATCCGTCCGTGAGCGCAGAGGCGCGTACTCGCGTCCTCGCCGCCGTCGAGGCCCTCGGCTACCGGCCCAACGCGGTCGCCCGTTCATTGCGCACCGCGCAGACCCGCACGCTCGGCCTGGTCATCAGCGATGTGCTCAACCCGTACTTCACCGAGCTGGCCCGCTTCGTCGAGGAGGAGGCCCGCGCGCTCGGCTACAGCGTCATCATCGGCAACGCCGACGAGCGGCCCGAGCTCCAGGACCACCACATCCGCACGCTCATCGACCGCAGGATCGACGGTCTCCTCGTCTCGCCCGCCGACGGGGGTTCCCCGCTGATGCGGGACGTCGCCCTGAGCGGCACGCCGATGGTCTTCGTCGACCGCTGGATCCCCGGCATCGACGTCCCGGTCGTCCGGGCCGACGGTACGGGCGCGGTCAGGGATCTCGTCGCGCATCTGCACGGCCTCGGTCACCGCCGGCTCGCCATCATCGCCGGGCCAGCCGCCACCACCACCGGCAACGAGCGCGTCGAGGCCTTCCGGGACGCGATGCGCGAGCTCGGGCTCGACCTGCCCGACGCCTACATCGGGCAGGGTGACTTCCAGGCGGCCAGCGGTCGCCGGGAGACCGAGCGCTTCCTCGCGCTGGCCGAGCCGCCCGAGGTCGTGTTCGCCGCGGACAACCTGATGGCGCTCGGCGCGCTGGACGCGATCCGGGCCCGAGGGCTGCGGGTACCCGACGACATCGCGCTCGCCGCCTTCGACGACATCCCGTGGTTCGTCCACACGGACCCGCCGATCACCGCCATCGCCCAGCCGACCGCCGACCTCGCGCGGGCCGCCGTGCGCGCGCTGGCCGACCGGATCGAAGGACGGGCCCCGCAGTCCGTCGCCCTGCCCGCCCGCCTCGTCGTACGCCGTTCGTGCGGCGGGGCCGCATCGAACCAGAGGAGCGACCGGTGACCGCACCGGAGAAGCCACGGGTGACCGCACCGGACGAGTTGCTGCGCATCGAGGGTCTGCGCAAGACCTTCCCCGGTGTGGTGGCCCTCGACAACGTCGACTTCGACCTCCGCAGAGGCGAAGTGCATGTCCTGCTCGGCGAGAACGGCGCGGGAAAGAGCACCCTCATCAAGATGCTCTCCGGCGCCTACCGCCCCGACCGCGGCCACATCCTGGCCGAAGGGCGTGAGGTCCGCATCGAGGGCGCGCAGGACGCCGAACGGCTCGGCATCGCCACCATCTACCAGGAGTTCAACCTCGTCCCCGACCTCACCGTCGCCGAGAACATCTTCCTGGGCCGCCAGCCGCGCCGCTACGGGCTCGTCGACCACCGCAGGATGCGCGAGGACGCGCAGAAACTGCTGCGCCGGGTCGGCGTCAACGTGCGACCCGACGCCAAGGTCCGTGAACTGGGCATCGCCCGGCTCCAGATGGTGGAGATCGCCAAGGCGCTCAGCCTGGAGGCACGCGTCCTGATCATGGACGAGCCGACCGCGGTGCTCACCTCCGAGGAGGTCGACAAGCTCTTCGCGATCGTCCGTCAACTGCGCGAGGACGGCGTCGGGATCGTCTTCATCACCCACCACCTGGAGGAGATCGCCGCACTCGGCGACCGTGTGACCGTCCTCCGTGACGGCCGCAGCATCGACCAGGTCCCGGCGTCGACCCCCGAGGACGAACTCGTCCAGCTCATGGTCGGCCGCAGCATCGAACAGCAGTACCCGCGTGAACGCCCCGAACACCCCGACTCCGCAGACGCGTTGCTGTCGGTGCGCGGACTCACCCGCCACGGCGTCTTCCACGACGTCAGCTTCGACGTGCACGCCGGCGAGGTCGTCGGCCTCGCCGGGCTCGTCGGCGCCGGGCGTACGGAGGTGGCGCGCGCCGTCTTCGGCGCCGACCCGTACGACGCGGGCACCGTCGACGTACGCGGCGAGCGCCTGGTCCGGCACGACGTGCCCGCCGCGATGGGCGCCGGCATCGGACTCGTACCGGAGGACCGCAAGGGCCAGGGCCTGGTCCTCGACGCCTCCGTCCAGGAGAACCTGGGCCTGGTCACCCTGCGCTCCGCGACCCGCTCCGGGCTCGTGGACCTCAAGGGACAGCGCACGGCCGCCGCCCGCATCGCCAAGCAGCTCGGCGTCCGCATGTCCGGCCTCGGCCAGCATGTGCGCACCCTCTCCGGCGGCAACCAGCAGAAGGTCGTCATCGGCAAGTGGCTGCTGGCCGACACCCGGGTCCTCATCCTCGACGAACCCACCCGGGGCATCGACGTCGGCGCCAAGGTCGAGATCTACCAGCTCATCAACGAGCTGACCGCGTCCGGGCACGCCGTCCTGATGATCTCCAGCGATCTGCCGGAGGTCCTCGGCATGAGCGACCGGGTGCTCGTCATGGCCCAGGGCCGGATCGCCGGTGAACTCCGCGCCGGCGAGGCCACGCAGGACGCCGTCATGGCCCTCGCCGTCGGCACCCCGGCCACGGCCCAGGGCCCCGCCCTCACCGACGTACCGACGTCCACCGACCACCCCGCACCGAAGAAGGAAGAGGAGGGCCCCCGTGGCCACTGAGACAGCCAAGAGTGACGCGGGAACGGGCGGCGGAGTCTCCGTGATACGCCGCGTCCTGCTCGACAACGGCGCGCTCAGCGCACTGGTCGTCCTGGTGGTGGCGATGTCGCTGCTCTCCGGCGACTTCCTGACCACCCAGAACCTGCTGAACGTCGGCGTCCAGGCGGCCGTCACCGCCATCCTCGCGTTCGGCGTCACCTTCGTCATCGTCTCGGCGGGCATCGACCTGTCCGTCGGTTCGGTGGCGGCCCTGTCCGCGACGGTCCTCGCCTGGTCGGCGACCTCGGCCGGCGTGCCGGTCGTCCTGGCCGTCGTCCTCGCGATCCTCACGGGCATCGCCTGCGGCTTCGTGAACGGAGCCCTCGTCTCGTACGGCAAACTCCCGCCGTTCATCGCGACGTTGGCAATGCTCTCGATCGCCCGCGGGCTCTCCCTCGTCATCTCGCAGGGCAGTCCGATCGCCTTCCCCGACTCCGTCTCGGTGCTCGGCGACACCCTCGGCGGATGGCTCCCCGTACCGGTCCTCGTGATGATCGCGATGGGCCTGATCACCGCACTGATCCTCGGCCGCACGTTCATCGGCCGCTCGATGTACGCGATCGGCGGCAACGAGGAAGCGGCCCGGCTCTCCGGGCTCCGCGTCAAGCGCCAGAAGATCGTCATCTACGCGCTGTCCGGCCTCTTCGCCGCCGTCGCGGGCATCGTCCTGGCCTCGCGCCTCGTCTCCGCCCAGCCGCAGGCCGCCCAGGGGTACGAACTCGACGCCATCGCCGCGGTCGTCATCGGCGGGGCGAGCCTGGCCGGCGGTGTCGGCAAGGCGTCCGGCACCCTGATCGGCGCGCTCATCCTCGCCGTCCTCCGCAACGGCCTCAACCTCCTCTCCGTGTCGGCGTTCTGGCAGCAGGTCGTCATCGGCGTCGTCATCGCGCTCGCCGTCCTGCTGGACACCCTGCGCCGCAAGGCCGGTTCGGGAACGGCCTCCTCCGCGGGCACCACCCCCGGCGCACCCGGGGCCGGCCGCAAGGGAGCGCTCAAACTGGCCGGCGCGGCACTCTGCGTCGCCCTCGTCGTCGGCGCGGTCTCCTTCTTCAACTCCGGCTCGTCCGGCGGCACGACGAAGGTCGGCATGTCCCTCTCCACGCTCAACAACCCCTTCTTCGTGCAGATGAAGGAAGGCGCACAGAAGGAGGCGGAGAAGGCGGGCATCGACCTCACCGTCACCGACGCCCAGAACGACGCCTCCCAGCAGGCCAACCAGCTCCAGAACTTCACCAGTTCCGGCGTCTCGTCGATCATCGTCAACCCGGTGGACTCGGACGCCGTCGGTCCCGGCGTCCGCAGCGCCAACAAGGCGGACATCCCCGTGATCGCCGCCGACCGCGGCGTCAACAAGGCGGAGACCGCGACGCTGGTCGCCTCGGACAACGTGGCGGGCGGCAAGCTCGCCGCCGACGCGCTGGCCGGCAAGCTCGGCGGCAAGGGCAGCATCGTCATCCTCCAGGGCACGGCGGGCACCTCCGCCAGCCGTGAGCGCGGGGCCGGTTTCGCCGAGGGACTCAAGGCGTACCCGGGCATCAAGGTGGTCGCCAAGCAGCCCGCGGACTTCGACCGCACCAAGGGCCTCGACGTCATGACCAACCTCATCCAGTCGCACCCGGACGTCACCGGCGTCTTCGCCGAGAACGACGAGATGGCGCTCGGCGCGGCCAAGGCACTCGGCGGCAAGGCCGGGAAGTCCGTTTCGGTCGTCGGCTTCGACGGAACCCCGGACGGCCTGAAGGCGGTCGAGGCCGGAACGCTCTACGCGTCGGTGGCGCAACAGCCCGCCGAACTGGGCAGAATCGCGGTACGGAACGCCGTGAAGGCCACGAAGGACGAGAAGGTCGAGAGCATGGTGAAGGTGCCGGTCAAGGTGGTCACCCGGGAGAACGTCGCCGACTTCTCCTGACCGCCGCCCGGCTCGTGAACCGGCCTGTTGGGCGCGGCTCGTGAACCAGCCTGGTGAACCAGGCGCGTGAACCGGCCCGACCGCCGCGCGGCTCGTGAACGAGTCTGCTGAACTCCCTTCGCGAACCGGCATGTTGACCCCGGACCGACGAAAGCAGGAAGCACGCACATGCATGACAACGCCCCCGACGACCGGTACCGGTACGACCTGCTGGTCGTCGGGTCGGCCAACGCCGACCTCGTGATCGGCGTCGAGCGCCGCCCCGCACCCGGCGAGACGGTCCTGGGCTCCGACCTCGCCGTCCACCCCGGCGGCAAGGGCGCCAACCAGTCGCTGGCCGCCGCCCGCCTCGGCGCCAGGACCGCCCTCCTCGCCCGGGTCGGCGACGACGACCACGGACGCCTCCTGCTGGAGACCCAGCGCGCGGCGGGCGTCGACACGGATGGCGTCCTGGTGGGCGGGGCGCCCACCGGCGTCGCCCTGATCACCGTCGACCCCTCGGGCGACAACAGCATCGTGGTCTCCCCGGGAGCCAACGGCCGCCTCACCCCCGAGGACGTCCGGGCGGCGGCCCCGCTGCTGGCAGCCGCCCGGGTCATCTCCGTACAGCTGGAGATCCCGCTCGCCACGGTGGCCGAGACGGTACGCGGCCGGGGGCCGGACACCCGGCTCGTCCTCAACCCGTCCCCGCCCGCGCCGCTCCCCGAGGAGGTGCTCGCCGCCTGCGATCCGCTGGTGGTCAACGAGCACGAGGCGCGGTACATCCTCGGCGACGGGGCGGGGGAGTCCCCGCACGACTGGGCGCCGGCGCTGCTCGCGCTCGGCCCGCGCTCGGTCGTCATCACCCTGGGCGCGGCCGGGGCCCTGGTGGCGGACAGCCGTGCGGAATCCCTGGACCACCTGGTCAGCCCGAAGGTCGAGGCCCTCGACACGACCGGCGCAGGCGACGCGTTCACGGCGGCCCTGGCCTGGCGTCTGGGCCGTGGCGACGAACTGAGGGAGGCGGCGGCCTTCGCGGTCAGGGTGGGCGCGGCGGCGGTCACGGCGCGGGGGGCGCAGGAGTCGTTGCCGACGCTGGAGGAGGTCGACGCGCTGTGAAGAAGTCGGGCATCCTCAACCGCCATCTGGCGGGCGCGATCGCCGAACTCGGCCATGGCGACGGCGTCCTGATCTGCGACGCCGGCATGCCGATCCCACCCGGCCCCCGCGTGATCGACCTGGCCTTCCGCGCCGGGACCCCGTCGTTCGCCGAGGTGCTGGACGGCCTGCTCGACGAGCTGGTCGTGGAGGGCGCGACGGCCGCCCGGGAGATCCATGACGCCAATCCGGAGGCCGCGGCGCTCCTGGACGGTCACTTCCCCTGGCTGGAAGTGGTCCCGCACGACGAGCTCAAGGCGCTCACGGCGGCGACCCGCCTGGTCGTACGGACGGGGGAGGCCCGGCCGTACGCGAACGTACTGCTGAGGTGCGGGGTCTTCTTCTGACCAAGCGATCAAGCGAGCTAGCGATCAAGCGGGCTGGAGCTCAAGCGAGCGAGCGCGCGGCCCGGACCCGTATCACGACGGTATCGGTACGGGTCCGGGCCGTCGCCGTACGCGGGGCGATGCGGGGCGGCTTCCGGCCGAGGAACGGTGCTCAGCCGGCTCTGCCGGGGGCGAGTCCGCAGGTGCCGGACCTCTTCGCCCTGTCCTGCCCCGTCAGCGTCACGACCCCCCGGCCGTCGGTGGCCTCGTTGTAGGCGATCGTGCAGGTCAACTGATGCAGGGCCGTGGCGTTCAGTCCCCGCACGGCCAGGGGCAGGCGAACCGCGATCCCGCCGTCCGACGAGACCTCGACCGCTACGGCTCCGCTCTCGCGGACAGCGGGAAGCGCGGTGGTCAGACCGGCGACCCGGTCCGTCTTCCCAGGGCCGGAGAGCAGCGCCAGGACGACCTCCTCCGTGGGCGCGGGGCCCGCCGGCCCCGTGGGGTCCCGGTCGCCGGAGCCCAGCTCCACGTACTCGTCGCCGAACCCGGGCGAGGGCCTGATCTCCCGGATCACGGGACTCAACCCGCCGTCGGGGGAACGGAAGAAGAGCAGCATGTCGTCGTCACGGTTGAGGAAGGCGTCGACGGTCGCGGGTCCGCCCGCCTCGATGACATCGGACGCCTGGATGCCGCAGCCGCCGACCAGGGACGCGCAGACCATGACGAGGGGGCCCACCACGCGTCCGCGCCACCACGCACGCCTCATCTGCCGGCCTCCTCGACCCGGAGCGGTATTTCGACGGTGAAGACAGCACCGCCTCCGGGCAGGTTCCCCGCACGGATCGTTCCACCGTGCAGACGCACGTTCTCCAGGGTGATCGCCAGCCCCAGGCCGCTGCCCGGCGATCGGGTGCGGGCCGCGTCGGCCTTGTAGAAGCGGTCGAAGATGTGCGGGAGCGAGGCCGAGGGGATGCCGGGGCCGCTGTCCGCGACCTCGGTGATGAGCACCTGTGTGCCGGAGGAGCTCGCCTCGGTGCGCAGGCGCACCGTGACGGGCGCGCCGCCGTGCCGCAGGGCGTTGCCGACGAGGTTGGCGACCACGATGTCGTAGCGGCGTGGGTCGAGCCGGGCCCGGATACCGGTGGGGAGCTCGACGTGGATCCGGTCGTCGTTCGACCAGCGCCGGGTCTGGAGGGACTTGCGGATGGCCTCGGCGACGTCGATCTCGTCGGAGTTCAACTCGGCCGCGCGGGCGTCGAAGCGGGATATCTCCATCAGGTCCTCGACGAGTACGGCGAGCTTTCCGGTCTCCGCGCTGACCAGCCGGACCGCCTGGGCGGTGTCGGTGTCCAGACGGTCCGCGTCCTGGTCGAGGACCTCGGTGACGGCGAGCATCCCGGCCAGGGGGGTGCGCAGTTCGTGCGAGACGTCGGAGGCGAAGCGGCGCGCCCGTGCCTCGGCTTCGCGCAATTCGCCGACGGACCGCTCCAGTTGTCCCGCCGACTCGTTGAAGGTGTCCGCCAGGTCGGCCAGTTCGTCGTTGCCGCGTACCGGGATACGGGTGTCGAGCCTGCCGCTGCCCATGCTCCTGGCCGCGCGGCGCAGCTCCCGCACGGGACGCAGCACGCTGCGCGCGGCGATCAGGCCGGGTACGAGCGCGATGGCGAGGCCGGGCAGGGCGCCGTTCCGGGCGGCGACGAGCAGGGCGTCGACGTTGACCTGCTCGTCGGTCATCCGCATGACGGCGTACAGGACGAGTCCCGTGGGCAGCACGCTGTCGGGGCCGGTCCTGAAGACCGTGGGCATGCCGACGGTCAGGTACGGGACGCCGTCCTTGACGACCCGCTCGAAGCTTCCGTACCGGTCGGCCGACGCGGCCCGCCGCAGTTCGGGGGTGATGACGGTGGAGACCGGGTTCTCGCCCGAGGACGCGCGGAGAGCGCCGTACTCGGCGAACACCACCCAGGGGCGCGGTTTGCCCGTACGGGCGAGGTCGCGCAGGAATTCCTCCAGCCCCTCCTCCTGAACGGGCAGCCCCCAGCCCGTCCGCTGGACCTGGTCGCGGAACGTCGAGACCGCCGTGTCCTGGGCGGTCTTCAGCAGAGCGTTGCGGGCCTCGCGGTAGGTCAGCGCGGACGTCGTGCCGGCGCTGACCACGGCGACCAGCAGGAAGGCGGCCAGGAGCCGGGTACGCAGGCCGAACGCCCTGGTCCGCGGACGCCTGCGGGTGCTCGCGGCTGAACCCGCGCCGTCCTGTCCATCGCTCCCGCCACCGCGCGGGCGGCCGGGCCGGGGGGCGGTGATCACAGCGGACCGAAGCGGTAGCCGAAGCCCCGCAGCGTCTGGACGTAACGCGGGCTGCCGACCTCGTTCTCGATCTTGCCGCGCAGCCTGGCGACACAGGCGTCGACCAGCCGGCCGTCGGCGTGGAAGGTGTGCTCCCAGACGTTCTCCAGGAGCTGCTGCCTGCTGAACACCTGCTCGGGGGCGGCGGACAGGTGCAGGAGCAGCCTGAGCTCCGAGGGAGCGAGCGTCAGAAGCCGGCCCGCTCTGGAGACGGTCAGACCGACCCGGTCGATGGTGAGGTCGCCGTAGACCTCGATGGCCGGGCGGCCCGTGGAGCCGTCGTCCATGCGGCGCAGCACGGCCCGGATCCGGGCGTCGATCACCTCGGGCCGGGCGGGTTTGACGATGTAGTCGTCGGCGCCGGCCTCCAGGCCGATGACCACGTCGAAGTCGTCGCCGCGCGCGGTGAGCATGATGATCGGCAGCTGGCTGTGCTCGCGGACCTGCCGGCAGACCTGGACGCCGGTCATTCCGGGCAGCATCAGATCCAGCAGCAGCAAGTCGGGGCGGAATTCGGCCAGGGCGGCGAGGCCGTCCTCGCCGGTCTCGGCCGCTCGTACGTCATGGCCGCGGCGGCGCAGACCGAGCTGGACCCCCTCGCGTACGAAGGGGTCGTCCTCGATGAGGAGCACGCGGGGCATCGGTTGTTCTCCCTCGGTGGTGGTGATGGTGGTGGTCAGGTCCGGGGCCGGGTCCGGGCCCGGGGCCGGGGCCGCCGACTGTGTACACGCAGGAGCAGCGCGTTCAGTTCGGCGAGCCGCAAGGGACGGGCGAGCAGGGCGAAGGTGAGGACGACGACGGCCGCGCCGGCGACGGTGGCGGCCAGGGCTCCCGCCCGTGCCGCGCCCAAGGCCGCGAGGTGGCCGAGGGCGGTGGCGGGGACGGCGGCGAGCAGCAGGCGTGCGTGGGCGGCCGCGGAGGACGACCGCCGCAGGGGGCGTACGACGTCGAGCCGACGGCTCAGCACCCTGCCGGTCAGCGCCCAGCCCGCGCACAGAGCCAGTGAGTAGGCCGCTGCCATGCCCGTGACGGCCCAGCGGGCCGGCAGCAGGTGCGCGGCGGTCAGGGACAGTCCCGCGTTGAGGGCGACGATCACCAGGTTGAGCAGGAACGGCGTGCGGGTGTCGGAGAGCGCGTAGAAGGCGCGGGACAGGACGTACTGGCCCGACAGGGCAATCAGTCCCGGTGCGAAGGCCATCAGGATTCCGGCCAGTGCGGCCGTGTCGGCGGCGCTGGTCCTGCCGTATCCGAAGACGAGGGACGTCACCGGCCCGGCGAGGGCGAGCAGCGCGCAGGCGCCGGGTACGACGCCGGCCGCGCATACCCGCAGAGCGTGGGAGACGTCGTGCCGCAGGCCGGTGTTGTCCCCGTCGGCCGCCGCCGCACTCATCCGTGGCAGGAGCGCGGTCACCACGGACACGGTGATGACGCCGTGCGGTACGACCCACAGGGCGTAGGCGTTGTTGTAGGCGCCGAATCCGGGTCCGCCGTCGAGGCCGGCGTCCGTGGCGAGCCGGGTGGTGACCCAGTAGGCGGCCTGGTTGGCGACGACGAGCAGTACCAGCCAGCCGGCCGCTCGCAGGGGGCGGGTCAGTCCGCTGTCGCGTCGGGCGAAGCGGGGCCGCCAGCGGAAGCGGGCAGCCCGCAGGGCCGGGACGAGGGCGAGCGCCTGGACGGCGATACCGGCGGTCGTGCCCCAGCCGAGCAGGGCGGTCCCGGTCGGTGTGAGGGTGTCCCCGCCCCCCAGGGAAAGGACCAGGTACAGGCCGAAGACGGCCATGACGACGATGTTGTTCAGGACGGGGGCCCACATCATCGCGCCGAACCGGCCCCGTGCGTTGAGTATCTGGCCGAGCAGGGTGAACAGTCCCAGGAAGAAGATCTGGGGCAGGCAGTAACGTGCCAGCGCAAGGGTCATGGCCGCCTGGCGGCCGGTGTAGTCGGTGTACACGTCGACGATCATGGGGGCGGCCCACACGGCGGTCGCGGTGATGATCAGCAGGGCGACGACGCAGACGGTGACGAGCCGGTCGGTGTACGCGGCCCCTCCGTCGGAGTCTTCCTTCGCGGCCCGGACCAGCTCGGGAACGAAGACGGCGTTCAGCGCGCCGCCCAGCAGCAGCATGTAGATGATGGTGGGCAGGGCGTTGCCGACCGCGTAGCCGTCGGCACTCGGCCCGATGGTGCCCAGAGCCGCCGCGACCACGGCGGTCCGGGCGAAACCGGTGGCGCGGGAGACGACGGATCCGGCGGCCATGACAGCACTGCCGCGCGGAGCGGAGACCGCCTCTCCGGCTTCCGGGCGGGTGATGACGGTGGCGGCGTGCGTCGTCGAGGACGTCTTCGTCGGGGATGTCTGCTTCATCTTCTTCATCGGCGGTTCAGGTACGCCTGGAAGGCACGGTGAAGCGCGAGGTTGGCGCTGCCCCCCAATGGCCTCTCCCATTCCCCCAACGTCTCGACGACCTGCCCACCGGTGCCGAGCTTCCACCGCAGCAACCCGTAACCACGTTCTTCCGGATCGAGAGTGGAGGCTACCCCGCGCATGTCGTAGACGTCCGCTCCGAGGGCGTGGGCATCCAGCAGCATCCGCCATTGAAGGGCGTTGGAGGGGCGGACCTCGCGGCGGTGGTCGGCGGAGGCGCCGGTCTGGTACCAGGCGCGGCGGCCCACGGTGATCAGCGTGTGGGCGGCCAGGATCTCGCCCCGGTGCCGGGCCAGGTACAGCTTCATCCGACCCGGTTCCTCGGCGTTGAGCGCGGCGTACTGGCGCTCGTAGTAGGCGAGCGAGCGGCCGAGGCGGAAGCCGTCACGCCGCTCGGTGACGGCGAGCAGCCGGCAGAACTCGGGAAGGTCCGCCGCACTGCCGACCACCACCTCCACGCCCTCCTTCCGGGCCCTGCGCACATTGCGTCGCCACTCCTGGTTGAACCCGGCCCACACGTCGTCCGTGGTGCGTCCGGCGAGCGGCACCCGGAAGACGTGGCGGGGCTGGGCGTCCCCGCCCTGCCCGGACCCGTCGCCACCGCAGCGGCGCCAGCCCCTGGCCCGCAACCGGTCGGCGACGGCGGAGCCGAGGGGGTCGACCTCGCTGGCCAGGACGTCGCCGAGGCGGCGGCCCGGGCCGGCGAGCGGCTTGAGCCGGGTGGCGTCCCAGCGCCGGTAGGCGGGCGACGGGCCGATGCGCACGGCGAAGGCGCCCGCACGGCGCAGGTGCCCCAGGAGCGGATCGAGCCAGCCGTCGACGTCCGGGTCGCTCCAGTCGGCGACGGGCCCTTCGGGGAGGTACGCGAAGTACTTGCGCGTACCGGGGAACGGCCGCAGCAGCACCAGCGCCACGCCCGTCAGTCCACCCGCCTCCGGATCCGGCCCCCAGCCGATCAGCCGGGAGTCCCATCCCTCCTTGACGCCGGCCCAGGACGGGCACTGGAGGAAGCCGGCGCCCAGGGCCTGGCCCTCGGGGGACGCGAGAAAGCCGCGGTACGTCTTCGGGGTGATGGTTTCCAGGGCCACGCCCCGGTTCCGTGCTCGGGGCACGGAGCTGGACGACGACGGCACGAGCAGAGCTGACACGGTCTGGCCTCTCCTTCTCCCCGGACCTTCGGCGGGGACGGCTCCCCGGACCTTTCGCGGGGATGCGGAGGATGTTCACAGCGCTTCATGACCGCTCCGACCGGCGAATGTGACCGGACCATGACCGTTCCTCAACAGTCGGCATCACATCGCTCCGCAGCGTCTGACCTCGACTTTTTCGGCTCTACAGTCGCAGCATCGCCGACTCGTCCGGCTCTCTCGCGGCTCTCCCGGAGGTCCCTTTGTCCCGCTCGTCACGCACACCCGTACGCATCCGTGCCCGCGTCCGGGCCGCCGCCGCGGCCACCCTGCTGGCACCCCTCGCCGCCTGCTCGTCGAGCGCTCCTCCCGGCGCCCCGGTCGCCGAGGTGACGCCGAGCCCCGACGACCGCCCCGTCACGGTCTCCGTCACGCCCGCGGGCAGGAAGGTCCCGGCCGGTGAGCCCGTACGGGTCACGGTCGAGGGCGGCAGCCTCACCTCGGTGACCGTCACCGACGCCGACGGCCGCCGGCTCGCCGGAAAGGTCGCCGCCGACGGCCGGTCCTGGGTCTCCGACCGCAAGTCCGCACCCGGCACGGCGTACGAGGTGACGGCTGCGACCCGCAGCGTGGGCGGAACCGCCCGGAGCGCCCGGGCCGAATTCACCACGGCGAAGGCGGACAAGGTCAACAAGGTCGACTGGAGACCGGGCGCCGGCACCACCGTCGGCGTCGCCCAGCCGATCTCCCTGGTATTCGACAACCCGGTCAGGAACCGGGCCGAGGTCGAGAAGCACCTCAAGGTCACCACCTCGAACGACACCGAGGGCTCCTGGGGCTGGATGCGCGACTGGTCGGGCCGGGACCGGGTGGACTGGCGGCCCCGGGCGTACTGGAAGCCGGGGACCGAGGTCAGGCTGAACGCCGAGTTGAACGGCACCGACTCGGGCGCGGACGGCGGCTGGTTCGTACGCGACTACACGACGTCCTTCACCGTCGGCGACCAGCAGATCGTCGAGGTCGACCTCGACCGCCATCGGCTCTCCCTCGTACGGGACGGAAAAACGGTCCGCAGGATCCCGGTCTCCGGCGGCACGCCCGGCGGCGACAAACGATCCTGGCGAGGAACCGCCGTGCTCATGGCCAAGGAGGGCACGATCAACATGAACTCCGAGACCGTGGGCCTCGCCGACGCCTACAACAAGATGGTCGACCACTCGATGCGGTTGACCTGGTCGGGCATGTACGCGCACGCCGCCCCGTGGAACGCCCGCTATCTCGGCATGGCCAACCGCAGTTCCGGGTGCATAGGAATGAGCGACGCGGACGCGGCCTGGTTCTACGGTCAGGTCCAGCCCGGCGACCCGTTCGAGATCACCGGCAAGGACACCAAGGGCGTGGTCGCCCCCGGGAACGGCTTCGGCGCGTGGAACGTCTCGTGGACCGAGTGGCAGGGGATGAGCGCGTTGCGCTGAGACGGGCGCCGGTCAGGAACGGGCGCCGGTCAGGAACGGAAACCCCTCGGTAGCCAAGGGGGTGTTCCGCGGGCTCCGGAGGCCAGGTCCACCGGCGGGCGCGGAGCGACGGGCGAGCCGTCCTGCTCCGGTCAGCGGATGGCTCGTCAGGGCTGCTCAGCGGTGATGTGGGCGCCCTGTCAGGGACGGGCGGCGCTCCGGCGGGAAAAAAAGTTCTGGCAGATCGCGGCGACCGGAGTTAGGCTCCCCGCGATGACTCACTCCATGAACAGATTGGGGGACCCGTCCGCGCAAGGTGAGTGCTGATGCTCACTTCGACCGCGAACCGGGATTCCTACCCGTCTCCTCTCTCCTCCCCGTCCTTCTGGCTGCGCGTGCGCGAGTTCGCCGTGCCGGCCCCGATGATCGAGACTGCGACCGCCCGCCGTGAGGCCGGGGACTGGGCAGGAGCGTGCGCCGCGGCAGGCGTCGACATCGATTTCCGCCTCCGGTCCGTGGTGCGCAGCCACGGCCCGGAACTCGCCGCCCGCATCCGGGCGGACCTTCGCCATCTGGCTCCCGACCTGCTGCGCTGGCACATGCCGAGAATCGCCCCGCACGGGCTGCTGCGCCCGGGGCTGACGATCGAACTGGCCCGCTACGACCCACCGGAGCGTGCCGCCCCGGTCCCCCTGCACCTGGTCGTCCGGACCCCGCCCGCCTGGGCGGACGCCGGGCAGCGGATCAGCCTCGCCCTGTGGGACGGGTCGCACACCGAACCGGGCGCCCGCCGCCACCCCCACCCACGTCCGAACCAGCGCTTCCGCCTCGATCTGCACCGCCACCTGTGGGATGCGCGCAGGACCGATGAGCTACGGATGCGCTGCGGCCTCGACGACCTGCCGTCCGCCCGTGCCGCCGAAGCCGCCGACCCGGAACCGTGGAGCGCGGTCCCGCCGGATCGACGCTGCGCCGTCGACCGTTGGGCGGCGGAGGCGGCGATCCTGCTCCGCGCCGAGGGGCAAGGGCCGGACAGAGCGTTCAGCGTGCGGCTGGGCGGCCGACGCCGGCTTCTCCTGCGACTGGAGGCCGGCACGGACGGTCGGGGGACGCCTGTCGCGCGGGTCGCGGAAGCCCCGGACCCGGGCGCGTCCACACCACCGGTGCTGCCGGACGCGGCGACCTGGGTGCTGCCCGACCTCGACCTGCTCCGGACCGGGGAGATCGAAGCCGGCCAGCTGCACCCGCTGGTCGCGCGGGCCCTCGTCCCGGGCTGGCCGCCGCCTGCTCCGACATCGGCTCGTCCGGATGGCGGTGACCGGGCGGGAGGGTCGCGCCTCGTGGAATGCCGGGGAGAGCAGCACCGGATCGGCCTCGTCGCAGGGGCCCTCGCGCCGCTGGACCACGACCCGGCCGAGGTCCGTCGCGAAGAACTGCTGGTCGCCCTGAGCGGTACTCCGCTGCCCTGCCTCCAGGCCATCGACGAGGCGCACCGGCGGCCGGACTGCCTCACCGGTGTGCGGGAACGCCTCGACCACGGCGACATCGCCGGTGCGCTGGCCGTCGTCGAGGGGCTGCTCGGCCGTGAGGCGTTGCTGCGCGACGGCCCTCTGCGGGACGAACTGGAGGCCGCCGCGCAACGGCGGATCACCTACGGACTGTTCCGGGCCGACCTGCTCGGCCCCGGACCTGTCCGCCACCGCTCCGACGCCCGCCGACCCATCGACCCCCGCCCCCGCCGGGCCCGGCGCCCGCGCCACACAGCCGTCCGCTGACCTCGGGGGGTTGCCGGTCCTGTCAGCTCCCGCGCCGTGACCGTCCTGGCCCAACCCCGCGCCCACCCCTGCTCATTCGCCCTCCCTCATACCCCCAGGTGATCACTCATGTTCACGAGCACCCCGTCCGCCGCACTCGCACCCGAGTCCACGGACTCTGTCCCTACCCCCCAACTCGACGTCGCCGAGGCGCTGATGAGCTTGCTGCGCGACACCACCACCGAGCCGCGCCCCGACACCCAGCTGGAGGCGCTGACCCTGGCGGTCTCCGCCGACCTGCCCGTGTTGCTGTGGGGTGAGCCGGGGATCGGCAAGACCGCGGCGCTCACCCAGCTCGCCGCCTCCCTGGACCTGCCGCTCACCACGGTCATCGCCAGCGTCCACGAGCCGTCCGACTTCTCCGGACTGCCCATCGTCGGCGACCATCCCGCCGAACAGGGCGTGCCGATGGCCCCGCCGGACTGGGCCGTCCGCCTCGTGCGGGCCGGGCGCGGGCTGCTGTTCCTCGACGAGCTCTCCACCGCACCGCCCGCCGTGCAGGCCGCGCTCCTCCGCCTCGTACTGGAACGGCGGATCGGATCGCTGCAACTCCCGCCCGGCGTACGGATCGTGGCCGCCGCCAACCCGCGCTCCTCGGCGGCCGACGGCTGGGAGCTGAGCCCGCCGCTCGCCAACCGCTTCGTCCACCTCCAGTGGACCCACGACCACGAGGTCGTCGTACGCGGCCTCGCCGGCACCTGGCCCCGCGCGACCCTGCCCCGCCTCGACCCCGAAAAGCTGCCCGAGGCGGTGGACTTCGCCCGGCGCGCGGTGTGCGGGCTCCTCTCCGCCCGCCCCACGCTCGTCCACCGGCTGCCCACGACGGAGACTCGCCGGGGCGGCCCGTGGCCCTCGCCGCGCAGCTGGGACATGACGCTGAGCCTGATCGCCTTCGCGACCGCGGCCGGATCCTCCCGGGACGTGCTGTCCTTGCTGGTCAGGGGGACGGTGGGGGACGGCCCGGGTCTCGAACTGCTGGCGAGCCTGGACCGGATGGACCTTCCGGACCCCGAGGACCTCCTCGCCGACCCGGCAGGCGCCGTCCTGCCCGAGCGCGGCGATCTCCGGCAGGCCGCGCTGGACGGGGTCGTCGCGGCGATCCGTACCCGCCCGGACCGGGCCCGTTGGGACGCGGCGTGGGCGCTGCTCGTCCGGGCGCTGGAGGGCGGAGCCCCGGACCTGGTGGTCGTTCCGGCGACGACCCTCGCCGCGCTGCGCCAGGAGGACTGGGACGTACCGGCCTCCATCGAACAGCTCGCGGGAGTCGTGTCCCTGTCGGGACGCGCGGACCGGGCGACGGCCCGCGTCACGGCGAAGGCGAAGACGAAGGCGACGGCCGGCCGATGACGACGACGGACGCGTCGCGCGCGCTCGACCTGGACAAACTCTTCGCCGCCCGCCTCCAGGCCGCCCGGGTCCGCCCCTACCTGGCGACCGCGCTGTTCGCCCTGCACACCGTGGAGTCACGGCAGGTCCCGACCATGGCCGTCGACCGGTACTGGCGGGCCTACGTCTCGCCGTCCTTCGTGGCCCGTACCCCCGTCGAGGAGTTGGCCGGAGTCTGGGTCCACGAGGTGTCGCACCTGTTGCGCGACCACCACGGCCGCAGCGACCGGGTCGCCCGGCAGCGCGGACTGACCGGACCGGGGGAGCGGCTGCGGATGAACATCGCCGCCGACTGCGAGATCAACGACGACGTGTACGGCGACGGCCTGGCCCGGCCGAAGGGCATCGTCTACCCGTCCACGCTGCACCTGCGACCCGGCGAGCTGATGGAGGACTACCTGTACCAGTTCCGCCTCGGCTCCCGCACCCAGGACCTCGCCTGGCTGGACTGCGGAAGCGGCGCCGACGGGCTGGAGAGGGAATGGGACGTGGGGCCCGACGGCGCGCACGGGCTCAGCGCCCATGAACAGGACGCGGTCCGCTTCCGGGTGGCGCAGGGCATCACAGGCCGGCCGGGAAACGCCTCGAAGGGGTGGAAGCGGTGGGCGGAGGAGGCGTTCCATCCGCCGCAGCCCTGGCGGGACCTGCTGGGCGCCGCCGTACGTTCGGCCGCATCAGGGCCCGGTGCGGGGGAGGACTACACCTACGGCCGCCCGTCGCGACGCTCCACCGGACTGCCCGGCGTCGTCCTTCCGAGCCTCCGCCGCAGACCGCCCCGGGTCTCCGTCGTCATCGACACGTCCGGCTCGGTCAGCGACGCCGAACTGGGCAGCGCCCTGTTGGAGGTCGCCGCCATCTCCCGCGCGGTGGGCGGCCGCCGCGACCTGGTCACCGTCCTCGCCTGCGACGCGGCGACCCGGGTCGTCCACCCGCTGTGCCAGGCCGAGGGCATCCCCCTGGTGGGAGGTGGCGGCACGGATCTGCGTACGGGCTTCGCGAAGGCGCTCCGGTCCCACCCCCGCCCCGACGCCATCGTGATCCTGACCGACGGACAGACACCCTGGCCGACCGCGCAACCGGCCTGCCGCACGGTCGTCGGCCTGTTCCCGAGGGACCACAGGCGCCGCTCCTGGGACGAGGACAACCCCGACTACGTCCCACGCCGGCCGCCGGCGTGGGCGCGGGTGGTGGAGATCGGTTAGCAGCGACACCTTCTGCGCCGCCGGGGACAGGGCGGTGGGGCGGTCAGGAGAGGAGAGCGATGATCATACGCCCAGGAATCAGGTACAGCGTGACAACCGTGCTGCTCAGTACGACCGGCAGGCCGCCGAGAATACGCAGAGGGAGCCAGAGGGGGGACCAGGAGCTCAGCGCTTTGCCTGTGCCGCCCGTCTTCGGCAGATACCAGACGGACCGGATCGGCACGGGCTTCCCGGTTCCGCTCCCCGCCGCCCGCGGACACTCACGCTGTCGGCCAGAAGCGTCGGTGACCACGTAGACGTGCTGGGCAGCGCCGTGCGGACTGACCGCCGATCGCGCGAAAGTCGCCTGCGTCCGATGGCCACGGCGCATCAGTGCCCACAGGTCGGCTGCGGCACTCGCGACGAGAAGGCCCGAGAGAGCAGCCAGTGCGCCGGAGTTCCCAGCAACGACGAAGGCGACAAAGGCTCCTGGTACGTCGCCCGCGGCTGCTAGAGCGCCCGCGTAGCCGATGAGCAGTGCGAGCAGCCCGATCGCCCACGGAAGGGGCAGGCCGCCGTCAGGGCGCGGCGGCAGGCTGTCAGCCTCTTCGGCCGAGGTGGGATGCCCGCTGGGCAGATGGGGCGCACCTTCGCGGAGCCGTACAGCGTCGGCCGCGCACACGGCGATGAGGCGCTTCGCACCGCCGCTGGGGGCCCACCTGACCTCGACGGTCGCCGGCCCGTGCCGCGAGTCGAAGAAGCAGGGCGGAAGCCGCTGGGGCAGCGGCTCGCCGGCGACGCGGGCCTCCAGGTCCACCAGAGCGCTCATGCCCTGCTGCAACAGCTGGGGAACGAGCTTCACCTGCTTGAGGCGGTGCAAGGCCCTGGAGGCCGCGTCGTACGCGTCGAGGGCACGTGCCCAGTCGTCCACCGCCTTCGACGGTGCTCCGGGATCGCCCGGAGCGAAGCTGTGCTCGGCCAACAATTCGCCGAAGGCCGTCACTTCGGCTTCCAGCTCCCGCTCACGTTCTCTTCGCCCCGCCCCACGCATCCCTGGCCCCCTTCGCCCCGCGATGACTCTTGGAGCCTAGGCGTTCCGCGTGCCGGGGCGCGTCGGCTTCCCCCCGCCGGGTTTCGCCGCCGTTGCGGGTGTCGGCACCTCTGCCGACAGCGAGCGCATGCGTTTCGGACCGGATCAGACGGATCGTACGTCGAGCGAGGCCCACACGGTCTTCCCGGGGCCGTCGGTGCGGGGGAACCAGCCCAGGTTATCGACCAGGGCGGCGACGAGGAGCAGCCCTCGGCCGCCTTCCTGGTCGTCGGCCGACGATGAGTCGTTCAGCACGGGGAGGCGCTCGCCCCGGGTGTCGGTGACCTCCACGCGTACGGTCGCGTCCTCGACGGAGAACCGGAGGTGGAAGTCACGTCCCGGTACGAGGCCGTGGCTGACCGCGTTGGCGCTGAGCTCCGCCACGACCAGCGTCAACGCGCGTGGGCGCCACTCCCGTATGCGATGCCCCAGGCGTCGAGCCGTTCGCCGGCCAGGTGTCTGGCGAGCCGGGCGCCGCGAGGCGTGGAGCTGAACCGCATCGCGAAGTGGTGCCAGGTGAAGCGGGGTTGGGCGGGCCGCGCGTTGCGAACGGGGAGGGGTGAAGGGTTACTGGTCATGCCTCCACGGTGACGGCTCGTGGCGTAGCGTGACCAGAGGTGACGCGCCGTCGTGAGGTGGTTGTACGCGGCGACGCGCGGTGTGTACGCATGTGGGACAGGCGGTGGCGAGAATGGCGCAGGACAACGAGGCGGGCGGCACGGGGAGCGTGGCGGGCCCGGAGCCCGGAGCGCGGCCCGAGGACGAGCCGGGGTCCGGGGTGATGGTCGCGTTCGGCCGGCAGTTGAAGCTGCTGCGGGTTCGGGCGGGGCTGGACCGGACGGAGTTCGGTAACCCTGAAGGCCGCGTCCGGGGCCGTGCGCCGCCACGCCGAACTGCGGTCGCTGGTCCAGCGGTCGCTGAAGTCCACGCAGAAGGGGAAGAACGTCGGCTCGTACGCCGAGTACATCGCCGACGGTGTCAAGGGGGAGCTGGGCGCCGGCTGGTCCACCCCGCCCATCACGTTCTGGCACGCGGGACCGCTCGCCGCCCTCAGCGACGAACTGGTGGCCGGCACCGGACTGCGGACCCTGACCATCACGCCCGGCACCTCGATCGTCGCCATCGACGGCGAGACGCAGACCACCGCCTGGCACGAGCTGTACGACGACCCGGAGCGCTTCGGCCTCACGTACGCCGAACTCGCCGCCGTGCGTATCCCCTTCGAGCTGTACGTGGACCTGTCCGTGGCCGACGCCCGGCAGATCTTCTACGACCGGAACGTGCAGGGCGTCGTAGTGGCCAAGAACCTCGCCATGTCGATGGACCAGCGCGACTTCGCCACGCGCCTCGCCCACCGTGTCGCCGACGCCGTCAAGGTCGAGATCGACGACAGGATCGTGTCGTTCGCCAAGCTGGTCAACGCGAGCAAGCGCCAGGTGGGAAAGACCGACCCCGAGGTGATCACCCTCTCCGCGCTCCGGGCCCTCGTGATCACGTCGATCTACGGGCGCGGTGGCCTCTCGCGCTCGGCGGAGACCGTGCACGAGGACGAGCTGCCCGCCGGGTCGGACGCCCAGCAGGTGGAAGCGTGCGTCCTGCCGCTGCTCGCGGGTCTGATCTCCGGCCACAGCGCCCATTTCCTCGCACGGAGCGCCCTCACCGCCCCGGCCGTGCTTGCCGGGCTGGGCATCGCGGTGCACCACACCACGCCCTGGGCCGAGCCGTCGAACGCGCTCGGCGCCGATCAGTTGAACCGGCTGCTGTCGGACATCCGATGGGAGCGGGACGCCCGCTACTGGGACGGGGTGGCGGCGAAGGCGGGCGCCTCCGGGCGGCTCAACTTCAGCGGTGGGGTCAAGGACTCCGGAGGGCGCGTCGCCGACGCGATCCTCTACCCGGCCACGGAGACCGGGCGCCGGATCCGCGGCCGGTGACCGCCCACCCCCGCCTGCCTGTCGCACGGATCGGCGTCGCCCTGCCAGGCACTGGGCCCGCGTGTCGGTGGACGACGCGTCCCAGCGGCCTTCCACCTGTTGTCGCATCACCACGACCTGGAGCACACACATGAACCCGCACCAGCCCGACCAGCACGCGCACCAGGGACCGCTCGGTGGGCACCCCGAAGAGCGCGGCCGCCCCACCACGCCCTGGGGAGCGCCTCCGCAAGGGGCTCTGCCCGATCCCTCCGCCCCGCGGAAGCCGTCGCGAGGCAAGGCATGGGTGACCCATGGAGCCGTCGGCGCCGTCGCCCTGTTCCTCGGCGTCGGCATCGGCATCTCGGACGACGAGGCCCGGGCCGAAGCCTCGGACGCCGGTCCCACTCCGAGGATCACCGTGACCAAGGAGGTGGAGGTGCCCGGCCCGGAGGTCACCGTCACGAAGACGGCCACCGTCACCGCCAAGCCGCCCAAGCCGCCGAAGCCCAAGGGGCCGCCCACCACCGTGGGCGGGGACGGCGAATACCTGGTGGGTGAGGAGATGCGCGCCGGGACCTACAGGACGGGCGGCCCCGGTGAGTCCTTCGGGTGCTACTGGGAGCGGGCGAGGAACTCCAGTGGGGAGTTCGACGCGATCATCGCCAACGGCAACCTGGAAGGCAGCGGGCGGGTCACCGTCAACAAGGGGGAGATCTTCAAGTCCACCGGTTGCCAGGACTGGAAGAAGGCCGACTGAGCGCCTCCACCAGCTCCGCCAACGCCCCCGCCAGCAAGTCGAGCCCCGGTCCCGCCGGGCCGCCCGGCTCGCTCATGTACGTGTCGCGGCGGATCTCGATCATCAGCGCGGTGACCCGGCGGTCCGTTCCGTAGTGCCGGAGGGGGACGTACGTACCCGAGAACGGGGTGTCGTGCCCGATACCGTCGTGACCGACGCGGCCGCCGAACGCCGCCTCCGCCGCCGCGAGAAGCTCCGGCGGGGTGTGGAACGGGTCGGTGCCCAGGCAGACGGGCGGGCGGGGGCCGGCGCCGTGGAGTTCGTAGGGGAGGGGCACGGTCGGGTACGAGTGGACGTCGATGATCACTGCGCGGCCCGCAGCCGCGAGGCGCGACTCGACCGCCGCCGTCATCGCGGCGGCGTACGGGTGGAAGTACGCCTCCAGCAAAGGATCCGGGTCCGCCTCCTGCGGGCGGAGCGGTTCGCGGTGGGTGGTGCGGGTGTAGACGGCGCCCATGCCGACGGCGAGCATCTCCTCCCGCTCGTCCGGGAAGCGTTCCGGGTCGACGACCAGCCGGGAGAGGTTGTTGACGAGACGCCACGGGGTGGCCGGGGCGATCACCGCTGCCGCGGCGGCCAGTTCGGCGGTGTGGGCGTCGGTGATGTGGTCGAGTTCGCGCTCCAGTGCGGCATCGTCCAACGAGATCCCCTCGCGTACTTTCCGTGGGATGCGGCGGGCCCCGTGCGGGACGTGCAGGAGGACCGGTGAGTCGGCAGCTCCCGGGATGAGCGTGAACGGCTGCGGATCACTCACGAGTACTCCTTCGGTGTGTTTCGTTCGTACCCGCACCAGCATTCCGGACCGTGGCCGGAACGCACCGGGCGGCCTCCCCGTTTCTCCTGGCAGCCCGTCAGCGCCCCTCGCGGGCGACTACCGTTGATCTCGCGATCGGTCGTGACGGTGCCCGGGAGGGGTGTACCGGGCGAACCGGCGGAAGGCAGGGGGCGCACCGCATGCTGGATCCCATATCGATGGCCGCCATCACGGCGGTCCTCGGCGCCGTCGGTTCGGGCGTGGCGAGCGAGGCCGGCAAGTGGGCCTGGGAGACCGCGGGCGGGCTGGTGCGGCGGATGGCCGGACGCGAGGTCGTCGCGCCGACCCGGCCCGAGGAACGGGACGCCGTGGCGCGGATCGTCCACGACAGCGTGCGGAGCGACCCCGAACTGGCCCGCACCTGGAGTGCGTTCGCCCGCACGGTGGAGACCACGGGAGCAGCGGTCGGGCGGCCCCGGCTGCCCTCCTCCGTACGCTTCTTCACGGACCGGAAGGGGGCGATGAGGCTGCTCGACCGCGAGGCGGGCCGCAAGGCGGACGGACGTCCCCGGGTCGCCCTTCTGTACGGGGACGACTCCATGGGCACCAGTGCCCTCGCCGTGCACTGGGGCTGGCGGGCGGAAAGCCTCTTCCCGGACGGGCAGCTCTACGTGGACCTCGGCCGCCGGGGCACGGGAAGTGCCCACACCGCCGGCAGCGCCCTGCGGGAAATGCTGCTCCGGCTCGGGCTGCGCGACGAGCGGATCCCGCCCTCGCAGACGGAGCGCATCGACACCTTCCACCGAGTCGTCGCGGACCGCAAGCTGCTCCTCGTCCTCGACCACGCCCGGTCCGCCGCGCAGATCGCGCCGCTGCTCACCTCCGCGCCCTCCGTCCTCACCCTGGTCGTGGCCCGGCGACCGCTCTCCGGTCTCGACGCGTTCCCGGTGCCCGTGGGCCCCCTCGACGACCGGGACGCGGCGCGCCTGCTCACCAAGATCGTGGGCAAGCAGGTCATGCGCTCCGCCCGTGCGGCTCTCCCCGCAGTGCTGGCACGCTGCGGCGGATCACCGTACGCCCTGCGCGCCGCGGCGCCCCGGCTCCTCGATCCCGGGCGGTTCACCGCGGCCCCGCCGCCCCCACCGCCCCATGACGAACCGACGGACGAAGCGACGGGAGTGCTCACCATGCGCGACAGCGACCCGGTGCGTACGGCCGCCGAGGACGCCTACCGGCTGTTGCGGCCGGACGCCGCCCGGCTGTACCGCCTGATGGGGCTGCGGCCGTGGCCTGCCTTCGACGCGGAGGCCGCGGCGCGGGTCGCGGGCATCGACGTCGACGCCGCCGAGGAACTGCTGGGCGGGCTGGCCGACGTACTGCTGCTGGAGCACGCGGACAACGGGCGCTACCGCTACCGGCCGTCCGTACGCGCCCACGCCGAGGAAGCGGCGTTCCGCCACGAGGGCATCGCAGGCTGCTCGGCGGCCACGACCCGCGCGGTCGAGCACTACCTGCGGCTGTCGGTGACGGCGGCGCGGGCCGCACTCCCGGAGAGCTGGCGGGTGCCGGAGGCCCTGACGGACGGAATGGACGGCGCCTACGCCGGGCGCGGCGACGCCGTGGCGCGTCTCGCCGCCGAACTGCCCAACCTCGTCGAAGCCGTCGCGACCGCCGAGGAGTTCGGACAGCCGGACACGATGCTGACGCTCTGCCGCGCCCTGTGGCCGCTCCAGCTCAAAGCGGGCCACCACGAGGCGGTGCTGCCGGCTCTGCGGATCGGAGCGGCCGTCGCCGACGCACAGGTCCCCGGCAGCCGGACCGCAGGCGCCCTTCACGTACAACTCGCCCACACGCTGGGCGAGTTGCAGCTCGGAGACGAGGCCGGTGCGGAAGCGGCGGCGGCCGCACGCGACGAGCGGGCGGCGGGGCACACCCGCGGTCTGGCCTCCGCCATCGAGATCCTGGGGCTGCTGCGACTGCGGCAGTGGCGCTTCGCCGACGCGTACGACTGCTTCGGCGAGGCGTACACCGTCCTCGACGGCATCGGGCCGGACGACGAGGGCGCGGCGGATGTGCCCCGGGCGCGGGCTCTGCTGGAACGCCACAGGGGCCGGGCCCTGCGGGGGCTCGGGCGGCTGGGCGAGGCCCAGGAGCACGTGCGGCGTGCCCTGGCCGTCTTCCGGGCGAACGGCGACGCGTACAACACCGCACGGGCTCTCACCGACCTCGCCGAGATCCTGCTCGCCGGTGAGGAGCCCACAGCGGCGCTGCCGTTGACCGACGAGGCGATCAGGATCCTGTCCGAGGAGAACGCCGACCAGCACGTGGAGTACCTGCGTCGTTTGCGTGAGCGCTGCTCCGGTCCGCGGGAGTAGGCGAGGGGCGCTGCCGTGTTCCGCCCGCCGCCGACCCGTCCGCCTCGGCCGTGACGACCACGTGGTGGGCGGTGCTGCCCGTACGGACGGTCAGACCGTCCGTGACCAGAGTGGCAAGGGCTCTGCCCGCCGCGAGCCAGGCGTGCACCGCCGACGCGTACACCGCCGGGTCCGCGTCGGCTTTTGGCCCTCCGGTCAGCCGGAGCAGGGCCCCGCCGCGGGTCCGGACGACGCAGGACGAGGTTCCGGTGACGTAGGCCGCGAGTGCGCAGTGCGCGTGCCGGTCCAGTACCTCGGCAGCCCATCGGCCGGGCGGGCCGAACCGCGGGTCGTCCGAAGCTCCGTCCCTGAAGACGACGTCGGCCAGACCGAGTTGCCCCGGATCGCGGGTGTCCTCGTGGACGGCCAGATGGGCGTCCCCCGCCCCGGCGGGCTCCCGGGCGGGATCGGCGTACCGGATCACGACGACCTCCGGTCCCGGGAGGCAGCGCGTCAGCACGTACAGGGGAGCCGTATGCGGGGCGGATTCCCGGTCCGGCAGCGGCAGCGGCAGGAGCAGGGCGGGGCCCGGCGGCTCGGGGGCCGCCATCAGTTCGTAGAAGGCCCGCCTCAGCCGCACCGCCGCCTCGCCGGGCACGGAGGAGGTGAAGCGCATCGGACCCGGCTGCGGGACGTGGCTTTCGATCAGCGCGTCCAGTTGGCCGCGCAGGGGCGCCCGCGCGTCGAGTCCGGGCGTGGTCCGGATGAAGTCGGCGATGGGCGCGTCGGGATCGAGGCTGTCCAGGGGGGCGGCTCCGAGGAGTACGGGGGTGCCGAGCGCCGCCGCGTAAAAGGTGACGGAACCGTGGTCCCCGATGACCACGTCGGCCGCGAGCAGCGCCTGACGCCAGTCCTCCAGCGGGTCGACCAGCGCCAGGCCGGCGCGTCTGGCCCGGTCCAGCCAGGCCCTGATCTGGCCGGGGCCGTGACCGTGCCAGATGTTGGGATGGAGGACGGCGGCGATGCGGTACTCGTCGGCGGGAAGCTCCGACGCGAGCCGCGGAAGCAGCGCGGGCAGCGTGTCGTCACCGTACCCGCCCTCGCCGGAGGCTCCTTCCCCGTCGCCGTCGCCCAGCAGCGACTGGGGGCTCCAGGTGGAGTTGAGCAGTACGAGCCGCTGCCCACGCCCCACACCGAGCGCCCTGCGAAACCGGTCGCGGTAGGGACGTGCCGCCAGCATCCGGTCGAAGCAGGGGTCGCCCCCGAGCACGGCGGTGGGCAGCGCTTCGGGGCAGGCGGCGGCCAGTCGGTCGAACTGCTCGGGGTGGGAGAGGACGAGTGCGTCGGCGAGAGGGACACCGTCCGCGAGGAGCCAGTCCGGCGCGAGTCCGAAGACCGGGGGAGGCGCGCCCTGGGGCGGGCCCTCCACCCCCGACGCCTCCGCATCGGTGCTCGGTGCTCGGTGCTCGGTGCTCGGTGCTCGGTGCTCGGTGCTCGGTGCTCGGTGCCGCCAGCCTTTTAGTATAGCCGATACCGTGCGAGAGTATGATCAACGGCCCCTGAATCGCGCTGAGTTCACCGCCGAAGCTGGCCGAGATCGCAAGATCCACCGGTGTCGCGAGAGCCTGTTCCCACGGCAGTACGGGCACCCCCGTGTCCGCGAGCAGTTCCGCGACGCCCGATCGGAAGGCCGAGGACCCCGTGCAGGTGGCGAGGAGCTGCACCCCGAGGTCGTCGTGGAACAGCGGCAGGACGTCGAGCAGCCTGGTCGCCGAGGTGACGTTGTGCACGACGAGCAGGACGCGACGGCATCGCACCCGCGTGGCCCAGCGGGCCGCGTCGTCCCCGACCGGCACCCGTATCCAACGGTCCCGCCCCTCGTCCATACCGGCCCTCTCGCGCGCTCCCGGACACAAGCGCTGGCCACGATATATCGGCAGGATCCGGGCGACGCGCCGTTCCCCTCCGGCGACGAGCGGAGGGGGACGGCGAGGTCATGGTGCGGTCACCGGCCGGAGCCGATCACCGGGTAGTGGTCGGAGAGGTTCGTGTACGTGTAGTCCTTGCCCCAGCTGGACACCGTCCACGGGGCGCTCTCCTCCTTGATCACGTCGTTCTTCCAGCCCGCCGGCTTGGCGTGGCCCGCGCGGTGCAGGACATGGTCCAGGTCCTCGCGCGGGTCGTCGGGGTAGCGCTCGGAGGCTATGGAGTTGTCGCGGGTGTCGAAGGAGTACGGGTGGCCCGTCCGGGTCTCCGGTGCGCTCAGGCCGGCGTCGGAGAGGAACGAGGCGTACTCGGCCGAGTGCCCGTCGACGTTGAAGTCGCCCGCCACGACGACCTGTTCCGAGGCCGGGATGTTCTTCGCGTCCAGGAACGCGTCCATCTGCTGGAACTGCCGACTGCGCACCTGCGCCGCCTGGCCCGCCGAGCAGCCGGGGTCGGTCGACTGGGCGTGCGTGCCGACGACGTGGACCCGGGCTCCGTTGACGTTCAATACCGTGTAGGCGAAGCCCTTGTTCGAGAACCAGTCGCCGCCGCAGGCATCCTTGAAGACGAACTGCTCCTTGCGCACGATCGGCCACTTGCTCAGGATCGTGACGCCGCCGTCCTCCGGCGTCGTCGCCGCGTACGAGCCGCCCGTCGCGTCCCAGCCGCTCTTGCTCCGCCCGACCACCGGGGTCTGGTACGGGTACGGGGACGCGGAGTTCCGCAGCAGCGCGTCGGAGGCCCCGTTGTCGAAGGCCTCCTGGATCACCACGACGTCATTGCCCCGGAAGAACGAGGTCTTCGGGATCTCGGCGGCCCGGTGGTCCTGGCCCCAGTTGGGGTACAGGGCCTTGCTGAAAATGAACGCGTTGTACGAGAGCACCCGCAGCGACGGGGTCTCGACAGCCGCCGCCTGCGGCGCGTTCACGGCGAGGGTGACGGCGGCGAGGGTGGCGGACAGGGCCACGCCGGTCAGGCGGCGGAACGCGGGGTTCGGCACGGGGTCTCCTGTGGTCGAGTGGGGGGCGTACCGGTCGATCCCATCCAAGCAGCGGGAGTTACCCACGGGTAGACGTCGGGTGGCCCGAGTCTGTCCGGTCGGCTGCCATCCGTCGCGCCACCGCCATGTGCGGCCGTCGCTCGCGTGATTCCCGTGGCGGCAGATCGTTTCAGGCGAGAGCGGCGTACACGACGAGGTTGTCGACCGTATGACCGTCCGCGTCGAACTCGCCGTCGCAGGTGATGAGCCGCAGCGTGCTGTCCTTCGTCGGGCCGTAGACCTTGTCGGTGGGGAACGCCTTCTTGCTGACCGTCTCCTTGCCCGTGACCGTGAAGCGCAGGGTCTTGCCCGCTCCGTCGCGGACCAGCACTTCGGCGCCCTCGCGGATGTCCTTGAGGTCGTGGAAGACGGCCCGGCCGAAGCGGGTGTCGTTGTGGCCGATCAGAACGGCCGGCCCCGGTGCCCCGGGCACGGAACCGCCGCTGTACCAGCCCGCCGTCATGCCCTTCTCCGCGGGCGGGACCTCGACCGTGCCGTCCGGGTTGAGGCCCAGCTCCATGAGTGTGCTCCGTATGCCGACCGAGGGGACGGAGACGTGGGCGGGAGCCGGCTGACCCGGCTCGCCCGTCCTGGACGGCCCGGTCGATCCGCTCGATCCGGATGCCGCCTCGCCCTGTGCGGAAGACGCCGAGGCGGAGGGCGCGCCCGATGCGGCGGAGGAGGACGAGGAGGAGGGCACGGCGGACGAGCACCCCGCCAGTGCGACGCAGGCCACGACGGCGGTCAACAGGGCGGCGGTCCGCCGGAAGCGGTGGGGCGTACGGGACGGCACAGAGAACTCCGGGATCGGGGCGGGACAGGGCGGTGGGACAGGGCGGTGCGGGCCGGGGAGCGGGCGTGGCGCCGCCCCGGCGTGGGGGCGGCGCCACGGTCAGCTGTGGTGAGCGGCGCGGGTCAGCCGTTGAGGCCGGCCGCCGAACGGCGGCGCAGCACGATCGTGCCCACGCCGGCGAGCAGCGCGGTCCCGGCCACCGAACCGGCCAGCACCGCGGTGCTGTTGTCACCGCCTCCGGCCGGGCGCTCACCCGCGGCGACACCGCCGCGCGGGATGACCACCGGGGCGGCCTCCTTCGCTGCGGGCGCGGGAGCGGGCGCGGGGCCCTCGCCCGCAGCGACGCCGCCGCGCGGCGTCACCGCCGGCCGGGCGGCGTCCTTGGCGGCGTCATCGGCTGCTTTGCGCTCGGACAGGTCGACGACGGGGGGCTTGCTCTCGGACAGGTCGACGACGGCCGGCTCCGACGGCTTCGGGGAGGAGTCGGCGAAAGCGGCGGCGGACGGGACCAGCACCGCGCCGGCCGCGACAGCGGCCAGGACGGCGGCACGCAGGGTACGTCGAGAGGTGAAAGCGGTCATACGGACGGCTCCATTCCATAGTCGCCCCGTGACGGCCCCGGACGACGGTTCGCACCGGGGACGGGGCATGCCGCCAGGCTGGCGTGGAGATATGAAGAAGCTGTCAGAGCGCTGTGGTCATCCCATCAGGGCCGGACGGCGTGGTTCCGGGCAGCCGAAGGACGAACGTCGACCCCTTGCCCTCGACGCTCGTCGCTTCCACCGTGCCACCGTGGGCCTCGACGAGTTTGCGGACGATGGCGAGGCCCAGGCCGCTGCCGCCCGTACGGCGGCTGCGGGACTTCTCCGCGCGCCAGAACCGGTCGAAGACATGGGGCAGGTCCTCGGACGGGATGCCGGAACCGGTGTCCGCCACCTCGACCAGCACCGCCCCGTCGCCCTCGTCGGAGACGTACGCGCGCAGCGTCACCCGCCCGCCCTCCGGAGTGTGCCGTACGGCGTTGGACACCAGGTTGCCCACCACCTGCCGGAGCCTGACCGGATCGGCGCGCAGGGCCGGCCCCGGGGCGGTGCCCGTGACGGCGAGGGTGACGCCCGCGTTCTCCGCCCGCGCCTGGTGGGCGGCGGCGGCCTGACTCAGCAGCTCCCGGGCCTCTACGGGCCCGGGGTGCAGCCGCAGCGCGCCGGCGTCGGCGGCGGCCAGGTCCTGGAGGTCGTCGATGATGTGCTGGAGCAGCACGGCCTCCTCCAGCAGCGAGGAGACGAACGCCGGGTCGGGGTCGGCGAGCCCGTCCTGGGCGGCCTCCAGCCAGCCCCGGATGTTGCTCAGCGGGGTGCGCAGCTCATGGGCGACGTCGCTCACCATGGCCTTGCGCTGCTCCTCCAGCCGCGCCCGGTGCGCGGACATGTCGTTGAACGCCGCGGCGAGCCGGCCGACCTCGTCGTCCCCCGAGACGGGCACCGACTCCGGCTGCTCCCCGTCGCGCATACGCTGCGCGGCGCCGGTCAGCGCGTGCAGCGGGCGCACCAGCCGGGCGCCCGCGAACACCGAAGCGCCCACGGTGAGGGCCAGCACGAGCGCCGCCGCCCCGGCGATCCTGGCCGTGTTCGCGGGGGACAGATCGAACCCGGGCAGCGTCGCGCCGCCCTCGTCGCCGATGAAGAGCAGGGCGGGGGAGGCCACGTACGAGCTGAGCTGTTCGCTCCGGGCCGTGCCGACACAGGACGCGATCGCCCGGTCTCTCTCCCCGGTGCGTTCCGGCGTCACGACGGATGGCCCGGCCTCCTCCGCAGGGGCGTCGCGCGGCATCGGCACAGGCGCGGGCGCCGGCACCAGCGGCCCGGGTTCGCCCGGCCGCGGGCCGGACTCGGGTCCCAGGGACGCCCGGGCCGGATCCCCCCAGGACAGGTCGCTGTTCAGCGGTACGCCCTCGCGGCCCTGGCGCTCCAGACAGGCGTCGGCCAGCTCGGTGAGCGCGTCGAGCGCTTTGCGTTCCGAAGGGGTGGGGGTGTCCAGAGCGGCGAGATCACAACGCGTGCCCAGCGCGCGTTCGGGGTCGTTGCCCACGATCTGCACCCGGGGGCGGCCGCTCGGGCCGACCACCACGTCCGAGGCGATACCCGCCCGGTTCAGGCACTCCACCTTGCTGTCGGCGGTCCGTCGCAACGCCTTGCTGTCCGCCGCCGACAGCCGGAACGGCCCCACCGCCCGGGGGTCGATGCGGTCGGCCGCCGTGCCCTGCCCGTCGGTCCCGCGCGCCGCCAGAACGGTGTCCACGGACAACGGGTCGACCACGGCGGACGCCTGCGGCCCGAGCGCCGGGGCGGTCGCCGCGGTGGCCGAGTCGGCGAGCGGCTGTCTGCCCTGTGTGGTCAGGGCGACCCGGCGGCCCGACTCCCGGGCCAGTTCGCGCACCGTCGCACCGACCCCGTCCCAGGTCGGATTGCGGGCGGCGTAGTCCAGCAGGGTGTCGTAGATCCGGGCGTCCGCGGTGAGGTTCTGCCCCTGCTCCTGCTTGATCGCACCCGAGGTGGTCTGCACGGCGATCCAGGCGGTGGCCGCCACCGAACACGCGGCCACCAGCGCCGAAACGGCGAGCAGCCGCCCCAGCAGGCTCCGGCGCAGCGGCAGCCGCGCCCGGCCCGCCATCTCCCGCCGGCCGTCGCGCCGCCCGCGTCGGCCGGCGCCCCTGCCGTCCTCGCCCGTCCCGCGCACGACCGCCCCGTCGTCCCCGTCGCGCACCCTACGCACGCCGGGCCGCCTTCGCCGGATCGGTGAGCTTGTATCCGACGCCGAACACGGTGAGCAGGCGCTCCGGCCGCCGCGGGGCCCGCTCGATCTTCTTGCGCAGGTTCATGACGTGCACGTCGACGGTTCGGGCGCTGATGTAGCGGTCGAACCCGTGGAGCTCCTCCAGCAGCCGCTGACGGGTGAACACCCGGTCGGGTCCCGCCGCCAGGGCCGCCAGGATCCGGAACTCGCCCGGGGTGCACTCCACCGCACCGCCGCCCACGGACACCTCGTGCCGCGCCGGGTCGACCACCAGGGCGCCGACACGCAGAACCGGGTCCTCGGCCACCGGCTCCGGGGCGGCGGCGCGCCGGGTGCGCCGCAACAGGGTACGGACGCGGGCCATCAGCTCGCGCGGACTGTAGGGCTTGGTCATGTAGTCGTCGGCACCGAGGTCGAGACCGAGCAGGAGGTCGTCCTCGGTCGAGCGGGCGGTCAGCATCAGCACCGGCAGCTCGCGGTTCTCGGACCGCAGTACGCGCACCACGTCCAGGCCGTCGGCCCGGGGCATCATCACATCGAGAACGAGCAGGTCGGGTTCCTGGTGCCGGACGGCGTCGAGCGCGGCGAGGCCGTCGCCCACGATCCGTACGGCGTGTCCTTCCCGTTCCAGATAGCGGCGTACGAGCTCGGCCTGCTTCTCGTCGTCCTCGGCAACTATGACGTCAGCGCACACGCCCCGATCGTAGAGCGGCGGGACAGCGGTGCGAGTCCGGGGCGGCCCCCGTGCCGTCCACATCCCGGACGCGACCCCGACCGGGGCCGACGGCCGCCGGTGCCCGGCCGCGCCCTCGCGGCGATGCCGACCTTGTGATCAAAGGTGTGCAGATGTCATGGGAGAACGGGCGGAACGTGAGGTCGAAACGTTCGGAGTTCGGGCGAAGATGAGCGCGAACACCTCCGGTGTTTCACGCAACCTCCCTATAGTGGTGCCGCGTTGATCGTATGGTCGCAACGCGCGAAGCCGCCGCCCCTGGAGTCCGTACGATGACGAACCCCTCGTCCGCCACGCCCGCGTCCACGGCCGGCGCCGGCGGAGGCTGCCCCGCGGGCGCCGGTACGGGCGCCGTCGCGCTGGGCGGGCCCGGCTTCCCCACCGAGCCGCAGGAGCTCTACCGGTCCATGCGGCGCGACCACGGCCCCGTCGTCCCCGTCGAACTGCCCGGCGGCCTTCCCGCCTGGCTGGTGATCGGCTACCGGGAACTCCACCAGGTCACCAGCGACGGGGAGCTGTTCCCCCGGGACGTCTCCCTGTGGAACCAGTGGGGACACGTGCCCGCCGACTGGCCGCTGCTGCCGATGGTGGGCACCCCCATGCCGTCCATCTACTTCACCGCCGGAGCCGAGCACCGCCGGCACGTCGACATGGTCGTACCGGCTCTCGAAGGGGCGGACCCCTTCGAAATCCGACAGCACTGCGAGCAGTTGGCCGACCGTCTCATCGACGCCGTCTGCACCCGGGGCACCGCCGACCTCGTCGCCGAGTTCGCCGAACCGCTGCCCGTCCTCGTGCTCGCCCGGCTCGTCGGCTTCCCCGACGACGAGGGCGCCGACATCGCGCGGGTGCTCAAGGACCTCGCCGACGGCGGCCCCGGCGCGCAGAAGGCGCACCTGAGCTTCGGTGAGCACATGCGGCGCCTGGTCGCGGCCAAGCGGGCGCGGCCCGGCGACGACGTGACCTCCCGGATGCTCGCCCACCCCGAGCCGTTCACGGACGAGGAGTACGCGCTCGACCTGATGGCCATCACGGCCGCCGGCCACCTGACCACCGCCGACTGGATCAGCAACTCCACCCGGCTGATGCTCACCGAGGACCAGTTCGCCGACGCCCTGTCCGGCGGCCGGCACAGTGTCGCCGAGGCCATGAACGAAGTGCTCTGGGAGGACGGGCCCACCCAGATCCTGGCCGGCCGCTGGGCCGCGCGCGACACCCGGCTCGGCGGCCGGAACATCGCCCGCGGCGACATGCTGCTCCTCGGCCTCGGCGCGGCCAACGCCGACCCGCACATCCGGCAGCAGGTCACCGCCTCCGCCGTCCGCTCCGGGCAGGGCGGCAACAGCGCGCACCTGGCCTTCAGCCACGGCGAGTACCGCTGCCCCTTCCCCGCCCAGGAGATCGCCGAGATCATCGCCCGTACCGGCATCGAGGTGCTGCTGGACCGGCTGCCCGACCTCGAACTGGCCGTCCCCGCCACCGAACTGGTCCGCCGGCCGTCCGCGTTCCTGCGCGGGACGACCGCCCTGCCCGTCCGCTTCACCCCCGTACGCACGACAGGAGACGCGTTGTGAACTGCCCGCACACTGCCGCCGCGCCGGCCGGCCGGGGGGCCGGGACCGTCGTCATCGACCCCATGGTCCAGGACCTGGACGGCGAGACCGCACGGCTGCGCGACGCCGGGGTTCTCGCCCGGATCGACCTGCTCGGCGTACCGGCCTGGACGGTCACCCGGCACGCCGAGGCACGCCAACTCCTCCTCGACGCGCGGCTGGTGAAGAACATCGACGCCTGGGGCCTCTGGCAGAGCGGCGCGGTGACCCACGCGTGGCCGCTGATCGGCATGATCGACGCCGGGCGCTCCATGTTCACCGTCGACGGAGCCGAGCACCGGCGGCTGCGCACCAAGACCTCGCAGGCGCTCACCCCCCGCCGCCTGGAGGCGATCCGCCCGCAGATCGAGAAGTTCACCCAGGAGCTCCTGGACGCCCTCGACGCCGCGCAGGGGGACGACGGGGTCGTCGACCTGAAGGCGGTCTTCGCCCAGCCGCTGCCGATGCGGGTGGTGGGCATGCTCATGGGCGTGGACGAGTCCCAGCACGCCATGCTGACCAGGCAGTACAAGGCGTTCTTCTCCATGCTCACCCCGCAGGACGAACGCCTCGCGCTGCTGGCCGAGTTGGACGTCTTCTACACCGACCTCGTACGCGAGAAGACCGCCCGGCCCACGGACGACCTCACCAGCGCGCTCATCCTGGCCGAGGAGGGCGGCGAGCCGCTCACCGAGGAGGAGGTGGTGGGCAACCTCAAGGCCATGGTCGCCGCCGGGCACGAGACCACCATCGGGCTCGTCCTCAACGCCGTACGCGCCCTCCTCGCCCACCCCGACCAGCTGCGCATGGTGCTCGCCGGGGAGGCCGGCTGGGACGCGGTGATCGAGGAGACGCTGCGCTGGGACACCCCCACCACCCACCTGCTGATGCGGTTCGCCACCGAGGACATCGCCGTCGGAGACGAGGTGATCCGCAAGGGCGAGGGAGTCGTCGTCTCCTACCGGGCCATCGGACGCGACATCGAGCAGCACGGCCCCGACGCCGACGCCTTCGACATCACCCGGCCCACCCGGAACCGCCACATGACCTTCGGCCACGGCCCGCACATCTGCCCCGGCGCCGCCCTGTCGCGCGTCGAGGCGGGCATCGCCCTGCCCGCTCTGTTCACGCGGTTCCCCGGACTCCGCCTCGCCGTCCCGGACGCGGAGATCACCAAGCTTCCGGTGATGACGCAGAACGACATGACCGCCTTCCCGGTCCTCCTGGGCTGACGACGGAACCGGCCAGGGGTGGGGAGGGGAGAGGCCGCATGCCCTCCGGACCGGGCTTCCTGGCGCTCCCGCCGCATCGCTCCGGCACGGCCTCCCTCCTGTCCGGCGCGGCACGCCGACGCGGCTTGGAGGTGACCGTGCTGCCCGCCGACGGAGTCCCGGAGCGGTACCGGGGGAGGGAGGACGGGCACTACTACGGCGGCCCGAGCTTCGGTGCCCGGGTCGCGGGTCCGCTCGGGGTGGCGCTCCTGGAGCCCCACGACGGGCGGCTGGACGCCCTTCCCGGCGCCTTCACCGGCCGGAGCGTCAGCCGGGTGCCCCTCTCCGAGGCCCGCCGCCGAACCGGCCCGCCCGGACCGTGATCGTACGACGTGATCGCACGGGTTTCCGGAAGGCAACCCATTCGTCATGATGGGAAGGGACGGGTGGCATCGTGTGCCGCCGGACCGAAAAGGGGGGAAACGCCTTGCACCGGCTCGTCGCCGGACTGACCCGCACCGTCGACGGCTGGCTCCGCGAACCCGTGGACGGGCCGTGGCACGGGCCCGCGCGGCGGCGGCCGGTCACCGGGTCGAGTGGCGGCTGCGCAATCTGCGGTGCGCGGACGAGGAGCGCGCCGGCCTGGACACTGCGCTGCGCACGGGGGCTCCGCCGCCGCCCGTAGGACAGCCCCTGCTCGTCCCGGCCTCGGAACGTACCCACTGGCAGGATGTGTGGGGCGCCCTCCGCCCGGACATCGCGCTGTACCTCCGCCCGGACAGCGCGCCGGACAGCGCGCCGGACAGTGCGAAGGTCGACCGGCACCGGGCGGCCCGCACGGAGGGGCCGGGAGCCTCTCGGGCAGGTCGTGTCCGCGTGAGGCGCATCACTCAGCGTGAAATTCTCGGCATACATTCCGCCGGACCGGGGAGGGGACCAGGCCGCTGGTGCGGCCGTACCCCGGTTCACCGCGCAGCATGCCCCGGCCGAACCGGAGGGGGCATTTCAGGCACGGAAGGCGAAAATCGACATGTCGGCGCTCAATACCATCCACATCGACGGCACCTGGCGGGCCGCCGGATCAGGCGCGACGCGCGAGGTCATCGACCCCGCCGACGCCACCGTCCTGGCCGTCGTCGCGGAGGGCGGGGCCGAGGACGCCGACGCGGCGATCGCGGCGGCGCGACGCGCCTTCGACGACGGCCCCTGGCCGCACAAGCCGGTCGCGGAGCGGGCCGGGCTGCTGCGCCGCGTCGCCGAGCTGCTCCAGCGGGACCGCGAGGAGATCGCGATCACCGAGAGCCGCGACACCGGCAAGACCCTCGAAGAGGGCCGGGTCGACGTCGACGACGTGACCAATGCCTTCCGCTACTTCGCCGACCTCGTGATGAACGAGAGCGGCGGCCGGGTCGTCGACGCGGGCGACCCCGACGTCCACAGCATCGTCGTCCACGAGCCCGTCGGCGTCTGTGCCCTGATCGCCCCCTGGAACTACCCCCTCCTCCAGGCCAGCTGGAAGATCGCCCCGGCCCTCGCCGCCGGCAACACCTTCGTGCTCAAGCCCAGCGAGGTCACCCCGCTCTCCACCGTCCACCTGATCCGGCTGCTCTCCGAAGCCGGTCTCCCCGACGGTGCGGCCAACCTCGTCACCGGCGCGGGCGACCCGGTGGGCGCGCGCCTCTCCGAGCACCCGGACGTGGACCTGGTCTCCTTCACCGGCGGCCTCGCCAGCGGTACGAAGGTGGCCCAGGCCGCCGCGCCGACCGTGAAGAAGGTCGCCCTGGAGCTGGGCGGCAAGAACCCCAACGTGGTCTTCGCCGACGCCTGCGCCACCGACGAGGGCTTCGACACCGCCGTCGACCAGGCGCTGAACGCCGCGTTCTTCCACAGCGGCCAGGTCTGCTCCGCCGGGGCCCGACTGATCGTCCAGGACTCGGTCAGCGACCGGTTCGTCACCGAGCTGGCCCGCCGCGCCGACGCCATCCGCCTCGGCCGGGGCACCCTCGACGGCGTCGAGTGCGGCCCCCTCGTCTCCGCCCAGCAACTCGCCAAGGTCGAGGCGTACGTCGCCTCCGCCCGCGAGGAGGGCGCGATCGTCCGGGCCGGCGGCGAACGCCCGGCCCCCAGTGACGTACGGCCCGAGGGCGGCTACTTCTACCGGCCGACCGTCCTCGACGGCTGCCACCGCGAGATGCGGGTGGTCCGCGAGGAGACCTTCGGCCCGATCCTCACCGTCGAGACCTTCCGCACCGAGGAAGAGGCCATCACGCTGGCCAACGACACCGACTACGGCCTCGCGGGCGCCGTCTGGACGACCGACGCGGGCCGGGCCCGCCGGGTCGCCGGACGGCTGCGCCACGGCACCGTCTGGATCAACGACTACCACCCCTACCTGCCGCAGGCCGAATGGGGCGGCTTCGGAAAGTCCGGCACGGGGCGCGAGCTCGGCCCGACGGGGCTCGCCGAGTACCGCGAGTCCAAGCACATCTACCAGAACCTGAACCCGCGCCCCCAGCGCTGGTTCGCCGGCTGACGTCCGCGGGGGCACGGAAACACTCAACCCCGTTCCCCCGCCCGGCTGTTCGCAGCATCACGTACACGCACGAACCTTGCAGAAGGAGCAGTGACCGATGCCTTCCACCCCCCGCAGCACCGCAGTCCCCGACGGCCCCGTGGCCGACTACGTGATCGTCGGCGGCGGCACCGCCGGATCAGTCATCGCCTCCAGGCTCACCGAGGACCCGGACGTCACCGTCACGGTCATCGAGGGCGGCCCCACCGACCTCGGCCGCGACGACGTGCTGACCCTGCGCCGCTGGCTCGGCCTGCTCGGCGGCGACCTGGACTACGACTACCCCACCACCGAACAGCCGCGCGGCAACTCCCACATCCGGCACAGCCGGGCCCGGGTGCTCGGCGGCTGCTCCTCGCACAACACCCTCATCAGCTTCAAGCCGCTGCCCGGCGACTGGGACGAGTGGGCCGAGGCGGGCGCCGAGGGCTGGAGCGCGGCCGCGATGGACCCGTACTTCGCCAAGCTGCGCAACAACATCGTCCCGGTCGACGAGAAGGACCGCAACGCCATCGCCCGCGACTTCGTCGACGCCGCCCAGCAGGCGGCCGGGGTCCCGCGCGTGGACAGCTTCAACAGCAAGCCGTTCCACGAGGGCGTCGGCTTCTTCGACCTCGCCTACCACCCCGAGAACAACAAACGCTCCTCCGCCTCGGTCGCCTACCTCCACCCCCACATCGAGGCCGGCGACCGCCCCGGCCTCCGCATTCTGCTGGAGACCTGGGCGTACCGGCTGGAGTTCGACGGCACCCGCGCCACCGGCGTACACGTGCGAACGAAGGACGGCGAGGAGATACTGCTGCGCGCCGCCCGCGAAGTCATCGTCTGCGCGGGCGCGGTGGACACCCCCCGGCTGCTGCTGCACTCCGGGATCGGTCCGCGCGAGGACCTGGCCGCACTGGGCATCGACGTACGCCACGACCTCCCCGGCGTCGGCGAGAACCTGCTCGACCACCCCGAGTCCGTCATCGTCTGGGAGACCGACGGGCCCATCCCGGAGAACTCCGCGATGGACTCCGACGCGGGACTTTTCGTGCGCCGCGACCCCGGATCCCGGGGCCCGGACCTGATGTTCCACTTCTACCAGATCCCGTTCACCGACAACCCGGAGCGGCTCGGCTACGAGAAGCCCGAGCACGGGGTGTCGATGACCCCGAACATCCCCAAGCCGCGCAGCCGGGGCCGCCTCTACCTCACGAGCGCCGACCCCGAGGTCAAACCGGCCCTGGATTTCCGCTACTTCACCGACGAGGACGACCACGACGGGCGCACCCTGGTCGACGGCATCAAGCTCGCCCGTGAGATAGCGGCCACCGAACCGCTGGCCCACTGGCTGAAGCGCGAGGTCTGCCCCGGGCCCGAGGTCACCTCGGACGAGGACATCAGTGAGTACGCCCGCAAGGTCGCCCACACCGTCTACCACCCGGCCGGCACGTGCCGGATGGGCGCGGCCGACGACCAGCAGGCCGTCGTGGACCCGCAGTTGCGCATTCGGGGCCTGGAAGGCATCCGGATCGCCGACGCCTCCGTCTTCCCGACCATGCCGGCCGTCAACCCGATGATCGGGGTCCTGATGGTCGGCGAGAAGTGCGCCGAACTCCTCGCGGACCGGGCGCGTGACACCGCGCCGGCCACCAGCACCAGCACCGGAGGCGATGTCCGATGACCGGAACCGAGACCCCCAAGGCCACCGGGCCCGCCGATAAGGCCAAGGCCCCCGGGCCCGCCGGGAACGCCGCGTCCGCCGGGAACGCCGGAACCACCGCCACCGACGAGAACCCCGTGTTCTCCGTGCGCGACCTCTGGAAGGTCTTCGGCCCCAAGGCCGACCGGATCCCCGGCGGCGAGCACGCCGCGCTCCCGCCCGCCGAACTGCGTGCCGCCACCGGCTGCACCGCCGCCGTGCGCGACGTCTCCTTCGACGTCCGCAAGGGTGAGGTCTTCGTCGTCATGGGCCTGTCGGGCTCCGGCAAGTCGACCCTCGTACGCTGTCTGACCCGGCTGATCGAGCCCACCAGCGGCACCATCGCCATCGACGGCGAGGACGTCCTCGCGATGGACCGCTCCCGGCTGCGCGAACTGCGCCGCCACCGTGCGGCAATGGTCTTCCAGCACTTCGGACTGCTGCCGCACCGCACGGTGTTGGACAACGTCGCCTACGGCCTGGAGATCCAGGGCCTGAGCAAGCCCGAACGCCGGGCCAAGGCAGCGGAGTTGGTGGCAAAGGTCGGTCTCGCGGGGCTGGAGGACCGCCGACCGTCGCAGCTCTCCGGTGGCCAGCAGCAGCGCGTCGGGCTCGCCCGCGCGCTCGCCGTCGACCCGTCCGTCCTCCTCTTCGACGAGCCGTTCAGCGCGCTGGACCCGCTGATCCGCCGCGAGATGCAGGACGAGGTGGTCCGGCTGCACCGCGAGGAGGGCCGCACCATGGTCTTCATCACCCACGACCTCGGCGAGGCACTGCGCCTCGGCACCCGGATCGCGCTGATGCGCGACGGCGGCATCGTCCAGCTCGGCACCCCCGAGGAGATCGTGGGCTCGCCCGCCGACGACTACGTGCGCGAGTTCGTCCGCGACGTGCCGCGTGAGCAGGTCCTCACCGTCGCCACGGCCATGCGGCCCGCGCTCGCAGGGGAGAGCGAGCGCGGCCCGGCCGTACGCCCCGGGGCCACCGTCTCCGAGGCCATCGAGGCGGTCTCCCGCTCCGGCGACCCCGCCGCCCGGGTGATGGACGGCGGCCGGCTCGTCGGCGTCGTCGACCACGCGGGCCTGCTCGACGTCGTCGCGGGAACGACCGGACCCGGCCACGCGACCGCCTCCGCGTCCGGTGCCCCGGACATCCCCGCCGGCCCCGACGCTCCGGACGGCTTCCGCGAGGTGACCCTCTGATGGCCACCGCACAGGCCACCCCGGCCCGCCCCGCGCAGGCGGGCGCGCGCCGGGGACCACTGGCCGTACTCCGCGACCGCCCGGCGGCGGCGAAGCTCCTGCTGCTCGCGCTCGTCGCCGTCGTCGTCGTCCCTCTCGTGCACGGCCGCTGGGGCGGCGGCGTCTGGCCCGACGCGCTGACCGCCGACCTCTCCGCGCCGCTTGGCGACGTGACGGACTGGATCGTCACCAACCGCGACAGCCATCCGCTGTTCCTCTACTTCTTCGGCCACATCAGCAACGCCGTCGTGCTCTCCGTACGCGGGGTCTACCTGGTCCTCCTGGCCCTCGGCTGGGCCGGCGTCACCGTGTTCGCCGCCGCCGTCGCCTGGCGCGTCGCGGGGATCCGGCTCGCCCTCACCGCTGCCGTCTCGTTCCTGGTCTGCGGGCTGCTCGGCATGTGGGTGCCGACCATGCAGACGCTCGCGCTGATGGCCGTCGCCGTCCTCGCCTCCGTCGTGCTCGGACTGCTCCTCGGACTGGCGGCCGGCCTGTCCGACCGCACGTTCCGCGTCCTGCGCCCGGTGCTCGACACCATGCAGGTGCTGCCCGCCTTCGCGTATCTGCTCCCCGTGGTGCTGGTCTTCGGCATCGGCGTGCCCGGAGCCGTCCTCGCCACCGTCGTCTACGCGGCTCCGCCGATGGCCCGGCTCACCGCGCTCGGCCTGCGCGGCGCGGACGCCGGCGTGATGGAGGCCGTCGCCTCGCTCGGCGCGACCGGACGGCAGCGGCTGCTGAGCGCCCGGCTCCCGCTGGCCCGCAAGGAACTCCTCCTCGGCCTGAACCAGACCATCATGATGGCGCTCTCCATGGCCGTCATCGCCTCCGTGATCGGCGCGGGCGGCCTCGGCGACCGCGTCTACCAGGCGCTGTCCTCCGTGGACGTCGGCGCCGCGCTCGCCGCGGGCATCCCGATCGTGCTGCTGGCCGTCGTCCTGGACCGCACGACGGAGGCGGCCGGCCGCCGCATCGGCGCCGAGCCCACCGGTCCGGCCCTGCTGCGCGGTTGGCGCGGCTGGTCCCTGGCCGCCGTGGTCACCGCTGCCGTCGCCGTCGTCGGACGGGCCACCGACGGCCGGGTGTGGCCCGAGGACGTGACCGTGGCCATCGCCGGACCGGTCAACACCGCCAAGGACTGGATGGTCGACCACCTCTACACCGGGGTGCCCGTCGTCGGCGGGACCGCCGACCTCGCCTCCCACTTCACCAGCGGCGTCCTCAACCCGCTGCGCAGCGGGCTCACCGGCCTGCCCTGGTGGTCGGTGCTGCTGATCGTCGCCGCCCTCGCCTGGACCATCGGCACCTGGCGCACCGCCGCCACCGCCGTCCTCGCCATGGCCGCGATCGGCGTACTCGGCGTGTGGGAGCCGTCCATGGACACCCTCAGCCAGGTGCTCGCCGCCGTCGCCGTCACCCTGGTCCTCGGCTTCGGCGTCGCCGTCGGCGCGGCCCGCAGCGAACGCCTGGAACGGCTGCTGCGACCGGTCCTGGACGTCTTCCAGACCATGCCGCAGTTCGTCTACCTGATCCCCGTCGTCGCCCTCTTCGGCGTCGGCCGCGCCCCCGCCGCCGCTGCCGCCGTGATCTACGCGCTGCCCGCCGTCGTCCGCATCACCACCCAGGGCCTGCGCGGCGTCGACCCGGCGGCCATGGAGTGCGCCCGCTCGCTCGGCGCGACCCGCGGCCAGCAACTGCGCCAGATCCAGATCCCACTGGCCAGGCCCGCCCTGCTGCTCGCCGTCAACCAGGCGGTCGTCCTGGTCCTCGCCGTCGTCATCATCGGCGGACTCGTCGGATCGGGTGCGCTCGGTTACGAGGTGGTCCTCGGCCTCGCCCAGGGCGACCTGGCCACCGGCCTCGTCGCCGGAGCGGCGATCGTCTGCCTCGGCCTGATGCTCGACCGGGTCACCCAGCCCACCACCCGCCGCCAGCGACAGGAGAGCTGAGATGAACCGCTCCCGCACCCGCCTGCTCGTGGCGCTCGCCTCGGCCGGGGCCCTGCTGGTCACGGCCGGCTGCGGCGCCGCCGACATGACCAAGCAGGCCTCGCCCTTCGCGGCCCCCGCCGGCGTCAAGACGGTCACGCTCTCCGTGCAGTCCTGGGTCGGCGCCCAGGCGAACGTCGCCGTGGCGGAGCACCTCCTCAAGGAGAAGCTCGGCTACCGCGTCGACCTCGTCCAGACCGACGAGGTCCCCGCCTGGGACGCCCTCAGCCAGGGCCGCGTCGACGCGATCCTGGAGGACTGGGGCCACCCGGACCAGGAGAAGCTGTACGTCGACGAGAAACAGACCATCGTCCGGGGCGGCGACCTCGGGGTCACCGGCCACATCGGCTGGTACGTGCCGAAGTACTGGGCGGACGAGCACCCCGACGTCACGGACTGGAAGAACCTCGACAAGTACGCGGACCAGCTGAAGACCGCCGAGAGCGGCGGCAAGGGCCAGCTGATGGACGGCTCGCCCTCCTACGTCACCAACGACGTGGCCCTGGTGAAGAACCTGGACCTGGACTACAAGGTGGTCTTCGCCGGCTCCGAGGCGGCCCAGATCACCCAGATCCAGCAGTTCGCCAAGGAGAAGAAGCCCTTCCTCAGCTACTGGTACCAGCCGCAGTGGCTGTTCAACGAGGTGCCGATGGTCGAGGTGAGACTCCCCGAGTACACCGACGCGTGCGCGGCCAAGGACCCGGCGGACATCGACTGCGCGTACCCGACCACACCGCTGCAGAAGTTCCTCAACGCCGACTTCGCCGAGCGCGGCGGCGAGGCGTCCGCGTTCCTGAAGAAGTTCCACTGGTCGGAGAAGGACCAGAACGAGGTCTCCGAGATGATCGCCTCGCAGAAGCTCGACCCCCAGGAGGCGGCGAAGCGCTGGATCGAGCGCCACCCGGACGTCTGGAAGAAGTGGCTTCCGCAGGACTGAGGTCGCGCCGCCCGGCTCCCGGAGGGGAGCCGGGCATGATCCGAATCCGGACGAGAGGCCCTACCGCGCCCGGACCGTCGCCAGCACGTCCCGGTCCGGCTGGAGCGTCAGACCCGTCAGCGGCCTGATCTCGCCAGGGTCCACGTCCAGGGTGAATCGGCGGGCCAGCACGGCGAGGAGGAGGACGGACTCCACCATCGCGAAGCGCGTGCCGATGCAGACCCGGGGACCCCCACCGAACGGGAACCACGCGTACTCCGGGATCTCGTCCCCGTCCTCGGCGTCCCAGCGTTCGGGCCGGAACTCCTCCGGTTCGGGGAACCAGCGGGCGTCGCGGTGCGTGGCCCACTGACTGCTCCACACCCGGGTGCCCTCCTCGACCGGCAGACCGCCGATCGTCGCCCCTTCCTTCGCGATCCCGGTGATCAGCCAGATCGCCGGGAACAGCCGCAGGGTCTCCTTCACCACGGCCTGGGCGTAGGCCAGTTGTGCGTAGTCGTCGAAGCCGGGCTCCCGGTCGCCGAGTACCCGGTCCAGCTCCTCGGCGAGCGCGTCGCGGACGCGGGGGTTGCGGGCGAGCAGGTACCACGCCCACACCAGCGTCGTGCTCGTCGTCTCATGGCCGCCGATGTACAGCGTGACCGCCTCGTCCCGGATCTCCTCGTCGCTGAGGTGCGTCCCGCTCTCGTCGACGGCGGTGAGCAACCGGCTGAGCAGGTCGGGGCGTTCCTCCTCGCCGCCCCGGTGCCGGGCGACGACCCGGCGTACCTCGGCGTCGATGACGGCCGCGGCCTTCCTGATCCGCGCCCGGCCCGGTGTCGGCACCCAGTCCGGCAGCAGTGCCCCGAGCCCGGCGAACTCCTTGCCGATCTCCATCTGGGCGACGTCCATCGCCCGGCCCATCGCCTCGGAGTCCGCGGGGGTGTCCACCCCGAAGATCGTGCGTACCGCGATCTTCTGGGTCAGTGCGGACATCTCCCGCTTGACGTCGACCCGTTGGCCGTCCGCCAGGCTGTCCGCGAGCTCCACCGCACAGCCCGCCATCGTGGCCGCGTACGACGTGACCTGCTTGGGCCGCACGGAGGGCTGCACCAGCGAGCGCTTGCGCCGCCAGTCCCGGCCCCGCGCCACGAGCATCCCGTTGCCCAGCACCGTACGGAACGCGATGCCGAGCTTCGGCTGGTCGAAGGTGCGCTCCGTCTCCGTGAGCAGCTCGCCCACCAGGGCCGGGTCGGCGAGGAAGACGCACCGGTTGCGTCCGAACCGCCAGCGCACCAGGTCCCCGTGGCCACGCAGGAGTTCGAAGAAGGCGAGAGGGTTCTTGCCGAACTGCGGCAGGTTCCCCACGAGCGGCAGCCCCTTGGGCCCCGGCACGAACGCATGGCCGCGAGGCTGGGTGTCGCGTGCCGGGCCGGTCTGCGTGGACATCGAGGAACTCCGCTCCCTGGGGCACGCCACTGCCGGCGCGCGACTGTTCGAGCACCATCGAACAGGATGGTGGCAGCGCTCCACCAGGGCGACGGCAGGCGTGGCCGGAATCCGTCAGGTGCCGTGCGGCGCGGGCGGGTCGAGGACAGTGGCCGGACGGGTGCTCCCGGAGCGGGGCACCACGACGACCTGGTGCTCGTCCTCGTACACGATCCGGCCGGGATCCGCCGACTCCAGCCGCACGCACGGCACTCCGTGCGCGGTCAGCAGCGCGAGGTAACCGGGGATCCTGTCCAGCAAATGGGCCGCCGTCCCCTTGAACCAGGCCACCGCCCCAGGGTTGACCCCGGGGTCGTACACCGTCGGGTCGATCCGCGAGGGGTCGGTGTAGGCGGCGTCGTACCAGTCGTTCGCCGCCCGCCAGAAGCGGTGCTGCTCCTCGGTCAGGCGGCCCTCCCGGGCCAGGCCGTTGGCCAGCGCGAAGATGCCGGGGAAGTGGCCCCGGGGGCTCCGTACGGTGCTCTGGAACCGTACGTACGTCGTCGTCCCGCCCATTCCGTCTCCCTCCGCCAGGACCGTGAAGGGCTCAGCGTAGGTCCGGCTCGGGCGGCGCGGTTCAGAGACCGACGATCAGCTGGATGCAGACGATCTTGACCAGGATGGCGAGCGCGAACAGCGTCGAGTAGCCGTTGTTGATCCGGCTGTCGCTCGCCCGGCTGTTGGCGTACGCCACGATCGCCGGGTTGCCGACGTAGCCCGACAGCAGCCCCATCGTCCGCTCCCGGCTCTGCCCCAGCGCCTTCGCGACCAGCACCATCAGGGCGTAGCTGACGACCGCGCCGATCGCCAGCACGGCCGCCAGCTTCAGCCCGAAGAGGGAGAAGGCGTTCTCCCGGAACGAGTAGCCCGAGGTGAGCCCGACGACGGCGAGGAAGAGCAGCAGCCCGATCTGGCGGAGGGTGAGGTTGGCGCGGGTCGGCAGGGTCCACACCAGCGGGCCGGTGCGCCGGCGCCGGCCGAGGACCATCCCCACCACCAGCGGTCCCGCCCCCGTGCCCAGGGCGAGCGTGGTGGAGCCAAGGGTGAGAGAGGGGATGCCGACGAGGAAGCCCAGGGTGAGACCGAGGCCCAGGCTGACCGCGCTGACCTCGCTGACCTTCGCCTCGGTGTCCCCGAGGTACGTGGTGACCTCGCCCGTCCGCTCGCGCGGCATGACCACCCGTACCCGGTCGTCGAGCTGGAGCAGCAGGCCGTCGTGGGCGAGCATGTCGAAGTCGCCGCGCCGCACCCGGCTGACGAGGGCCCCGTACTTCTCGCCGAGCCCGAGCTCCCCGACGGTGTGCCCGGCCAGGTCCGGGTTGGTGAGCAGGACCCGCCGGTAGTCCACCGCACTGCGGTCGTCCAGCAGATGGCGCGGAGCGAGGGACCCGAGCGCGTCCGTCGCCGCCCCTACGTCGTCCTCGCCGCCGACCAGCACGACCTGGTCGCCGGGGGAGAGGCGGCCCAGCTCCCGGGCGACCCGGGTCGCGCCTTCGGCGGGACGGTACTCGCTGGCCAGTACCCGGTGCGCGGCGACGCCGGGCACGTCCGCCCAGCGCGCGTTCCGGGCCACTTGGACCGTACGGGTGACGAGGGCGGCCGGCAGGCCCGGGTCGGGGTCCCGGCGGGCGGTCCAGTGGCGGCGGGCCGCGATCGCCGAGACGCACATGATCGTGATGACGACGGCGAGCGGGTAGCCGATGGCGTACCCCACGGCGGGCTGCGTCGGATCATCCGAGGCGTCCTGGGCGGCTGCGAGACCCGGGGTGGTGGTCCCGATCCCCGCGTATCCGCCCGCGAGGAACGGTCCGTCGATGCCGAACCAGCGGTGTCCGACGAAGCCGACCACCGCCGCGGTGAGGGCCAGGGCCGCCACCGCTCCGGCCATCACCGGGAGCTGGCCGCGCAGTTCACGGAAGAACGCGGGACCCGACTCCAGGCCGACCGTGTACACGTACAGTGCCAGGCCCAGTGCCGAGACCCCGGCCGGCACGGCGGCGGCGATGTCCTCGTCGAGCGCCCCGACGAGGAGGCCGACGAACAGGACGCCGGCCGCGCCGAGCCGGACCGGGCCGAAGCGCACCATGCCGAGCAGCGCGCCGAGCGTGATCACGGCGAACACCGCCACCCACGGATTGTCCGCGAAGAACTGCCACACCGGCCCTGCCTCCCCGGCCTCGACGATCCCGTCCCTGTCGGGGGCCAGGATCTTCGAGGCCGGGGGAGGCCGCCACCCGGGGAGCGGCGGCCACATCTCTCAGACGCGGGGCGGCACGTGGGCCGGCCGGCCCCGGCCCCGCGTCAGCGAGTAACCGAACACGGCCGCCAGCGCGGCGAGCACGCCGCCGCCCGCGGTCCACAGCCAGCGGTCGGTCCACCAGCCCGACGCCCAGCCGTCCTCCGGCTCACCGGCGGACGGCACCCGCGGCGTGCCCGCGTCACCCGTGTCACTGGCGTCGCCTGCCGAGGCGACCGAGACGCCCGGCACCAGCGGCTCGGAGAGCGCACCGTCCACGTCGTGGGCCCCGCCCTGCTCCTGGACGGTCGCCTTCACCTCGGCGCCGACCGGCAGTCCGAGCTCGTCGGCGGGCAGGTCCACCACTGTGAGCCGGACGTAGTAGCTGCCGGGCAGCGGGTCGTTCGCCCACGGCTCGGACCAGGCCCGCACGGGCCGCAGGACGCAGGACAGCTCGACGGTGGCCGCGTCGGCCGCCGCCTTCCTGGTCTGGTGCCCGTACATGCAGGCCTGGCGGCGGCGCAGCCCGTCGTACACGTCGATCTGCCAGGTGGACGTGGAGCGCCGGGCCGCGTTCTCGGGCAGCTTCACCGTGGCCGTGACGGTGGGCCGCTGACCGGCGTCGGCCGGGAACACCCAGTACAGGTAGTCGCCCGCCGAGGCGTGGGCGATGCCGGTCTGGTCCTGCTTCAGCGCGGTGGCCGTGCGGAAGGTGGTGCCGGCCTCGGTGGGGCCCGCCTCGTCCTCGGCGGGGCTCGCGCTCGCCGACGGGTCGTCCGCCACCGCCGCGCCGGCCGAGGTGAGCAGGGTCAGTCCGGCGAGCAGCGCTCCGGTGAGCGCGCGTCCTGTGCCGTGGGTACGGCGAGGGGTGGTGTGCATCAGTTGGTCCTCCATACGGCGACGCGCCAGCGCGAGATCCAGCCGGTCAGCAGGCCCGCGACCAGTCCGGTCAGGACGAGCACGCCGAGGAGCCACCAGCCGCGGCCGAGCCCGAAGGCCGCCACGTCGGAGGCGTCGTCCGGGCCGTCCACCAGGTCCACGGTCAGTTCGACCGGCAGACCGGGTGACTTCTTCACCGAGGCGGGCGCGGAGAAGGAGTGGGCGAGCTGGAGGCAGACGGTCTCGGCGGCGGGCTTGCCGTCTCCGTCGTCGCCGTCCTCCACCTCGGGCTTCGGATAGCGCAGCCCGGACGAGATGACGTCGGTGCGGCCGGCCCCGGCCTCGGAACCCCGGACGATCTCCCGGCCGTGCACGGTCACCGCGCGCAGCAGCACCCCGTAGTCGTCGTCCACGGCACGGTCGGCGGCCACGCTCGCCGAGGCGCGCAGCTCCTGACCGGGCAGCACGGCGACGCGGTACCAGCGGTGCTGGGCGATCTCCGCGCGGTCGGTGTAGAGACCCGGCTTGAGCTCGGGCGCGGCGGAACAGCTCCCGGCCCCCTCGGTCGCCACCGGGGTGATGACCGGCTCGGCGGCCCGGTCCACCAACTGCTTGACCCGGCCGGAGAGTTCGTCCTTGTGCTGGACGGCGGTGTACGTGCCGCCGGTGGCCTCCGCGATGCAGGTCAGCTGCTGGCGGATCTTGGCGTTGGGCACCAGACCCAGCGTGTCCACGACCAGGTGGGTGCCGCGCGCGGCGATCTCCCGGGCCACCTCGCACGGGTCGAGCGGCCCGCAGGTGTCCTCGCCGTCCGTGATGAGCACGATCCGCCGCGAACCCTCCCCGCCCTCCAGGTCGTCGGCCGCGCCGAGCAGGGCCGGGCCGATCGGGGTGAAACCGGTCGGGGCGAGGGTGGCGACGGCGGCCTTGGCCTCGGTACGGTCCAGCGGGCCGACCGGGTAGAGCTGCCGGGTGTCCTTGCAGCCGACCTTGCGGTCCTCACCCGGATAGTCCGCGCCGAGCGTCCGGATGCCGAGCTGCACCTCCTCGGGCGCCGCGTCCAGTACGTCGTTGAACGCCTGCTTGGCGGCGGCCATCCGGGACTGGCCGTCGATGTCGCGGGTCCGCATCGAGCCGCTGACGTCGAGCACCAGCTCGACCTGGGGGGAGGGGGCGGCGGGGGCTTCGTCGGCGGCGGCGGGGATCGCGCTGCCGAGACCGGCGGCCAGGGTGGCGAGCGCTATGCCCACCCCGGTCGTCAGCCGTTTTCTAGTGATCATCGCCGGATCTTATGGAAAATCAGTTCGTATTCCCAACCGGGTCACTTGGGGCCCGCCTCCTCCGGTGCGGGACGGTCGAACGCGCCCGCGGCGGCGGCCAAGGTCGCCGTGGTCGCCGCTCGGGCGGGCAGCTGCGGATCGGGAGCGGTCCGCAGGAGCACCAGCTGGTGGTAGAGCGGTGCGGTGGCGGCGATCAGCAGATGCCGCGCGTCCGTGTGCCGCGGCAGTTCACCGCGCTCGGCGGCGCGCTCGACGATGATCTCGCAGCGCGCGTACCGGTCCTCCCACAGCCGCCGCTGGGCGTCGGCCGCCCGCGCGGAGCGGAACGAGGCGGCCATCAGCGCCTGGGGGATCGACGGCCGTACGACCAGCGACTCCTGGATCTCGTCGTTGAGGGCCGTCAGATCGCCGTGCAGCGAGCCCGTGTCCGCGGGGCCCCAGTCGTCCTCGCCCGCCGCGTCGAGCACATCGGCGAGCAGGCCGCCGACGTCCTCCCAGCGTCGGTAGACCGTGGTCCGGTGGACGCCCGCGCGGGCCGCGACGCCCTCCATCGTGAGCCCCTCGTAACCGTGCTCGCCCAGCTCGGCGCGTACCGCGTCGAGCACCTGGGCACGGACGCGCGCGGTGCGGCCGCCCGGCCGGCGGTCCGGTGCCTGGGCGGCGCGGGCGGGTAGCGGTGGGCCGGCCGGTGCGTCGTTCATCGGGAATCCGGTTGCCCGGCGGTATGGGTCATGGCACCATCTTAAAGCAACAGTTGTCGCACTAGTGGAGTCACCGATGCTCTTCCGAAGCTTTCCCCCGGCCTTGCGGTCCGCCGCCACCACCGCTTCGTCCACGACAGCTTCGGAGTTGCCCGTATGCCAACACAGATCACCGCACTCGCCGTCAGCAAGGCCTTCGACGGCAGGCCCGTTCTCGACTCGGTGAGCTGCTCGCTCGCACAGGGCGAGCGCACCGGAATCGTCGGTGAGAACGGCTCCGGCAAGACGACCCTGCTGCGGCTGCTCGCCGGGCGGGTCAGCCCCGACCGGGGACGCGTCATCCTGCGGGCCGACGGTGGCGTCGGCTACCTCGCCCAGGACGAGCCTCTGCCTGCCGATATGACGGCCCAGCAGGTCATCGACCGCGCGCTGGGCGACCTTCGCGCGATCGAGGCACGTATGCGCCGTCTGGAGGCGGCGATGACCGACGGCGACACATCGGCGCTCGACGCGTACGGCGAGGCCGTCTCCGCCTTCGAGCTGCGCGGCGGCTACGACGCCGACGCCCGGCTGGAGCGCGCCCTGCACGGCCTCGGCCTGAGGCAGGTGGACCGCACCTCGGCCCTGGGCGCCCTCTCCGGCGGGGAGCGGGCCCGGCTCCGGCTGGCGGCGGTGCTGGCGGCCGCTCCGGAGGTGCTGCTCCTCGACGAGCCGACCAACCATCTGGACAAGGCCGCCCTGGCCTGGCTGGAGGAGCACCTGCGCGGCCGCCGGGGCACCACCGTGACCGTCTCCCACGACCGGCGCTTCCTCGAACACGTCGCCACGAGCCTCCTGGAGGTGGACGGGGACCGGCAAGGCGTCGTCCGGTACGGCAACGGCTATGCCGGCTACCTCGCGGAGAAGGCGGCGGCACGGCAACGCTGGGGCCGGCGCCACGAGCGGTGGTGCGAGGAGGTCGACCGGGCGCGCGAGTCGGCGGCTGTCACCGCCCGCCGGGTCGCTCCGGGCCGCCCGATGAAGGACGGCGACAAGCTCTCCTACAACCAGGCCGGGGCCCGGGTGCAGCAGTCCCTGGCCGGCCGGGTCCGCAACGCCGAGGAACGGCTGAACCGCCTGCTGGCCGACCCGGTCCCGGCCCCGCCGGAGCCGTTGAGCTTCTCGCCCGTGCTGCGCGCCGGACCGCTCTCCGGCACCGTGCTCAACGCCGCGGGGGTCTCGGTCGCGGGCCGACTCGGCCCGGTCGACCTCACGGTTCGGGCGGGCGAGCACCTGCTGATCACGGGCGACAACGGCACGGGCAAGACCACCCTGCTGCGCGTCCTCGCCGGAGACCTGACGCCCGACCGGGGCCACGTCGTCAGACGCGGCCGGATCGGCTTCCTCCCCCAGGACCCGGCGCCCGGTCCGGCGCACGAGACGTTGCTGGCCGCCTACGCCCGGGGGCTCCCCGGGGATGCGGACGAGCACGCCGAACGGCTCCTGGCCCTCGGGCTGTTCGACCGTGCCCGGCTGACGGTGCCCGTCGCGCGGCTTTCCACCGGCCAGCGGCAGCGGCTCGCCCTGGCGCGGCTCGTCAGCCGGCCCGCCGACGTCCTGCTGCTCGACGAGCCCACCAACCACCTCTCTCCCGCCCTCACCGAGGAGTTGGAGAGCGCCCTGGCCGGTTTCGCCGGCACGGTCGTCCTCGTCGGCCACGACCGGCTGCTCCGGAACCGTTGGCGGGGCGCCCAGTTGGCGCTGCGGGCCGCCCAGGTCCCCGCGCTCAAAGGCTGAGGCCTCCGCCGGCCCCGTACCCCTACCCGAAGCGAGTGATCACCCTTGTCCCCACGCCGCTCCCACATCGCGATGATCGGCGTCCCGATCGTCAGCCATGTCCTGCCCGGCCTCGGCATCGTCCGTGAACTGGTGGCCCGCGGCCACCGGGTCACCTACGCCAACGACCCTTTCGTGGCGGACCGGATCGAGGCCACCGGCGCCGAACTCGTCCCCTGCACCTCGGTGTTGCCAGTCGTCGACAACAACTGGCCGACCGATCCCGTCGCCGCGATGGACCTCTTTCTGGACGAGGCGACGCAGGCCCTGCCCCAACTGCACGCCGCCTACGACCACGACCCGGCGGACCTGTACCTGTACGACATCGGCGCCTACGCCGCCCGCGCGCTGGCCGAGTCACAGGGACGGCCCCTCATGCAGCTGTCCCCTTCGTTCGTGGCCTGGGAGGGCTACGAGGAAGAGGTCGCGGCGCACCTGCGGGCGCTGCCCGGAGCCCCCGCGCACCGGGAGCGGTTCGCGCGCTGGCTCGCCGGCTGCGGGGCGTCCACCCTCGACGTGGACGCCTTCTCCGGCCCTCCCTCGCGGGCCCTCGCGCTGATCCCCGAGGCCATGCAGCCCAGCGCCGACAGAGTCGACACCGGGACGGTGACCTTCGTCGGGCCCTGTTTCGACACGCGGGCCGACACCGGCCGGTGGACCCGGCCCGAGGACGCGGAGAGGGTCCGGCTGATCTCCCTCGGCTCGGCGTACACGCACCGGCCGGAGTTCTACCGCCAGTGCCTCGCGGCGTACGGGAACCTGCCCGGCTGGCACGTCGTGCTCCAGATCGGCAGGCACACCGATCCGCGCGAGCTCGGCGGCATCCCGCCCAACGTCGAAGTGCACCCGTGGGTCCCGCAGCGGGCGATCCTGGAACAGGCGGACGCCTTCGTCACCCACGCCGGCATGGGCGGCTGCGGCGACGGACTTCTCGCGGGCGTCCCGATGATCGCCGTACCGCAGGGCGCCGAACAGTTCATGAACGCGGACCGGCTGGTGGAGCTGGGCGTCGCCCGCCGCATCGACACGCCGGACGCCACGGCCGAGACGCTGCGGGCGGCCCTGAACGCCCTGGTCACCGACCCGGAAACCGCCCGCCGGTCCGCGCGGCTGCGCGTCGCCGCCCGGGGCGAGGGCGGCACCCCGCGCGCCGTCGATCTCATCGAGGACATGGCGGCCCCGGCCCCAGGGGGCGTCAGGGGCCGGTGAGCAGGGGCCCGGAGGCGCGCTCCAGGACCGAGGTGACCCGCTCCCAGGTCCCCGTGTCCCGTTCCACCGGAGGCAGTCGGCGGTCCGTCCCGGACCGCTGCCAGACCGTCGCCAGCGCCACCGGATCGCCGCCGCCCGCCGCCGAGGCGGCGAGCGCCGCCGCACCGAGGGCGACCAGCTCGCCGCTGCCCGGGATCACGAGCGGCCGGCCGGAGAGCCGGCGGACCGACTCCACCCACATCCGCCCCCGCGCCCCGCCGCCGATCAGGCGCAGCGGGCGGGCGGCGACCTCGGGCGCGTGCGGGTCGAGACCGCAGGCCGACAGCAGCTCGTCCATGGCCCGCAGCACGGTGACGGCCGCGCCCTCGTAGGCGGCGCCCAGCAGTTGCTGCCGGGTCGTGTCGTGGCGCAGGCCGGTCAGCAGCCCGGAGGCGGTCGGCAGGTCGGGGGTCCGTTCGCCGTCGAGATAGGGGAGCAGGACGGCCTCGCCGCCGGGCGTCGCGTCCTCGCGGTCCAGGCCGAGCAGGGCGGCCACCTTGTCCACGGCGAGCGTGCAGTTGAGGGTGCAGGCCAGCGGGAGGTAGGTGCCGTCGGCGGCGGCGAACCCGTTCAGCGCGGTGGACGCGGGCCGGGTGCGGGAGGCCGCGAACACCGTGCCGGAGGTGCCCAGACTGAGGACCGGGTGGTCCAGCAGTCCCTCGCCGCCGAGCCCGAGCCCCACGGCGGCGCTCATGTTGTCGCCGGTGCCGGCCGCCACCGCGATGCCCGCGGGCAGCCCGAGCGCCTCGGCCGCCGACTCGGTGAGCGAGCCGATCCTGGCCGCCCCGGTGGGCGCGACCTCCGGGAGCAGCGCCGCGTCCAGACCGAGCAGCTCCAGCAGATGGGGGTCGTAGGCGCCGGTGGCGGTGGAGTACCAGCCACTGCCCGAGGCGTCCCCGGGGTCGGTGGCGGCGACGCCCGCGAGGCGCTCGGTCAGGAAGTCGTGGGGGAGCCGGACCGCCGCCGCGTTCGCGGCGCTCGCGGGGTCGCTCTCGCGCAGCCACTGCCACTTGGACGCGGTGAGCGAGGCGACCGGCACGGACCCGGTCCGTTCCGTCCAGGCCCCGGGCCCGCCGAGCGCGTCGGTGAGCGCGGCGGCCTGCGGAGCGGAGCGGGTGTCGTTCCACAGCAGCGCGGGGCGCAGCGGCCGGCCCGCCCCGTCCAGGACGACGAGCCCGTGCTGCTGCCCGGCGACCGCGATGCCGGTGACCGTCCGGGCGGGGAGGCCGGACTCCTTCAGCCCGGCGCCCACCGCCTCGCACAGGGCCCGCCACCAGATCTCCGGGTCGCTCTCCCGGGCCCCGGCCTCGCCGGTGACCACGTGCGGGGAGCGGCCCACGGCGAGCTGCTCGCCGGTCGCCGCGTCGATGAAGGCGGCCTTGGTGGACTGGGTCGAGCTGTCCACGCCGATGACGACGGCGGGTGACGGCATGGGGAGCCTCTTTCGCACGGGACGGCCTGATCATTTGGCTGGGCCACGAACAAATTACGGGATGAGCGGCGCCCTGCACAGGGGGGCGGGGGTGCCTTCGCCCGGCAGGGGGGTTCCCTCGTCGAGGTGCGGTGTGCTTGATTAGTCATGACACTGAACAAATAGGGATGCCGGGCCGACGGCCGGGCGTCCCGACGGCAGGCGAAGGCGGACGGACGACGATGACGGAACGCTTCACCCCCACCCCCGAGGACAAGTTCAGCTTCGGCCTGTGGACCGTGGGCTGGCAGGGCCGGGACCCCTTCGGCGACGCGACCCGTGCGGCCATCGACCCCGTGGAGTCGGTTCGGCGGCTCGCGGAGCTGGGCGCCTGGGGGGTGACCTTCCACGACGACGACCTGATCCCCTTCGGGGCGCCGGAGACCGAGCGCGAAAGGATCGTCAAGCGCTTCCGTACGGCGGTCGACGACAGCGGGCTCGTCGTGCCCATGGTGACGACGAACCTCTTCACCCACCCCGTCTTCAAGGACGGCGGATTCACGGCCAACGACCGTGGCGTACGCCGCTACGCGCTCCGCAAGACCCTGCGCAACATCGACCTCGCCGTCGAGCTGGGCGCGACCACCTTCGTGGCGTGGGGCGGCCGCGAGGGGGCCGAATCCGGCGGGGCGAAGGACGTACGCCTCGCCCTCCACCGGATGAAGGAGGCCTTCGACCTGCTGGGCGAGTACGTCGTCGAGCAGGGCTACGACCTGCGCTTCGCCATCGAGCCCAAGCCGAACGAGCCGCGCGGCGACATCCTGCTGCCCACCATCGGCCACGCCCTGGCCTTCATCGAGCGCCTGGAGCGCCCCGAGCTGGTCGGCGTCAACCCGGAGACCGGGCACGAGCAGATGGCCGGGCTCAACTTCCCGCACGGCATCGCCCAGGCCATGTGGGCGGACAAGCTCTTCCATATCGACCTCAACGGGCAGTCCGGCATCAAGTACGACCAGGACCTGCGCTTCGGCGCGGGCGATCTGCGCCAGGCGTTCTGGCTCGTCGACCTGCTGGAGAGCGGCTACGAAGGCCCCCGCCACTTCGACTTCAAGCCCCCGCGCACCGAGGACTACGACGGTGTCTGGGCCTCCGCCGCGGGCTGCATGCGCAACTACCTCATCCTCAAGGAGCGGGCCGCCGCCTTCCGCGCCGACCCCGAGGTGCGGGCGGCCCTGCGCGCGTCCCGCCTGGACGAACTGGCGCGCCCCACCGTCGGCGAGGGACTGGCGGGCCTGCTCGCCGACCGCAGCGCGTACGAGGACTTCGACGTGGACGCCGCCGCGGAACGTGGCATGGCCTTCGAGGCACTGGACCAGCTCGCCATGGACCACCTGCTCGCCGTGCGCTGACGTCGGGCCCGTCCCACCGGCTGGGCCGGAGCCGTCCGGCGCCGGCTCAGCCGCCGGACGGCTCCGCGTACGCCACCGGATCGTCCAGCACGTCCCGCACCACGAGCGCCGCCGCGCCCCGCGCCGCGTCGCCCGCCACCGACGACGCCCGGAGCCGGCCGCTGCCCCGGGACCAGAGCCCCGACACCACCCGGCCGGTCAGCTCCTCGTCGGCGGGCGGCGCCAGCCACGGCATCAGTCCCCGGTAGATCCCGCCGAGCACCACCGCGTCCGGGTCGATCAGGTTCACCGCGCCCGACAGCACCCGGCCCAGCATCCGGCCCGCCTCACCGAGCGCGGCCACCGCCCGCGGGTCCCCGGCGCCCGCGCGCCGCTCCAGCTCCAGCACCCCGGAGGCGCCGCCGAGGCCCTCGATCCCGGCCGCCCGCAGCAGCGCCGCCTGACCGGCGTACTGCTCCAGGCACCCCCGCGAACCGCACCGGCACTCCGGCCCCGCCGGATCCACCACGACATGCCCGATCTCCCCGGCGAAACCGTGCGCACCGCGCGCCAGTTCGCCGCCCAGGACGAGGGCGCCGCCGACCCCGATCTCCCCGGTCAGATAGAGGAAGCTCCGAACATCCCCCAGGCCGCCGAACCACAGCTCGGCCAGCGCCGCCAGATTGGCCTCGTTCTCCGAGGCGACCGGCAGCACCGGGTGGCCGGGGCGCAGGGCCGCCAGCGCCTCGGCGAACAGCTCCTGCGCCGGGACCTCGTTCCAGCCGAGGTTCGGGGCCTGCCGCACCGACCCGCCGGAGACGAGACCCGGCAGCGCCAGTGCCGCGCCCACCGGGCGCAACTCCTGCTCGTACGCCGACTCCAGGGTCCGCGCCGCGATCCGGGCCGCCCGGGCCAGAGCCTCCTCGGCGGGCGCGCCCCGGCTGTCGAGGTGCTCGGTCTGCCGGACCCGGCCGGTGCCCGCCAGGTCGACCACGCACACCGAGACGTAATCGATGTTGATCTCCACGCCGAGCCCGGCCGGTCCGGTCCTGGCCACCTTGAGCGCGGTGCCGGGGCGGCCTGCCTGCCCGCTGAACGTCTTGCCCGACTCGGTGAGGAACCCGCTGTCCATCAGCTGCTCGACGAGCGAGGACACCGCGGCCCGGGTCAGCCCGACCCGGGCGGCCACTCCGGCCCGGGTCGCCTCGCCCCGCTCACCCTCGTCCCGTACGGCGCGGAGTACCAGGCTCAGATTGTGCCGTCGCACGGTGTCCTTGTCGGCCTTGGGCCCCAGCGGAGTGAGGATGCTCTTCATATCGTCGCCGAGCCTATGCGATGCGGGGCGCCCGGCGGGGGTGCGGGGACGGGCGGTATCGCGGAAGCGGAGGAGGAGGCGTCACGGAAGGGGGGCGGTCCCGGCCGTCCGGCCCGAACCGCCCCCTCCGATCGGCTCAGGGCTTGGCGCCCCGGTCCTTCAGCATGGTCGCCATCAGGCCGATCTCCGACTGCTGGCCGCGGACCATGCCCGCCGCCAGATCCCGGATGGCGTCCGTCCTCGCCGCACCGGCAGCCGCCCGCGCCATGTCCGCACCGGCGCGGTGGTGCACGGTCATCAGGCGCAGGAACAGCACCTCGGCCTTCTCACCCTTCGCGGTCGTGAGGGCCGCCAGCTCCGCGTCGGTGGCCATGCCCGGCATCAGCGAACCGTCGTCGGTCGGCGTGAGGGTGTGCCCCATCCACTCCATCGGCGGTCCGGACGCGCTCTTCGGCAGCCCCCACAGCTCCAGCCAGCCCAGCATCATGCCGCGCTGGTTGGCCTGGGTGTTGATGATGTCGTACGCGAGACGCCGCACGTCCTCGTCGTCGGTGCGGTCCCGCACGATGAACGACATCTCGACCGCCTGCTGGTGGTGGATCGACATGTCCCGGGCGAAGCCCGCGTCCACGGAGTCCTCCGCCGGAGCGGACCGCGCCGCCGAGGACGCCCCGGACGGGGAGGCCGCGGAGGGGCGTACGACCATCAGCGCCACCAGCCCGAGCGCCAGGAGCAGCACGGCGGCCCCCGCGAGGACCATCCGGCGCGTGGAGCCGGAAGGCGTCAGGGCGGTCACTTGTCCAGCCCGCCGGTGCAGGCGGCCCCCGGCTCAGGGGTCTGCGGGCCCTGCACGTACTTGGTGAAGAACTGCGCGACCCGGTCGTCCGTGGCGCTCTTGACCGTCACCTGCTTGCCCCACGCGCTGAGCATCAGCGGGTCCTTCTGGTCCTTGACCGGACTCATCAGGGAGTACGGAGTCGACTTGACCTTCTTGGTGAGCGCCTCGACGTCGGCGTCGGAGGCCTTGTCGTTGTACGTGACCCAGACCGCGCCGTGCTCCAGCGAGTGCACGGCGTTCTCCTTCGGTATCTCGTCGGTGTAGACGTCGGCGTTGCAGTTCATCCAGACCTGGTTGTGGTCGCCGCCGACGGGCGGGTTCATCGGGTAGTCGACCTTGGTCGTCACGTGCTCCTGCGTCAGCTTGTCCCAGCTGCGCTCGCCGGTGACCGGCGAGGTCTTGGCCTGGTTCTCCTTCTCCTCCTTCTCGTTCGCCTGCGACATCAGATAGCCGCCTCCGGCGACCAGCGCGGCGACCACGGCCACCGACGCGCTGATGGTGATGGCGCGGACCCGCCGCTCGCGGGCGCGTTCCTTGCGGCGCGCCTCCTCGAGCTTGGCGCGACGCGCTGAGGCCGGGTTGTTCGGGTTCTTGGCGGAAGCCATGGGGAGTCCTCGTCGTTCAACCGATGCATACAGGGCGATGCATGAAGGGGAAGGTGCGGTGCGGGCATGCGGAAAACCGCTCCCGGTGAACCGGCGCCGGGGCGCGGCGGGAGAGCGGACCCGGCCTCTAGATCCGCTGGACCTGAAGGCGTAGTTGATCGACGGAACGCACACCGTCGTGCGCGGGACCCCGGATGGCCGCCGCGCCGGTGAGCGGGGTGGCGGGGACGAAGGTCACGGGCGAGGGGACGGCGGCGGGAGCGGACGACGCCGGAAGCACGACGGCCGCCGTGTGCGTGGAGCCCCCGTGGCACGACGTCCCGAGCCCGCGGTCCGCCGGGGAGGCCAGGACGACCGGTTCGAAGGCGGCGTCGGGCGTCGGGGTGAAAGCGCGGACAGCACTCGCCCCGGCCGGGCCCGCCGCCACCGGGGCGCCGGCCGACGAGGTGGCGACCGAGCAGCAGAAGAGCATGGCCAGGAGGAAGAACACCCAGCCCAGAGCGAGGGGCGTGCGAGAGCGGTACCGCTGCCGGTCCGTCCGCGTGCTCACCCTGGTCATCGCCCGTCATCGTAGTGGGTGCATGAAGATTCAAAGAATATGGGTCGCGCTGTCCGCGGGACAGTGTGCCCGAGTCGCCGTCGCTCGAACAGAGCCCCATGAGGTCCAGGTGATTTACGAGTGTAATACCTGCTAACGTATATGAGTGACTGATACACCTATCCGTTCGGGGCGGCCCGCCGCCCGGGCCCTCCCGCCGGCCCTCCGGCTCTCGCGGCCGTCGGACACCTGGTTCAAGCCCGCCCTCAGCGTGGTCGTCGCCTCCGCCGCACCCCAGCTGACGCTGCTTGCCATCGGCCGGCTGGACCTCGTGATGTACACGATGGCCGGTTCGCTCTGCGCGCTCTACGGTCACGGCCTGCCGTACGCCCGGCGGGCCGGGGCCGTCGCGGGCGTGGTGCTCGGCATGGCGGCCTCGCTCGCCGTCTCCCTGGTCACCGCGTCGCTCACCGGATCGACCGCCGTGCTCATCGCGGTCGGGGCGTTGCTCGCCGCCGCCCAGAAAGTGCTGTGCGACGCCACCCGGATCGGACCGCCCGGCCATGTGATCTTCACCTTCGTCAGCTCCGCCGCCCTCTTCGCCCCGCAGCGCCCGGAGCAGATCCCCGGTCACCTCGCCCTGACCCTCGGCGCGGGCGCGTTCGCCTGGCTGGTCGCCGTCGCCCCCGCCCTGGTCCGTCGCGAGGGCCCCGAACGCCGGGCCGTCGCCCGCGCCCTGGAGGCCGCGGCCGTGTGCGCCGCCGACCCCGGCCCCCGTACCCGCAACGCGGCGGCGGCCGCCGTGCACGCCGCCTGGCAGTGTCTGCTCGCCTCCGGCCGCCCCACCCCCGTACGCCGGTCGCTGGAACGCCTGGTGGTGCACGCCGAGGCGGCCTTCGCGGCCCCGCGCCCCGGGGGTGGAGCCGTGGATCCGGACCGGCTGCGCGCCTGGGCCGCGCTGACCCGGGCCCGGGGCCCCGTGCCCACGCCGCCGCCGGCCCCCGGCACCGCCGACGAGCTGTACGGGATCGACGCGGAGCGCGCCGCCCGGCGGGCCCCCGAGGGGCGGCGCGCGGCCCGGCGCGCCCTGCTCCGCCGCCTCGGCCCGGGATCGCCGCTGCTGCCGGTCGCCGTCCGCACGCTGGCGGGCTGCGCGCTCGCCGGATACCTCTGCGCCGCGCTCGGCGTCGGACGCCCCTACTGGGCGATCGTCACCGCCGCCTCCCTCTACCAGGCCAACATCACCCTGTCGTGGAACAGGGCCCTCCAGCGCATCCTCGGCAACCTCCTGGGCGTGCTCGTCTTCGCCGCCGCCCTGCCCGTGTCCCGGATCAGCCCGCTCGCCCTCGTCTGCTGCTGCCTCTTCTTCGGCTTCGCCGCCGAGGCCCTCATCACCCGCAACTACTGGCTCGGCTCCGTCGCGGTGACCCCGATGGCCCTGCTGGTCCTGGAGTTCGGCGGCGCCCATCCGGCCGGGGAGCTCATCGGCGACCGGGTCCTGGACACCGTCCTCGGAGCGGTCGTCGGCTTTCTGGCCGCGACGCTGGTCACCAACCGACGGGCGGCGGGGCGCGTCGAGCGGGCGCTCGACGCCCTTGACCGGGCCCGTGCCGACGCCGAACGGACCGGAGTCGACCCCGGGGCGGCGCCCGCGACGCGGGACCGGGCGCGCCGGACGCTCACCGCGAGCCTCGTCGAACTGCGCGAGGCCGGCGACACCGCCGCGGGCGAATGGTGGCAGCGCGCCCTGCCCGAGCAGCGCCTTCTCGCGGCCGAGCGGGCCGGACACCGTACGCTCGCCGCGACAGCCATACGGCGGGGGCCCGGGGGCGATACGCCTCCCGCGGCCCACGCCCCTTCGATCGGAGCGGAGTGACCGACGACATCGTTGCCTCGGTGGTCCGGCAGTGGCAGGCCGTCAACCCCGGGCTCGACACCGGACCGATGGAGATCATCGGCCGGATCAACCGCTGCGCGGCCCTGCTCCAGCAGGCGGAGGACGCCCCCGTGCGTTCCGCCGGACTGACCCGCGCCGAATTCGACCTCCTCGGCGCCGTGCGCAGGACGGGCCGGGAGCTCACCCCCGGCGAGCTGGCCCGTGAGACCTTCTCCTCCGGAGCCGCGGTCACCAAGCGGCTGCGCGCCCTCCAGGACCGCGCCCTGGTCGAGCGCCGTGGCGACGCCCGCGACCGGAGGGTCGCCCATGTCCGGCTCACCGACGAGGGCCGGGCCCTGGTCGACCGGATCCTGCCCGAACAGCTCGCCTACGAACGCGCGGTACTCGCCGGTCTGGACGGCGACGCACGCGACGAACTCGGCTCCAGGCTGGGCGAGTTGCTCGTCCAGTTGGAGGGGCGCCTCGGCGGGGCCCGGCGCTGACCCGGCGGCTCGGCCCAGGGTCTTGGCAACCGCGTCAGCGCGGCGCTTTCGCGCGTCACTCGCTCGTCGGTCAGGAATCTGCGCCTTTCGATCTGGTTCGATCACTTGTGTCGTTGTCCTGTTCTGCCCTACGAAAGTCGCCCATGCAAGGGTGATTTGCCCTAGAAAAGGCCCTTAATCGGCGGTGAATGCCCGGACTCACCGGGCCCGGGGGCCTCCTCAGGGAGGCGATTTCGGCCATCGTCACTCACCGCGCACGTCTCGAAGCGCAGCGTGCAGAAACTGGCGAGTGTATTCCTCTCGGAGAGCTTCCGCAGGGGGTTGGGTGAATATGCCGAAGCACTGTTCTGATCTGGCTAAGCTCACGCGCAGTGAAGTCGAGTTGAGATGAATTCGAGCACTTGTTCCTGAGTCTCCGCTCACGTGCGCATACATCCCGGAATCAACCGCCAGAGGGTTTTAGATGGTCCGTGCTGAATCACCGCCGACCGACAGAGAAGTTCCCGTCGTCCGCGTAGTCCTGCTGCCCGTGGCCCTGCTCCTCGGCGCCACCGCCGCCGGCTCGGCCGTGGTCGCACCGGCCGCGCGGATACCAGTCGCCGTGTGCGGTGCGATCGCCACGCTCGTGGTCGCCGTACTCACCGTGGCGCTGCACCGCCGCCGACGCGCCATGCGCGTCCAGCGCGCGGAGTACGAACAGCGCATCGCCTACCTGGAACACCGCATCCTCTCGCACGACGCCGAGACGGTACGGCTCACCAAGGAAGTCATGCCCGCCGCCATCCGGCGGCTGCGCGTGGGCAATTCGCCCGAAGAAGTGATGCGCGACATCGTCGACGCGGACGCGGCCAACCGGCATCTGCCCAAGGCGCTGCGCGAGCAGGTCTACCAGGTCCTCGAAGTCATCGACAACGAGGAGGCGCGGCGTGACTCCGCTCAACGCGCCTTCGTCAGCGTCGCCCGTCGCGTCCAGGCGATCGTGAACCGCCAGGCCAGCGAACTGCGGGAGATGGAGAACCACTACGGGCGCAACCCCGAGGTCTTCGACGACCTGCTGCGCATCGACCACGGCACCGCGCTGATCGGCCGCCTCGCCGACTCCATCGCCGTGCTCGGCGGCGCCCGCCCGAGCCGACAGTGGCCCAAGCCCGTACCGCTGTTCAGCGTGTTGCGCGGAGCGATGTCCCGCATCCTGGAGTACCAGCGCGTCGAGCTGCACTCGATCGCCAAGGTCGCCATCGTCGGCACCTCGGTCGAACCGCTCATCCACGCCTGCGCCGAACTCCTCGACAACGCGACCCGCTACTCGCCGCCCCAGACCCGGGTGCACGTCACCGCGGTCGAGGTGCAGACCGGCATCGCCATCGAGATCGAGGACGGCGGCGTCAGCCTCAGCGAGGAGGCCCGCGCCCGCGCCGAGAACATGCTCGCCCAGGCGCAGGCCGGCATCAACATGAACGACCTCGGGGAGTCCCCGCGCCTCGGCATGGCCGTCGTCGGCCGGCTCTCCCGGATGTACCAGCTCCAGGTGTCGCTGCGTCAGTCGGCTTACGGCGGCGTCCGCGCCGTCCTCATCGTGCCGCGCGACATGATCACCACCGGACCCGCCCCGGGCATCGCCCACGGCATCGGCGCCACCTCGCGGCCCACCAGCTCCCTGGACATGTCGCAGCTCCAGCACGTGGTGCCGCCGCCCGGCAAGCGCAAGTCCAAGCCCGCCGCCACCGGCCCCGTGCCGTCCGTGACCGCACCGGTCTCCACCGGAGCCCCCGCGGCCACGTCGCACCAGGCCCCTCCCGCGGCAGCCATGGAGGACGACCTTCCCGTGGTCACCGAGTGGACCGAGAACGGGCTGCCGCAGCGCCGCAGCCGGGGCCGCGCCCCGCTCGGCTCGCACAACCTCCCGCAGCAGCCCCCACCGGCCCCCGCTCCCGCCAACGGGTTCCACCCCGGCGCGGACGAGGGCGCGGACGGCGGACGCGGCGAGGAGAAGCCCCCCGGCCTCTGGCTGGAGGCCTTCACCAAGGCCGTCAACGGCGTACCGCAGGAACGAAAGCACGGCGAAGACACCGATGACGCGTGGGACAAGGGAGACCTGAAGTGATCCAGCAGCGGGGAAACATGGACTGGATGCTCAAGGAGCTGGCCGACGACGTTCCGAGCATCCACCAGATCGTGGTGCTCTCGTCGGACGGTCTGCGCATCGCGATGCACGGCGGCGACCCCGACGTCGCCGACCGGCTCGCGGCGGCCTGCGCGGGACTCCAGAGCCTGGCCGCCGCCGTGGCCACCGAGATCCCGTACAGCGACGGCCTCATGAAGCTCGTGGTCATCGAGGTGACGGGCGGGTTCTTCTACCTGATGGCGGCCGGGGCCGGCGCCTATCTCGCGGTCCTGGCCGGCGAGACCGTCGACGCCGGACTCGTCGGGGCCCGGATGCGGGACATGGTCGTGCGGATCGGAGCCCACCTGACCAGTCCGCCCCGCCACGGCGGGCAGTCCGGATGAGTGGTCCTCGACGAGAACGCCGCAAGGCCGATCCGGACCTGCACGATCCGGAACGGCTGTACGTGATCACCGGTGATCTCGACGACAGTGAACGGTCCGCGCTCGACCTGGTCACGATGGTCGTCGCCAAGGCGGAGCCCTCGCCGACCTTCCAGCCCGAGCAGGCGGCCATTCTGCGGCTCTGCCAGGCGCCGTTGTCCGTCGCCGAGATCTCGGCCTACCTCAGCCTGCCGTTCAGCGTGGTCACCTCGCTCCTGAGCGATCTCCTCGCGACCGATCTCATCCAGTCGCGTGCGCCGATCGTCCGTGCCACGCTCCCCGACAGGTCCCTTCTCGAAGCGGTGATGCATGGACTTCAGAAACTCTGACACGATCACCGGACCCCGCAGCGAGGACGTCCTTCCCACCACGGCCACCGCCGCGGTGAAGGTCGTGATCGTCGGCGGGTTCGGCGTCGGCAAGACGACCATGGTCGGTTCGGTGAGCGAGATCCGGCCGCTGACGACCGAAGAGACCATGACCCAGGCCGGCGTCGGCGTGGACGACAACGCCGGGGTGGAGACGAAGACCGCCACCACGGTCGCCATGGACTTCGGACGGATCAGCCTCAGCGAGGAACTGATCCTCTACCTGTTCGGCACCCCCGGCCAGGAACGCTTCTGGTTCCTCTGGAACGGCCTCTTCGAGGGCGCCCTCGGCGCGGTCGTCCTCATCGACACGAGACGGCTCGAAGTCAGCTTCGACGTCATCGGCCGGCTGGAGGAGCGCGGAGTGCCCTTCGTGGTGGCCGTGAACACCTTCCCCGACGCGCCGCACCACCCGGTCGAGGCCCTGCGCAGAGCCCTCGACCTGCCGGACGAGGTCCCGATGATCGACTGCGACGCCCGGCTGCGGGTCTCCAGCCGCGATGTGCTGATGACCCTCATGCGCTATCTGCACAGCCTGGCCGTCCCCCTCGCCTGACACCGCACCAACCTCGGGACAACCCCGGTCCCGCGGATCCACGACCGGATCCACGACCGGATCCACGACCGGATCCACGACCGGATCCACGACCGGATCCACGACCGGATCCACGACCGGGGGCGCGCGCCATCCCGCGGCGCCTGCCCCCGGTCCGGCCCGGACCGGGCCGCGAACCGTCGACCCGTCCCGCCCACTTGCGCACCAGCCCTGGAATCCTGATCCCTGGAGCCCCTGTGACAACCCCCTTCCACCACGAACCCGGCGCCGTGCCCCCGCCCCAGTGCCCGGCCCACAACCTCGACATCGGCCCCGGCGGACTGCGCCGGCTCTACGGCCCCGAGGCGGAGAACGACCCGGCCGGCCTCTACGACAAACTCCGTGCCGAACACGGCTCGGTCGCCCCGATCCTGCTCCACGGCGACGTGCCCGCCTGGCTCGTGCTCGGCCACAGCGAGAACCTCCACGTCACCCGTACGCCCTCCCAGTTCTCCCGGGACTCGCGGCGCTGGCGGGCCCTCCAGGACGGCAGCGTCGCGCCGGATCACCCGCTCGCCCCGATCTTCACCTGGCAGCCCGTCTGCGTGTTCGCCGACGGCGCCAAACACGAACGGCAGCGCGGCGCGGTCACCGACAGCATGGAGCGCATCGACACCCGCGGGGTGCGCCGCCACATCAACCGCTTCAGTAACCGTCTCGTCAACGACTTCTGCGAGAAGGGCACCGCCGACCTGGTCAGCCAGTTCGCGGAGCATCTGCCGATGATGGTGGTGTGCGCGATCTTCGGCATGCCGGAGGAGTACGACGAGCGTCTCGTCCAGGCGGCCCGGGACATGACGCGCGGCACCGAGACCGCCGTGGCCAGCAACGCCCACGTCGTGTCCGTGCTGACGCGCCTGGTCGAGCGCCGCCGCGCCGAATCCGCGCCGGACCTGGCCTCCTGGCTCGTCGAGCACCCCGCGACGATGACCGACACCGAGGTCATCGAGCATCTGCGCCTCGTCATGATCGCCGCCTACGAGTCCACCGCCAACCTCATCGCCAACGTGCTGCGCATGGTCCTCATCGACCCGCGTTTCCGCGCCCGGCTCAGCGGCGGGCACATGACCGTCCCCGAAGCGGTCGAGCAGACCCTGTGGGACGAGCCGCCGTTCACCGCCGTGTTCGGCCGCTGGGCGGTCGGTGACACGGAGCTGGGCGGCCAGCAGATCAAGGCGGGCGACGCCCTGCTCGTCGGGATCGCCCCGGCCAACACCGACCCCACCATCCGCCCGGACCTGGCCGCAGACATGAGCGGCAACCGCGCCCACCTCGCCTTCAGCGGCGGTCCCCACGAGTGTCCCGGACAGGACATCGGCCGGGCCATCGCCGACGTCGGGGTCGACGCCCTCCTGATGCGCCTGCCGGACCTGGAACTCGGTGTCGGGGAGAGCGAGCTGCGCTGGGTCGGCAACATCATGTCCCGCCACCTGGTCGAACTGCCGGTGAAGTTCGCCCCCAGCCCCCAGCAGAAGCTGGACGCCGACCCGCTCTCGGTGATGGCCCGCGCCGCCCGCCCGGCCGACGCCTGGGAGATCTCCTCCCCGGCCAGGCAGGTCCCCGAGCCCCGGCACGAGGCGGCCGTGGCGCAGCCCGCCCACGCCCCGGGAGCCACACCCGCCCACGCCCCAGGACCCACACCCGCCCACGCCCCAGGACCCACACCCGCCCACGCCCCAGGAGCCACACCCGCTCCCGCCCCGGTAGCCACACCCGCTCCCGCCTCGGCCGCACCCCTCGTGCCCGACCCGGCCCCTTCCCCCGAACCCGCTCCGGTGGCGGCGATCCCGCAGCAGCGCCGGCCGGCCGCCCCCGCCCGGCTCTGGCAGGCCGTCGTCCGCTGGTGGAGCGGCTACTGACACGCCGTCGACCCCGTCTCCGGCCGCGGCGGCCCCGGATCACGCCCACGGGCCCGGGGCCGCCGCGTCGCGCTCGGGGGGCATGGGCGCGGGCAGCACCGGGGAGCCCGGACCTGCCCGTACCATCGAGCAGCGTGAAACTGACAATTCTTGGCGGTGGCGGATTCCGGGTGCCTCTCGTGTACGGGGCCCTCCTCGGCGATCACGCCGAGGGCCGCGTCTCCCGGGTCACGCTGTACGACACCGACGCGGACCGGCTCACCGCCGTCGCCCGCGTCCTGGAGGAACAGGGGCGGGGCACCGCGGACGCCCCCGCCGTCGTCGCCACCACGGAGCTCGACGAGGCACTGCGCGGCGCCGACTTCGTCTTCTCCGCCATCCGGGTCGGCGGGCTGGCCGGACGCGCCGCCGACGAACGGGTGGCTCTCGACGAAGGCGTCCTCGGCCAGGAGACCGTCGGCGCCGGAGGCGTCGCGTACGGGCTGCGCACCGTCCCCGTCGCCCTCGACCTCGCCCGGCGCATCGCCCGCCTCGCCCCGCACGCCTGGGTCATCAACTTCACCAACCCGGCGGGCCTCGTCACCGAGGCCATGTCCCGGCACCTGGGGGACCGGGTCATCGGGATCTGCGACTCGCCGGTCGGTCTCGGGCGGCGCGTCGCCCGCGTCCTGGGCGCCGACCCGGACCGGGCCTGGATCGACTACGCCGGGCTCAACCACCTCGGGTGGGTGCGAGGGCTGTACGTGGACGGGCGGGACGAACTGCCCCGGCTGCTCGCCGACCCGAAGCTGCTCGCATCCTTCGAGGAGGGCCGCCTCTTCGGCGCGGAACTGCTCCGGTCGCTGGGCGCGATCCCCAACGAATACCTCCACTACTACTACTTCAACCGTGAAGCCGTCACCGCCTACCAGGAGGCCGAACAGACCCGCGGCGCCTTCCTCCAGGAACAGCAGGAGGGCTTCTACGCCCGCATGCGGGAGCCCGGCACCCCTGCCCTGGCCACCTGGGACCGCACCCGCGCCGAACGCGAGGCGACGTACATGGCGGAGAACCGCGACGTCGCCGGGGCGGGGGAGCGGGAGGAGAGCGACCTGGAGTCCGGCGGCTACGAACAGGTCGCGCTCGCCCTGATGCGGGCAGTCGCCCGCAACGAACGGACCTCGTTGATCCTCAACGTCCGCAACCGCAGCGCCCTCTCGGTCCTGGACGCGGACGCCGTCGTCGAGGTGCCCTGCCTCGTCGACGCCAACGGGGCCCACCCGGTGGCCGTTTCCCCCCTCCCGCACCACGCGGTCGGCCTCGTCACCGCCGTGAAAGCGGTGGAGCGGGCGGTGCTGGAGGCGGCGGAGAGCGGATCCCGCGCGGCGGCCGTCCAGGCGTTCGCGCTGCACCCGCTGGTCGACTCCGCGGCAGTGGCCGGGCGGCTGCTCGACCGGTACGTCGAGGTCCACCCGGGGCTCGCGTACCTCGACAGGCGCTGACCCCGCGGGTCCCGCGTCGGAACGATACGGGCCCGACCTGACCGGGCCCGGCTCGCTCCGACGCGGGACCCGCCGCCCGGTCGCCAGGGAGACTACGGCGCTGACACGACGCTCGGCCTGCCGGCCGTGGCCCAGCTCGGCGCCACCCCGGTCACCTGGCAGACCATCAGGAAGAGCGGAATGGGCGGGGTGTACGGAGTGAGTCCCTCCGGAGAGTGGATCAGCCGGGGCCGCCCCCCGGGCACGACCGCGTCGCGCGCGTACGTCGCCTGCTCGGGCCAGTCGAGGTCCAGGTCGGAGCCGGCCGGGACGATCCACCACCAGCGGTCCGCGTCGGCGAAGACGCATCCGGTGCGCGGCAGATGGGACATGAGGCGGAAGCCGTGCCGGGCGGGCACCCCGACCGCGTCACAGCCCAGGGTGGCCGACATCGAGGCCGGCAGGACCAGCCGCACCCGGCCGCCGCCACGGGCCTGCTCGGGCGTCCGGGCCCGTTGCGCCGAGCGCAGCCTGGCCAGCGCGTTCTTCAGCATGGCCGCTCCGTGCCGGACGGCTGCTCGGCGTCGGGCGCCAGCTCCGCCCAGACGATGCGTCCCGAGGCGTTGCCCGCGTCGTGCGAACCCCAGGCGCTGCTCATCGCGTCGACCAGGAGCAGACCGCGGCCGTGCTCGTCGTCGGACGAGCGGCGCAGCCGTGGACCGCCGGGCTGGTGCCCCTGGTCCTGCACTGCTATCCGCAGTCGTCTGCCGAACCGGGTCAGCTCACACACCACCCGGGTGCTCGCTGTGTGCACGACGGCGTTGGTCACCAGCTCGGAGACGATGAGGACAGCCGCGTCACCGGTGTCACGGCCCAGCTCCCAGGCGTCGGTCCGGGCTCGCGTCAGCTCGCGCGCACCGGCCACCGACTCGGGGTGCGCCGGCAGCGCGAAGCAGTATCGGAGCGCCTCCGTCCCGGGGCTGAGGTCCATGAGCCGGGGGATGAGCGCACTGCCAGGTGCCACGACCGATTCCTCACAGTGGGGGCTGCGTCACGCTTCGTTCCCCGGGTGATCGGGGGCGGGCGTGACTGAGCGAACTGGTTCGGGAGTCAACTCTCCCCCTGACGATGACACTTGGCAAGAGGCACTCTGAAATTTCCAGAGTGACTGTGTCGTTGGGGGCGCACGCATGGCACACTGCTCGCAAAACAGCGCATGGGGAGGTCTGAAGTGAGCGAACCGCGGTCCGCCCCGACCGTGGGCCAGGTCGTTCTCGGCAAGCGCCTGCAAGATCTGCGCGAGCGTGTCGGTCTGACCCGTGACCAGGCGGCGAAGGTGCTCAGGGTCGCCCCGGCGACGATACGCAGAATGGAAACGGCCGAGGTCGGGCTGAAGATCCCCTACGTCCAGCTGCTGCTGAAGGCGTACGGCATCGCCGACCAGGAGGCCGACGCCTTCGTCGACCTGGCCGAGGAGGCGAACAAGCCGGGCTGGTGGCAGCGTTTCCACGACGTCCTGCCCGACTGGTTCAGCATGTACGTCAGCCTGGAGGGCTCGGCGAGCCTGCTGCGCATGTACGAGCCGCATTTCGTGCCCGGACTCCTCCAGACCGAGGACTACGCACGTTCCGTGATGCGGACCGGAGCGGTCGGCCAGACCCGGCCCGAGGACATCGAGCGCCATGTGGCGCTGCGGATGGAGCGCCAGTCCCTGCTGGCGAGGGAGGACGCCCCCCGACTGTGGGCGATCATGGACGAGACCGTCCTGCGGCGACCCGTCGGCAGCGCGCAGGCGATGCGCGGGCAGATCGACAAGCTGCTCGAAGCCACGGAGCTCCCCCACGTCACGCTTCAGATCGCGGAGTTCGCCTCCGGCCACCACCCGGGAACCTACGGACCGTTCGTCCTCTTCCGCTTCGCCGTCCCCGAACTCCCCGACATGGTCTACAGCGAGTACCTGACCGGAGCCGTCTACTTCGACGCCCGACCCGAGGTGGCCTCCTACCTCGAAGTCATGGACCGCATGGCGGCTCAGGCCGCGACTGCACAACGCACGAAGGAAATCCTCCGGGACTTCCGCAAGGAGCTGTGATGAACCACATATACAACGGCATGCCCGCCGGTGACCTCGGCTCCGAAGGCTGGTACAAGCCATGGAGCGGCGGGAACGGCGGCAACTGCGTCGAGGCCATGAAGCTCGCCGACGGGCGGGTCGCCGTACGCCAGTCCGCCGACCCGGACGGCCCCGCGCTCATCTACTCCAACGGCGAGATCGCCGCGTTCATCCAGGGAGCCAAGGCAGGCCAGGCCGACTTCCTTCTCACCTGAGACCCCCTCCTCTCTGTACGGACACCCGACCACGGAGCGCGCCATGACCGGGCAAGAACCCCACTCCATCGAGATCGACACCAGCAAGCCGCACCCGGCCCGGATGTACGACTGGTTCCTCGGCGGCAAGGACAACTACCCGGTCGACGAACAGATGGCGCGACAGCTGCTCGCCCTGGACGCACGGGGCCGTGACATGGCACGGGTCAACCGGGCGTTCATGCACCGGGCCACCCGCCGGCTCGCCGGGAGCGGGGTGCGCCAGTTCCTGGACATCGGCACCGGCATACCCACCGAGCCGAACCTCCACCAGATCGCCCAGCGGACCGCCCCCGACTCGCGCGTCGTCTACTGCGACAACGACCCGATCGTGCTCGCCCACGCGGCGGCGCTGCTCCGCTCCACGCCCGAGGGCGCCACCGAGTACATCCAGGCCGACGCCCGCAGGCCGGAGACCATCCTGGCGGAGGCCGGCAAGGTCCTGGACTTCGACGAGCCGATCGCCCTGTCGATGCTGGCCCTGCTGCACTTCATCGACGACGAGGACGGCGCGGCCGAACTGGTCGGCAAGCTGGTCGAGCAGCTTCCCTCCGGCAGCTATCTCGTGCTCTCGCACACCACCGGCGACTTCGACCCGGAGGGCGCCGCGCAGGCACGGGCCATGTACAAGGCGCGCGGGATGACGCTGCGTCCCCGCAGCCGCGCCGAACTCACGGCGTTCTTCGACGGTCTCGAACTGGTCGAGCCGGGCGTCTCGCTCTCCGCCGACTGGCATCCGGAGCTCGGAGAGGTCATCGACGTCCCGGGCGACGAGCCGATCCCCGGCTACGCCGGCGTGGCCCGCAAACCCTGAGCCCGCGGCCACGCGCAACACCCGCAAACCCCGAGCTCGCCACCACGCGTCACAATGGACCCATGTCACGACGCACCTCCCGGCCGCGGGGGCCCGCCGCCGCGCGGATCACCCCCGCCTCCCCATGCCCCTGCGGCCTGCCGGCCGCCTACGGGGAGTGCTGCGGCCGCTTCCACTCCGGCAGCGCCGCCGCGCCGACCTGCGAGGCCCTGATGCGCTCCCGGTACGCGGCCTTCGTCGTCCGGGACGCGGCGTACCTGCTGCGCACCTGGCACCCCGGGACCCGGCCGCCCGGCGTCGACTTCGACCTCGCGATGCGCTGGACGGGGCTGGACATCCTGGACACCACCGAGGGCAGCGCCTTCCACTCCACCGGAACGGTCACCTTCCGCGCCCACTACACCGACGACGGTCGCCCCGACTCCCTCCACGAGAAGAGCCGCTTCGTCCGGCACGAGGGCGCCTGGGTCTACACGACGGCGGTCTTCGTCGACTGAGCCCGCCCGCACGGCAGCGGCCGCGACCGGGAGCGGGCCCGGGCCTCGGACCGGGGCCGGGTGGCGGCCCGGGACTCAGACCGGGGCCCCCACCCGCCTCGACCCCCCGGGACCGGCCGCCGGGGACAGCTCCTGGGCCAGGTCCTCCGCCAGCAGCCGTTTGGCGATCACGTCCACGGTGGCCCGGAGCCGGCGGTCGTCGGGGCGGGCGCCGTCCTCGGCCAGGCGCTCGTTGAGCCAGCGGCCCCAGGCGTCGGAGATCACCGCGGCCTCGCGCCGGCCCGCCGCCGTGTGCGAGAAGATCCGGCCGTCGCCCGTCAGATAGCCCTCGTCGATCATCCGGTCGAAGACGGGCACCAGCACCTCCGGCGGGATGCGGTGCCGGGCCGCGATCAGCCCGAGGCCCGCATGGCCGACCATTCTGGTGAAGAGGTCCACCTGCATCACCGCCCAGGCCCCCGCCATGTCGAGCCGGGTGTCGGACCCGGCGGTGATCCGCCGGGCGGTGTCCGGGCCCGCGCCGTGCAGGATCGTGGCCACGGAGTACTCCAGGACCTTCGCCGAGTCCCCGCTGCCCGGCTGGGCGAAGCCCTCGCCCATGTCCGTCGACCCGAGCCGGGCCGAGTCCCGCAGCTTGACCTCCTTCAGGAACAGCGCGACGACGAAGCCGATCAGGGCGACGGGCACCGTCCACAGGAACACGGTGTGCAGGGTGTCCGCATAGGCCAGGGCCAGCGGTTCCGACTGGGCGGCGGGCAGCGCGTGCAGCGCCTGCGGGTTCTGCGAGGCGCGGGCCAGGGTCGCCGGGTCGCCGCCCGCCGCCACCGCCCGCGCGATGCCGTCGGTGAGGTTCGGCTTCAGCGCGTTGGCGTAGATCGTGCCGAACACCGCCGTGCCGAAGGCGCTGCCCAGGGTACGGAAGAACGTCACGCCCGACGTGGCCGTGCCCAGGTCCTCGTACTCGACGGTGTTCTGCACGGCGATTGTCAGCACCTGCATGGCCAGACCGATGCCGAGCCCCAGCACCACCATGTACAGCGACTCCAGCCAGACGCCGGTCCCCGGCCCCATCCGGGACAGCAGGAACAACCCGGCCGCCATGACCAGCGTCCCCACGATCGGGAACACCCGGTAGCGGCCCGTCTTGCTCACCACGTTGCCGCTGAAGATCGAGGCGGCCAGCAGACCGACGACCAGCGGCAGCGTCCGCACCCCCGAGAGCGTCGCCGAGTCCCCGTCCACGTACTGGAGATAGGTCGGCAGGAAGATCATCGAGCCGAGCATCGCGAAGCCCACGATGAAGCTGAGGATCGAGCAGACCGTGAACACCGGGTTCCGGAACAGCCGCATCGGCAGCATCGGTTCCTTCGCCCGTGTCTCCACCACGCAGAACAGCGCCAGGGCGATCAGCCCGCCGGCGACCAGCCCGATGATCATGGGTGAGCCCCAGGCGTACTCGTTCCCGCCCCAGCTGGTCGCCAGGATCAGCGCGCTCGCCCCGACGGTGACCAGCGCGATCCCGGCGTAGTCGATGACCGGCCGGCCGGCGGCCTTCACCGACGGAATGTTCCGGGCGGCGGCGATCACCACCACGATGGCGATCGGCACGTTGACGTAGAACGCCCAGCGCCAGGTCAGATGGTCGGTGAAGAGCCCGCCGAGGAGCGGCCCGATCACCGTCGAGATGCCGAAGACCGCCCCGATCGCGCCCTGGTACTTGCCCCGTTCGCGCAGCGGGATGACGTCCGCGATCAGCGCCATCGACGTGACCATGAGGCCGCCCGCGCCGATGCCCTGCATACCGCGCCAGATGATCAGCAGCAGCATGTCGGAGGCGAGGCCGCACAGGAACGAACCCGTGACGAAGATGATCGCCGAGACCTGGAAGACCAGCTTCCGCCCGAACAGGTCGCCGAACTTGCCGACCAGGACGGTGGCCACCGTCTCCGCCAGCAGATAGGCGGTGACCACCCACGACATGTGCGCGGCCCCGCCCAGCTCCGAGACGATCGTCGGCAGGGCCGTGCCCACGATCGTCTGGTCCAGGGCCGCGAGCAGCATGCCCAGCACGATCGTCGCGAAGACGATGTTCCGCCGCCGCCGGTCGAGGACGGGCGGCGGCGCGGCGGCACTCTGCGCGGCGGGAGCTTGCTCGCTGGCAGTAGTCACCTCTGCACCCTCACACCGGCCCCACGCCCCCGCATGCGGGAGCGGGCCGGACGGGGGTGGTCAGCGGGGCAGTGAGGCGATCGACGTCTTCAGCCGCGCGACGAACGCCTCGCGGACGTCCTCGCCGACCCGGTCGAGCGAGAGATACGGATTGAGGTCCTCCAGCTCGACGAGCAGCAGCGCGCCGTCCCCCGTGCGGCAGGCGTCGACCCGCTGGATCCCGTGGGTGAGGGAGTTCCAGGCGATGAAGCGCTGGGCGAACTCCAGGTCCGCCGCGCTCGCCGCGTACGGCTCCAGCACCCAGCGCCGTTCCGGGTCCGGCGCGTACAGCGCGTACTGGAAGTCCTGGTCGATGAAGTAGAAGGACACCTCGTGGCGGAAGTCGATGCGCGGCTGGACGAGGAGCGAGCCCTCGGCCGCCCGCTCCAGCTCGGTGGCCGCCTCGGCCGCCGTGACGAAACGCAGCCCGACCGAGTCCGCCCCCAGCTTCGGCTTGACCACGTAGGCGGGGGCGTCGGGCAGCTCCGGCAGCGCCGCCGCCCGGTCCACCGTGGGGATGACCGGCAGGCCGGCCCGGTCCATCTCGACCAGGTACTCCTTGCCCGCCATGTCACCACGCCCGTTCAGCGGGTTGTAGACCGGCGTCCGCAGCTCCCCGGCCCGGGAGCGGTACGCGTCGTAGGCCTCCCGGTGGTGCAGCACCGGTCCGCTGTTGCGGATGAGTACCGTGTCGAAGCCCTCCAGCAGCGCGGCGGCGTCCCGGGGGTGGCAGAGCGCGACGTCGAACGACTCGCGCAGCCGGGAGCCGAGGTAGATGTCCTCGTCGCAGTAGCGGCGGCCGCGGGCCTCGTACGCGAGATCGGTGACGAGCAGGAGGGACGGGCGGCGTGCGCCGGCGGGTGACGCGGCGGTCATGAGGTTCTCCCGGGGTCAGGACGCGGACGGACGATCACTATCGCCGACGCCCGGCCGGACCCGCGGAGCGGGTGGTTCCCCCGCGTCCGAAGCCCTGCGCCCGCCCTCGCGTCCGGATCTTCCTCCTGCGTCCGGATGCTCTTGCGCCCGGGCCCTCACCGCTTCCGGTGGCAGCGCGGACCCGCGATCAGACAGCGTCCGTGGATCCGCTCCGTACGGCCGCCACCCATTCGACGAGCAGCCGCTCGTACTCCCGGCGACCCTCCGGCGACACCACACCGCCGTCGGCGACCAGAGCGCGGATCTCCGCGTTCAGCTCAACCAACGGGCGGGCAGGCGTCGGCTCGGTCGAAGTGGAGGTCATGTGAAGAGGCTAGTGGCAGGGAGGCCGGAGAGGCACCGGGCAAACATGTGGGGCCCACCACGGGCACCGTTCGTCGTCGGCCCCGAGGCGGCGCCGACGCGCTGTCGTCCCGTGTGGCGACGCTCTCCACGCCGTCGTCACCGATCGCCGCGCATCGTCACGACCGGACGATCCGGGCCCTGTTGCCGCACGTCGGCGGCGTGTGGCACGGCCTCGGCGTTGTTGCGTACACGCCCCGACGCGCTCGGTGACGATCTCCGTCCGGCCTGGCCCGACGAAGAATTCCACGGCTCCGTTCCCCATCGGTGTACGCGTTCGGCGCGACGAGGATCACACGGATTCTGGGCGGATTCCGCCCGGCTCAGGTCCGGATCCCGCCCGGATCAGGTCAGGATCAGGTCCGGATCAGGGCGGATTCAGCTCAGCGGATGTGCCGACCCGAGATCGCCCGCGCGATGACGAGGCGCTGGATCTCGCTGGTGCCCTCGAAAATGGTGTAGATCTTCGCGTCGCGGTACATCCGCTCCACCGGATGCTCCCGGCTGTAGCCCGCGCCGCCGAGGATCTGGACCGCCTTCTCCGTTGCCGCCACCGCGAGTTCGCCGGCCCGGAGCTTCGCCATGGAGCCCTGGCCCGCGTCGAAGGTCCGGTCGTTGCGGGCCATCCAGGCGGCCTGCCAGATCAGCAGACGTACGGCTTCGATCTCGGTGCGGAGGTCGGCCAGGGCGAAGGCGATCGACTGGTTCTCGATGATCGGCCTGCCGAACGCCTCGCGCTCCCCGGCGTATTCCAGGGCGTACTCGTAGGCCGCCCGGGCGATGCCGAGTGCCTGCGCCGCCACGGTCGGGCGGCTGACCTCGAAAGTCGCCATCGCCGCCTGGCTCTTGGCGGTGTCGCCCTCGCGTGCCCGCGCGAGGCGGGCGTCCAGCTTCTCCTTCCCGCCCAGCAGACAGTGCCCCGGTACGGTCACCTCGTCGAGGAAGAGATCCGCGGTGTGCGAGGCGCGCAGCCCCAGCTTCTTGACCGTACGGCCCGCCGTCAGGCCCTTCGTGCCGGGCGGCACGATGAACGCGGCCTGTCCGCGGGCGCCGAGCGCGGGATCGACCGAGGCGACGACGACGTGGACCTCGGCTATGCCGCCGTTGGTGATCCACGCCTTCTGACCGGAGATCACCCAGGAGTCGTCGGCCTCGGTGTAGCGGGCCTTCGTCGTCATCGCGGAGACGTCGGAGCCGGCCCCCGGTTCGGATACGCAGAAGGCGGCGACCTTCGGGTCGTCCTCGTCCCCGTAGCACTGCGGCACCCACTCGGCCAGCTGGTCCGGGGTGCCGGAGGCGAAGATTCCGGCGACCGCGAGCGAGGTGCCGAACAGGGCCATGCCGATGCCCGCGTCGCCCCAGAACAACTCCTCGTTGGCGATCTGGAGGGAGAGTCCCGTGGGGTCCCCGTACAGGTCGGCGAGCGACTCGAATCCGTACAGCCCGATCCGCGCGGCCTCCTGGATCACGGGCCAGGGGGTTTCCTCCCGGGCGTCCCACTCGGCGGCGGCCGGGCGTACCACCTGGGCGGCGAAGCCGTGCACCCAGTTGCGCAGGTCCTGCTGCTCCTCGGTCAGGGCGAGGGAGAAGAAGCTCATGCGCTCACGCCTTCGGGATGTCGAAGTAGCGGGTCAGGCCGGAGGCGAGGCCGACGTCACCGGCGACCTTGAGCTTGCGCGTCATGAACATGGTGACGGGGTTTCCGTTGCCGGAGACGAGCTTGAGGAACTCCGCGTCCCCCATCGTCAGCGTGGTGCGCGGTTCGGCGTCCGAGCGGCCGGGGGTGACCCGGCAGGCTCCGTCGGCTATCGCGGTCTCGTAGAGGGCGTCGCTCTCCCCGGTGATCCTCCAGCGGATCAGCGCGGTGAGGCCGCCCGCCGCCTCGGGCCGGAACTGCTGCTTCATCCGGCCGAAGACCTCGCCGAGTATCCGGGTGCGCAGCTCGCCCCTCATGACCTCGGCGAGCTGCTTCGCGGACAGGCGCTTGACGATGCGGGCGAACTCCTCGGGTGCGACCGCCGCGAAGTCGAGCCCGGACAGGTCGTCGGTGAGGTTGCCGCTGTTGGTTCCGTCCACGCCAGATCCTTACTCCAAAGTAAACTTACTTTTGAGTAAGGTAAGGGGAGTGGGGGCGCCCCGCAAGGCCGGTCCGCGGTCGGTCCGAGGTCGGTTCGGGGTCGGACCGGTCCGCGGTCGGTCCGCGGTCGGTTCGCGGTGAGAGGGGCAGGTGGGTGGTGAGGGGTGAGAGGCGGTCAGAAGAGTGAGCCCGGGAGCACGGCGAGTCCGGGGTGGTGGGCGGCCAGCATCTTGTTGGCGCGGGCCAGGTCGGACAGGGCCTGCTCGCGGTCGGCCTGGTCCTCGACGCCCAGCCGGGGGCCGCGGAACCTGCGTACCTCGCGGGCCGCGCAGTCGGCGTCGAACTCCGCCTGGAGGATGTGCGGCGGAATGCACGAACCGATCAGCGCGGCGACCCGGTCCGGGATCGGCACGGGGACGAGGAGGTGCGAGGCGGTCATGGGGCGTTCCCTCTCGGATGGTTGGCCAGGAGGCGGTGCACGGGCCTGTCGCCTGGTGGGCGGCAGGTGCCCTCCTGTTTACGGGAGGCGGTTCCGGGTTTCTCGTCGGATACGTCTCCGTGTCGCAACCGTTTGGGACTGACCGTCTATTTCGCCTTACGCGCCGGTAAGTTGACCCGCCGCGCCAAACGTGATCCGGATCAGGGGGATGTGCCCGTGGCGCGGGAGCGCAGCCGCAGCGCGCGCAGCACCGCCTCGGTGGTGAAGCGGCTCTCGGGATTGACGAGTTGGTCACCGAAGATGGTCTCCAGGCTCCGCATGCGGTAGCGCACGGTCTGCGGGTGGACATCCAGCAGTGCGCCCATCTGGGCCGCGGTGCCCCGGGTGTCGAGCCAGATCCGCAGGGTCTCGACCAGCCGGTCACGGCGGGTGGCGCTGATCCCCGCGACGGCGGCCAGTTCCCGCTGGGCGAGCTGGTCCAGCAGGGCGGGGTCGGAGAGCAGCCACAGGGTGGTGAGGTGGTCCTCGCAGCGGATCAGCGGTGCGTCGTCGATCACGCCGGAGTCGACGAGCTCCAGGACCCGGCGGGCCCAGCGGATCGACTCGCAGGCCAGCGCCGTGGGGACGGTCAGCCCGATCGCCGCGCGGCCGGCCGGCAGGGCCTGTTCCAGCATGGATCTTCGTGCGTCGTCCAGTGCTCCGGGGATGAGCAGATGGGGCTGCGGCGCGCTGAGATCGACGAGGAGATCGCGGTCCGCGCGGAGCCGGTCCAGCTCCGCCGGGGCGCGGGCGGCGATCAGCGTGACCTCTTCCGGCAGCGCCCATCCGACCTGCTCGCACAGGTCGGCGATGGCGCTGCCGGGTGCCGGGCGCCCGGCGAGGATGAGGTGGAGCAGGCGGCGGCGCAACGCCTCGCTGTGCTCGCCCGACTGGGACTGCACCTCCTGGAATCCCTCCCGGGAAAGCGATTCCAGTTCGTCGACGTAGGCGAAGAGCGCGTCGGCGAAGCTGAGCATCAGGGTGGGGGACAGGTGGTAGCTCTGCCCGACCTTCTTCGCCCGCCGCAGGGCCACCCGTGCGCCCAGCCGGTAGGCCCCCTGGAGGGTGTCCATGCTCCGGCCCTCGTACGCCTCGAACCGTCCGAAGCGCCGGCACATGTCGTCGCGGAGCGTGGTGGAGGAGGAGGGTTCGGCCACCAGATCGACGAAGGAGGCGAGGCTCTGCTCCACGCCCACCCGGATGGCCTGCCCGTTCGGGCCGTCGAGCAGTCGGGCGTATTGCGGATAGGCCCGGGTGACCTCTACGCCGATTTCCTTGATGAGACTGGGCAGTTCGGGCCGCATGATCGCCGCGAATTCCTGGGGGAGCGGCCCCAGCGGGTCTTCGCTATCCAACGGCCGTATGAGATGTGGCATGACAGGTCCCCTTGCTCTCGGCGCCCGGTGGTGGGGTGAGGCGGTGGGGGGAAAGCGCTCCCACGAACCGACAGGTGCGTACCAAGTTCGCGACGAAGATAGACCAACGAACAGGCACTGCACACCACTTGCGCAAGATCGAAGTGCAGGGGGCACCCATCCCGGCCGCACTGCGCGACTTCCGTGCAGGTCGGGCGGCACTACGCGCTTTCGGACAATGAATTTCGGCCGCGTGCTCCGGCGATGACAACAAAGCCGTTCCGCTGCCCGGAGATGTTTCCCGAGTGGTGCGTGCAGTATCGGTCGGCTCTCGTGACGAACGGGCGCGCAGGCGGCTCACCACGGCGAATGATGGTGGGTGGCCGCTCTGTGCTGAGCATTTTCGGCCGAGTGGCTGATTTGCGCGCCGTCCGAGCGTGAGTGGAGGTGGGGCTTCCGGCCGCCCCCGCCCCCATGGGGCCGCGTGCGCACGGCACGCGGGGTTCCGGTCGCCGCTGCGCAATTCCCTGCCCCCGGGTGCGCATTCCTTGACAAGGATACGGTGTCCCGATGCTCATTTCCGGATCAAAAAGGGCGCGATGCAAAGAATCTTAGACGGACGGATTGTGTCGCCCGGTTTCCCGCGAGTAACATCACGCCTCGATCAATTCGGTCACGAAATCTGCCCGAAATTTGATGCTCCGATACTCCGCCCCCGGGCCCACCCGAGGCTCCAACGCCGTCGAGAAGTCGTCGCGGTGCGGGCTCGCATTGCGGAACCGCTCAACTTCGTGCACGAGGCCGCGCCACGGCGGCCGACAGAGGGGACGACATGAGATCCGTTTCCAATCGAACCCGCGTAGGTCTGCTCGCGGCGTTCACGGCATTCAGCGCTCTGCTCTCCACCGGCTCGGCCACCGCCGCCACCCAGCTCAACGGCGACTGGGCGCCCTTCGACCGCTGCCCGGTCGACGCGGCCCCCATGCTGGCCGCGGACGGCCTCAACACCATCGCGACCTGCATAGCGTCGAGCTCGGCCACCGGAACCATCACGCTGGGCAAGACGAAGGTCTCCACCGGCAACACCGACCTGCAGCTCGGAGTCATCCAGCGCCCCGACGGCACCGCCTCCCTGGTGGCCCCTCCCGAGGGGGCGCTGACCGCGGACCCGGCGGAGGTTCCCGGCGGGCTGATCGGACTGATGTGTCCCAGCGGAATTCCGCTCGTATCGGGAATCTGCCGTCAGTTGACGGACAACAATCTCAACCGGATCACAGCCACCATCGAACCGGCCGGAGCGCCACGCGACTTCCATATGAGCGCGGCATTCTCCACCGGTGAGCCCATTCTCACGATCCCGGTCCGCATCCACCTCAAGAATCCGTTCCTCGGTGACAAGTGCTACATCGGGACCACTTCCAACCCGGTGCTCCTGAAGCCCCAGAACGTGACGGCGCCGAGCCTCTCGCTGCAGCGGTTCTCGGCCGACGGCACCCCGAACGACGACGAGGGCGAGATGGGGCGCTACACCTTCGACGGCGCCGACCAGGGTGACGCCACGTTCGCCGTCCCCGGGGCCAGCGGCTGCGGTGCCGGGCTCCTGGACTGGGCGGTGAACCTCAAGACCGGTCTTCCGTCCGCCGCCGGCAAGAACAGCGTGACCCTCGACGCCACCACCACGTACTTCGGCAGCCCCTACGACCCCGCCGGCCTCGCGCCGAACGAGGGCAGGAAGCTGTCCGAGTTCTGGCACTCCGCGAAGCGGTAGCCCCGGTCCCGATCCGCCGGACCCGCCCTGACGCCGAGTACCGAGGAGGTGATGCGCGACCGCCCCCGATTCCTTGTCCGCGCGCCTCGACACGAGCCGGTGCCGTGGACCCGCCGAGTGCCGCACCGTCCGGCACGGCGAGCAACTGAGCAAGCGCCTCTCCAGTCACGTTCAGTCGAATCCCCAACGGGACGAGAAAAGGGAGTACCCCCATGTTCAAGCGAACCGGTGTCCTGACCGCGATCGGTGCCGCCGCGGCATCCGTCGTCCTGGCCGCACCGTCGGTCGTCGCCGCGCCGACCAGCTGGACGATCAGCCCGACCGGTGCCTTCAAGGGCACCGCCGGAGTGACCGTCCTGACCGACAACAACGGCAACAAGATCCAGTGCGCGACCTCCGCCGCCTCGGGCTCGGCGCCGACCTCCCCGGTCGCCGGGAGCCCGGCCAAGCTCGCGTCCATCTCGGCGATCTCGTTCAACTCGCCGTGCACCGGGCCGTTCAGCTCGACGTGGACGGTGACCACCACACCGCCGTGGGAGATCTGGGGCCTGGACTACGCGGCGGGCGCCGGCACCAACTCCACGGGCCAGGTGACCGGCGAGATCAGAGCGATCAAGGCGAAGGTGTCCGGGAGCAGCATCCTCGGCCCGTGCACCTTCAACGTGACCGGCAAGGTCGCGGCCAAGTACAACAACCCGACCCTGAACGGGAGCAACGGCACCCTCAACACCGCGGGCGGCGGGCTCACCCTCTCCATCGCCAACAAGGTCGGCGGCGGCTGCGGCATCGTCGGCACCACCGCCAGCTTCCAGGGCCTGTACACCATCGTGAACACGGCCTCGGGCAAGTCCCCGGTCATCAGCGGGTGACCCACCGCCGATGACGTCCCGTACCTGAGCGTCGGGGGGGGGGGGGGGGGGGGCCCCCCCCGGGGGGGGGGCGGCCGGGGGGGGGGGGGGGCCGCGGCGGGGGGCGCCGCGGGCCCCCCCCCCCCCCCGCCCGCCGCCCCCCCCCCCCCCCCCCCCCCCCCCCCCCCCACGGCGAGCGGGGTGCTCCACCGGCGTCGGCCGGAGCCGCGCGTGCCACTCCACCGCGCCGGCGGACCTGTCCCGTTTTCGCGCACCCGCCGACAAGGGCGCGGCCGCGGATTGTCACCGGCTGCCAAAGTCCGAACACCCGTGATCCGAACGGAAACCCGGCCCTTCCCAGGCGTCGTCGGCGTGCGTACCGTACCCGTCGGTAGGGGCCGTATCCCCGTCCGGACGGCGTACCACCGAAGCCCGGCCGACGTCCGTTCGGACTCCGCTCGACGTACCACCGAAGCCCGCCCGACGTCCGTTCGAACTCCGCTCGACGTCCGCCCGCAGGGGGCCGTTGCCGAGAAGCGGACCCGCTCTCCGCGACCACCCCCGGGCCCACGCGCGCCGGAAGGACACACCCGTATGACCGTCGATGCACGCGCCGCAGCGAGACGACCGATCCACTGGGCCGTGGGCGGGGCGCTCGTCGTCGCCACCGCGCTCGTCCCCAGCGCCGAGTCGGCCGCCGCGGAACAGACCTCGGAGGTCGCCCTCCGCTACGCCTGCCCGTTCCCCTCCGGGCCCGAGGAAGTGGACGTCGTCGTCTCGGCGGTGCTCCCCACCTCGGTCCGCACGGGCGAGGAGATCCGCCCGTCCCAGGTCTCCGTGGAGGTGAACCTGGAGCCCACGGCGCTCGCCCGGTTCGGGGAGCTGGACGCCGCCACCCTGTCGGCGGTCGCGCGGCTCACCGTCCGCAACACCGTCGGCGACAAGTCCGCCGACGCCTCCTGGCAGGACCTGACCGCTCCGCCCGTCGCCCTTCCCGGGCCCGACGGGGGCGGGCTTGCCCTGACCGCGACCGGTGACGTGCCGACGGTCGCCTTCGGCAGCCCCGGGCGCGCGACGCTGGCCCCCGCCGGGCTGGCCCTCACCCTGTCCTCGCTCACCGGGGCGGGCGAACCGACCACACCTCCGGGGCTCGATGTCGTCTGCGAACCGTCCCCGGGTCAGGAACCCGAACTCGCCGCGATCACCGTCCGCGGCGACAGCGGCCCCACGGCCCCCGCCCCGCAGCCGTCGGCGAGCGACCCCGCACCGGACCCGGCCCCCACCCGGCCGGCCGAGGGCCTGTCGCCCGGTGCCCGGAAGAAGATCGACGCCCTCACCGACGAACGGCTCGCGGCCCTGGACGGCGAGGACCCGGGCAGCTGCCCGATCGAGATCCCGCCCGAGTGGGTGATGACCACCGCCGAGACCTACGCGGCCGGCTTCGCCAACGCCGCCAAGCTGGACGGCGCGGCGGCGCTGGGGCCCGCGTTCATGAAGGTGGTGCTCAACAAGCGCTACATCAACGACTCCTGCGCCTCGACCGTCGACGTCAGCTCGGAGGTGAACTTCGACTACCAGGGGCGCCGGCAACTCCCCCCGACGAAGGCCACGTTTCTCAGCTACGGCTTCATGCCGACGACCGCGACCATGACGCTGGAGCAGGTCGGCCCGCCGGCCGCGATCCACACGCACACGGTCACCAACACGCCCACCTACCCGGAGGAGACGACCGTCACGGCCCAGCTCGTGATGCGGCTCTCCGACGTCGAGGTGAACGGTGTACCCCTGGACGTGGGCCCCGACTGCCGCACGGAGCGCCCCTTCGAGCAGGTGCTGAGGGGGTACGGCCAGAGCTATCCGCCGGCCGGCTACCTCGTGGCGTACGGCGGCACCCTGACCGGCTACGCGCACATCCCGCCGTTCGAGGGATGCGGCGTGGGCGAGGACCTCGACCCGATCTTCACCTCGGCCATTTCCAGCCCGGGCAAGAAGGCCGACAACTACACCAAGATGACGCAGGCGCCCCTGTGCGTGGCCACGAACCCGGAAGGGCCGGACTGCCCGCCGAGGGTGCCCGACCCCGAGCGCTGACCCGGACAGCCCTTGGCCCTTCCGGTTTCCCGACCGGAAGGGCTCTTTCCTGCCCACCGGCCGTCGCGTGATTCCTCATCATCCGACAGGTTTGACGCGCGTATTACTCACCCGTGAACAATTCTTCGCCCCGCGTGAATTCTCGCCGAGGAAAGTCTGTACCCAGTATTGCGAAGTCAGGTTACCGGCCCGTAGCGTCCCAGACGTGCCGATCGAAACCGACTGCGTGCCTGTTCGGCGGGCACACCCGGGCCCGGTTCGCTCCGCTCCGGTCCAGGGGCGCCCCGGATCGAACGCCGACTGCTTGCGCAGATTTCGACAAGGACGGGAAGCGGCCTTGTCACCGAATGACAAGTGATCCATTCTCAGCCCCGCGTTCGCCGATCTTCGCTGTTCAACGGCTTGCCCTGACGGTTTCGGCGGACATAACGTGCGCCCCCTGGTGCACGTGTGACGAGCCGCCATCGCCTTTCTCAGAGCCGGAGCGCCAATCGATGAACACGTTCACCGCCACTTCGAGGGAGGGCCGATGGGAATCGAAGTAGTCGTCGAGGGCCTGACGAAGTCCTTCGGCAAGCAGAACATCTGGCAGGACGTCAGCCTCACCCTGCCCGCCGGTGAAGTGAGCGTCATGCTCGGTCCTTCCGGGACCGGAAAGACCGTCTTCCTGAAATCCATCATCGGGCTGCTCAAGCCCGAACAGGGACGCGTCCTCATCAACGGCGTCGACATGGTGAACAGCTCCGAGCGCGACATCATGGAGACCCGGAAGCTCTTCGGCCTCATGTTCCAGGACGGTGCCCTCTTCGGCTCGATGTCGCTCTTCGACAACATCGCCTTCCCGTTGCGCGAGCACACCCGCAAGAAGGAATCCGAGATCCGCCGCATCGTCATGGAGCGCATCGACATCGTCGGGCTCCTCGGCGCCGAGGGAAAGCTGCCGGGCGAGATATCCGGCGGCATGCGCAAGCGCGCCGGCCTCGCCCGCGCCCTGGTCCTAAACCCGCAGATCATCCTCTGCGACGAGCCGGACTCCGGCCTCGACCCGGTCCGCACCGCCTACCTGTCGCAACTCCTCATCGACCTCAACGCGCAGATCGACGCGACGATGCTCATCGTCACCCACAACCTCGACATCGCGGCGACCGTCCCCGACAACATGGGCATGCTGTTCTGCCGCAACCTCGTCACCTTCGGCCCGCGCGAGGTGCTCCTCACCAGCGACACCCCGGTCGTCTCCCAGTTCCTCGCGGGACGCCGCGAAGGCCCCATCGGCATGTCCGAGGAGAAGGACGCCGCCACCCTCGCCGCCGAGCAGCTGGCCGACACCGCCCCCTTCCGCACCGGGCCCCGCACTGTCGTCCCCCAGCTGGAGCCCTCGCCCGGGATGCCCGTACGCCAGGGCGCGCTGCGCCGCCGGGAGCGGGTCATGTCGATGATGGGCCAGCTGCCGGAGGCCGCCCGTACGGCGATCCTCGACAGCTACGCCCCGGCCGCGGGAGGTGCGCGCGCGTGACCGCCCCGATGCCGGTGCGGCCGCCCGAGCCGCCCGAGAAGCCCCCGCCGCCCCCCGACCCCGGGACGGCCGACCCGTCCGCGCCCGAGCAGCGGCGGCCCTCCCGGCTCCTCGCCCCGCTCCGCGAGACCGGGAAGCTGTTCGCACTCGCCGTCGCGGTGGCCCGGGCGATCTTCCGCCGCCCCTTCCAGGTGCGCGAGTTCATCGAGCAGTTCTGGTTCGTCGCGAGCGTCACGATCCTGCCCGCCGCCCTCGTCTCCATCCCCTTCGGCGCGGTCATCGCCCTCCAGGTCGGCTCCCTCACCCAGCAGCTCGGCGCCCAGTCCTTCACCGGCGGCGCCAGCGTGCTGGCGGTGATCCAGCAGGCGAGCCCCATCATCGTGGCGCTGCTGATCTCCGGGGCCGCCGGATCCGCGATCTGCGCCGACCTCGGCTCCCGCAAGATCCGCGAGGAACTCGACGCGATGGAGGTCATGGGCGTCTCGCCCATCCAGCGCCTCGTGGTCCCCCGGGTGCTCGCCACGATGCTCGTCGCCGTCCTGCTCAACGGCCTGATCTCCGTGGTCGGCACCCTCGGCGGCTACTTCTTCAACGTGATCATGCAGGACGGCACCCCGGGCGCGTACCTCGCGAGCTTCTCCGCCCTCGCCCAGCTGCCCGACCTCTACATCAGTGAGTTCAAGGCGCTGATCTTCGGCTTCATCGCGGGCATCGTCGCCGCCTACCGGGGCCTCAACCCACGCGGCGGCCCCAAGGGCGTCGGCGACGCGGTCAACCAGTCCGTCGTCATCACCTTCATGCTGCTGTTCTTCGTGAACATGGTCCTCACGGCGATCTACCTCCAGATCGTCCCCGCGAAGGGGAGCTGACCCATGGCGATGCTCAGCTGGCTCGACCGATCGGGCGACCAACTCACCTTCTACGTCAAGGCACTCGTCTGGATCCCGCGCACGCTGCGCCGCTATCTGCGCGAGGTGCAGCGGCTGCTGGCCGAGGTGGCCTTCGGCAGCGGCGGACTCGGCGTCATCGGCGGGACCATCGGCGTGATGGTCGCCATGACCCTGTTCACCGGCACCGTCGTCGGACTCCAGGGCTACGCGGCCCTGAACCAGATCGGCACCTCGGCGTTCACCGGGTTCATCTCCGCCTACTTCAACACCCGGGAGATCGCCCCCCTGGTCGCCGGCCTCGCCCTCTCCGCAACCGTCGGCGCGGGCTTCACCGCCCAGCTCGGCGCGATGCGGATCAACGAGGAGGTCGACGCCCTGGAGGCGATGGGCGTCCGCTCCATGCCCTACCTCGTCACCACCCGGATCATCGCCGGAGTCGTCGCGATCATCCCGCTGTACGCGATCGGGCTGCTCTCCTCGTACGTCGCCTCCCGCTACATCACCATCTTCTTCAACGGGCAGTCGGCGGGCACCTACGACCACTACTTCAATCTCTTCCTCTCCCCGGAGGACGTGCTGCTGTCGGTGCTCAAGGTGCTGATCTTCAGCGTGCTGGTGATCCTCGCCCACTGCTACTACGGCTTCCACGCCACCGGCGGACCGGCCGGAGTGGGCGTGGCGGTCGGCCGGTCGGTGCGCAACGCGATCGTCCTCATCAGCGTCACCGACTTCTTCCTCTCGCTCGCCATCTGGGGCGCCACGACGACGGTGAAGGTGGCCGGCTGATGCGCACCTCAAGCGCCACCCGCACGGTCCGCCGACGCCTGGCCGGAGTCACCTTCCTGGTGGTGCCCGCCGTCCTGGTGTGGGTCTCGGTCTCCGTGTACGAGAAGGACTTCACCGACGACGCCACGGTCACCGTCCGCACCGGAGCGGTCGGCAACGAGATGCACGACAACGCCGATGTGAAGCTGCGGGGCGTCGTCATCGGACAGGTCCGCTCCATCGCCACCGACGGCGACGGCGCCCGCCTCACCCTGGCCATCGACCGGGACAAGCTCGATCAGGTCCCCGCCGACGTCACCGCCCAGATGCTGCCCACCACGCTCTTCGGCGCGCGGTTCGTCGCGCTCGTCCCGCCCCGCATCCCCACGGGCACCACGATGCGGGCCGGGGCGGTCATCCCGCAGGACCGGTCCAGCAACGCCATCGAGCTGGAACAGGTCCTGGACAACGTCCTGCCGCTGCTGACCGCCGTGAAGCCCGAGAAGCTCTCCGCCACCCTCAACGCCGTCTCCCAGGCGCTGGAGGGACGCGGTGAACGCCTCGGCGAGACGCTGACCACGCTGGACGGCCACCTGAAGAAGTTCAACCCCCAACTCCCCACCCTCAACGCCGACATCAAGGAACTCGTCAAGGTGAGCACGCTGTACGCGGATGCCGCGCCGGACGTCCTCGACGCGCTGACCGACGCCACGGTCACCAGCTCCACCCTCGCCGACCAGGAGGCGCGGCTGGCCGGGCTCTACGGCACCACCACGGCCGCCGCGCAGGACACGACCTCCTTCCTGCGGGAGAACCAGGAGAACCTCATCCGGCTCTCCGCCGCCGGCCGTCCTTCCCTCGAACTCCTCGCCGAATACGCCGAGTCGTTCCCCTGCACGCTGCGCACCATGGCCGGCTTCGTGCCCGCCATGGACAAGGCGCTGGGCAAGGGAACCGACCGGCCGGGGCTGCATGTGTCGATCAAGTCCGTGCCCTCCAAGGGAAAATACCTCCCCGGCAAGGACACCCCGGTCTACAGCGCGAGCGGCGGGCCCGCCTGCTACTCGGTGCCGTACGTCGGTAAACACGCCCCGACCGCCGACTCCCGCCACGCCGCCGACGTCACCGCGCCCCCGGCGGACCCGGGCGACGACGCGGACACCGCGCTCGGACTGCCCAACTCGCCCCAGGAGTCCCGGCTCGTCAACGAACTGGTCGCACCTTCGCTGAAGGCCCGGCCCGGAGACCTGGCCGACTGGAGCAGCGTCCTCATCGGCCCGGCCTTCCGCGGTGCGGAGGTGAAGCTCAAGTGAAACGCCGCTCGCTCGCGGGACCGGTCGCCAAGTCCCTCGTCTTCATCGTCGTCACCGTGCTGGCCACCACCGTCCTCGGGCTCTCCATCGCCAACACGGGCGTCGGCGACACCACCACGTACCGGGCCCGGTTCACCGACGCCACCGGCCTCATCCCCGGCGACAGCGTCCGGATCGCCGGAGTCGAGGTCGGCCAGGTCGAATCCGTGAAGGTCGCCGACCGCCGGGTCGCCGAGGTCGCCTTCGCCGTACGCAAGGGGCGCAGCCTCCCCGCCTCGGTGACGGCGTCCATCAAGTACCTCAACATGGTCGGCCAGCGGTACGTCGACCTCGACCGGGGCCCCGGACCCGTCGGCCGGGCCTTCGCGCCCGGCGACACCATCCCGCTCTCCCGCACCACCCCGGCACTCGACCTCACCCAGCTCTTCAACGGCTTCCAGCCGCTCTTCGAAGGGCTGTCGCCGCCCGACGTCAACCAGCTCGCCGGCTCCATCGTCCAGGTCCTCCAGGGCGAGGGCGGCACCGTCGACAGCATCCTGCGGCACGTCGGCTCGCTCACCACCACGGTCGCCGCGAAGGACAAGGTGATCGGCGAGGTGATCAAGAACCTCAACACGGTCCTCAAGACGGTCAACGACCGGGAGGCCGGCTTCGACGACCTCGTCGTCACCCTCCAGAAACTCGTCACCGGATTCTCCGGCGACCGCGAACCCCTGGGCGAGGCCATCACCGCGATGGGCGCGCTCACCACCGTCACCGCCGACCTCTTCCAGGACGGCAGGAAGCCGCTCAAGGACGACATCCGCCAACTCGGACGTCTCAGCGGCCAGTTGGAGAAGGGGACCCCGCAGATCGAGAACTTCCTGGAGAAGACCCCGGCCAAGATGGCGGCCATCACCCGGCTGACGTCCTACGGATCGTGGCTCAACCTCTACCTCTGCGAAGCGAAGGTCAGCGGCGTCACCCACGACGACGGCAGCCAGCCACCGGGCGGCATCGCGATCACCCAACCGAGGTGCCTGGCATGAGAATCACCCCCATCCGGGAACGCAACCCGGTCGCCGTCGCCGTCGTCGGGCTCCTCGTCCTGACCCTGCTCGGCCTCGCCGCCTGGCGCGCCGACTCCCTGCCCTTCGTCCAGGGCGGCACCTCCTACAGCGCCGACTTCACCGAATCCGCCGGGCTCACCGACGGCGACGAGGTGCGCATCGCCGGAGTGAAGGTCGGTGAGGTCACCGGCGTCTCCCTCGACGGCGCGAAGGTCCGCGTCGACTTCCGGGTGAGAGGCGCCTGGATCGGCGACTCCTCCACCGTGGGCATCGCCGTCAAGACCCTGCTCGGCGAGAAGTACCTCGCCGTCGACCCCCTCGGCGACGCCCCGCAGGACCCCGGCTCCCGCATCACCGCGAGCCGCACCACCTCCCCGTACGACGTCACCCAGGCGTTCAACGGCCTCGGCGAGACCATCGGGGAGATCGACACCGAACAGCTCGCCAAGAGCTTCGAGACGATCTCCGCCACCTTCAAGGACTCCCCGCCGCACGTCCGCAGCGCCGCCGACGGACTCTCCGCCCTCTCCCGTACGGTCTCCGAACGCGACGCCCAGCTCGCCACCCTGCTCCGCAACAGCAAGAAACTCACCAAGACCCTCGCCGGGAAGAAGAGCAGCTTCGAAACGCTCCTGGAGGACGGGAACCTGCTGCTCGGCGAGATCCAGGCCCGCCGCGACTCCATCCATCTGCTGCTCACCGGTACCCGTGACCTCGGCACCCAGCTCACCGGACTCGTCCGGGACAACGACAAGCAGCTCGGGCCGACCCTGGAGTCCCTCGGCCGGGTCACCGCCGTCCTGGTCAAGAACCGCAAGAGCCTCGACAAGGTCCTCGCGATGACCGGCTCCTACAGCCGGCTCGTCGGCAACACCCTCGGCAGCGGGCGCTGGTTCGACAACTACGTCTGCGGAGTCGTGCCCAAGAACTACCTCCCCGCCGGCACACCCCCGGCGACCGGCTGCATGCCACCCCGGCAGCAAGGGGGCCGCTGACATGAGACGTACCCGCATCACCGGCATCACCGCCGGACTCGCCCTCGTCGCCGTCGCGGCCGCCACCGGCGTGAGCGCCCTGGAGGAGGACGGCAAGACCACCGTCACCGCCTACTTCGAACGCGCCACCGGTGTCTACGCCGGATCAGACCTGCGGATCCTCGGTGTCAAGGTCGGCACCGTCGCCTCCGTCGAGCCCCGCGGCGAGGAGGTGAAGGTCGTGCTCCGCCTCGACCACGGCATCGACGTCCCCAAGGACGCCCACGCCGTCGTCGTCGCCCCCAGCCTCGTCGCCGACCGCTACGTCCAGCTCGCCCCGGCCTACGACGGCGGCCCCCGGCTCGCCGACGACGCGGTCCTGCCCGCCGCCCGCAACGCCACCCCCGTCGAGGTCGACGAGCTGTACGCCTCCATCACCGAACTCTCCACCGCCCTCGGCCCGAACGGCGCCAACGCCGACGGGGCGCTCGCCCGGCTCCTGGACACCGGGGCGAAGAACCTCGACGGCAACGGCAAGGCCATCGGCGACTCGATCGAGCAGTTCGGCAAGGCCACCAAGACGCTCGACAAGTCCAGCGGCGACCTGTTCGACACCCTGGCCCACCTCCAGTCCTTCACCACCATGCTCAAGAAGAACGACGGCAACGTCCGCAGCGCCGAGCAGCAGCTCAACACGGTCACCTCCTTCCTCGCCGACGACAAGAAGAACCTCAGCGCGGCCCTCAAGGAACTGGGCACCGCCCTCGGCCAGGTCAAGACGTTCATCGCCAAGAACCGCGGCGCGCTCAAGAAGAACGTCGAGGCGCTGGTGCCCGTCACCCAGGCGCTCGTCGACCAGCGCGCCTCGCTCGCCGAGGCGATGGACACCCTCCCGCTCGCCGCGGGCAACGTCCTCAACGCCTACGACCCCGCCAACCGCACCCTCAACGGACGCACCAACCTCAACGAACTGTCCATGGGGGGGCCGCTCGTCGACCCCGGAGCCGCCTCGGCCGCCGGCCGGCTCACCGGTCTCGCCCCCGTCGACGCGACCCGCCGCAAGGCCCTGCCCGTCCTGCCGCTCCCGGAGGTCGGCACGGTCTACGGAACCCCCGACAAGCAGCCCGACAAGCAGCCCGGCAAGCAGCCCGGCAAGGAGAAGGGGGCGCGACGATGAACGACGACGACCGGCGCAGACCCGTCGTACGGGCCGCCGTCGCAGCCGTGTCCCTCCTGGCCACCGGCGCGCTGATCGCCCTGGTCGCGGTCGGTCCCGACGGCCCCTCCTTCAGGGGCATCGAGCAGATCCCGCTGCCCGGCGGCGCCGACCTCGGCGACCGGCCGTACGAGGTCACCGCCGAGTTCGGCGACGTCCTCAGCCTCGCGCCGCAGTCCTCGGTCAAGGTCAACGACGTGGCCGTGGGGCGCGTCACGAAGATCGCGCTGGCCCCGGACGGCTGGCGGGCCCGGGTCACCATGCGGGTCAACGGGAAGATCAAGCTCCCCGCGAACTCCTATGCCCGCCTCGAACAGTCCAGCCTGCTCGGCGAGAAGTTCATCCAGCTCGCCCCGCCCCCCGAGGGCACCGCACGAGGATCGCTCGCCGCCGGCGGCCGCATCCCGCACTCCCGCACCAACCGGAACCCGGAGGTCGAAGAGGTCTTCGGGGCCCTGTCCCTGCTCCTCAACGGGGGCGGCGTCAACCAGCTCAAGACCATCACCACCGAACTCAACAAGGCGCTCGCCGGGCAGGAACCGCAGATCCGCTCCCTGCTCAACCGGGTCGACACCCTCGTGACCAACCTGGACGGGAACAAGGGCGACATCACCAGGGCCCTGGACGGCGTCAACCGCCTCGCCGCCACCCTCGCCACCCGCAAGCAGGACGTCGGCACGGTCCTCACCGGACTCAGCCCCGGACTCAAGGTCCTGGAGAAACAGCGCGGCTCGCTGCTGACCATGCTGCGCTCCCTCGACACCCTCTCCACCGTGGCCGTGGACACGATCAACCGGAGCAAAGCCGACATGATCGCCGATCTCAAGGCGCTCGCCCCGACCCTCAAGGCGCTCGCCGACTCCGGCCAGGACCTCCCCGACTCCCTCCAGGTGCTGCTGACCTATCCGTTCACGGACGAGGTGCTGCGCGGCGTCAAGGGCGACTACCTCAACGTCTACCTGGACGTGACGGCCCTGCCCGGTACGCAGATCATCCCCGCGCTCACCCCCGATCCCCCCGGGATCCCGCCGCTGCCCCCGGCCGAGGGCGAGGGCGCGGCGGCCAGGGGCGCGCTGCCCCTGCCCCTGCCGTTGCCCGCCGTGTCGGGAACGCCGAAGACCGGGGCGCCGAAGACCGGGACGCCGCAGACCGACGCGCCGCAGCCCGAGGCTCCGAAGCCCTCGGGGGCCTCGAACAAGGCGAAGGGGGCGACACCGTGATCACGCTCGCCATCCGGCTGAAGAACGTCGCCTTCCTCGTCATCGCCACGCTGGCCCTCGGCTACCTGGGGGTGCGGTACGCCGATCTCGGCCACTACGTCGGACTGCGGAGCTACTACACCGTCACGGTCCAGCTCCCGCAGACGGGCGGCCTGTACACCCACTCCAACGTCACCTACCGGGGCGTCTCCGTGGGCCGCGTCGGCCCCATCGAGCTGACCGAGGACGGCGTCGAGGCCGAGTTGCGGATCGAGAACGACGCGCCGCCGATCCCGGACAGCCTCACCGCCGTCGTCGCGAACCTGTCGGCGGTCGGCGAGCAGTACGTCGATCTGCGGCCCACCCGCAAGGAAGGGCCCTTCCTGGGCAACGGCTCGGTCATCGACGAGGCCGACACCACCACCCCCGCACCCCCCACCTCCGTCCTCACCAGCGTCGACGACCTGGCGAGCAGCGTGGACCTGGAGAGCCTGCGGACCGTCGTCGAGGAGTTCGGGGCCGCCTTCGAGGGGCGCGGCGACGACCTCCAGGTCCTGCTGGACACCGGCGGCGACTTCGTCGAGGCCGCCGACAAGGCCCTGCCGGTCACCACCCGGCTGATGGCCGACGGCGAACGCGTCCTGCGCACCCAGGCCGAACAGGGGCAGGCCCTCAAGGGCTTCGCCTCGGGGGCCAAGGAACTGGCCGCCGAACTCAAGGGCTCCGACACCGACCTGCGCCGCCTCATCGCGACCACCCCGGACGCCGCCGTCCAGATCAGCGGACTGCTGCGCGACCTGGATCCCGCCTTCGGTGTCGTCGTCGCCAATCTCCTCACCACCTCGGAGGTCGCCGTCACCCGCCAACGGGGCCTGGAGGAACTCCTCGTGAAGCTGCCCGCCGTCGCCGCAGCCGGAGCGAGCGCGGTGGACGACGACGGCGCCCGGTTCGGGATGTCCGTCACCTTCTTCGAACCGCTGCCGTGCACCGCGGGCTACGGCGGCACGGTCTACCGCAACGGCCTCAACACCTCGGACGGGCCCGCCGTGAACACCGCCGCCCGCTGCACGTCCTCGCCCGGCACCGGCATCAACGTCCGGGGCAGCGCCAACGCCCCCCAGGGCGGCCCGGTGCCGAAACCGGCCGTCCCGGGCTCGATGAAGCTGCCCGGAACCCCGGACGGTGGGTCCGCGACCGCACAGCCGCCGGCCGAGGGAATGGCCGGGCTGCTGGGTCTGGGAGGCGGCTCATGACCCCCCGCACCCGACGCCGGGCCGGCTGGGCCGTCCTGCTCGTCGCCGCCCTGCTCTGCGGCCTGGGAGCCTGGTCGTACGGGCAGGCGCGCGGCGACCGCTCCCTGTCCTACGCGAAGGCCCGCGACACGGCCCTGGCCGAGGGCAGACGGCACCTGGCGACGCTGAACAGCCTCGACGGCGAGGACGCGAAGCGGGTCGAGCACGGGTTACGGGCCTGGCTGGACTCCTCCACGGGGCCGCTGCACGACCAGCTGAAGCGGACCCGGAAATCCGACGCGAAGTCCCTGACGGCCGCAGGCGACACGGCCCGGGGCAAGGTCACCTCGGCGGCGCTGACCGCACTCGACGAGCGCACGGGCACGGCGGAGCTGATCGCCACCGTGGACGTCGAGGTCACCCCGCGCTCCGGCGCGGCCGGCACCCAGCGCAAGCGGTTCGGGGCGACCCTCGCCCGCACGGCCGACGGCTGGAAGGTCAAGGCGCTCACAGCGATCGGAACGGGCGGCGGCCGATGAGACCGCGGGGAGGAACGGCGACGATGAAGAGCGACACGGTCCTCGATCCCGACGTGGACCGGGAAGCCGGGACGGAGACGGCGGACCCGGACGGTGCGGCGGCGGACGTACCCCTCCGGCGGTGGCCACGCGCCCTCGGCGCCCTGCTGACGGTCGTGCTGCTCGCCACCGGGGGCGCCCTGTACGCCGAGGGACGCCACCTGCGGGACACCCCGGCCACGGCGAACCTCGCGCTCACCGACGCGGAGGCGACCGCCCGCGTCACCGGTGACGTCAGCAGCGCGCTCGGGAAGATCTTCTCGTACGGTCCCGGGGCCACCACCGCCACCAGGGCGGCGGCGGAAGACGTCCTGGCGGGCAAGGCGCTCCAGCAGTACGCGACGCTGTTCGGCCAGGTCGAGCGGCAGTCCGCCGACCAGAAACTGACGCTCACCACCGAGGTCGTCCGGGCCGGCGTGACCCGGCTGACCGGCAGCAGCGCCCACCTCCTGGTCTTTCTCGACCAGGTCTACGAGCGCCGCGGCCGCGCTCCCACCACCGCCTCCGCACAGCTCACGGTGACCGCGCGACTGAGCGACGGACGCTGGTGGATCGTCGAGATCGGCTCCACATGACGGCGGGCCGGAGGCGATGGGCAAACGGTCCGGTTCGGCAGGCAGGGGAGAGGCAGCGCATGGCACGGCAGGGGACGGCACAGCAGGACCCGGCAGGGCAGGACTCGGCAGGGCAGGACTCGGCACAGGAGAACTCCGCGCCGGCGGGGACGGCACGGGCGGGGGCGCGGAGCCCGCTGGTGATCGCCGCACTGGCGCTGGCGGTCTGCGCGGCCGGAGCGGCGGGCTGGGGCGGCTGGCTGCGCTACGAGGCCACGCACGACGACGCGGCGTCCTTCGCACAGGCGCGGGACGACGCACTGGCGGCCGGCGAGCAGGCGGTGCAGAACATGAACACCCTGGACCACCGCTCCCTGGAGCAGGGGCTCGACAGCTGGGAGCAGTCCACCACGGGCGATCTGCACAGCCAACTCGTCGACGGACGAGACGCGTTCGCCGAGCAGATCGCCGCCGCCAAGACGGTGAGCACCGCGAAGGTCCTCTCCGGCGCGGTGACCGAACTGGACCAACGGGCGGGCCGGGCCGGGGTGATGGTGGCGCTACGGGTCACCGTGACCGCGCCGAAGGGTGAACCGGCGGTGAAGGAGAGCCGGTTGCTCGGGAGCCTCACGCGCACCGCCGACGGGTGGAAGCTCAGCGCGCTCGGCCAGGCGCCCGTCGGCGGCACGGGCGGCTGACCCCGGTCCCCGTATCCGCCCGCACCCGCCTGCCCGCACGCCCCGGAGAGGACCCCGCCCCATGTCGACGACCCGTCACCTCGTGAACCGCCGCCGCCGGCTGGCCACGGCACCACCGCGCACTCCGGGGGCCGAGACCGACCCGGCACCCGAACAGACCACCGCCACCACCACCGCTGTCTCCGCGGCCGAACCGCCGCAGACAGCGGAGAACACCGCCACCGATCTCGGCACCGGCCCCGACCCCGACGCCACCGACGGGTCCGACGCCACCGACGGGTCCGCCACCACCGACGGGTCCGCCACCACCGACGGGTCCGACGCCGCTCCCGAGGCCCCGGCGGACGCCCCCCGTGCCACGGCGTCCCGCCTGCGCGTCGGGCTCCCCGCCGTGCTCTGCGCGCTCACCGTCCTCCTCGGAGCCTTCGCCGCCTGGGCGTTCACCTCCGCCGACAGCCTCCGCGACGAGCCGGCCCGGCAGAACACCGCGCTCACCGACATCGGCCGGACCAGCGAGGTGAAGGGCCGGATCAGCGAGGCGGTCGGCGCGGTGTTCTCGTACGACTACGCCTCGCCCGCCCGGTCCGACCGCGCCGCGAGCACCTATCTGACCGGCCGGGCCGTCCAGCAGCACAAGGACATGCTCGCCGACGTACGGGAGCAGGCCCCGCAGCAGAAGCTCGTCCTGACCACCACCGTGACCGAGAGCGGGGTCGAGTTCCTCGACGGCGACCGCGCCCGGCTGCTGATCTTCGCCGACCAGAGCAACACCCGTACCGGCAAGGACGAGGAGACGACGTACGCGGCGGCCATGTTCGCCGTGGACGCCGTCCGCCGCGGGGACACCTGGCTGATCGCCGCCATCGACACATTCACCCGCTGAGCCCCGGAGAGGGAGTCGAGTCCAGATGAGCTTCAACCGCACGGTGCGCCGACGGCTCGGCACCACGGCCACCGCGGTCGCCGCGATGACCGCGCTCACCGCCTCCCAGGCCCCGGGGATCGCGCTGCCCGAGCCCCGGCAGGGGAAGGCGGCGGCTTCGGACGACGTCGTGTGGAGCGAGGTGCCGGGCGACGACGTCTACCACACCGAGTTGCCTCCGCTGCGGTCCCCGAAGCCGCCCGCTCCCCTGAAGCCCGGGACGAAGCCCGGTCCGCTCGTGGCCCGCGCCTGGTCCCAGGCGGGCATTCCGGCGACCGTGCTGGCCGCCTACCGCAAGGCCGAGAGCGCGCTGCGCCGCGGCGACCCGGGCTGCGGGCTGCCGTGGCAGCTGCTCGCGGCGATCGGCAAGGTCGAGTCGGGCCAGGCGTCCGGCGGGCGGGTCGACGCCCGGGGCACGACGCTCACCCCGATCCTCGGCCCCGCGCTCGACGGCAACGGCTTCGCCCTGATCCGGGACACCGACGACGGGGCGTACGACGGCGACCGTGCCTACGACCGGGCCGTCGGGCCGATGCAGTTCATCCCCTCGACCTGGGCGGCCTGGGGCGCGGACGGCAACGGCGACGGCCGCCGGGACCCGAACAACATGTACGACGCGGCGCTCGCCGCCGGACGCTACCTCTGTGCCGGGCCCCGCGATCTGACCCGCCGCTCCGACCTGGACCGGGCGATCCTCAGCTACAACCGGTCCGACACCTATCTGCGGACCGTGCTGTCCTGGCTGGAGTTCTACCGCAGCGGAAGCCACGCGGTCGCCGACGGGCAGGGCGTTCTCCCGGCCGGCCCCGGCCCCGGCGGGAAGACCCCACCCACCTCCTCGGTCGGCGGACCGGGCGCGCCGGAACGTCCCGGCAAGGGCGACGGAGGCGTCGTCGTCGGCCCGCAGCCCACCCGGCCGCCGGGCCCGACGCCCACTCCCCGTCCCACGGGCCCCGGCTCACCGAGCCCGAGCCCCGACCCGACGGATCCCGGCCCCACCGACCCCGGCCCGGGACCCAGCCCCGACCCGACCGGTCCGACCGACCCGGGTCCCACCGATCCGGGCCCGGGCCCCAGCCCCGACCCGACGGACCCCGGCCCCACCCCATCGCCCGACCCCACCCCATCACCCGACCCCACCACCTCGCCCGACCCCGGCGAGACCGGCCCGGACTGCCCCGATGGCACCCCGTCACCCTCCCCGTCGGCGCCTTCTCCGGGCAAGGAGCCCCTGAGCGGCCAGGACGAACCCGGCGATCCCTGTGCCTGAGGAGGAGAAGGGGGAACGCCCTGGGGCGGAACGCTCCGGGGTCACGTCCGCCCGGGATGGTCGCCCGGCCCGTGGACCCCGCCGGTCAGGGGGGTGGGCGAGAGATCCGTCCGTTCCTCACCCGGCTCCAGCAAGGTGTCCGCGGGACCCACGATGAGCGGATCCGGGGCTCCTACGCCCTTCTCATCCTTGTTGTCGTAGTCGAAACGCCACAGAAGGCTGCGCATCGCCTCCAGCCGGCCGCGCTTCTTGTCGTTGTTCTTCACCACGGTCCACGGCGCGCACTCGGTGTCCGTGGACCGGAACATCTCGACCTTCGCGGCGGTGTACTCGTCCCAGAGATCCAAGGAGGCCATGTCGGTCGGCGACAGCTTCCACTGGCGTACCGGGTCGACCTGCCTGATCGCGAAGCGGGTCCGCTGCTCGGCGCGGGAGACCGAGAACCAGAACTTCACCAGCAGGACGCCGTCGTCGACGAGCATCCGCTCGAACTGCGGGGCCTGCTTCAGGAAGTGCTTGTACTGCTCCGGTGTGCAGAAGTCCATCACCCGCTCCACCCCGGCCCGGTTGTACCAGGAGCGGTCGAAGAAGACGATCTCGCCCGCGGTCGGAAGATGCGCCACGTACCGCTGGAAGTACCACTGTCCGCTCTCCCGCTCGGTGGGCTTCTCCAGGGCGACCATGCGCGCCCCACGCGGGTTGAGCCGCTCGGTGAACCGCTGGATCGTCCCGCCCTTGCCCGCCGCGTCGCGGCCCTCGCACAGGACCACCAGCCGCTGCCCGCTCGCGCGGACCCACCGCTGGAGCTTCAGGAGCTCGATCTGGAGGAATCGTTTCTCCCGTTCGTACTCCCTGCGGCGCACCCGACGGTCGTAGGGATGGTTCTCCCGCCACGTCTCCAGAGGATGGCCCTGTTCGTCGAGGAGCACGGGCTGCTCGGGGCGCCGGCCGTCGACGGTCAGTCCCTTCAGGAGCTCCGCGGGGTCGGTGTTCCGGTCGTCGTCGGTCATGGTCGTTTCCCCGTTCGCTTCGCAGGGTCCGGTGCGGCGGGAGAGGGCCCACCCGCCGCGGATGAGCCCTCTTCCGCCCGGGAATGTTCCCCGACAACGGCCGGGCATGTCCGTGCGGGCACGGTGAGCAGGGTTCAGCCGCCCGACAGCACCTCGGACAGGTCGTAGGAGACGACCTCCTCCAACTGCGCGTACGTACAGCCGGCGGGGGACCGGTCCGGCCGCCACCGCCGGAACTGGGTGGTGTGCCGGAACCGGTCGCCCTCCATGTGGTCGTAGGCCACCTCGCACACCCGCTCCGGGCGCAGCGGCACCCAGGACTGGTCCTTCTTGCCCGACCAGCGGCTCTGCGTCCCCGGCAGCCGGGACTGCTCGTGCGCCGCCGCGTCCGCCCAGGCGCCCCACGGGTGTTCGGCGAACTCGGCGCGCAGCGGCGCGAGTTCCCCGGCCAGCTCGGCGCGCCGCTTCATCGGGAACGCCGCGCAGACCCCGACGTGATGCAGCACGCCGTCGGCGTCGTACAGGCCGAGCAGGAGCGAGCCGACGACCGGGCCGCTCTTGTGCTCGCGATAGCCCGCCACCACGACGTCGGCGGTCCGCTCGTGCTTGATCTTGTACATCGCCCGGGCGTCCGGCCGGTAGGGGAGGTCGAGCGGTTTCGCCACGATCCCGTCGAGCCCGGCCCCCTCGTACCGTTCGAACCACTCCCGGGCGATCTCGATGTCCGTGGTGGCCGGGGCGAGGAAGACGGGCGCGGACGCTTCCGAGAGCGCGGCTCCCAGCACCTCTCGCCGGTCCGCCTGCCCGGTGGGGAGGAGGGAGGTGTCGTCCACGGCGAGGACGTCGAAGGCGATCAGGCTCGCCGGGGTCCGCTCGGCGAGCAGCCGCACCCGGGAGTCCGCCGGATGGATGCGCTCGCTCAGCCGATCGAAGTCGAGTCGCCCCTCGTGGGCGACGACGATCTCCCCGTCGATCACACAGCGCGGCGGGAGGTTCTCCCGTACGACGTCGACCAGGTCGGGGAAGTAGCGGGTCAGGGACTTGCCCGTGCGGCTGCCGATCTCCACCTCGTCCCCGTCCCGGTACACGATCGCCCGGAAGCCGTCCCACTTCGCCTCGTAGCTCATGCCCGGCGGGATCTTGGAGGCCGACTTGGCGAGCATCGGCTTCACGGGCGGCATCACCGGCAGGTCCATGGGCCGATTCTGGACCGCGACCCCGCCCGTGTCTCCCGATGTGCGGCATATGTGCGACCGGCCTACGGTGGCCGTCATGGGAGCAGCGGTGGAGCTGGACGTGGGCGGACGGGCCGTGAGGCTGTCCAACCCGGACAAGGTGTACTTCCCGGAGAAGGGCTACACCAAGAGGGACGTGGCCGAGTACTTCCTGGCGGTGGGGCCGGGGATCACCCGCGCTCTCGACCAACGGCCGACCACGCTCCAACGCTTCGTGGACGGAGTGGAGGGCGACTTCTTCTACCAGAAGCGCGCCCCGAAGAACCTCCCCGAATGGATCCCCACCGCTCGCATCGACTTCCCGAGCGGCCGTTCCGCCGACGAGATCTGCCCCACCGAGCTCGCCGCCGTCATCTGGGCCGCCAACCTCGGCACCCTCACCTTCCACCCCTGGCCGGTCCGCGCCGGGGACACCGACCACCCGGACGAACTCCGCATCGATCTGGACCCGCAGCCCGGCACCGACTACGCCGACGCGGTCAGGGCAGCCCACGAACTGCGCTCCGTCCTGGAGGACCACGGTGTACGCGGCTGGCCCAAGACCTCCGGCGGCCGGGGCATCCACGTCTTCGTGCCCATCGAGCCCGCCTGGACCTTCACCGAGGTGCGCCGCGCCGCCATCGCCGTCGGGCGCGAGCTGGAGCGACGGATGCCCGAGCGGGTGACGACCGCCTGGTGGAAGGAGGAGCGCGGCGAGCGGATCTTCGTGGACTTCAATCAGACCGCCCGCGACCGCACCATCGCCTCCGCCTACTCGGTGCGCCCCTTCCCGCACGCCCCGGTCTCCGCGCCGCTGCGCTGGGAGGAGATCGACGACGCCGAACCACGCGACTTCGACATCGTCACGCTCCCGGCGCGCTACGCCGAACTGGGCGACGTCCACGCCGACATGGACCAGGAGGCATTCCGGCTCGACGCCTTGCTGGAACTGGCCGACCGGGACGGGAAGGAGCGCGGGCTCGGCGACATGCCCTATCCGCCGGAGTATCCGAAGATGCCCGGCGAACCCAAGCGCGTCCAGCCCAGCCGCGCCCGCCACGACGACGGCGACGACAGCGGCGACGACGGCGGGACGGCGTGAGCGGGGGCACGGAGCGGCACGGCGCGCACGCGCTGCCCCCGAACCCCCGCCAGCGCTGGGAGGCGTACAAGAACGGCCCGTTCCTCCCCGCGACCGTCCTCGTCCTGATCGTCGCCGCCGCGGCCGGCCTCTTCGCCGGTTCCTACACGTACGCGATGGCCGACCCCACCCCGCACCGCATCCCCGCGGCCCTGGTCACCCGGCCGGAGGCGGCGCGCGGCGAGGCGTTCGTCGCGGGCATGGAGAAGGCCCTCGACGCCTCCCTCGAACTGCGCGACTACCCCGACGTCGCCGACGCCCGCCGCGCCCTGAACGAACAGAAGGTCTTCGCCATCGTGCGCGCGTCCGACGGGGGAGTGGCGCTCGACGTGGCCGGAGCCTCCGGCGCGTCCGTGGCCGAACTGCTCGGCAAGGCGGCCCTGGAGGTGGGCGAGGCCACCGGGGTCGAGGTCACCGTCCGGGACATCAAGCCGCTCCAGCGGGGCGACCCGCGCGGACTCGCCCTGTTCTACATCTCGCTGGCCGCCGTGATCATGGGCTTCCTCGGCGCGATCCAGCTCAGCGTGCACGCCCGCGGCCTGAACCCGGCCGAGCGGATCGCCTTCACCGTCGCCTACGCCCTGCTCGGCGGGTTCGCCATCGCGGCGGCCGTGGACTGGTGGCTCGGGGCGGTGGACCTGCCGTTCGTCCAGTCCTGGCTGATCCTGGCGTTCACGATGTTCACCTCCGGCATGGTCTTCACCATGTTCAACACGTTGATGGGCCGCTGGGCGATGATCCCCACCTGGGGCGTCATGGTGCTGCTCGGCAACCCGTCCTCCGGCGGCGCGGTGTCCTGGCCGCTGCTGCCCTCGGCGCTCGGGCACATCGGCCGCTGGCTGCCGCCGGGCGCCTCCGTCAACGCCCAGCACACCGCCGTCTACTACCAGGGCCACCAGTTCGTCTTCCCGTACCTGGTCCTCGCCGGCTGGGCGCTGGTCTCCTGCACGGTGTTCTGGGTGTGGCGCCACCGGCACCCCGGTGGCCGCGTCCGCACGCCGGAGCATGCGGACGCGGCCACCTGAGCGGGATCCTGCGGTCTACAGCTCCTTGATCCGGATGTCGCGGTACGAGATGACGTCGGTGACGCCGTGCACCTGGAGCCCGATGTAGCCGGAGGCGAACCGCCGGCCGTCGGTGCCCGGGTCGTCGCCCCGCGGCGGCTCGAAGAGCTGACCACGGGTGTTGTCGAACTCGTTGATCAGGACACCGTTGCGGTAGATCTCGTAGTGCTGGTCCACCACCTTGATCTCGTAGTCGTTCCAGGTGCCCTTCGGTGTGACCCCGGCGCCGCCGAGACCCACCCGGTCGAAGCCGTACACCGAACCGGTCTTGTACATGTCGCCGTCCGGCCGGTCGTTGACCTGGATCTCATGGCCGTACTTGATGGCGACCCACTCCGGACGCGACTCCTCCGGGTGGTCGTGGACCTGCGGGAAGCGGACGAAGACCCCGCCGTTGGCGTTGCCCGAGCCCGGGGCGTCGTCCCGCCACTGGAGCTTGAGCGAGTAGTCGCCGTAGGCCCGGTTCGGCAGCCACAGCATGCCCATTCCACCGACCGTGGTGGAGCTGGTGATGGAGCCCTCCTCCTCGTTCAGCTCGAACTTGCCGCCGCCCACGTGCTGCCACTTGGCGAGCGAGGCCGCCGTACCGTCGAAGAGCTTGGTGTAGCCCTCGACCTGGCCCGGCTTCCCGATGCCCGACTCCTTGGCGGCCTGGTTGATCGCCCTGCGCTCGCGCCGGTCGATGACGCCGTCGGCCTTCAGCTTGTCGATCACCGACGTCACGTGCTTGAGAAACAGCGCGTGGGAGGACCAGTCCTTCTCGTCCTCGATCAGCTCGTTGATCGTGCAGCGGTTACGGGTGATCCGGTTCGGCACGCCCGTGTCGATCGTGCCGACGAAGACGGTGTGCCGCTCGTCGAACTCCGCGCAGTTCGGCGCGGGAACCCCACCGCCCTGGGCGATGGTGAACGACACCTTCTTCGCCTCGGAGGTGTTGCCCGCCTTGTCCGTCGCCCGGTGGGCGATGGAGTGGTAACCGACCCGGTCGACGATCACCGGGGTGGTGTACGCCAGGTAGGGGCCGCCGTCGAGGGAGTACTCGACCTTGTCCACGCCCGAGTCGTCGTCGGTCGCCGAGACGGTGGCCTTGGCGCTGGTGATGAACGCGCCGTCACTGTTCTTGTCGCCCTCGACCTTCACCGAGGTCTCCGGAGCCGTCTGGTCCTTGGACGGCGGCTCGACCACGGTGAAGTCGACGGCCTTCCCGTCCGCCACGTTGCCCGACCGGTCGGTGGCCCGGTAGCGGACCTGGTGCTCGCCCAGCTCGTGGACCATCACCGGTGCGGTGTACGGCTGCCACGCGCCGTCCGCGCCGAGCGCGTACTCGATGGTGTTGACGCCGGACCCGGTGTCGGACGCGGTCACGGTGACCGTGGCCATCCCCAGGTACGCGCCCGCGTCGTCCTTCTCGCCCGAGACGGTCGCCGAGGTCTCCGGCGGCGTCTTGTCGTCGGTCGGGGGTGCGGCGACCGCGAAGTCGACGGACTTCTCCGCCGCCACGTTGCCCGCCTTGTCGGTGGCCCGGTAGCGGACCGTGTGGTCGCCGACCTCGTTCACCACGACGGGCGAGGTGTAGGGCTGCCACTCGCCGTCCGCCCCGAGGGCGAACTCGACGGTGTCGACGCCGGAGCCCGTGTCGGTGGCCTCGACGGCGACGGTGGCCTGGCCGATGTACGCGCCGTCGCCGTTCTGGTCGCCGTCGACCTTCGCCGAGGTCGCGGGGGCCTCGGTGTCCTCGCCGCTGCCCTCGGTGACGGTCAGGATGCCCTGCATCATGCCGTGGCCCGGGATCGTGCAGTGGTAGAAGTACCGGCCGGGCGACAGCGTGACCTCCACGCTGTGCTTGCCGCCCTCGGCGTCGCCGGGGTTGGCCAGGATGTTCAGCTGGACGTCGTTGTTGAACTCCGGGTCCGACACGCCGAACGTCAGCGTGTGCGGCATGCTCGTCGTGTTCCCGGTGGCCGTGCTGTTCTCGAAGACGATGGTCGCCCTGCCGGCCACCGCCGTCTTCGGCGCGGACAGATAGCGGTCGATCGGGTCGCCCGCGGTCCAGGTCAGCACCTGGTCGGCGGCGGCCGCCGGGGGAGCGTCGTCCCCCTTGCCGTACGCGGCCGTCGAGGTCAGTCCGAGAACCATCAGGAGGGAGGCCAGCAGGGCCACCCAGAAGCTCGGCGGACGGTGCCGCCCGCGTGTCAGGAGCGAGTGGTGTCTCACTTCGCCGCCGCCTTTCCGACGAGGTCCTTGGCGGCCGGGGTCGCGGCGCCGCCCTTGTACGTCACGCGCCACAGCGCCGACTTGGAGTCGGAGGTGAAGAAGCCGCGCCCGTAGTCCAGGACGTACAGCGAACCGTCCGGCGCGAACTTCCAGTCCATCAGGTTGCGGATGCCGTCGGCCCCGACCGGGATGATCTCCTTCAACGACTCCGCGTGCGTGGGCAGTCCGCCCTTGCCGACCGTCCTCGGGTCGGTCAGCACGGCGTGCCGGGGCTGGGTGGCGTCGTAGAAGTCTCCGACGAACCACTTGCCGTCCCAGTAGGCGGGCCACTTGGCGGTGGACTCGCTCTGCGCGTCGTAGCGGTAGACCGGGCCGTTCATCGTGGCCTGCCCGCCGCCCTTGAGCCAGGGGAGCAGCTCCTTGCCCTCCTCGGTCTTGTAGCTCGGTACGCCGTTCTCGTCGCGCGGGTAGTCGACCCCGCCGCCCTGCGGGGAGTACCAGATGGTGTTCGGGGTCACCGGCGGGATCTTGACCAGGCCGTCGTTGTGCGGCGACTCGTTCTTCGGGGCGTCGCAGTCGTACCAGCCCAGCGGCTTGCTCGGGTCGGGCAGATTACGGTCCCGGTAGGGCTGGTTGTTGCCCATGCAGTACGGCCAGCCGTGGTTGCCCGCCTTGGTGATCGCGGCGAACGTGTCGTACTTCGCCGGACCCCAGGTGGTGGACGGGGCGCCCGCGTCGGGGCCGACCCACCCCGCGTACAGGGTGTCCGTCGCGGTGTCGATCGAGATCCGGGCCGGGTTGCGCACGCCCATCACGTAGATCTCGCCGCGGGTCTTCCCGCCGCCCTCGTCCGGCTCCTCGCCGGTGAAGAGGTTGCCGGACGGCAGGGTGTACGTGCCGTCGTCCTCCGGGTGGATCCGCAGGATCTTCCCGTTGAGGTTGTTGGTGTTGCCCGCGGTGCGCCGCGCGTCGGCGAAGGAGACGCCCTTGTAGTTCGGCTCCGGGTTGTTGCCGGAGTAACCGCCGCTGAACCCCGAGGAGTTGTTGTCACCGGTCGCGATGTACAGGTTGTCCTTCGAGTCCCACGCCATACCGCCGCCCGCGTGGCAGCAGCTGTTGATCTGCACCGGCCAGCCGAGCAGCACCTTCTCCGAGGCCAGGTCCAGCTTGTTGGTCGCGGAGTCGAAGGTGAAGCGGGAGACCTGACGGGTCGCCATGCGCTTGTCGCGGTCGATCTTCGCGTGCGGCGTGTAGTGCAGATACACCCACCCGTTGGACGCGAAGTCCGGGTCCAGCTCGATGCCGAGCAACCCCTCCTCGACCTTGACCAGTTCGTCGCCGCCGCCCTTGTTGCCGAAGACGTCCAGCGCACCCGCCAGGGTGACCTTCCCGGTCTTCGGGTCGTAGACGTGGATCTCGCCCTTGCCCTTGCCGATGTCCGGGTCGTTCCAGTCGATGACGACCGGGACGGAGCTGTCGGCCCCGCCGCGCCCGATGTAGAAGACCCGGCCGTCCGGTGCGGTCACCAGGCCGTGCGGCTCGCCGATCTGGTCGTTCTGGCCCGGCTGGTTGGGCTGGGTGACGCGCTCGGCGGTGTAGTTGGAGGTGATCGTCGCCTTGCAGTCGGCCTGCGAGGTCCGGTTCGTCCACGCGAGGGCGCCGCGCAGATGGTCGCGGAAGTCTGTCTCCGCGAAGCTGTTGACCGTACCGCCCATGGCCGTGTAGAAGGACCGGCCGCCGTCGTAGTCGCGGCACCAGGAGACCGGGTGGTCCCAGCCGTTGGCGCTCGCGCCCGGCTTGTACGTCAACTCCCGTACGCGTGCCACTGTGTGGACGTCACCGGACGGGTTCTTCGTCCAGTTGAGCCACTTGTCGGGGCGCTTCCACTCCAACGGCAGGTTCTTGGTGGCCGGGTGGACCCGGTCGCCGATCTCCACGGTCGCCCGCTGTGTGGAAGCCGGGCTGTTCGCCGCGGGGCGGGCTCCGACCAGTCCGGTGAACCAGTCCGAGTACGGTTCGGTCCGCGCCGCGTCATGGATGCCGAGGAAACCGCCGCCCGCCTCCATGTAGGCCTCCAGGCCCGCTTCCTGCTCCGGGTCGAGGACGTCGCCCCCGCCGGTCAGGAAGACGACGGCGTGGAACGAGCCGAGCCGCTTGCCGTTGGTGAAGACCCGGGGGTCGGCCGTGGCCACGGTCGCGAACCGCCCGGCCTCCGGGCCGCTCAGCCCGATCTTCTCGATCGCCGCGATACCGGCGTCCGTGTACGGTGCCTCGTCGCCGGCCGAGGCGTGGAAGACCAGCACCTTGACCTGCTTGGCGGAACCGGGCGGAGTCGGCAAGGACAACGTTGTCGCCATCTTCTCGACCAGGGCCCGGTCCGGCGACTGGTCCGCGCTGGCCGGGCCGCCGCCGCCCAGCATGGACACGGTCAGTGCGCCGGCCGCCACGGCCGCCGCGAGGCCGCGTCGTGATCTGGACCGGTGATGTGATGCGCGCTGCATGTGGTCACCCACCCCTCTGTGGTCACTGCACCTCTCGGTGACTGTGGCTTGCTCACTCTTCGTCAGTACCTCTTGATTCACTGTGACAGCGCACGAAGCTAGACCTCTTTTCGCGGTAGGCCAATAGGTATGGCAGCAATCGTGTGAACTTTGTCCTGGGTGTGGATAAACGAGGATGCCCCGGCTACGGTGTGGCCCGTTCCGGGATCCCGTGAGCGCCGTTCCGTTCCTGCGGCATCGCCAGTTCTCTTATCGCAGTGGGGAGTTCGACATGGACCGAAGGACCTTCAGCCGGCGGATGCTGGTCGGTGGCGCCGCCGCGGCGGCGACCGGGGTGACATCGTTGTCGCTCGGAGCGGTGGAGGCGAGCTCGGCCGAGAACCCGCCCCGTACGGCCCCGGCCGGCGGGGTGGTGCGACGGCTGAAGATGTACGCCGAGAAGCTGCCGAACGGCGAGCTGGGCTACGGCTTCGAGAAGGGCAGGGCCTCGATCCCCGGCCCCCTCATCGAGCTGAACGAGGGCGACACGGTCCACATCGAGTTCGAGAACCTCACCGACGTCGACGCCAGCCTCCACGTCCACGGCGTCGACTACGACATCGCCAACGACGGCACCCGGATGAACAGGAGTCACGTCGAGCCCGGCGGCACCCGGACGTACACCTGGCGCACCCACGCCCCGCGCCTCCGCAAGGACGGCACCTACGAGCCGGGCAGCGCGGGCTACTGGCACTACCACGACCACGTCGTCGGCACGGACCACGGCACCGGCGGCATCCGCAAGGGGCTGTACGGGCCGGTCGTCGTGCGCCGCAAGGGCGACATCCTGCCCGACCAGACCTGCACGGTCGTCTTCAACGACATGATGATCAACAACAAGACGGCCCACAACAGCGTCAACTTCGAGGCCACGGTGGGTGACCGGCTCGAATTCGTGATGATCACGCACGGTGAGTACTACCACACCTTCCATATCCACGGTCACCGCTGGGCGGACAACCGGACCGGCATCCTCACCGGCCCCGACGACCCCAGCCGGGTCATCGACAACAAGATCTGTGGACCCGCGGACTCCTTCGGCCTCCAGATCATCGCGGGCGAACGCGTGGGCGCGGGCGCGTGGATGTACCACTGCCATGTCCAGAGCCACTCCGACATGGGGATGGCCGGGCTCCTGCTGATCAAGAAGCCCGACGGCACCATTCCGGGGTACGAACCCCACCACGCGGCGGGCGGCGCGGAGAAGAAGGCCGAGGAGAAGAGCGGCACGCAGAGCACCGAGGAGAAGTCCGGGAAGGGCACCGGGGAGCACCAGCACTGACCCCGTCCTTGCCCCCGTCCGCCACGGGGCCCGCGGAGGGGGCGGCCCCGGTCATGGACGGCGGGCGGGCCCGGTCATGGACGGAGGGGCGCCCCGGTCGCTTCCGGCGGGCGGCCCCGGTCACGCACGGCGGGCGTCGTCCGCGAGCCGCCGCTGCTCCTCCTCGACGATGCGCCGGGCCAGCTCGGCGTCGGAGACGTCCACCGCGTCCGGGGTGGTCTCCGCGAGATCGCTGCGCCGGGCGTACGCGTCGAAGAGCCGGTCCTTGCGGGCCAGCGGCTCCACCAGGCGCTGGTCGACGCTCTCCGTGGCCAGCAGCCGGTGCACCTGGACCGTGCGCACCTGGCCCATCCGGTGCGCGCGGGCCACGGCCTGGTGCTCCAGCGTGGGTTTGATCTGCGGCTCGCACAGGATGACCACGGAGGCGGCCTGCATGTTCAGACCGGTGCCCCCGGCCTGGATCTGGCTCAGCAGCACCGCGTGCCCGTCCACGGCGGAGAAGGCGTCGACGAGCTCCTGCCGCCGGGCCGGCGGGACGCTCCCGGAGAGCGGCCCGAAGGCGTCCGGGCCCAGGGCTTCGCCGACGGTCGCGAGGACCTCGCGGAAATAGGAGAAGACGACCACCTTCAGGCCGGTCTCCCGCGCCTCGCCGACCAGTTCGCGCAGCCGCTCCAGCTTGGCGGACGCCTCGGGCACGGCGTAGGCGGCCCGGCGCATCCGCATGAACCGCCCCGAGGCGACCGCCTGCCGGTAGGCGTCGCGGTCCTCGGCGCCGAACTCCTCCCACTCGTCCACGTGGACCAGCGCCGGGAGTTCGGCCAGCACGTCGACCTGGTTGCGGCGCAGATAGGCGGGGGCGACGGCCCGGCGGAAGGCCCGCGAACCGGCCGCGCCGTGCGTACCGCTGACCGACGGCGCGAGCTCGGGGCGGAGCTGGCGCACGAGGCTGCGGAACTCCTCGACCCGGTTCTCCATCGGGGTGCCCGTCAGGAACAGCACCCGCTCCACGTGCTCCGCCCAGCCGGCGACCGCCCGCGACCGCCGGGCCGCGGGGTTCTTCACGAAGTGGGCCTCGTCCACGACCAGCATCCCGGGCCGCACCGTGGCCGCCGCCCCGGGCAGCAGGTGCAGCGCGTCGAACGTGGTCACCGCCACCCCGCCGTTCTCCCGCCAGTCCGCGAACGCCTCGGTCCGCTCCGCACCGTGCACCGGCACGGCGCGCAGGGTGGAGCGGGCCCGTATCTCCCGCGTCCAGTTGATCAGCACGCTCGCCGGGCAGACCACGAGGAAGTGGCTCTCGCCGTGGGCGGCGAGATGGGCGAGCGCCGCGATGGCCTGCACGGTCTTGCCGAGCCCCATCTCGTCCCCGATGACGACCCGTTTCTGCGCCAGCGCGAAGCGCGCCCCGAACGCCTGGTAGCCGCGCAGGGAGACCCGCAGATGCGTGTCGTCCAGGCGCAGCGCGCGTACCCGGTCCGCGATCCCGGCGGGCAGGAACCCCTCGGCGGCGTCCCGGTCCGGACCGCTGCCGGACAGCTCGGCGAGCAGGCTGTAGTACTCGGCGGACCGCAGCTCGAAGTCCACCCAGGCCTCGACGGGCGACGCCGGTGACCGCAGCAGGTCGGCCGACGCCTGCGCGAAGAGCACCGGCAGCTCCCGCTCCACGGCGTCCGCCACGGCCGCGTGCACCGCGCCGACGGCCTCGCGCGCCCGCGCCCGCCCCTGCCGTCCCGTGAACAGCATGCGCAGCCGGCTCCCGGCCGGTGCGGCCGCCGCCGCCGGGGGGCCGAGCCGCTCGGCGAGCCGGCGGGCCGCGTCCACCGCCCGCCGCGCGTCCGTACCGGCCTCGGCCAGCCGGTGCAGGGCGACGACCAGTGCGGTGCTGGTGTCGTCCGGGGCGTCCACGTCGATCCGCACCGAGACGGTGTCCCGCACGGCGTGGGCGATCTGCGCGGCGGCGGCCAGCGCCTGATCGGCGGTGTGCGCACCGACGCCGGGGAGCTGCCGGAGCTCGTAGCGGTTCGTGCCGTGGACCTGCCCGACCGTGCCGAACCCGGCCTGCTCCAGCGCCCCGAGTCGCAGCCGCCCCTCGGTGACGTCCTTGAGCCGGGAGACGGGGATGGCGGCCAGCTCCCGGCCCACCAGGGAGTCGAGCAGCGGATCGAGCACGGAACGTACGGCGTCCACGGCGGCTCCCCGGTCCGCCGGCACGGCACGGGCGCTCTCCAGGAGCCGCTCGGCCCGCGCGAGCAGCTCCCGGACCGCGCCGCCCGTCGGCACCGGGCCCGCGGCGGACCCCTGCGCGCGTGTCCCGAGGGCCGTGCCGCCCGCCGCCCCGCTCTGCTTCATGTGCGTCCTTCTGTTCCCCGAGTGGGCGCCTCACCGCTCCGGGACCGGTGTCTCACCGCCCCGGGACCCGCTCCGTCGGCTTTCCCGCCATCGTGCCACGCACTGCCGGCAGGCCCCGGGCATGCACTCCCGACCCCCGACAGCCGCGGGACGCGTCGGGCGGCAGGACGCCGACGTACGGCGCCGCACGAACACCGCCCGACGGCCGGGCCGACGCGCCGGTCCAACGCTTCGCCCCGGCCCCCCGGTGCTGTCTACGCTGCACCGTGTGACAGCAGCGATCACCGTCGGCCCCGGCTCCCACCGGACCGCCCGGACCGCCCGGACTGCGGTCGTCGGTGCCCGGTGCAAGACTCGGAACGAGTGGAACCACCAGGCAGCACCGGACGAGCCACCTCATCCGGACCGACTGAGGAGCACGCCATGATCAGCCCCACCTTCCTCGACGGAGCGCCCAACTGGGTCGATCTCGGCACCCCCGACCTCGACGGGGCCACCGCCTTCTACCGGGAGCTGTTCGGGTGGGGCCTGATCCCCGGCGGCCCCGAGGTCGGCGGCTACGGGATGCTCACCCTGGACGGCCGTTACGTCGGCGGTGTGATGACGGTGGCGGAGGAGGAATCGCCCAGCGCCTGGTCGGTCTCCTTCCAGTCGCCCGACATCGCCGCCACCGCCGCGGCGGTGGAGCGGGCGGGCGGCACCGCCGCGTTCGAGCCGATGGACGTCCTGGACCTCGGCAGCATGGGCGGCTTCACGGACCCGGCCGGGGCGTATTTCGGAGCCTGGCAGCCGAAGGAGCACCCCGGCTTCGGCGTGGTCCAGGAGCCCGGCTCGTTCCTCTGGGCCGAGCTGTACACCTCCGACGTCCCGGCGGCGGCGGCCTTCTTCGGAACGGTCTTCGGCTGGGGGACCGACCAGTTGAAGGTGGAGGGCACCGACTACACCTACACCACCGTCCACCCGGCCGGCGCCGGCCCGGACGCGTCGTTCGGCGGCCTGGTCCGGATGGGCGACGTCCCGTCCGAGGCTGCCCGGGGCCCGCACTGGCTGCCGTACTTCGCCGTGGCCGACGTCGACGCCACGGTGGCCGGGGCGAAGCGGCTCGGCGGCACGGAGACCCTGGCCGCCATGGACGTGCCCGGCGTCGGCAAGATGGCCAACGTCGCCGATCCGTACGGGGCGGTCTTCGCGGTCATGAGGCCCGAGCCGAGGCAGTAGTCACGGGCCGGGACGGCGGCCCCGAAGGCTCGGGCGGGTACTTCGTGGCCGCCCGCGGAGCGCATTGATGAATCGTTGATCAGCTGTTTATCGCCACCGGGCACCGTGTGCACCATGCTGATCAACACCGTGACCGACGACGCGCTCGCCTGGCAGGAGTCCGCGCTGTGCGCGCAGGCCGGGCCCGAGTTCTTCTTCCCGGCCCCGGGCAGTTCGACCCGCGAGGCCAAGCAGTTGTGCAACGCCTGCGAAGGCCGACTGGCCTGCCTGGAGTACGCCCTCGCCCATGACGAGCGGTTCGGCGTCTGGGGCGGGCTGTCGGAGAAGGAGCGCGAGCGGCTGCGCAGAGAGGGCCGCGACCGGGGCTGAACACCCCGGACCGGGGCTGAACACCCCCGGCCACACCGTAAAACCCCGGGTGTTCGGGGCGGGGGTGAGGCCCCGGCTCGGATCAGGGCACCGGCCGGGGGCTGGGATCAGGCGCGGCCGCGCGCCACCATACGGGCCTTGCGGGCGGCGAGCTTCTCGTCGAACTTCGACGCCTCGCTGTCCAGCCCGCCCATGTACAGACCGAGCTCCTCCTGCGCCTTCGCACCCTCCGGGCCGAGCCCGTCGATGTCCATCACCTTCAGGAAGCGCAGCACGGGCTGGATCACGTCGTCATGGTGGATGCGCATGTTGTAGATCTCGCCGATCGCCATCTGCGCGGCGGCCCGCTCGAAGCCGGGCATGCCGTGTCCGGGCATCCGGAAGTTGACGACCACGTCGCGCACGGCCTGCATGGTCAGGTCCGGGGCCAGCTCGAAGGCGGCGCCCAGGAGGTTGCGGTAGAAGACCATGTGGAGGTTCTCGTCGGTCGCGATCCGGGCCAGCATCCGGTCGCAGACCGGGTCGCCGGACTGGTGGCCGGTGTTGCGGTGCGAGACGCGGGTGGCCAGCTCCTGGAAGGCGACGTACGCGACGGAGTGCAGCATCGAGTGCCGGTTGTCCGACTCGAAGCCCTCCGCCATGTGCGCCATGCGGAACTGCTCCAGCTTGTCCGGGTCAACGGCGCGCGAGGTGAGCAGATAGTCGCGCATCACGATGCCGTGGCGGCCCTCCTCGGCGGTCCAGCGGTGCACCCAGGTGCCCCACGCGCCGTCGCGGCCGAAGAGGGAGGCGATCTCGTGGTGGTAGCTGGGGAGGTTGTCCTCGGTGAGGAGGTTCACCACGAGGGCGATCTTGCCGATGTCGGTGACCTTGGACTGGTCGGCCGCCCACGCCTCGCCGTCCTCGAAGACGCCGGGGAAGTTCCGGCCGTCGGAGAAGGGGACGTACTCGTGGGGCATCCAGTCCTTGGCGACCTTGAGATGGCGGTTGAGTTCCTTCTCCACCACCTCTTCCAGCGCGTACAGCAGCTGGGCGTCGGTCCACGCCTTCGAACTGCCGAGGTGGGGAGAGGCGATCGTCACGGGGAGCTCCTGGGGACGGGAGAATTACCTACGGCTTCGTAGGTTACGTGACCGTAGGTTAAGGCGACCGTAAGGTCAAAGCCAAGCCCGTCCCCGGGGACAGCCGGACACGCGGAGTCATCAGGCCAGGTGGGAGGGTGTGCGCGAGCCCTCCCGGGCCCTTCCGAGCCCCGTTTCACCGTTCCGGAATGGGTTGCTCCACTCCTGGGCTCCGAGGCCGTTCCGCCCCGGCGCCCGGGCGTGGCGCCGCGCCCGGGTCCCGCCGCAGGTAGTGGCCGGTGACGGACGTCGGATGAGCGAGCAGATCGGCGGGCGTTCCCTCGAAGACCAGCTCCCCGCCGCCCTTGCCGCCGTCCGGACCGAGGTCGATCACCCAGTCCGCCCGCTTGACCACATCCAGGTTGTGCTCCACGCAGATCACCGTGTTCCCCGCGTCGACCAGCCGGTCCAGCAGAGCCACCAGCGTGCCCGTGTCCGCCAGGTGCAGCCCGGTCGTCGGCTCGTCCAGCACGTACACGCTGGAGGTGCGGTGCAGCTGGGTGGCGAGCTTGATCCGCTGACGCTCACCGCCCGACAGGGAGGAGAGCGGCTGGCCCAGGGTGAGGTAGGTGAGGCCGACCGCGTCCAGGGTGCGCAGCTTCCGCAGCAGCACCGGGTCCTCGAACAGCCCGGCCGCCCGCGCCGCCGTCATGTCCAGGACGTCCACGATCGACCGGCCGCCGACCCGGTGCTTCAGCACATCGTCGTGGAACCGGCGGCCCTCGCACTCCGGGCAGGTCGTGGTGACCGGATCCATGAACGCCAGGTCGGTCGAGATCTCTCCTCGGCCGGAGCAACCCGCGCAGGCCCCGGCGGAGTTGAAGCTGAACAGCCCCGCGTCCACGCCGTTCTCCCGGGCGAACACCTTGCGGATGGCGTCCAGCGCGCCGATGTACGAGGCGGGGGTGGAGCGCGACGAGGCCGTGATCGCGCTCTGGTCGATCACCACCGCCTCCGGGTACGCCGCCGTGAACACCCGTGAGACCAGGGTCGACTTCCCGGATCCCGCCACCCCCGTCACCGCGGTCAGCACCCCGGTGGGGAACGACACGTCCAGTCCCTTGAGGTTGTGCAGGTCGGCCCCGTACACCGGGAGCCGGCCGGTGGGGGAGCGGACGGCCTCCTTGAGCGGGGTGCGGACGCGCAAGGAACGGCCGGTGAGCGTGTCGGCATCGCGCAGCCGCTCGAAGCTGCCCTCGAAGACGATGTGTCCGCCGTCCGCCCCGGCCCGCGGCCCCATGTCGACGACATGGTCGGCGACAGCCATCACATCCGGGTCGTGCTCGACGACCAGCACCGTGTTGCCCTTGTCGCGCAGCCGCACCAGCAGATCGCCCAGCCGCCCGACGTCGCGCGGATGCAGCCCGACGCTGGGCTCGTCGAAGACGAACGTCAGCCCGGTGAGCGAACTGCCCAGGTGCCGCACCATCTTGAGGCGCTGGCCCTCGCCCCCCGACAGGGTCGTGGTCTCCCGGTCCAGGCTCAGATACCCGAGCCCGATGCCGACCAGCCGCTCCAGCCGTTCCCGGGCCGCGGCGGCGATGGGGCCGCCCACCGGATCGACGATCCGCTCCAGGACGCCGACGAGTTCGGAGACCTCCATCCGCCCGTAGTCGGCGGGCGAGAAGCCGTCGATCCGGGTGGCGAGCGCCGCCGCGTTCAGCCGCGCCCCGCCGCAGGCCCCGCACACCCGCTCCACGGTGAACCGGGCGGCCGCCTCGCGCCGCTTCTCGGACAGCGAGGCGGTGTCGCGCTTGAGGTACAGCCGCTCGAACCGCGTCACGACCCCCTCGAACTTCATGTCCGCCGAGCCGGTCCGCATGTCGATGCGAACGCTGAACCCGGAACCGTGCAGCAGGATCCGCCGCTCCTCCTCGCCGAACTCGGACAGGGGCAGATCGTTGTCGAAGCGCCCCGACCCCCCGTACAGATTCCACTCCCAGCTGCCCACCGTCAGCCCGGGCAGCAGCAGCGCCCCCTCGTTCAGCGACTTCGACCAGTCGATCGCCCGGTCGAGATCCAGCTGGACCGTGCGCCCCACGCCGTCGCACTCCGGGCACATCCCGCCGGGGTCGTTGAACGAGTACGCGGTCGCCCCGCCCGCGCTCGGAGTCCCGAAGCGGGAGAACAGCACCCGGATCACCGACCAGATGTCGGTCGCCGTGCCGACCGTGGAGCGGACGTTGCCGCCCAGCGGCTTCTGGTCGATCACGATGGCCACCGACAGGTCCTCGACGGACTCGACGTGCGGTCGCTCGTACTTCGGCAGCCGGTTGCGGAGGAACGAGGTGAACGTCTCGTTCAGCTGCCGCTGCGACTCCACGGCGATCGTGTCGAAGACGACCGACGACTTGCCCGAACCGGACACACCGGTGAAGACGGTGATGCGGCCCTTGGGGATCCGGAGGGAGACGTCGCGCAGGTTGTTCTCGCGCGCGCCGGTGATGACGATGTCGCGGTGCGCGGAGCCAGGGGTGTACGGCTCCGCGTCGCGCTCGGGGAAGCGATCCATGAGCGCGACGCTAGGCGGAATACCCGACAGCTCCTGTCCCCTTTTCCCGGGAGATCCGATGCCACCTGCCCGTACCCCGGGATCCCCGCCCCCGGCGCCACCCCGCCCCGGCCGGTCTCAGCGGCCCTCGCGCACCGCCCGGGCCGTCGTGTCCGACAGCCCGCCGTCGAGCCGGAGCCAGCGGGTGATCCCGATCGACTCCAGGAACGGCACGTCGTGGCTCGCCACGATCAACGCCCCCTCGTAGGCCCCCAGCGCCTCGGTCAGCCGCCGTACGCTCGCCAGATCGAGGCTGTTCGTCGGCTCGTCGAGCAGCAGCAGCCTGGGCGGCGGGTCGGCCAGGAGCAGCATCGCCAGCGTCGCCCGGAACCTCTCCCCGCCCGAAAGGGTCCCCGCCGGGCGGTCCGCCGCCGCCCCCTTGAACAGGAAACGGGCCAGCCGCGCCCGTACGGCGTTGTCCGTGCGGTCGGGAGCCGACCGTGCCACGTTCCGCACCACCGACGACGCGTCGTCCAGCACGTCCAGCCGCTGCGGCAGGAACCCGGTCGCGACCAAGGGGGTCACCTCGCCCGAGACCGGCGTCAGCTGCCCCGCGATCAACCGGAGCAGCGCGGTCTTCCCCGCCCCGTTGCGACCGGTCAGCGCGATCCGCTCGGGACCCCGCACCATCAACTCGCCCCGCAACGGCGGGCCGTAGGGCGGCACCGGATCGCGCAGCAGCAGCACCTCGCCGCCCGGATGGACCCGGGTCCCCGGCAGCTCGACCCGGATCTCCTCGTCCTCCCGCACCGCCAGCTCCGCCTCGTCGAGACGCTCCCTGGCCGCGGCCAGCCGCTCCGTGTGCAGGATGCGGTGCTTGCCGGCCGACTCCTGCGCGGAGCGCTTGCGCTGCCCCATGACGACCTTGGGCTCCCGCTTGGTGTCCCACATCTTCTGCCCGTAGCGCTTGCGCCGGGCCAACTTCATGTGGGCGTCGGCCAGTTCACGCTTCTGACGCTGTACGTCCGACTCGGCGACGCGCACCATGCGCTGCGCCGCCTCCTGTTCGACGGCGAGCGCCTCCTCGTACGCCGACAGGTTCCCGCCGTACCAGGTGACCGAACCCTCGCGCAGGTCCGCGATCCGGTCCACCCGTTCCAGCAGCTCCCGGTCGTGACTGACGACGAGCAGCGCACCGGTCCAGGCGTCGACCGCGTCGTGGAGCCGCCGCCGGGCGTACACGTCCAGGTTGTTCGTCGGCTCGTCCAGCAGCAGCACCCCGGGCCGCTCCAGCAGCAGCGCGGCGAGCCGCAGCAGGACGCACTCGCCGCCGGACATCTCCCCGACGGCGCGGTCGAGCCCGATGTGGCCGAGGCCGAGCCCGTCCAGGGTGGCGAGGGAGCGTTCCTCGATGTCCCAGTCGTCGCCGATCACCGCGAAGTGCTCGGGCCGGACGTCGCCCGACTCGACCGCGTCGAGCGCGGTGCGCCGGTCGGCGACGCCGAGCACCTCGTCGGCCCGCAGCGTGGTGTCCAGGATCAGGTCCTGGGGAAGGTAGCCCAGTTCGCCACGGGTCCTGACCACACCGGACCGTGGGGCGAGGTCACCGGCGATCAGGCGCAACAGAGTCGATTTGCCGCAGCCGTTGAGGCCGATGAGACCGGTGCGGCCCGGCCCCACGGTCAGATCGAGACCGGTGAAGACCTCGCTGCCGTCGGGCCAGGAGAAGGCGAGGGAGGTACAGCTGATGTGGGTGTCGGCGGTAGACATACGGATCTCCCGTTGTGCGTCGGGAACGACAGGGACGGCCGGCGGAAGCTGAGATCGCACACGGGCGCTCCGGGCCGCGGCAAGGCGCGGCGGGCGCTGCACGGTGTGCACAGGACCTCAGATCAGCAACGTCCCACTCCGATCGACGACAACAGGAACCGTCACGAAAATAGGGCCGGGGGCGTGGGCCCGGCAACCGGATTTACGAGGTCAGCGAGGACCGCCGAGCAGATCGGTCAGACCCCGGTCCAGGTCCAGATACCGGTGCTCGTCGCCCATCGGCACGAGATCCTGCGCCCGCTGGAGGAAACGCCGCAGCTCCTCGGTGCGCACATGGACCATGGCGATGCCCTCGGGGGCATGGAACTCCAGCACGGTCCGCTCGTACCCGAACGGCCGTACACGTACGTCCCCCTGCCCGGCGGGGGAGTCCACCCCGGTGGTCAGCAGCTCGCGGGAGAACTCCCAGGACACCTCGGTGCCTTCCAGGGTCGCCGGAGCCGGGAACGCCATGCGTACGGCGAACGGGTACTGGCGGTCGTACTGAAGAGTGGCGGGCAGGGTCTCCATCCGCGGTGCGGACGCGACCATGCGGGCTTGCACGGACTGCTCGATAACGCTGGACAAGACCTGCTCCCTCTCGCGCGGCCGGATGAACGGCTCCCGGCATTGGAGTAGACGACGGAACTCCTGGTTTCGTGCACCGGCGCGCGGCGTGAGCTGCGTCACCGGCTCCCGGCGGTTCCGCCCGGGCCTCGCGCACCCCCGCTCTCCTGCCCGCTCGGCGGCGACGCACCCTGGACGGGCCCTAACCCGTCGGCTAGCTTCCAGCGCCATGAAGGCCATGGGGAACACGAGACGGCTGATGGCACTGGTGACCGGCGGCGCGGCCCTGGCCGCCGCACTGGTCACACCGGGCGCGCATGCGGCACCGACGGAGGGCCCGGCCGGGACGGGGGGAGCGCCGGCCGCGTCCCGGGAGGCGAGCACCCGCGGGCCTCTGCCCGGCTGGCAGCTCACCGAGACCGCCGCCGACGCCCGCTTCCGGGGGCTGGCCGCGGTCAGCCGGACCACCGCCTGGGTCGCCGGGGCGAAGGGCACGGTCCTGCGCACCGGCGACGGTGGCCGCACCTGGCGCGACGTGTCACCGCCGGGCGCCGCCGAACTGGAGCTGCGGGACATCGAGGCGTTCGACGGCCGCCGGGCCGTAGCCCTGGCCATCGGCGAGGGCGAGGCCTCCCGGGTGCTGCGCACCGACGACGGCGGGGCCACCTGGACCGAGTCCTTCCGCAACACCGACCCCCGCGCCTTCTTCAACTGCCTGACGTTCTTCGACAGTCGGCACGGGCTCGCGGCGGGCGACCCGGTGGACGGGAAGTTCCGGGTCCTGTCCACGGCGGACGGCGGCCGTTCCTGGCGGGTCCTGCCCGACGCCGGGATGCCCGCCGCCCAGCCGGGCGAGGCGGGCTTCGCGGCGAGCGGCCAGTGCCTGGTCAGTTCCGGCCCCAAGGACGTCTGGCTGACCACCGGGGGAGCGGCGACCGCCCGGGTCCTGCACTCCCGGGACCGGGGCCTGACCTGGACGGCGAGCGCGTCGACCATCCCGGCGGGCGACCCGGCCCGCGGGGTCTTCGCCGTCGCCTTCCGCGACCGGGGGCACGGCATCGCCGTCGGCGGGGACTACCGACCCGACCAGGCCTCCCCGAGGGCCGCCGCCGTCAGCGGAGACGGCGGCCGGCGCTGGCGGGCGTCCGCCACCCCGCCGCCCGCCTACCGCTCCGGCGTCGCCTGGCTGCCCCACAGCCGCTCCGCCGCCCTGGCCGTCGGCCCGACGGGCACCGACCTCACCCTGGACGGCGGACGCACCTGGCGGACGGTCGACTCCGGTTCGTACGACACCGTCGACTGCACGCCCGACCTGGGCTGCTGGGCGGCGGGCGAGAAGGGGCGAGTGGCCCGGCTGGGGTTCTGAGGGCTGCCCCGCGATTCCCGGCGACGCCACGCCCGCGCTCTACGAGGCGCCGTCGAGCACCTCCCGCAGCCGCTGCCCGAACTCGTCCGGCTTCCCCGGATAGCCGAACTCCCCGTCGAGGAAGCCGCCGTGATGGCTCGGGAAGACGGACACCCGCTGCCCGAGCAGTTCGGCGGTCGCGACGGACGTCCGCCCCGTCTGGACGCTCCGGGACTCCTCGCCCACGGCGATCACCACACGGGTGGCGGCCGCGGCGAGGGCGTCGGCGTCCGGCCGGTAGTCGCTGATCGCCCACGACCGGTCGGACAGCAACGGGTCGCCGCGCGAGCCGTCGTCCTCGGCGGGCATGCCGAACGCGGCGGGATCGGGTTCGGGCTGGGCGAAGTACGCGTCGGTGAACTCGCCCTCCCACGAGGTCATCGCCACGAACGCGGCCATCCCGGCCCCCCACCCGCGCTTCTCGTAGGCGTCCCGGACCCCGGCCCGCGCCCGGACGGCGGCCGGACCGTCCGGGGTGAGGGTGATGAGCGGCGGCTCGTGTGCGACGAGGGTGGTCACATCACCGGGGTGACGCGCCACGAGGGCGAGAGCGGTGACCGCCCCGCCGCTGCTGGCGAACATCTCGACCGGCCCGGCCCCGAGCGCCTCGATGACGGCGTGCACGTCGTCCGCCTGGGTCTCGGGCGTGTGGTCGGTCCGGCCGTCCTTGCGGATGCTGCGGCCGAGCCCCCGGGGGTCGTAGGTCACCACGGTCCGCCCGGGGAAGCGGGCCGCGAGCGCGACGAATCCGGTGGCGTCCATGGGCTGCCCGATCATGAACAACGGCGGGCGGCCGGCAGCCGTCGGCAGGGGCCCGCGGACGTCGTGGACGAGGTCGGCGCCGGCTGTCTTGAGTGTGTGCGTTTCCATACCCGTGCAGACCGGCCCCGCCGCGAAAACTCATCGGTGGCGCCCGGATCCGCCGCGGGCGGGGCCCGACTGCCCGCTACGGCAACCGCTGCTGGTACGGAGCGAGTTCGGGCGCCGTCCTGGTGGCGACGAACTCGGTGATCCGGTACGCGCACACACCGTGCTCCGCGAACGGATCGGCAGCCGCGATCCGCTCGATCGCCGCCCGGTCCTCCCCGACGGCCAGGATCACTCCGCCGTCCCGCGGGTTCTTGCGGCCCGAGGCGATGAAGACGCCCGCCGCGTAACTCTCGTCGAGCCAGGCGATGTGCTCCCGCATCAGGGCGTCGACGCGTTCGACCGGAGCCGTACAGGTCAATTCGAGTACGAACATGATCGTCAGGCTACGGGACTCCGGCCGCCCGCCCCGAGGTCCCGCGACGGGCGGCCGGCGGACACCGCGTAACGGGCCGGGGCCCGTCACCGCATAAGCTTCCGGGCATGACGACCTCCCCCACCCCCGCCCACGAGACCCCCGCCGACGAAGCCGAGGGCCGGGCGATCCAGGACCGGCTGCGCGGCCGGGTGATCCTGGACGAGGCGGGTCCGGAGCCCGGAACCGGCCTGGTCACCGGGGTGGACGTGGCCTACGACGACGTGAAGGACGTCGTCGTCGCGGCGGCCGTGGTGCTGGACGCCGTGACCCTGGAGACGGTCGACGAGGCCACCGCCGTCGGCCGGATCACCTTTCCGTACGTTCCCGGGCTGCTGGCCTTCCGGGAGATCCCGACGGCGCTGGAGGCGCTGGAGGGGCTGAGCGTCGACCCGGGCCTCGTCATCTGCGACGGCTACGGTCTGGCGCATCCGCGCCGCTTCGGACTCGCCAGCCACCTCGGCGTGCTGACCGGCCTGCCGGTGATCGGCGTCGGCAAGAACCCGTTCACGTTCACGTACGAGGCGCCCGGCCCCCGGCGCGGCGACTTCTCGCCGCTGCTGGACGGCGAAGAGGTGGTCGGCCGGGCGCTGCGCACCCAGGAGAACACCAACCCGGTGTTCGTCTCGGTGGGCCACCGCATCAGCCTCGACAACGCCTGCGCCCACACGCTCCGCCTCGCCGGCCGGTTCCGCCAGCCGGAGAGCACCCGCCGGGCGGACGCCCTGTGCCGGCAGACCCTGCGGGAAGCGACCGCCTGAGGCGGAACTCCAGGACCCCGTGCGGGCTCCACGGCCCCCGTGCGGGGCTCCACGGCCCCCGGGCGGGCGACCCGCCTCAAGGGCCGGGCGCGCGCGGGGATAGCGTGCGTCCTCATGACGCGTGTGTGGATGCTGCCGGTCCTGTTGCTGCTCAGCGGCGCCGCCGTCGCGACGGGGCTCGCCCGCGGCGGCGACCCCGTCCTGGCGGCCGTACTCCTGGTGCTGTTCGTGCTCTTCGCCGGGATGACCTCGCCCCTGGTCTTCCCGGGGCCGGTCCCCGCCGCCGAGGCCCGGCGGCGCAGCGCGGCCGACGGCCGCCCGGTCGTCTACTGGCGCCCGGGCTGCACGTACTGTCTGCGGCTCCGCCTCCGGCTGGGCCGCGACGCCTCCCGGCTGCACTGGGTCGACATCTGGCGCGATCCGGCGGGAGCGGCCGAGGTGCGGGCGGCCAACGGCGGCGACGAGACCGTGCCGACCGTCTTCGTGGCGGACCGGCCGCACACCAATCCGGACCCCTCGTGGGTGCGCGGACAACTGCCGCCTGCCGCGTGACGGTCCCGGGCGTGGAACAGTCCTGCGACTGAGTACCCGTACGGATGGCGTAGATCTGTACAGCTGGGCAGGCTAGAACGCATGAACGCCTCTCGTGCAGCCGTCCGCACCGCGCCCTTCGACCCCGCTCAGCGCCGTATGGCCCTCGGCATGCTCCTCGGGAGCGCCGCCGGCCTCGTCTGGCTGGGCGCGATGCTCTACACGCTGGCCGACTGGATCCTCTAGACGCCTCCGCATCTTCTGGACGCCCCCGGCCGACTCCCGGGCGTCGCCTACCGCACCGCCGCGACCCGGAACCGCAGTCCCGCCGCCGTCAGCCTCTCCAGGAGCGCGTTGCCCATGGCCACCGCCGTGGTCACCTGCCCGGAGGTCTCCGGCAGCTCGTCCAGGGCCAGGCACACCGCCGACTCGGCGAGGATCTTCGCCGTCTCGCCGTAACCCGGATCGCCGCCCGACACCTCGGTGAAGACGCGCCGTCCGCCGCCCTCGCCGACGAAGCGGATGGTGAACCAGCTCCGCTCGCGGCGTTCCTCGTCCGGCCCCTGCCCCGGCTCGTAACGCCCCATCAGCCACTCCCGGGCGCCCTTCACCTGCGCGGCGGCCACCAGCGCGCCGATCGCCACCGGGGCGCCGAGGGCCATCGGCAGGGTCTTGACCGAGGCGAAGTGCCGGTAGCGGAAGTCGGGACCGTACCGCTCCAGGGAACGAGCCGAGCGGCCCACGATCGTCGGGTCCACCGTCGGCAGCGGCAGCGCCCACGTGCCGACGGACCCGCTGAAGTGCGGGGGGCCCGCCGGGGTGCGGACCCGCCGCCCCACCAGGCGTGGCTCGTGCAGCCGGCGTTCCCGGGCGGCGGCCAGCAGCTGCGGGCCCCGGCCCATCGCGGTCAGCGCCGAGGCGAACGTCCCGCCGGAGAACACCGCGTCGGTACGGACGAAGCCGTCGACGGTGAGGGGGACGTCCTCGGGCAGTTGCTTGACGGTGAAGTACGCCCCCAGGTCGTGGGGGACGGAGTCGAAGCCGCAGGCGTGCACGATGCGCGCCCCCGTCTCACGGGCCCGTGCGTCGTGCTCCAGATAGGTCAGGTCGATGAACTCCGCCTCGCCCGTGAGGTCCGCGTAGTCCGTCCCGGCCTCCGCGCAGGCGGCGACGAGCTTCCCGCCGTAACGGATGTACGGCCCCACCGTCGTGGCCACCACCCGGGTGGAGGCGGCCAGCTCGGCCAGGGCCTCCGCGTCGTCCGCGTCGGTCTCCAGCAGCGGCAGCTCCGCGCAGCCGGGTGCGATCGCCGTGAGCCGCTCACGCAGCCGCTCCAGCCTGGCCCGGCTGCGACCGGCCAGCGCCCAGCGCAGGCCGGCGGGGGCGTGGGCCGCCAGGTACTCGGCCGTGAGCGTCCCCACGAAGCCGGTGGCACCGAAAAGGACGACGTCCAAGGGGCGGGGCGCGTCGTTCTGCCTGTTCACGAGTACCTCCACTGCGAGCCGGTGCCGACGTGGCAGGCAGAGGGTAGCGGAGAGCGACGTGGCGGCGCCCGGCCGGGCGGCCGGATGCGAGAGGATCGAGGGAAAGAACTAAGCGCTTGCTCGGCCCGAGGGGTTGTGCGGAGCGGGGCGCGTTCTTAGCATCACTGATGTTACATCGCTTGTGTCACACCACTGGGGGTCACAGATGGCGAAAGGTCCAACGCCCGGGCACGGTCCGCTGACCGGTGTCCGCGTCGTCGAGCTGGCGGGCATCGGACCCGGACCGTTCGCCGCGATGCTGCTGGCGGACCTCGGGGCCGACGTCGTACGCGTGGACCGTCCCGGCGGCGCGGGGCTCGGCATCGATCCCGCGTCCGACCTCACCAACCGCAACAAGCGCTCCGTCCTCCTGGACCTCAAGAGCGACGAGGGGCCGGCCCGCGTCCTGGACCTCGTCGAGCGCGCCGACATCCTGGTCGAGGGCTACCGCCCCGGCGTCGCCGAACGCCTCGGCGTCGGACCCGAGGCCTGCCTCGCCCGCAACCCGAAGCTCGTCTACGGCCGGATGACCGGCTGGGGCCAGGACGGGCCGCTCGCCCAGCGCGCCGGACACGACATCGCCTACCTCGCGCTCACCGGCACCCTGTCCATGATCGGCAAGCCGGACGAGCCGCCCGTGGTCCCCGCCAACCTGCTCGGCGACTACGCGGGCGGCTCGCTCTACCTCGTCATCGGTGTCCTCGCCGCCCTCCAGCACGCCCGCGCCCACGGTGAGGGGCAGGTCGTCGACGCCGCCATCGTCGACGGCGCCGCCCATCTCGCCACGATGATCCACGGCATGCTGGCCGCCGGGAGCTGGCAGGACCGGCGCGGCACGAACCTCCTCGACGGCGGCTGCCCCTTCTACGGCACCTACGCCACGTCCGACGGCGGCCACATGGCGGTCGGCCCGCTGGAGGAGAAGTTCTACACGGAGTTCGCCGGCCTCCTCGGCATCGCGGACGCCTTCCCCGACCGCTGGGACCTCGCCCGCTGGGACGAACTGCGCGCCGCCGTCACCGAGCGCTTCCTGAGCCGTACGCGCGCCGAGTGGACCGAGGTGTTCGACGGCACCGACGCCTGCGTGGCCCCCGTACTCTCGCTCGCCGAGGCGCCGCACCACCCGCACCTCGCCGCCCGCTCCACCTTCGTCGAGCACAGCGGCCTTACCCAGCCCGCCCCCGCCCCGCGCTTCTCGGCGACCCCCGTATCCGTACGCGGCGGGCCCGCCCTGCCCGGCGCCGGCACGGCCGCCGTCGCCGCCGACTGGGACGTCCCCGCGCTGCGGCCCGCCGACTCGACCGACACCCACTAGGAGCCCCCGTGCAACGGCAGATCTTCACCGAGGAGCACGAAGCCTTCCGCGAGACCGTCCGGGCCTTCCTGGCCAAGGAGGTCCTCCCGTACTACGAGCAGTGGGAGCAGGACGGCATCGTCTCCCGCGACGCCTGGCTCGCCGCCGGACGCGCGGGACTGCTGGGCCTCGCCGTCCCGGAGGAGTACGGAGGCGGCGGCAGCGACGACTTCCGCTACAGCGCCGTCCTCGCCGAGGAGTTCACCCGGGCCGGGGCCCCCGGCCTCGCGATCGGCCTGCACAACGACATCATCGGCCCCTACCTCACCGGCCTGGCCACCGACGAGCAGAAACGGCGCTGGCTCCCCGGATTCTGCTCCGGCGAGACCATCACCGCGATCGCGATGACCGAGCCCGGCGCGGGCTCCGACCTCCAGGCCATCCGCACCACCGCCGAGGACCAGGGCGACCACTGGCTGCTCAACGGCTCCAAGACCTTCATCTCCAACGGCATCCTCGCCGACCTGGTCGTCGTCGTCGCGAAGACCACCCCCGACGGCGGGGCCAAGGGCCTCTCGCTGATCGTCGTCGAACGCGGCGCGGAGGGCTTCGAGCGTGGCCGCAACCTCGACAAGATCGGCCAGAAGTCCCAGGACACCGCCGAACTGTTCTTCAACGACGTCCGCGTCCCCAAGGAGAACCTCCTCGGCGAACTCGACGGTGCGTTCATCCACCTGATGACCAACCTGGCCCAGGAACGCATGGGCATAGCGGTCGCCGGGATCGCCGCCGCCGAACACCTGCTGGAGATCACCACCCGGTACGTCAAGGAGCGCGAAGCATTCGGACGCAAGCTCTCCAAGCTCCAGCACATCCGCTTCGAGATCGCCGAGATGGCCACCGAGTGCGCCGTCACCCGGACCTTCCTCGACCGGTGCATCGTCGACCACTCCGACGGGACGCTGGACGCCGTCCACGCCTCCATGGCCAAGTGGTGGGCCACCGAACTGCAGAAGCGCGTCGCCGACCGCTGCCTCCAACTCCACGGAGGCTACGGCTACATGAGCGAATACAAGGTCGCCAAGGCGTTCACCGACGGCCGTATCCAGACCATCTACGGCGGCACGACCGAGATCATGAAGGAGATCATCGGCCGCTCGCTGCTCGCCTGAGCCGCCCCTCATCGGGCGGCCCGAGCCGCCCCTCACCCGGGCCGACAACCACCCTCGAAAGGCAGCTGTCTTGAGTACCGAAGCATTCGTCTACGACGCGATCCGCACCCCGCGCGGCCGCGGCAAGGCCAACGGCGCCCTGCACGGGACCAAGCCGATCGACCTGGTCGTCGGCCTCATCCACGAGATCCGGGGCCGCTTCCCGGACCTCGACCCGGCCGCCATCGACGACATCGTCCTCGGCGTGGTCAGCCCGCTCGGCGACCAGGGCTCCGACATCGCCCGCATCGCCGCCATCGCGGCCGGTCTGCCCGACTCCGTCGCAGGGGTCCAGGAGAACCGCTTCTGTGCCTCGGGCCTGGAAGCGGTCAACCTGGCCGCCGCCAAGGTCCGCTCCGGCTGGGAGGACCTCGTCCTCGCCGGTGGCGTCGAATCGATGTCCCGGGTGCCGATGGGCTCCGACGGCGGGGCCTGGGCCATGGACCCGATGACCAGCTTCGAGACCGGCTTCGCCCCGCAGGGCATCGGCGCCGACCTCATCGCCACCATCGAGGGCTTCAGCCGCCGCGACGTCGACGAGTACGCCGCGCTCTCCCAGGAACGCGCCGCCGCCGCCTGGAAGGACGGCCGCTTCGCCCGCTCCGTCGTGCCCGTCAAGGACCGCAACGGCCTCCTCGTCCTCGACCACGACGAACACCTGCGCCCCGGCACCACCGCCGACTCCCTCGCCGCGCTCAAGCCGTCCTTCGCGGGCATCGGCGAGATGGGCGGCTTCGACGCGGTGGCCCTCCAGAAGTACCACTGGGTCGAGAGGATCGACCACGTCCACCACGCGGGCAACTCCTCCGGCATCGTGGACGGCGCGTCGCTCGTCGCCATCGGCTCCAAGGAGGTCGGCGAGCGCTACGGCATGACCCCGCGCGCCCGTATCGTCTCCGCCGCCGTCTCCGGCTCCGAGCCCACCATCATGCTCACCGGCCCCGCCCCCGCCACCCGCAAGGCGCTCGCCAAGGCCGGGCTGACCATCGACGACATCGACCTCGTCGAGATCAACGAAGCCTTCGCCGGAGTCGTCCTGCGCTTCGTCAAGGACATGGGCCTGCCCCTGGACAAGGTCAACGTCAACGGCGGCGCGATCGCGCTCGGCCACCCCCTCGGCGCGACCGGCGCGATGATCCTCGGCACCGTCATCGACGAACTGGAGCGCCGCGACCAGCGGTTCGGCCTGGTCACCCTCTGCGTCGGCGGCGGCATGGGCGTCGCCACCGTCGTCGAACGCATCTGACCTGCCCCGGCCCCACCCGCTTACGGAGAAGACACCGACATGACCGAGAGCACGACCATCCGCTGGGAACAGGACGAGACCGGCGTCGTCACCCTCGTCCTCGACGACCCGAACCAGTCGGCCAACACGATGAACCAGGCCTTCAAGGACTCCATCGCGGCCGTCGCCGACCGCGCCGAGGCCGAGAAGGACTCCATCCGCGGCATCATCTACACCTCCGCCAAGAAGACCTTCTTCGCCGGCGGCGACCTCAAGGACATGATCAAGGTCGGCCCTCAGAACGCCCAGGACGCCTTCGACGCCGGCAACGCCATCAAGGCCTCGCTCCGCCGCATCGAGACCCTCGGCAAGCCCGTCGTCGCCGCCATCAACGGGGCGGCCCTCGGCGGCGGCTACGAGATCGCGCTCGCCTGCCACCACCGCGTCGCCCTCGACGCCCCCGGCTCCCGCATCGGCCTGCCCGAGGTCACCCTCGGCCTGCTCCCGGCGGGCGGCGGCGTCACCCGGACCGTACGCCTCATGGGCATCGCCGACGCCCTGCTCAAGGTGCTGCTCCAGGGCACCCAGTACACGCCGCTCCGCGCCCTGGAGAACGGTCTCGTCCACGAAGTCGCCGCCACCCGCGAGGAGATGACCGAGAAGGCGCGCGCCTTCATCGACGCCCACCCCGAGTCCCGGCAGCCCTGGGACGTCAAGGGCTACAAGATCCCCGGCGGCACCCCGTCCAACCCGCGCTTCGCCGCCAACCTGCCCGCCTTCCCGGCCAACCTGAGGAAGCAGCTCGCGGGCGCGCCGATGCCCGCGCCGCGCAACATCCTGGCGGCGGCCGTCGAGGGCTCCCAGGTCGACTTCGAGACCGCCCTGACCATCGAGGCCCGGTACTTCACCGAGCTGGTGACCGGCCAGGTCTCCAAGAACATGATCCAGGCGTTCTTCTTCGACCTCCAGGCCGTCAACTCCGGCGCCAACCGCCCGAAGGACATCCCCGAGCGACCCGTCCGCAAGGTCGCCGTCCTCGGCGCCGGCATGATGGGCGCGGGCATCGCCTACTCCTGCGCCAAGGCCGGGATCGAGGTCGTCCTCAAGGACGTCTCCACCGAAGCCGCCGCCAAGGGCAAGGCCTACAGCGAGAAACTGCTCGCCAAGGCGCTCTCCCGGGGCCGTACGACCGAGGCGAAGCGCGACGAACTGCTGGCCCGGATCACCCCGACCGGGGAGGTCGCCGACCTCGCGGGCTGCGACGCGGTGATCGAGGCCGTCTTCGAGGACACCGCCCTCAAGCACAAGGTGTTCCAGGAGATCCAGGACGTCATCGAGCCGGACGCGCTGCTCTGCTCCAACACCTCGACCCTCCCGATCACCGTCCTCGCCGAAGGCGTCTCGCGCCCCGTCGACTTCATCGGGCTGCACTTCTTCTCGCCCGTCGACAAGATGCCGCTCGTCGAGATCATCAAGGGTGAGCGCACCGGCGACGAGGCGCTCGCCCGCGCCTTCGACCTGGTCCGCCGGATCAAGAAGACGCCGATCGTCGTCAACGACTCCCGCGGCTTCTTCACCTCGCGCGTCATCGGCCAGTTCATCAACGAGGGCGTCGCCATGGTCGGCGAGGGCGTCGAGCCCGCGTCGATCGAGCAGGCCGCCGCCCAGTCCGGCTATCCGGCCAAGGTGCTCTCCCTGATGGACGAGCTGACCCTGACCCTGCCGCGCAAGATCCGCGACGAGACGAAGCGCGCGGTTCAGGAGGCCGGCGGCAGCTGGCCCGGCCACCCCTCCGACGAGGTCATCGACCGCATGGTCGACGAGTTCGGCCGCCCGGGGCGCAGCGGGGGAGCGGGCTTCTACGACTACGACGAGGACGGCAAGCGCACCGGTCTCTGGCCGGGCCTGCGCGAGCACTTCACCACCAAGTCCGACGCGGACGTCCCCTTCGCGGACATGAAGGAGCGGATGCTCTTCTCCGAGGCGCTGGACAGCGTCCGCTGCCTGGAGGAGAACGTCCTCATCTCCGTCGCCGACGCCAACATCGGCTCCATCATGGGCATCGGCTTCCCGCCGTGGACCGGCGGCGTCCTCCAGTACATCAACGGGTACGAGGGCGGCCTGCCCGGCTTCGTGGCCCGCGCCCGGGAACTCGCCGAGCGTTACGGCGACCGCTTCCTGCCGCCCGCCCTGCTGGTGGAGAAGGCGGAGAAGGGCGAGACCTTCCACGACTGACGCGCCAACAAGCGTCGCTGCGGACCGTGTTCACCGTCACTCGGCGGTGAACGCGGCCCGCAGCTCCTCCTTCAACGACCGCTGAAACGCCGTCACCAGCGCCTGCACCAAGATCGGTTGCATATCGGCGGACAGCGACTTCATCGCCGCCACGTGTTCCGGGTCGCCCTCACGCTCCCGATAGGGACTCCACACCTCGTCCCGGAACAGCCGGGTCATCTCCTGGGCCGCCGAGCGGGTGTGCTCCAGCAGAACGGTCCGCGCCGCCAGGATCGTCTCGTGCGCGATCGGCACGTCCAGCAGCTCCACCCCGAGCCGCAGCAGCCCCAGATCCACCCGGTACGCCCCGTCGCCCTCCTGCGGCCCGACCAGCACCCCCATCGCCGCCAGCCGCTCCACATCCGCCTCCGACAGCGCCCGCCCGGCCCGCCGCTCCAGCTCGGCCCGGGAGAGGTCCTCGGTCCGGTCCGGCGCCCAGGACGCGACCAGCGCCCGGTGGATCGCCAGATCGTGGGCGCTCAGGTCGGGCGGCAGCTGTTCCAGATACCGCTCGATCGCCGCCAGCGTCATGCCCTGCTGCTGGAGCTCCTCGATCAGCGCGAGCCGCGAGAGATGGTCCGGCCCGTAGCGTCCGACCCGGCGGGGCCCGATGACCGGGGGCGGCAGCAGGCCCCGGGTGCTGTAGAACCGCACGGTGCGCACGGTGACCCCGGCGCGCGCCGCCAGCTCGTCCACCGTGAGCGTCGGCTCGTCGGTCCCCGTCGCCATCTCTGCTCCCCGCCGTCGAACGCTCATGTCGGACAGTGCCGCTGTCTCACCACTACTGTGAAAGTCTCCGGCACCATCGCCCCGCCGTCCACCCCGGACCCGTTGTCAGTGGCGGCCCGTACGGTGAGGGAATGTCGGAGATCACCTATGTACGGGGGGACGCCACCGCCCCGCAGGGCAAGGGCGTCAAGCTGATCGTCCACGTCTGCAACGACCTCGGCGGCTGGGGCAAGGGTTTCGTCCTGGCCCTCTCCCGCCGCTGGCCGGAGCCCGAGGCCGCCTACCGGCGCTGGCACCGGGAGCGCGCGGGCAACGACTTCGCCCTGGGCGTGGCGCAGTTCGTGCGGGTGGGGCCCTGCCTCTGGGTGGCCAACATGGTCGGCCAGCGGGGCATGCGCACCGGCAGCAAGGGGGCGCCCGTGCGGTACGAGGCGATCGACGCGGCGCTCGGCGCGGTGGCCGTCAAGGCGGGCGAGCTGGGGGCGTCGGTCCATATGCCCCGGATCGGCTGCGGGCTCGCGGGCGGCACGTGGGCCAGGATCGAGCCGCTGATCGAGCGACGCCTGATATCCGCCGGCATACCGGTGACGGTGTACGACCACGACTGACCGGGGCGACGGCGGTCCCGGACCCCGCCGCCGGGGTTCTTCCGCGAGCGAGGGATCATGGAGAGGAAGGGGACGGGCAGCGCACGGCAGGCCCGCCGGGACCGCGGGAGCACGGATGAGCAGCGCGACCGACGCGTGGAACCCCGAGCCGCCACCGCCCGGAGGGGTGCTCTGGAGCCTGTCCGGGGACATCCGCGCCCTGCTGATGCTGCCCGCCGCGCTCACCCTCCAGGTCGCCCACCCGGCCGTCGGCGCCGGCGTCGACGAGCACTCCGTCTTCCGTACGGACCCCTGGGGACGCGGTGAACGCTCGCTGCGCTCGCTCCAGCTCTGGGTCTACGGCGGCGCGGAGGCCGCGGAGGAGGGCCGCAGACTGCGGGTGCTGCACCGCACCATCCAGGGGACCGACACCCGCGGCCGCCGCTACCACGCCCTGACGCCCGCCAACTACGCCTGGGTGCACGCCACCGGCTTCCCCGTGTACCAGCACGCGGCCCGGTATCTGATCCGCCCCATGAGTCCCGACCAGGAGCGTGCCCTGTACGCGGAGTGGCTCCAGGTCGGCCGGATCCTGGGCATCCACGACCGCGACATGCCCCAGACCATCGAGGACTTCTGGCCCTACTGGGAGAAGATGCTCGCGGGGGAGATCGAGGCGACCGCCGTCGTCCGGGAGCTCGTCGCCACCGACCAGTCCGTCCCGCCGCCGGACCGGGGGCCGTGGCCGCTCCGGCTGCTGCTGCGGGCGCTGTGGCCGGTGCTGCTGCCTCCGCTGGCCCGCTTCCGCCGGTTCGTCACCATCGGGCTCATGCCGCCCGACGCCCGCAGGGCCATCGGCCTGCCGTGGACCCAGGACCAGGAGAAGCGGCTGCGCCGGATGTGCGCGGTGCTGCGGGTCGTCGTCCCCGCCCTCCCGGAGCGGCTGCGCTATCTGCCCCGGGCGCGAGCGGCCCGCGCCGCGTCGCGTACGGCGGGGCAGGACGCCCGCGCCGCCGAGACGGGTCGCAACGGCTGAACGCCCGCCGCTCCGACGCCCCCGGGACCCGTCAGCGGTGGTCGTGCCCCGCGTGCTCCCGGCCGACTCCCTCTTCCGGCCGGTCGTCATAGGGCCTTGCGGGGCGGAGCAGGAGGTGCCCCGCCGGTCGTCTCTGTCACATGATCGCCCGTCCGCCGGCATGCGCGGCCCGTACGACAGCAGTGATCAACCCCTGTCGCCCAGGAGTTGACCGGGGTAACGTCCGCACATTGCCGACAGCCGGACGGGCGTCACGGCGCCCGCCCCCCCATGCTCCGGAGGCCGCTGATGACCCCTCGCATCGCTCGTGCGCTCCGCATGCTCAGCCCGCACCCGTGGCTCGCGCCGGTCGCCGGCCCCGCCCGGTGGCCGTCGCCGCCCGTGCGCCGCGGGGCGAGGGCGATGCGCCGGACAGCCGTCGCGGCGACCCTCGCCGGGCTGGCCCTCCCGTTCGCCATCGCGCCCGCCGAGGCCGCGCACCGCCCGCCGCGCACGGGGTTCGAGACGAGCGAGGGGGCCCGCTGGACCGGCGAGGCGGAGGAGCGGTCCTTTCTCGCCGAGGTGGACCGGGAGAGCGACCGGGTCTCCGTGGACCACGTCGGAACGACCCGTCAGGGCCGCCCCCTGCGGCTCGTACGCGTCGGCCAGGAACGCCCCGGGGCCGCCACCACGGTGCTCCTGATCTGCAGCCAGCACGGGGACGAGCCCGCCGGGCGCGAGGCCTGTCTGGCCACCATCCGTGACCTGGCGTTCGCCGAGGACCGGGCGACTCGCGCCTTCCTGAGCCGTACGAACCTGCTGGTGCTGCCCACGGCCAACCCCGACGGACGCGCCGCCGACACCCGCGGCAACGCCGACGGGGTCGACGTCAACCGCGACCACATCGCCCTGGAGACCGCCGAGGCGCGGGCCGTCGCCACCGTCGTGCGCGACGAACGGCCCCAGGTGATCTACGACTTGCACGAGTACGGCGCGACCCCGCCGTACTACGACAAGGACCTGTTCGCGCTGTGGCCGCGGAACCTCAACGTCGACGACCGGGTCCACGACGTCTCGCGCACTCTCTCCGAGCGGTACGTCCGCCCCGCCGCGACGGCGGCCGGCTACAGCAACGGCCATTACGGCATCTGGACCGACCCGGCCACCGGGGAGCCCGTCAAGCAGGTCGCCGGCGACGGTCAGGAACGCATCCTGCGCAACACCTCCGGCCTCAAACACGCCGTCGGCCTGCTCATCGAGTCCCGGATCGACGCGCTGAGCGACGCGGAGAGGGCCGATCAGGCGCTCAACCACCGTCGCCGGGTCCACTCCCAGCAAACCGCGCTCGGCGGTCTCTTCGCCTTCACCGACGAGCAGCGTGCCCGGCTCCGGTCGGCCACCGCCCTCGCGCGCCTGACCGGCCTCGCCGACCGGGGGCCCGTGTATCTCGGCGGCGCGGACAACGACCCGGCCGAGCCCTTGGAGGTCCTCGCCGACCCGCCGTGCGGCTACCGGCTGGACGCGGCCCAGTACGTGGCGGTGAAGGACGAGCTGGCCCTGCACGGCGTCTCGGCCCGACCGGAGGAGGGTGGCGCGTTTGTGCCTATGCGTCAGTCGGCTCGACGCTTGATTCCGCTGCTTCTCGATCAGAGAGCGACATATCACCTCACAAACGGTCAAGCCAGAACCGTTTGTTGATCCTTCGAGTTCCAGGGCAGGTGTGGTACTGCCTACGGAGAGCGTTTTTCAGACTCGGTGAAAGGTGCCATCAGTGTCCCAGGACGACCAGACAACGGACGGGCGGGAAGTGCTGTCGGTCACGGCGGACCTTCCCCCCGAACCGCTCAGTACCAGGATTCCGAGCACCGACCGGGTGGTGTTCGGTGTCACGGCGGTCCTCACCCTCGCCTTCGTCATCTGGGGCGCGACCGCCACCGACTCCCTGGAGACCGTTTCCGGCAAGTTGCTCACCGGGCTGATCCACAACGGTGGCTGGGCCTTCATACTGGCCGCGTCCGCCTTTGTCATCTTCGCCCTGTGGCTGGCCGTCAGCCGGTACGGGAAGATCTGCCTCGGCCAGGAGGGCGAGAAGCCGGAGTTCCGGACCATCTCCTGGATCGCGATGATGTTCAGCGCCGGTATGGGCATCGGGCTGATGTTCTGGGGCGTCGCCGAACCCCTCGCACACTTCCGGACCCCGCCGCCGGGCACCGACCCCGCCGACTCGGCCGAGGCCATGCAGACGGCGATGGCCACCACGCTCTTCCACTGGACGCTGCACCCCTGGGCCATCTATGCCGTGGTCGGGCTCGCCATCGCCTACAGCGCCTACCGGATGCGCAGGCGGCAGACGATCAGCGCGGTCTTCGAACCGCTGATCGGCAAGCGTCATGCCTACGGCGGCGTCGGCCGCGTCATCGACATCCTGGCCATCTTCGCCACCCTGTTCGGCTCCGCGGCCTCCCTGGGCCTCGGCGCGCTCCAGATCGGCAGCGGTATCCAGGAACTGGACTGGCTGGAGAAGGCGGGCACCGGGCTTCTCGTCACCGTCATCGCCGTGCTGACCGTCGCCTTCGTCGCCTCGGCGGTCTCCGGCATCGAGAAGGGCATCCAGTGGCTGTCCAACATCAACATGGTGCTGGCCCTCCTTCTCATCGTGTTCGTCTTCATCGCCGGTCCCACGATCTTCGTGCTCGACCTGGTGCCCACCTCCCTCGGCGCGTACGTCACCGACCTGGGGCAGCTCGCCGGACGCACCGAGGCGACAGGCGGCGGCGACGTGGCCGACTGGCTCGGCAGCTGGACCGTCTTCTACTGGGCCTGGTGGATCTCCTGGACGCCCTTCGTCGGCATGTTCATCGCCAGGATCAGCCGCGGTCGCACGATCCGTCAGTTCGTCGGCGGCGTCATCCTGGTGCCCAGCACCGTCAGTCTGATCTGGTTCGCCGTCTTCGGCGGCTCGGCCATGAGGCTGGACGAGGCCGGGAAGCTCGGTGGCGCCGACACTCCGGAGGCGCAGCTGTTCGGCGTCCTCCAGGAGTTCCCGATCGCCACGTTCACGAGCATTCTGGTGATGGTCCTGGTCGGCATCTTCTTCGTCTCCGGAGCCGATGCCGCCTCCATCGTCATGGGCACCCTCTCCCAGAAGGGCGTCCTCGAACCGAGCAAGTTGGTCGTGATCTTCTGGGGTGTCGTGACCGGGGCCGTGGCCGCGATCATGCTGCTCATCGGCGACGGCAAGGAGAACGCGCTCCAGGGGCTGCAGAACCTCACCATCCTGGTGGCCGCCCCCTTCGCCCTCGTCATGATCGGCATGTGTGTGGCCCTGATGCGGGACCTGCGCAAGGACCCGCAGATCGTCCGCCAGGAGTTCGGCGTGGAGGCGGTCGAGTCCGCGGTGATCGAGGGGCACGCCAAGTACGACGGCGACTTCGAGATCCGCATCGGCCCCGGGACCACGACCATCACGGACGAGCGCCACAGTCCCGGCGCCACCGGCTCGGGCTCCACGGCCACCGAGAAGCGCCCCTCCGACTGACCGGGGCACCGCCTGTCCGTATCCGTACCCGAACCGGAGCCCGCGACCGCCGACAGGCCGCGGGCTCCGGTACGTCGTGCCCCACGCGCCACGGGGCGGGCCCGGCACCCGGCAGGTATCCGCGCACCACCGGACGGCCCCAGTCCAGGCCGGCCCGCGCACCAACCGGCGGGCCCGCGCGCACCACCCCGCGGGCCCGTGCCGTGACCGGGGCCCCGGTCAGCCCACCAGCGCCGCTGCCGCCCGCGCACACCCCCAGGCCACGGTCACGCCCGCGCCGCCGTGCCCGTAGTTGTGCACCAGCAGACCGCCGCCCGGCAGCGCCTCCGCCTCGATCCGCACCCCGGCCTCCCGCGCCGGGCGCAGCCCCACCCGGTGCCCGAGCACCCGGGCCCCGGCGATCTCCGGCCTGATCCGCGCACACCGCGCCACGATCTCCCGTGCCGTCCCCGGGTCGGGCTCCGTGCGCGGATCGTCCACCTCGGCCGTACCGCCCAGCACCAGCCGGCCCGGCTGCGGGAAGAAGTACGTCGTCGCGGCCGACGCCGGATCCGCCTCGGTGTACCACTCCTCGATTCCCGGGTTCTCCACCGCGACCAACTGCCCCCGCACCGGCCGCACCCCCGCGTCGGGCACCAGCTCGCGCGCCCCGAGCCCCGTGCAGTTCACCACCACCGGGCTCCGCTCCGCCGCCTCGCCGAACCCCGTCACCGCCCGCCGCTCCACCGCGCCGCCCGCGGCGGCGAGCCGCCGCTCCAGCCACGCCAGATGGACGGGCATGTCCAGCAGCGGCAAGGTCACCCGCAGCCCTTCGGGCACTTCCGCGGCGTCCTTCAGCCCGGCCGCCCAGTCGCCCAGCGCCGCGAGCCGCTCCCCGCCGTGCAGCCCCGCCACCCGCCGTACGCCGGTCTCCTCCGCGGCGCCCGACAGCTCCTCGTAGACCGCCAGTGTCGCCAGCGACCAGTCGCCCACCCGCTCCGCCGGCTCGATCCGGTACGGCCACCACAGGGCCCCCGCCACCGCCGACGTCGTCGCCCCGGCCGGATCGCGCGACCAGACCCGCACCCGCAGCCCGCGCTCCGCCAGCGTCACGGCGGTGGTCAGACCGACGACCCCGCCGCCCACCACGATCACATCCGCCATCACGGCCACTCCTGTCACAGTCCCACCGGTGCACCCGGTCGCTGCGTGGACGCTAACGGAAGCCCGAATCCGGAGGCCAGGGGCACAGGGCGACGGGCATGGAGTGCCGGAGACTAGGATCGGCACCCTGATGACTGCCACTCTCGTCGCCAAGGACCTCGCCGCCGGACACGGCGACCGCACGCTCTTCGCCGGGCTCGACCTCGTCGTCGCCCCGGGTGACGTGATCGGTCTCGTCGGAGTCAACGGCGCCGGCAAATCCTCCCTGCTCCGGCTGCTCGCCGGGCTCGACCGCCCGGAGGAGGGCGAGCTCAGGCTCTCCCCGCCCACCGCCACCGTCGGCCACCTCCCGCAGGAGCCCGAGCGCCGCGACGGCGAGACGGTGTCCGCGTTCCTGGCCCGCCGCACCGGCGTCGCCGACGCCCAGCGCACGATGGACGAGGCGACCGAGGCCCTGGTCGCGGGCGCCCCGGGCGCGGACGACGCCTACTCCGAGTCCCTGGAGCGCTGGCTCGCCCTCGGCGGCGCGGACCTGGAGGAGCGGGCCGAGCAGGTCGCCGCCGAGCTGGGCCTGACCGTGGGCCTCGACCGGCCCATGACCGCGCTCTCCGGCGGACAGGCCGCCCGCGCCGGACTCGCCTCGCTGCTTCTGTCCCGTTACGACGTCTTCCTGCTCGACGAGCCCACCAACGACCTCGACCTGGACGGCCTGGAGCGCCTGGAGCGCTTCGTGTCCGGCCTGCGCGCGGGCACCGTCGTCATCAGCCACGACCGCGAGTTCCTGATGCGCACGGTCACCAAGGTGCTGGAGCTGGACCTCGCCCAGCAGCAGATCAACCTGTACGGCGGTGGCTACGCGGCCTACCTGGAGGAGCGGGAGACCGCCCGGCGGCACGCCCGCGAGGGCTATGAGGAGTACGCCGACAAGAAGGCGTCCCTCGAAGCACGCGGCCATATGCAGCGCTCCTGGATGGACAAGGGCGTCAAGAACGCCCGCCGCAAGGCCACCGACGGCGACAAGCTCGGCCGCAACGCCCGCAGCGAGGCCAGCGAGAAGCAGGCCGCGAAGGCCCGCCAGACCCAGCGCATGATCGAACGCCTCGATGCCGTCGAGGAACCGCGCAAGGAGTGGGAGCTGCGGATGGAGATCGCCTCCGCCCCGCGCTCCGGATCCGTCGTCGCGACCCTGCGCGACGCCCGCGTGGCGCGCGGCGACTTCTCCTTCGGTCCTGCCTCGCTCCAGATCGACTGGGCGGACCGGGTCGCCATCACCGGGGCCAACGGCGCCGGCAAGTCCACACTGCTGGCAGCCCTGTTGGAGCGGTTGCCGCTGGACTCCGGGAACGCCACCCTCGGTTCGGGCGTCGTCGTCGGGGAAGTGGACCAGGCCCGCAAGCTGTTCCTCGGCGCGCAGTCGCTGCTGGACGCGTTCTGCGCGGCCGTGCCCGACACGGAACCGGCGGAAGTCCGCACCCTGCTCGCCAAGTTCGGCCTCCGCGCCGACCACGTGATGCGCCCGGCGACCAGCCTGTCCCCGGGTGAGCGCACCCGCGCCGCCCTCGCCCTGCTCCAGGGCCGGGGCGTCAACCTCCTGGTGCTCGACGAGCCGACGAACCACCTGGACCTGCCCGCCATCGAGCAGTTGGAGGCGGCCCTGGAGACGTACACGGGCACCCTGCTGCTGGTCACCCACGACCGGCGGATGCTGGAGGCGGTCCGCACGACCCGGCGCATCGAGGTGGCCGACGGCCGGGTCAAGGAAGTCTGAGCGGAGGCACGGGGGGTGGGGCGGGCCGCATACGGCAGCCCGCCCCACCCGGGCGGGCCGCACACGGCAGCCCGCCCCCACCTCTGTCCGTCTCAGCGCCCCCGGCCGCCGCCCTGCTTCGGGTCGGTCAGCCCGGCCCGCCGCAGCGCGTCCGCCATGGCGCTGTTCGCCGGAGCCGGGGCCCCCTGGCCCTGCCGGGACGCACCGCCACCACCGCGTCGGTCCCGGCCGCCGCCGCCCTGCCGGCCCTGGCCGCCACCGGACGGCTGCCCCTGGCCCTGGCCCTGCCCCTGGCGCTGCTTCGGGGGACGGCCGCCGCGCTCGCCGCGGCCCTGCTGCCCGCCGCCGGAACCGCCGCCCGCACCGGGCTCGTCGTCCAGCCGCAGCGTCAGCGAGATCCGCTTCCGGGGCGCGTCGACGTCCATGACCTTGACCTTCACGATGTCCCCGGGCTTCACGATGTCGCGCGGGTCCTTCACGAACGTCTTCGACAGCGCGGAGACGTGCACCAGACCGTCCTGGTGGACGCCGACGTCGACGAACGCGCCGAACGCGGCCACGTTGGTGACGACGCCCTCCAGCACCATGCCGGGCTCCAGGTCGCCGAGCTTCTCGACGCCCTCCTTGAAGGTCGCCGTCCGGAAGGCCGGACGCGGGTCGCGCCCCGGCTTCTCCAGCTCTTTGAGGATGTCCGTCACGGTCGGCAGCCCGAACATGTCGTCCACGAAGTCGGCGGCCCGCAGGGTGCGCAGGGCCTCCGCGTTGCCGATCAGCGAGGCCACCTCGCCGCCCGCGCTCTTCCCCATCCGCCGCACCACCGGATAGGCCTCGGGGTGCACGCTGGAGCCGTCGAGCGGGTCGTCGCCGTCCCGGATCCGCAGGAAGCCCGCGCACTGCTCGTACGCCTTCGGACCCAGCCGCGCCACGTCCTTGAGGGCCTTGCGGGACCGGAAGGGGCCGTTGGAGTCCCGGTGCGCGACGATGTTCTCGGCGAGCCCCGAGCTGATGCCCGACACCCGTGAAAGCAGCGGTGCGGACGCGGTGTTGACGTCCACGCCGACCCCGTTCACACAGTCCTCGACGACCGCGTCCAGCGAACGTGACAGCTTCACCTCGGACAGGTCGTGCTGGTACTGGCCGACACCGATCGACTTCGGGTCGATCTTCACCAGCTCGGCCAGCGGGTCCTGGAGCCGCCGGGCGATGGAGACGGCACCGCGCAACGACACGTCCATGTCGGGCAGTTCCTGCGAGGCGAACGCGGAGGCGGAGTACACCGAGGCGCCCGCCTCCGAGACCATCACCTTCGTGAGCTTCAACTCCGGGTGCTTGTCGATCAGTTCACCGGCGAGCTTGTCCGTCTCGCGGGACGCCGTGCCATTGCCGATCGCGACCAGGTCGACCGCGTGCTCCTTCGCGAGGCGCGCGAGCTTCGCCAGCGCCTGGTCCCACTTGTTCGCGGGCACGTGCGGGTGGATCACATCGGTGGCCACGACCTTGCCGGTGGCGTCGACGACCGCGACCTTCACCCCCGTACGGAACCCGGGGTCCAGGCCCAGCGTGGCCCGCGTCCCGGCCGGGGCGGCGAGCAGCAGATCGCGCAGGTTCGAGGCGAAGACCCGCACCGCCTCGTCCTCCGCCGTCGTGCGCAGCCGCAGCCGCAGGTCGATGCCCAGGTGCACCTGGATCCGGGTCCGCCACGCCCAACGCACGGTGTCCCCGAGCCACTTGTCGCCCGGGCGGCCCCGGTCGGCGATCCCGAAGCGGCGGGCGATCATGTTCTCGTACGTGGACGGGCCGGGCCGCTCGGCGGCCTCCGGCTCCTCCGGTTCCAGGACCAGGTCGAGGACGTTCTCCTTCTCGCCGCGCAGCATCGCGAGCACCCGGTGCGAGGGCAGCGCGGTGAACGGCTCCGCGAAGGCGAAGTAGTCGGCGAACTTCGCGCCGGCCTCCTCCTGGCCCTCACGCACCTTCGCCGCCAGCCGGCCGCGCGTCCACATGCGCTCGCGCAGCTCGCCGGTCAGGTCGGCGTCCTCGGAGAACCGCTCGGTGAGGATCGACCGGGCGCCGTCCAGGGCGGCCGCCGTGTCCGCGACGCCCTTGTCGCCGTCCACGAACGCGGCGGCCGCCGCGAGCGGATCGACCGACGGGTCGCCGAGCAGGCCGTCCGCCAGCGGTTCGAGCCCCGCCTCCCGGGCGATCTGCGCCTTCGTCCGCCGCTTCGGCTTGAACGGCAGGTAGATGTCCTCCAGGCGCGCCTTGGTCTCGGCGGCCCGGATGCTCGCCTCCAGCGCCGCGTCGAGCTTGCCCTGTTCGCGTACGGAATCGAGGATCGACGTACGCCGCTCCTCCAGCTCCCGCAGATAGCGCAGCCGCTCCTCCAGCGTGCGCAGCTGCGCATCGTCGAGGGATTCGGTCGCCTCCTTGCGGTAGCGCGCGATGAACGGCACGGTCGATCCGCCGTCGAGCAGCTCGACGGCCGCCCTGACCTGTCGCTCACGTACGCCGAGCTCCTCGGCGATCCTGCCTTCGATGGACGTCGTCACGGTTTTCCCGACTCGCCTTCTCGTACTGGCTGTGCTGGTCGTGCTCGTGTCGCGATGAGCACGTTCTTGCTTGCCGGGGGTGTCCCCCCTGGCCTGCATTCTGCCGGGTGGCCGGGGGCCGTGTCGCGTGACCTCGACGAACACGCCCGGAGCCCCCGCGGCGCGTGCGACGGCTCCGGACGGTGCGGGGTCAGCCCTGGCCGGTCGCCGAGGCCGGGAAAGCGCCCGCGGCGGCGGCCGTGAGGAGGAAGCCGCGCCCCAGCTCGGTGAGCCGCTCCACACCTTCCGCGCCCAGGTGTTCGTACGGGGCGGAGTCCATGCGGTCCGTCGCCTCCTCGACCTCCGCGCGCAGCGCCGTGCCCGCCTCGGTCAGCGCCAACTCCTCGCCCTCGGCCAGCAGCCCGCGCTCCCGCAGCCGGCCGCACGCCGCCTCCCAGTCGGTGCGGCGCCAGCCCCGGGAGGACAGGATCCAGCCGATCGCCATGCCCTTGCCGGTGGCCGTGTGGCTGACGAGCGACTCCAGCGGGTCCAGGCCGGCCGCGAGGAGTACGGCGAGGTGCGCGTCGCCCCGGTGCTCGCGCAGCAGGGTCGCGGCGTGCCAGAACGCCAGGTGCGGCTCTTCGGGTACCGGCAGATCCGCGTGCGCGGCGTACAGCGGGCGGGCGTGCGGGGTGCAGGCCTCGGTGGCGCGCAGCGCGAGCCGGGCCGCCTCCGCCATCGTGTCGGAGGCTATGACCTCCTCGCCGAGCAGCCGGCGCAGCGTCGTGTCCGCCGCCCGCAGCCGGGCGCCGAGGACCACGTCGGGGGAGGCGGTCTCCCAGACGGCGGGCACATGGCGGGCCACCAGCTCGGGGTTGAAGTTGTAGAAGGTGGCGCTGACGGTCCCCGCCCCGACCGCGCCGAGTGCGGCGGCCCGGGTCGCGAAGTAGGCGGCGCTCTGGTCCTCGATGCCGATCTTCGCCATCTCCGCGCCCAGGTCGGGGGAGAAGAAGAGGCTGGAGTGCAGGGGGTTGACGGCGTTGTGGCAGCGGCGCTCCGCGCGGGCCGGAAGAATACTCATACCGGAACGTTACCGACTGGTCGGTACGGAGCGGAACCCCGGGGGAGCGGAACGCTCCACCAGGGCAGGTCCAGAGCAGGCCCAGGACAGGCCCGGCGCCGGGCGGGGCGAGGCCGGTAGATGGCAGGAAAGGTGGGGTACTCGTCATTGCGGCCATCGTCGCCCACCGCGCAGGATGGCGGACGTGCAGCAGCGAACCGTGCTCGTCGTCCTCTTCGACGGCATCCAGAGTCTCGACGTCACCGGCCCGGTGGAGGTCTTCGCCGGAGCCTCCCGGGCGCCGGGCGTCTCCTACGGCCTGTGGACCGCCTCGCTCGACGGCGGCCCCGTCCGCTCCACCAGCGGCCTGACCCTGATGCCCGACAGCAGCCTCGCCGACGCACCCGAACCGCACACCCTGCTGGTGCCCGGCGGGCACGGCACCCGGGGCGCCCACCCGGAGCTGACCGGCTGGCTGCGCGAGCACGCGCCGCGGGCGGAGCGGCTCGTCTCCGTGTGCACGGGCGCGCTGCTGCTGGCCGAGGCGGGCCTGCTGGACGGACACCGGGTCACCACCCACTGGAACTACTGCGAGCAGTTGGCCCGCGACTACCCGGCCGTTCACGTCGATCCCGAACCGATCTTCGTACGGGACGGGCGGCTGGCCACCTCGGCGGGCGTCACCGCGGGCATCGACCTCGCCCTCGCGCTCGTCGAGGAGGACCACGGGCGGGATCTCGCCCTGGACATCGCCCGGCATCTCGTGGTGTTCCTGCGCCGCCCCGGCAACCAGGCCCAGTTCAGCGCCCAGCTCTCCGTCCGGACAGCACGGAGCGAACCGCTGCGCGAGGTCCAGCACTGGATCACCCAGCACCCCGAGGCCGACCTCGGGGTCGACGCCCTCGCGGCGCGCGCCCGGCTCTCGCCCCGGCACTTCGCCCGCGCGTTCCGGGCGGAGACCGGAACGACCCCGGGGCGGTACGTCGAGCGCGTCCGCCTGGAGCACGCCCGCCGGCTCCTGGAGGACACCGCCGACGGCGTCGAGCGGGTCGCCCGCGCCAGTGGCTACGGCACCCCGGAAGCCATGCGCCGTGCCTTCGTGAGGACCCTCGCGACGGCGCCGGCCGAATACCGCCGCCGCTTCCGCACCCCCGCGTCCAGCACCTGAACCGCACCGTCCGACCGACCCAACCGAGAGGCAGCTCCCGTGCAGATCGCCATCCTGCTCTTCGACCGCTTCACCGCCCTGGACGCGGTGGGCCCGTACGAGATCCTCAGTCGTGCGCCCGGCGCCGAGCCCGTCTTCGTCGCCGAACGGACCGGCCCCGTCCGCAATGACAGCGGGAGCCTCGCGCTCGTCGCGGAGAAGACCCTCGCCGAGGTGCCCTCCCCGGACCTGGTGATCGTCCCGGGCGGCCCCGGCCAGAGCGACCAGATGGAGAACGAGGCCCTGCTCGGCTGGCTGCGCTCGGCCGACGCCACCAGCACCTGGACGACCTCCGTCTGCACCGGGTCGCTGCTGCTGGCCGCCGCCGGGCTGCTGAAGGACAGGCGGGCCACCTCGCACTGGCTGGCGCTGGAGGTGCTGAGGGGGTTCGGCGTCGAGCCCACCGGGGAGCGTGTCGTCCTGGACGGCAAGTACGTCACCGCCGCCGGGGTCTCCTCCGGCATCGACATGGGGCTGACCCTGCTCGGCCGGATCGCGGGCGACGACGTGGCGCGCTCGGTGCAGCTGCTCACGGAGTACGACCCGCAGCCGCCCTACGACTGCGGGTCGCCCGAGAAGGCCCCCGCGGCCCTCGTCGAGGAATGGCGGGCCAGGAGCCGCCACATCACCCGGTAGCCCCCGCGGTCCAGGTGAACCGGGGCGCGCGCCGCTCCAGGAAGGCGGCGGCGCCCTCCGCCGTGTCACCGCTGCCCCGCGCCTCGGCGGCCCAGTGGGCGTCCCGGTCCGTCCGGCCCGCGGCGAATTCCTTCGCCGCGGCCTGGGTGAGCAGGGACCGGGACGCCAGGACCCGTACGTACTCCTCGACCCGCCCGTCCAGGCCGCCCGCGGGCAGCACCTCGTCGACCAGGCCGGTGCGCAGCGCCCGTTCCGTGCCGATCAGCTCGCCGGAGAACAGCAGGTGCTTGGCCGTGGCCGGACCGACGAGGGCGACCAGCCGCCGGGTCGAGGAGGCGGGGTAGACGATGCCGAGCCTGGCCGGGGTGACCCCGAAGGAGGCCCCCTCCTCGGCGAACCGCAGATCGCAGGCGGCGGCGAGCTGGCCGCCGCCGCCCACGCAGTAGCCGCGCACCGCGGCCAGTGTCGGCAGGGGGAACGCGGCGAGCGCGTCCTCGGCCGCCACCGCCAGGCCCTGGGCGGTGTCCGCGCCCTCCCGCAGCGTGGAGATGTCGGCGCCGGCGCAGAAGGTGTCCCCGGCCCCGGTCAGCACCAGCGCCCGGACCGCCGGATCGGCCGCGAGCCGCTCCAGCAGCTCCGGCAGACTCCGCCACATCGCGGTGGTCATCGCGTTGCGCTTGGCGGGGTTCGCGATCACGACCGTGGCGACGCCGCGCTCGACGGTCGTGATCAGGTGGGGGTCCGTAGGGTCCATGCGCCGGATGCTATCCGGAGGGTTCGAACCTATGATCAAGAAGGGGTCGCGGGGCGGGCACGCACCGTAAGGAGTCGTCGATGAACGAATCCACCGCCGAGGGCCGGAAGCTCAGCCGCAGTTTCGGCTGGCTCGCGCTGCTCGGCACGCTGCTGGTGGTCGCGGGCGTCATCGGTCTCGTCTACACCGGCGTCGCCACGCTCACCTCGATGCTGCTCTTCGGCTGGCTGCTGCTCGTCGGCGGCCTGGTCGGGCTGCTGCACGCGATCGAGTCGCGCGGTACGAACTACTTCTGGCTGGGCGTGGTGGTCGCGGCCCTCAACCTCGCCGCGGGCGTCGTCGTCATCAAGCACCCCGAGGGCACGGCCGAGGCGCTGACCATGTTCGCCGCCCTGCTCTTCCTGACCGGCGGGGTCTTCCGGCTGGCCGGCAGCGTCGTCGTACGCGGTCCGCAGATGGGCTGGACGCTGCTGCAGGGCGCCTTCGGCCTGCTGCTCGGCCTGCTGGTGCTGTTCGACTGGCCGCACAGCAGCCTCTACGTCCTCGGCTGCTTCTTCTCGCTGGCCCTGCTGTTCGACGGGCTCGGCCTGATCGCCATCGGCGTGGGCGGCCGACGCATCGTGAGCATGGTCTCGGAGCGGCTCGATGAAGCCACCCCGCCCCCGGACGAGCCGATCACGTCACCAGAAGACGAGCGGAAGTAGTCTCCGGGACGTCAGAATCGTGCACGTTTGGTCAAATAGCGCCGATACCTGGCTACTTCCGATCAGTGGCACGGGCCGGACCGGGCCATTCCCAACACTCTTTACTCGACGGTCAGTGCAGTGCGAGTGAGAGCTGGTGCCGGACGATGGAGAGCCTCGGGAGTGCCCCTGCCGACCCCGTGTCGTACGAGGGGGTGTGGCGCTTCACCGCCTCCGCCGTGGACGCGTCCGTGCCGAGCGCCCGGCACGCCGTACGCGACCTCCTCGACCGGCAGGGCGTGCCGATCGAGGACGACATCCTCCAGGGGCTCCTGCTGATCGTCTCGGAGCTGGTCACCAACGCCGTCAAGCACGCGGCGCTCCTCTCGCCCGAACTGGCCGTCGAGGTGGCCATCGCCGCCGACTGGGTCAGAGTCTCGGTCGAGGACAACCACCCCTACCGCCCCACCGCGCTGGAGACGGACTACGCACAGACCGGCGGCCGGGGCCTGCTGCTGGTCAAGGTGATCACCGCGGAGGCGGGCGGCACCTGCGACGTCGAGCACACCGCGAGCGGCGGAAAGATCATCTGGGCGGCGCTGCCGTTGAAGACGCAGCTCTGACCGCCCCGTACCGATACGAGCGGGGGTTCACCAGCCCGCGGAGGGGCCCGTCAGCTCACGGATCGCCGGCCGTGCCGCGTCCAGCACCGTCATGAACCACGCCGAGAACGGCGCCCGCGCGTGGCGCTCCGCCAGCTCCGCCGCCGTCACGAAGGCCGTCTCGCCGACCTCCTCGGGGTCCGGTTCCGGGGCAGTCTGCGCCATCCCCACGAACAGGTGGTTGAACTCCTGCTCCACCAGCCCCGACACGGGGTCCGGGTGGTTGTAGCGGACCGTTCCGGCCTCGGCCAGCAGCGAGGGGGAGAGCCCCAGCTCCTCGTACGTACGCCGGGCGGCGGCCGCGAACGGGGCCTCGCCCGGGTAGGGGTGCCCGCAGCAGGTGTTCGACCAGACACCGGGGGAGTGGTACTTGCCGAGTGCCCGGCGCTGGAGCAGGAGCCGCCCCTGCTCGTCGAAGAGGAACACGGAGAACGCGCGGTGCAGCTGCCCGGGGGCCTGGTGGGCCGCCAGCTTCTCCGCGGTGCCGATCGTGGTGCCGTTCTCGTCGACCAGTTCGAGCATGATCGCTTCTGCGGTGCCGTTCGACGAGCTGTGCGTCGCGGTGGCTGGTGTGGTCGGCATACCCATCCTTCGCTTTGGTCCCCGGCCTTGTGCGCCGGGCCCCTGGAGTCCGGTCAAGTCTGCCGTACAAAAGCCGCTTGTCCGCACTGCGGGGCCGGGCATGTCCGCCCCGCCGCGGCCCGGGAGCGCGGCGGGGCGGACGGGGCGTCAGACCCCGAAGGCCGCCGGATAGCGGATCACGCCCGCCGGAACAGGAACGGAATCGTCCAGTACCAGGGCCATCATCGCCTCGTCAGGCACCTCGAAACCCGGCCGGATCCCATAGCGCGAGGCCGGCACGAAACCGAAGCGCGGATAGTACTCGGGATGGCCGAGCACCAGCACCAGCGCCTCACCGCGCATGCGGGCTCCATCCAGCACCGCCCGCACCACGGCCTGCCCCGCACCCTGCCGCTGGTACGCGGGAGAGGTGGCCACCGGGGCCAGGGCGAGCGCCGGGGCGTCGCCGACCCGGCAGCGGGTGAGCAGCGCGTACGCCGCCGGTGAACCGTCCGGGGCCTCGGCGATACGGCCGAGCTCCGGCAGCCAGGCCTCGGAGTCGGCCCGCAGGGCGTCCACCAGGTCCGCCTCGTCCCGGGTGGGGAACGCGGCCGTGTTGACCGCGTGCACGGCCGCACGGTCCTCCGGCGTCTCCGGACGGGTCTTCCACCGGGGGTCGGCGGGGCGCAGCACATACGCGGCGTAGCCGTACTCCGTGCCGTGCTCCCGCCGCACCGCCAGCTCCTCACGGGTGGCCGCGAGCGCCCACTCCATACCGGGAGTGCCGGGGTCGGCGCTCCCGACCCGTTCGGCGAGCGGGACGTAGTACTCGTCCCAGTCGCTCTCGGGCTGGACCAGCACGGCGTCGACCGTGCAGCCGGCGGCGACGGCCGCCGCGGTGGTCTCCGGCAGGGTGCGCAGGGGGCCGTTGCGGTCCCAGAAGTCGCGCGCCACGGCGGACGGCGCGTCCGTGGTCCAGACGCACTCGGAGATCATCATCGTGCCGCCCGGGGCCAGCAGGCGCTGCCAGTCCCGGACGGCGGTGTCGAACCCGATGCAGTACGCGGAGCCCTCGGCCCAGATCAGGTCGAAGGACCCCGCGGGGAACCCGGGGCCGGTGAGGTCGCCCATGTCCGCCTTGACGGTACGGACGCGATCGCCGAGGCCACGGGCCCCGGCCGCCTCGCGCAGCTCGTCCAGGAACGGCTGGTGCAGGTCGACCGCGGTCACCTCGGCGCCCGCCTCGGCGGCGAGCAGCAGAGCGGCCCGGCCGGGACCGCAGCCCAGGTCGAGGACGCGCGGGCGGTCGGGCAGCGGGCCGGCGAGAGCGAGCAGCCGACGCGTGGTCGCGTCGGAGCCGGGACTCTGCCGGGGAAGACGGTGGTGCAGGGTGAAGAACGCCTCGATGCGCGAGGCGTTGTCAGTGTGGTCGGTCAACGTGGGAACCCTTGAGTGTGAGGGCTCCGACCCGATCCGGGAAGAAAGTGGACCTAGCCGGAAACCCGGGAGATGAGGAAGGACCGATTGCCGCGCCGGGAAGGCGTCGTCGCGACCGTCATCAACCTCAGCTCCTCTCGAAAGGGGTCCCGGTGTCACCGGGGTCCGCTCCACCGCGAGACTCGAACGTCTCAGCGAAGCCACCCTAGCACCAGCTCGGTCCGCACTTGGAGGGCGCCTCAGTGGCAGAGCCGCGCCTCGTGCTCCGCGTGACCGCTCGGCTCCAGCTGGAAGGTGCAGTGCTCCACGTCGAAGTGGTCCCCGAGGCAGCCCTGCAACTCGTGCAGGACCTTCTCGTGCCCTATCGAGTCGAGCATCTCCTGGCGCACCACCACATGGGCGGAGAGCACCGGCATCCCCGAGGTGATCGTCCAGGCGTGCAGGTCGTGGACGTCCAGGACCCCGGGCAGCTCCGTGATGTGCGCCCGTACCTCCGCCATGTCCACGCCCTTGGGCGCCGCCTCCAGGAGCACGTTCAGGGTCTCCCGCAGCAGCTTCACGGTCCGGGGAACGATCATCAGGCCGATCACCAGGGAGGCGATCGGGTCGGCGGGCTGCCAGCCGGTCGCCATGATGACGCCCGCCGAGATGATCACCGCGAGCGAGCCCAGGGTGTCGGCCAGCACCTCCAGATAGGCGCCCCGCACGTTCAGGCTCTCCTTCTGCCCGCGCATCAGCAGGGAGAGGGAGACGACGTTGGCCACCAGACCGACGGCGGCGAACGCGATGGCCAGGCCGCCCTTCGTCTCGGCCGGGGTGATGAACCGCTCGACCGCCTCGAAGACCAGATAGCCGCCGACCCCCAGTAGCAGCAGACAGTTCGCGAGCGCCGCCAGGATCTCCGCGCGGGCGAAGCCGAAGGTGCGGTTCGGCCCGGCCGGACGGTTGGCGAAGTGGATGGCGAGCAGCGCCATCCCGAGTCCCAGGGCGTCGGTGGCCATGTGGGCGGCGTCCGCGATCAGGGCCAGTGAGTCGGAGAGCACCCCGCCGACGATCTCCATGACCATCACGCTCAGCGTGATCCCCAGGGCCACCCGGAGCCTGCCCCGGTACGCGGCGGCCGCCGTGCCTGTCGGAGGCGGTCCGCCGTGTGTATGCCCGTGATCGTGGCCAGCCCCCATGCGAAACGCCTCCAGGTCCGTGCGGCGCGCCGGGGCGGAACCGCCCCGGCGTGGCCAGTGAACTACGGGTGGGGGGTATCGGGCAACACGGCACTGAACACCGTTGTCATTGGCTCTGACCTGCGGAAACGTTCCGCAGGTCACGGCGTTGACACGATCGCCGGCGCCACCTGTGACCGATCATGAACGCGCCTCGGGGTGACGCAGGCACCAGCCCTCCCAGGCCGACTCCACCATCTCGCGGACGCTCCGCCGCGCCGCCCAGCCCAGCTCCTCGGTGATCCGCGCGGACGACGCCACCGCCGTCGGCGCGTCGCCGGCCCGGCGCGGCTCGACCACCGGCTCCAGGGCGTGGCCGGTCACCTCGCCGATCACCGCGGCCAGCTCCCGGACCGAGACGCCCTCGCCCCGGCCGACGTTGAGCGTCAGCTCACCGGCGCCCGCTCCGTCCAGCCGCCGGGCGACGGCGAGATGCGCCTCCGCCAGATCGGCGACATGGATGTAGTCACGGACACAGGTGCCGTCCGGCGTCGGGTAGTCGTCACCGAAGATCCGCGGGGCCTCGCCGCGCGACAGCCGCTCGAACATCATCGGCACGATGTTGAAGACCCCGGTGTCCGCGAGTTCCGGTGCGGCGGCGCCCGCCACGTTGAAGTACCGCAGGCAGGCGGTCGAGAGCCCGTGGGCCTTCCCGGTGGCCCGCACCAGCCACTCACCGGTGAGCTTGGTCTCGCCGTACGGGTTGATCGGGAGGCAGGGGGTCTCCTCCGTGATGAGGTCCACGTCCGGTACGCCGTAGACGGCCGCCGAGGACGAGAAGAGGAAGCGCCGCACCCCCGCCGCGACCACGGCCTCCAGCAGCACGGCCAGTCCGGCCACGTTCTCCCGGTAGTACAGCAGCGGCTTCTCCACGGACTCGCCGACCTGCTTCTTCGCCGCGAGATGCACCACACCGCTCACCGCGTGGTCGGCCAGCACCCGGTCCAGCAGAGCCCGGTCGGAGGCCGAGCCATCCACCACCGTGACGGCGTCCGGCAGCCGGTCCACGATGCCGCTGGAGCGGTCGTCGAGCACCACGACCCGCTCTCCCGCCGCCACCATGGCCCGCGCCACGTGTGCCCCGATGTATCCCGCCCCGCCTGTGATCAGCCATGTCATGAGCGCCAGCCTAAGCGTCCCGCTCACCTGGTCCGGGCGCGGTTTGTGGGCCGGGCCCCCGATCGATGATGATGATCGCCAACGCCGCCCGGGCCCGCGGGTCCACCCGTACAGCGCGCAAACGGGCGGTGAACTCGGTCTTCCGTTCATCCGATAGCCTCAGCCGACACGCCGCCGGCCCGCCTCGTGGCTGTGCCGTCGTGTGTCGTCCACGTCAGTGCCAAGGAGTGAGTTCGTCTGTCGACCGCCATTCTCACCGGTACGCCGGTACCCGGGTCGTCGCTCGCGGACGATCTGCGGTCCCTGGGTTTCGACGTGCGGACCGCCGCCGACGCCGCTGACGCCGCCGCCCTCCTCGCCGCCGTACCGGCAGGCCGCCGGGTCGCCCTCGTCGACCCGCGATTCGTGGGCCACGTCCACGCGCTGCGACTCGGGCTGACCGACCCGCGCTTTCCCGCCGCCACCGTCCCCGGCGCGCTCACCGCCCAGCCCGAGGCGCGCGGAGCCCTGCTGCGCGCCCTGGACCGCACCGCCGCCGCCGTCGGCGCGGGCGCCCCGGTCGTCGAGCCGGCGACCGACCCCGCGCCCGAGGACCGGACGGTCCCCGGCCGGATCGCCGTCGCGCTGGAGGCCGAGGGCACCGCCGTGCAGCGCCCCGCCCTCGGCTCGCTCGTCGCGGCCGTCCCCACGGACCCGGAGCAGCGGGCCGCCGCCGAGGCGGGCCTCGCCTCGGTCGACGACGAGGCGGTGCGGCTGCGCAACGCGGTCAAGGCCCAGGACGGCTTCTTCACCACGTACTGCATCAGCCCCTACTCCCGCTACATCGCCCGCTGGTGCGCCCGCCGCGACCTCACCCCGAACCAGGTCACCACCGCCTCCCTGATCACCGCGCTCATCGCGGCGGGCGCGGCGGCCACGGGCACCCGGGGCGGCTACGTCGCCGCCGGAATCCTGCTCCTGGTCTCCTTCGTCCTGGACTGCACCGACGGGCAGCTCGCCCGCTACTCGCTCCAGTACTCCACGATGGGCGCCTGGCTGGACGCCACCTTCGACCGGGCCAAGGAGTACGCGTACTACGCCGGGCTCGCCATCGGCGCCGTACGCGGCGGCGCCGGTGATGATGTGTGGGCCCTCGCGCTCGGCGCGATGGTCCTCCAGGCCTGCCGCCATGTCGTGGACTTCTCGTTCAACGAGGCCAACCACGACGCGGTCGCCAACACGAGCCCCACCGCAGCCCTCTCCGGCAAGCTCGACAACGTCGGCTGGACGGTCTGGGCGCGGCGGATGATCGTGCTGCCGATCGGTGAGCGCTGGGCCATGATCGCCGTGCTCACCGCGCTCACCACCCCGCGCATCGTCTTCTACGCCCTGCTCGTCGGCTGCTCCCTGGCCGCCTGCTACACCACGGCGGGCCGCCTGCTGCGCTCGCTGACCCGCAGGGCCAGCCGCACCGACCGCGCCGCGCAGGCCCTCGCGGACCTCGCCGACTCCGGGCCCCTCGCCCAGGCGGTCGCGAAGGTGGCGCCGGGCCTCCCGGGCGCGTTCACGGCCCCGGCCGTCGCCCTGCTCGGCACGCTGGTCATGATCGGCGGGGCCCTCTTCCTCCCGTACGGCAGCCCGCTGACCGTCGCCGCGGCCGCGGTGTACGTGGTCCTCTCCGGCCTCGCCGTCGCCCGCCCGCTCAAGGGTGCGCTGGACTGGCTGGCGCCGCCGTTCTTCCGGGCCGCGGAGTACGTCACGATCCTGGTGCTGGCGGCCCGCAGCGACGTCCCGCACGCCGTTCCGGCGGCCTTCGGGCTGGTCTCGGCCGTCGCCTACCATCACTACGACACGGTGTACCGCATTCGCGGAGGCACCGGCGCGCCGCCCCAGTGGCTGGTGCGGACGATCGGTGGACACGACGGGCGCACCGCGCTGGTGGCCGTCCTCGCCGCCGTACTCACCCACACCTCAGGTTTCACCACGGCCCTGACCGCGCTCGCGGTCGCCGTGGCTCTGGTGGTGCTCGTGGAGTCCATCCGCTTCTGGGTGTCCTCCTCGGCCCCCGCCGTACACGACGAAGGAGAACTCGCATGATCGGCCTCGTACTGGCAGCCGGTGCAGGACGACGTCTGCGCCCCTACACGGACACGCTTCCCAAGGCGCTCGTCCCTGTCGACGGCGACAAGACGGTCCTCGACCTCACGCTCGCCAACTTCGCCGAGGTCGGACTCACCGAGGTCGCGATCGTCGTCGGCTACCGCAAGGAGGCCGTCTACGCCCGCAAGGCCGAGCTGGAGGCGACCTACGGCGTCACCCTCACGCTCATCGACAACGACAAGGCCGAGGAGTGGAACAACGCCTACTCCCTGTGGTGCGCCCGTGACGTCATCAAGCGCGGCGTGATCCTCGCCAACGGCGACACCGTGCACCCGGTCTCCGTCGAGAAGACCCTGCTGGACGCCCGCGGCAAGGGCCAGAAGATCATCCTCGCCCTGGACACCGAGAAGGTCCTCGCCGACGAGGAGATGAAGGTCATCACGGAGGAGGGCAAGGGCGTCCAGCGCATCACGAAGCTGATGGACCCGGCCACCGCGACCGGCGAGTACATCGGCGTCACCCTCATCGAGGCCGAGGCCGCCGAGGAGCTGGCGGACGCGCTGAAGACCACCTTCGAGCGCGACCCCGACCTCTACTACGAGGACGGCTACCAAGAGCTCGTGAACCGCGGCTTCACCGTCGACGTGGCCCCCATCGGCACCGTGACCTGGGTCGAGATCGACAACCACGACGACCTCGAGAAGGGCCGTGAGATCGCGTGCCAGTACTGACCCGGCTCATTCCGTCCCCGGTCGTCGTCGACATCCGGCGCGGCGCCATGGACGATCTGGCGGGTCTCCTGGCCGATCAGCGCATCTCCTCCTCGGGCAAGCTCGCCATCGCGATCAGCGACGGCTCCGGGCGCGCCCTGCGGGAGAGGCTCGCCCCGGTCCTGCCGGGAGCCGACTGGTATCCGGTGTCCGACGGAACGATCGACTCCGCGGTGAAGCTCGCCGACGGCATCAAGGGCAACCGGTACGACGCCGTGGTCGGCCTCGGCGGCGGCAAGATCATCGACGTGGCGAAGTACGCCGCGGCGCGGGTCGGGCTGCCCATGGTCGCCGTCGCGACGAACCTCTCGCACGACGGCCTGTGCTCGCCGGTCGCCACGCTCGACAACGACAACGGGCGCGGCTCCTACGGGGTCCCCACCCCGATCGCCGTGGTCATCGACCTCGACGTGATCCGTGAGGCGCCCGCACGCTACGTCCGTTCCGGCATCGGCGACGCCATCTCGAACATCTCCTGCGTCGCCGACTGGGAGCTGGCCCACGAGGCCAACGGCGAGGAGATCGACGGCCTGGCGGCCGCGATGGCCCGCCAGGCGGGCGAGGCCGTGCTGCGCCACCCCGGCGGGGTCGGCGACGACGCCTTCCTCAAGGTGCTGGCCGAGGGGCTCGTGCTGACCGGCATCTCGATGTCGGTCGCGGGCGACTCGCGTCCGGCCTCCGGCGCCTGCCACGAGATCAACCACGCCTTCGACCTGCTCTACCCCCAGCGCGCGGCCAGCCACGGCGAGCAGGTCGGCCTCGGCGCCTGCTTCGCCATGCATCTGCGCGGTGCCCGCCAGGAGGCCCTCCTGATGGCATCGATACTGCGCCGCCACGGTCTGCCGGTCCTGCCGGAGGAGATCGGGTTCAGCGTCGACGAGTTCGTACACGCCGTCGACTACGCGCCGCAGACGCGTCCGGGACGCTTCACCATCCTGGAGCACCTCAACCTGTCCACCGACCAGATCAGGGACGCGTACGCCGACTATGCGACGACCATCAGTAGCTGAACTCCGTCCGGTCGTGCACCCCCCGGGGGTGAAGGACCGGCGCAGCGGCGAGCACTGGGCCGGGCGCATGTACATGCGCGAGGTCTCGCTGCGCGTGGACCGCTACCTGGTCAACACCCGGGTCTCGCCGAACCAGGTCACGTACGTGATGACGCTGGCCGGGGCCCTGGCCGCCCCGGCGCTGCTGGTGCCGGGCATCTGGGGCGCCGTGCTCGGCGTGGTGATGGTCCAGCTCTACCTGCTGTTCGACTGCGTGGACGGCGAGCTGGCCCGCTGGAAGAAGCAGTACTCGCTCAGCGGGGTCTACCTGGACCGGGTCGCCGCCTATCTGTGCGACGCGGCGGTGCTCGTCGGCCTCGGTCTGCGCGCCGCCGACATCTGGGGCGAGGGCCGGATCGACTGGCTCTGGGCCTTCCTCGGAACTCTCGCCGCACTCGGAGCGATCCTCATCAAGGCCGAGACGGACCTGGTCGGCGTGGCCCGCCACCAGGGCGGGCTGCCACCGGTCAAGGAGGCGGCGTCCGAGCCGCGCTCCTCCGGCATGGCGCTGGCCCGCCGGGCGGCCGGGGCGCTCAAGTTCCACCGGCTGATCCTCGGCATCGAGGCCTCGCTGGTGATCCTCCTGGTGGCCGTGATCGACGCGATCGGGGGCGACCTCTTCTACACCCGCCTGACCGTCGCGGTGATGGCCGGCATCGCGCTGCTGCAGACCCTGCTGCACCTGGTGTCCGTCCTGGCGTCCAGCAGGCTGAAGTGACCTTTCCCATGAAACTGGGCGCGGTGATCATCACCATGGGCAACCGCCCGGACGAGCTCCGCGCCCTCCTCGATTCGGTCACCACCCAGCACGGTGACCGGATCGAGGTCGTGGTGGTCGGCAACGGAGCCCCGGTCCCCGACGTGCCCGCCGGGGTGCGCACGGTGGAACTGCCCGAGAACCTGGGCATCCCCGGCGGCCGCAATGTCGGCATCGAGGCGTTCGGCCCCTGCGGCGCCGACGTGGACGCGCTGCTCTTCCTGGACGACGACGGGCTGCTCCCGAACCGGGACACCGCCGAACTGTGCCGACAGGCGTTCGCGGCGGACCGGAAGCTCGGGATCATCACCTTCCGGATCGCCGACCCGGACACGGGCGCCACCCAGCGGCGGCACGTGCCCCGGCTGCGGGCCGCCGACCCGATGCGCTCCTCGCGCGTGACGACGTTCCTGGGCGGCGCCAACGCCGTACGCACCCGGGTCATCGCCGAGGTGGGCCCGCTGCCGGAGGACTTCTTCTACGCCCACGAGGAGACGGACCTGGCCTGGCGGGCGCTGGACGCGGGGTGGATGATCGACTACCGCGCGGACATGGTGCTGAACCACCCCACCACCGCCCCCTCCCGGCACGCCGTCTACCACCGCATGGTCGCCCGCAACCGGGTCTGGCTGGCCCGCCGGAACCTGCCCGCCCCCCTGATCCCCCTCTACCTGGGGGTGTGGCTGCTGCTGACCCTGGTCAGACGTCCTTCGGCGCCCGCGCTGAAGGCCTGGTTCGGCGGATTCGGGGAGGGCTGGACGACCCCCTGCGGGCCCCGGCGCCCGATGAAGTGGCGTACGGTGTGGCGGCTGACGAGGCTGGGCCGACCTCCGGTCATCTGAGAGGCTTTCCTCTGAGACCATGAGGCGTATTTTCTTTCCGGAACCTGTCCGCCTGAGCCGCGCCCGCGACTGGCTGCGCGTGAAGACGAGAGTTTCAACTTGTGAGTGACACGACCCACGACGGTGGGGTAGCCCTCGGGACCCCGCCGTCCGCCGACGAGGGCCTCGACGCGGCCCAGCTGGCCGCCAAGTACGGCCTGACCGTGAGCGGCGCCAGGCCGGGGCTGATCGCGTACATGCGACAGCTCTGGGGACGACGCCACTTCATCCTGGCCTTCTCCCGGGCGAAACTGACCGCGCAGTACAGCCAGGCCAAACTGGGCCAGCTGTGGCAAGTGGTCACACCTTTGCTGAACGCCTGTGTCTATTACCTGATCTTCGGGCTGATCCTGGGGACCAGGGAGGGGATTCCCCACGACGTCTTCGTGCCCTTCCTGGTCACCGGCGTCTTCGTCTTCACCTTCACCCAGAGCTCGGTGATGGCGGGTGTCCGCGCGATCTCCGGCAACCTCGGACTGGTCCGGGCCCTCCACTTCCCGCGGGCGTCGCTGCCCATCTCCTTCTCGCTCCAGCAGCTCCAGCAGCTGCTGTTCTCGATGATCGTGCTGGTCGCGGTCGCCGTCATCTTCGGCAGCTACCCCTCGCTGTCGTGGCTGCTGGTGATCCCCGCCCTGATCCTCCAGTTCTTCTTCAACACGGGGCTGGCCCTCGTCATGGCGCGGCTCGGCTCCAAGACCCCCGACCTCGCGCAGCTGATGCCGTTCGTCATGCGGACCTGGATGTACGCCTCGGGCGTCATGTTCTCCATCCCGGTGATGCTCAAGGACAAGCCGGCCTGGATCGCGGACGTGTTGCAGTACAACCCGGCCGCGATCTACATGGACCTGGTCCGCTTCGCCCTGATCGACGGATACGGCTCCGAGAACCTGCCGGACCACGTCTGGGCCGTCGGCGTCGGCTGGGCCGTACTGCTGGGTGTCGTGGGATTCGTGTACTTCTGGAAGGCAGAGGAACGGTACGGCCGTGGCTGAGGACAACGCACAGGGGCGCATCCCCACGGTGATCGCCGACGACGTGCACATCGTGTACCGGGTCAACGGCACGGGCGGCGGCCGCGGCAGCGCCACCGCCGCGCTGAGCCGCATGATGCGGCGGGGCAAGGGCGAGCCGCGCGGTGTCCGGAAGGTGCACGCCGTGCGCGGTGTCTCCTTCACCGCCTACCGCGGCGAGGCCATCGGTCTCATCGGCACCAACGGCTCCGGCAAATCGACGTTGCTGCGCGCCATCGCCGGCCTGCTGCCGACCGAATCCGGTCACGTGTACACCGACGGTCAGCCCTCGCTGCTCGGCGTGAACGCCGCACTGATGAGCGATCTGACCGGTGAGCGCAACGTCGTGCTCGGCGGACTGGCGATGGGCATGAGCCAGGACGAGATCCGCCGGCGCTACCAGGACATCGTGGAGTTCTCCGGCATCAACGAGAAGGGCGACTTCATCACCCTGCCCATGCGGACGTACTCCTCCGGCATGGCGGCGCGGCTGCGCTTCTCCATCGCCGCCGCCAAGAACCACGACGTCCTCATGATCGACGAGGCGCTGGCCACCGGTGACCGCAAGTTCCGCGTCCGCTCCGAGGAGCGGATCCGCGAGCTGCGCAAGGAGGCGGGCACCGTCTTCCTGGTCAGCCACAACAACAAGTCGATCAGGGACACCTGCGACCGCGCGCTCTGGCTGGAGAAGGGCGAACTCCTGATGGACGGCCCCACCGAGGAAGTCCTCAAGGCGTACGAGCGCGAAACGGGCAAGTAGCCAGAACGTTCGCCGCGGCCCCCGCCGGACCGGTCCGGTGGGGGCCGCGCGGTGCCCGGCGCCGTGCGGACCGTCCGCGGTAGGCCCAGGGGCGTGCGGACCTTCCGCGGTAGGGCTCAGGGGCGTGCGGACCTTCCGCAGTAGGACCCAGGGGCTATCTCCTCCCGGCGGATGACGTCAATTCCGCCACGCGCGGGGAAGGTTGACGGGAGCGGCGGAGAAGCGGCGGCGGGCGCTCCACCCCGCCGATCCCCTGCGAGCTGTACAACGTAAGCTGTAGCGGTGCTGATTCATGGCAAGTAGGGCGATACGCCCCGGCACCGGCCGCTCTGCCGCAGTGCACTCGGAAGACCGAGCGGCGTGTCCGAAAAGGGTTGTTTTGGATCAGCAGTGTAGAACGGGAGATGTGACGGCAATGACGGAAGATCTCCACCTCCGGCGTGGTCTCGCCGTCCCCGCGCCGGGCGGTCCGCAGTGACCTCGACCCCCGAGACGCGCATCGGTGACGCCACCCTCGGCAAGGCCGCGGACGAGAACTTCCCCGTGGCGCCCTTCTTCCTGCCCCGCGCCTGGCGCGACGACCTGATGGCGGTCTACGGCTTCGCGCGGCTCGTCGACGACATCGGCGACGGCGACCTCGCCCCCGGCGGCGCCGACGCCCGCCGGCTCGGCCTGGAGCCGGAGCAGAGCGACGACCGCCTCGCCATGCTCGACGCCTTCGAGACCGACCTCCACCGCGTCTTCGCCACCACCGGTGAGGAACCGCGCCACCCGCTGCTGCGCGGCCTCCGCCCCACCGTGCGGCGCCGGGCGCTCACCCCCGAGCCCTTCCTCGGCCTGATCGAGGCCAACCGCCAGGACCAGAAGATCCGCCGCTACGCCACCTACGCCGATCTCGCCGCCTACTGCGAGCTCTCGGCCAACCCGGTCGGCCGCCTGGTCCTCGCCCTCACCGGCACCACGAGCCCGGAACGCGTCCGCCGCTCCGACGCGGTCTGCACCGCACTCCAGATCGTCGAGCATCTGCAGGACGTGGCCGAGGACCTGGAACGCGACCGGATCTATCTGCCCGCCGAGGACATGGAACGCTTCCGGGTCACCGAATCCGACCTGGCCGCCCCCTCCGCCGGAGCCTCGGTCCGTGCCCTGATCGCGTACGAGGCCCAGCGTGCGAGCGAGCTGCTGAACGAAGGCCCCCCGCTGGTGGGCAGCGTCGACGGCAGACTCAAGCTGCTCCTCGCCGGATTCGTCGCGGGCGGGCGCAGCGCGCTCACGGCGATCTCGGCCGCCGGGTTCGACGTACTGCCCGGACCGCCCAAGCCCACCAAGCCCAGCCTGCTGCGCGAAGTGGGAATCGTCTTGCGAAGAGCGCGTGGAGAGAGGTGAGCCGGACCGTGGAGGGACAGACGACGTACATGTCGCCGCCGGTGCAGGCCGCATACAGTTACTGCGAGGCCGTCACCGGACAGCAGGCCCGTAACTTCGCCTACGGCATCAGGCTGCTGCCGTACGAGAAGCGGCAGGCCATGTCGGCGCTGTACGCCTTCTCCCGTCGTGTCGACGACATCGGCGACGGGGAGCTGGACCCGGAGATCAAGCGGACCCGGCTGGAGAGCACCCGCGAACTGCTGGAGCGGGTCCGCAAGGACGCGGTCGACGAGGACGACACCGACCCGGTGGCCGTCGTGCTCGCCGACGCCGCCCAGCGGTTTCCGCTGCCGCTCGGCGGGCTCGACGAGCTGATCGACGGCGTCCTGATGGACGTCCGGGGTGCGACCTACGAGACCTGGGACGACCTGAAGGCCTACTGCCGATGCGTCGCCGGAGCCATCGGACGCCTCAGCCTCGGCGTCTTCGGCACCGCGCCGGGCGCCCGCGGGGCCGAGCGCGCCGCGGAGTACGCCGACACCCTCGGCCTCGCCCTCCAGCTCACCAACATCCTGCGTGACGTCCGCGAGGACGCCGGCAACGGGCGCACCTACCTGCCCGCCGACGACCTGGCCAAATTCGGCTGCTCGGCAGGCTTCCACCGGACCACCCCACCCCCCGGCTCCGACTTCGCGGGCCTCATCCACTTCGAGGTCCGGCGCGCCCGCGCCCTGTTCGCCGAGGGCTACCGGCTGCTGCCGATGCTCGACCGCCGCAGCGGCGCCTGCGTCGCGGCGATGGCCGGGATCTACCGCCGCCTCCTCGACCGGATCGAGCGCGACCCCGAGGCCGTGCTGCGCGGACGGGTCTCGCTGCCCGGCCACGAGAAGGCCTACGTCGCGGTGCGTGGTCTGTCCGGACTGGACGCCCGCCACATCTCGAAGCTCACCACCAGGGGGCGGGGCTGATGCGTCTTCGTGGCTCCGGCTCCCGGGCAACCCTCCAGTGGCCCGACGCGTCACCCACTGCGACGATCTCCAGGATGAGGACCCGGCAGAGCGCACCGACCCGGCGAGAGGGGCACGCATGAACGACGAGAGCCCACGCCCCGTCGCCGTCGTCGTCGGCGGCGGACTCGCCGGCGTCACGGCGGCGCTCCGCCTCGCCGACGCCGGACTCGACGTGACCCTCCTGGAAGGGCGGCCCCGCCTCGGCGGCCTCGCCTTCTCCTTCCAGCGCGGCGACCTCACCGTCGACAACGGCCAGCACGTCTACCTGCGCTGCTGCACCGGCTACCGCTGGTTCCTCGACCGGATCGACGCCGCCCACCTGGCACCGGTCCAGGACCGTCTCGACGTGCCCGTGCTGGACGTCGGCCGGGCCGCCGGGCCGCGCCTGGGACGCCTGCGGCGCACCGGTCTGCCCGTACCGCTGCACCTCGCCGGCGGACTCGCCGCCTATCCCCACCTCTCGCTCGCCGAGAAGGCGGGCGTGGGCCGCGCCGCCCTCGCGCTCGGCCGCCTGGACCCCGCCGACCCCGAGCTCGACCGCGTCGACTTCGCGACCTGGCTGCGGCGGCACGGCCAGTCGGAGCGCACGATCGAGGCCCTCTGGGACCTCGTCGGCGTCGCCACGCTGAACGCCACCGCCCCGAACGCCTCCCTGGCCCTCGCGGCGAAGGTCTTCAAGACCGGCCTGCTCTCCGAGCCCGGCGCCGCCGACATCGGCTGGGCCACCGTGCCGCTCGGCGAGCTGCACGACACCCTCGCCCGCAAGGCCCTGGACACCGCGGGCGTCCGCACCGAACTGCGCGCCAAGGCCGGCTCCCTCATCCGCACCGAGGACGGCCGCTGGCACGTCGAGACGGCGGGGGAGCGGATCACCGCCGACACCGTCGTCCTGGCCGTACCGCAGACCGAGACCCACGACCTGCTGCCCGCGGGCGCGCTGGACGAACCGGATCTGCTGCTCGACATCGATAACGCGCCCATCCTGAACGTGCACGTGATCTACGACCGCAAGGTGCTGCGCAGGCCGTTCTTCGCCGCGATCGGCTCCCCGGTCCAGTGGGTCTTCGACCGCACCCGCTCCTCGGGGCTGACGGGCCCCGGGCAGTATCTGGCGGTCTCGCAGTCGGCCGCCCAGGACGAGATCGACCTGCCCGTCGCCGAACTGCGCTCCCGCTACCTGCCCGAGCTGGAACGGCTGCTCCCCGCCGCCCGCGGCGCGGGCATCCGCGACTTCTTCGTCACCCGGGAGCGCACCGCCACCTTCGCGCCCGCCCCGGGCGTCGGGCGGCTGCGCCCCGGCCCCCGCACCCGGCTGTCCGGACTTCAGCTGGCGGGGGCCTGGACCGACACCGGCTGGCCCGCGACCATGGAGGGTGCCGTGCGCAGCGGCGCCGGCGCCGCCGACGCGGCGCTCCACGACCTCGGCCGCCCCCCAGGACATCCGCTGCAGGAGGCGGCATGAGCAGTACCACCGGAACAAGAGGAGAGTCTGTGACCCCGGCGAATCCGGCTTTCGACACCGTGGCGGACACCGCGGACGTCACCGCGCTTCTGGAGCGCGGACGAGCCCTGTCAGCGCCGGTCCTGCGGGCTGCCGTGGGCCGGCTCGCGCCGCCCATGGACACCGTCGCCGCCTACCACTTCGGCTGGATCGACGCGGAGGGGCAGCCCTCGGACGGCGACGGCGGCAAGGCCGTGCGCCCCGCGCTCGCCCTGCTGTCCGCCGAGGCGGCGGGGGCCCCCGCCGAGGCCGGCATCCCCGGCGCCGTGGCCGTCGAACTCGTGCACAACTTCTCGCTGCTGCACGACGACCTGATGGACGGCGACGAGCAGCGCCGCCACCGTGACACCGTCTGGAAGGTGCACGGCCCCGCCCAGGCGATCCTGGTCGGCGACGCGCTCTTCGCGCTCGCCTACGACCTGCTGCTGGAGCTCGGCACCGTCGAGGCGGGCCGTGCGGCCCGCCGGCTGACCACAGCCACCCGCAAGCTCATCGACGGGCAGGCCCAGGACATCTCCTACGAGCACCGCGAGCGGGTCACCGTCGAGGAGTGCCTGGAGATGGAGGGCAACAAGACCGGCGCCCTGCTGGCCTGCGCCGTCTCCATCGGCGCGGTGCTCGGCGGCGCCGACGACCGTACCGCCGACACCCTGGAGGCGTACGGCTACCACCTCGGTCTCGCCTTCCAGGCCGTCGACGACCTCCTCGGCATCTGGGGCGACCCGGAGGCCACCGGCAAGCAGACCTGGAGCGACCTGCGCCAGCGCAAGAAGTCCCTGCCCGTCGTCGCGGCGCTCGCCGCCGGCGGCGAGGCCTCCGACCGGCTGGGCGAACTGCTCGCCGCCGACGCCAAGAGCAACGACTTCGACAGCTTCTCCGAAGAGGAGTTCGCCGCCCGCGCGGCACTCATCGAGGAGGCGGGCGGCCGCGAGTGGACCGCCCAGGAAGCCCGTCGTCAGCACGGAAACGCCATCGAGGCGCTGCACGCCGTCGACATGCCCCACCGGGTGAGGGAACAGCTCACCGAGCTTGCCGACTTCGTGGTGGTACGAAAGAGATGACAACGCTTCGCATATGACTCGCAGTCGCCGGCCGGCGCCCCTCACCGGGCGCCGGCCGACGGTGACCCCAGCACAGCAGAGAACCGACTGCACGTAAGGGGAAGCTCATGACAGCGACGACCGACGGATCGACCGGGGCCGCGAACCCCGAGGCCACGGCCCACGATCCGACCGACACGACAACCGCCGCGGACGACGTGACCGTCGCCGCGCGGCGGGCCGCGGAACGCTCGGTGGAGCACCTCCTCGGCAGGCAGGACGAGCAGGGCTGGTGGAAGGGCGACCTCGCCACCAACGTCACGATGGACGCCGAGGACCTGCTCCTGCGTCAGTTCCTCTCCATCCAGGACCCCGGGACCACCCGGGCGGCCGCCCTCTTCATCCGTGGCGAACAGCTCGGCGACGGCACCTGGAACACCTTCTACGGCGGACCGGGCGACCTCTCCGCCACGATCGAGGCGTACGTCGCGCTGCGGCTGGCCGGGGACCGCCCCGACGAGCCGCACATGGCCCGCGCCTCCGGCTGGATCAGGGAACAGGGCGGCATCGCGGCCGCTCGCGTCTTCACCCGCATCTGGCTGGCGCTGTTCGGCTGGTGGAAGTGGGACGACCTCCCCGAACTGCCGCCCGAGCTGATGTTCTTCCCCAAGTGGGTCCCGCTCAACATCTACGACTTCGGCTGCTGGGCCCGGCAGACCATCGTGCCGCTCACCATCGTCTCCGCGAAACGCCCGGTGCGCCCGGCGCCCTTCGCCCTGGACGAACTGCACACCGACCCGGACCACCCCAACCCGCCCAGGAAGCTCGCCCCGCCCGCCAGTTGGGACGGCGTCTTCCAGCGCCTCGACAAAGGGCTGCACCTCTACCACAAGGTCGCCCCGCGCCCCCTGCGCCGCATCGCGATGAACCTGGCCGCCCGCTGGATCATCGAGCGCCAGGAGAACGACGGTTGCTGGGGCGGGATCCAGCCGCCCGCCGTCTACTCCGTCATCGCCCTGCACCTGATGGGCTACGACCTCGACCACCCGGTGATGAAGGCGGGCCTGGCCTCGCTCGACCGGTTCGCCGTCCGGCGCGAGGACGGCGCCCGCATGGTCGAGGCCTGCCAGTCGCCCGTCTGGGACACCTGCCTCGCCACCATCGCGCTGGCCGACGCCGGGCTCCGACCCGACCACCCCGCCCTGGTGAAGGCCGCCGACTGGATGCTGGCCGAGGAGATCACCAGACCCGGTGACTGGTCGGTACGGAAGCCTGAACTGGCTCCAGGAGGCTGGGCGTTCGAGTTCCACAACGACAACTACCCGGACATCGACGACACCGCGGAAGTCGTCCTGGCGCTGCGCCGGGTGCGCCACCCCGACCCCGCCCGCATGCAGGCGGCCATCGACCGCGGGGTCCGCTGGAGCCTCGGGATGCAGTCCCGCAACGGCGCCTGGGGCGCGTTCGACGCCGACAACACCAGCCCCTTCCCCAACCGCCTGCCCTTCTGCGACTTCGGCGAGGTCATCGACCCGCCGTCGGCCGACGTCACCGGCCATGTCGTGGAGATGCTCGCCGTCGAAGGGCTCGCGAGCCACCCCCGTACCCGCGAGGGCATCGCGTGGCTGCTGGCCGAACAGGAGGCGTGCGGGGCCTGGTTCGGCCGCTGGGGCGTCAACTACGTCTACGGCACCGGGTCCGTGGTGCCCGCCCTGATCGCCGCCGGGCTGCCCGCGGGGCACCCCGCCATCCGCCGGGCCGTCGGATGGCTGGAGTCCGTCCAGAACGACGACGGCGGCTGGGGCGAGGACCTGCGCTCCTACCAGGAGGAGAAGTGGATCGGGCACGGTGAGTCCACGGCCTCCCAGACCGCCTGGGCGCTGCTCGCGCTCCTCGCCGCCGGCCGCCGCGACACCCGCCCGGTCGCCCGCGGCGTCACCTGGCTGACCGAGGCGCAGCAGGCCGACGGCTCCTGGGACGAGCCGTATTTCACCGGGACCGGCTTCCCCTGGGACTTCTCCATCAACTACCACCTCTACCGCCAGGTCTTCCCTCTCACCGCGCTCGGCCGCTATGTGTACGGCGACCCGTTCGCCGGCCGGGCGACCGCCGCCGAGGGGGCCTGATGGGAGACCCGGGACGGCGGGGGAGTCCCGCGACGCCCCTGCTGGTCGCCTGCGCCCTCGGCATCGAGCAGGTGGCCCTGCGCAGCGGCAGGGGCACAACGGGCCCGGTGCGGGTCCTGCGCACCGGAATGGGCCCCCGGGCGGCGGAGGCGGCCGTGGCGCGCCTCCTGGGCCCCGGCGGGGTCCCCGACGCCGCCGTCATCGCCTCCGGCTTCTGCGCCGGCCTCGCCCCGGGGATGCACCCGGGGGACCTCGTCGTCGCCGAGGAGACCCGGGACGCCGACGGCACCACACCCTGCGCGGGCACCGGCGTCCTGGTCGCCGCGCTCGCCAGGGCCGTTCCGGGCCGTACGGTCCACACCGGCCCGCTGACCGGCTCCGACCACGTCGTACGGGGCTCCGAGCGGGCCGCGCTGCGGGCGGGCGGCGCCATCGCGGTGGACATGGAGTCCGCCGCGACACTGCGTACCGCCCTGTGCCACGGGCCGCGCCCGGTTGCGGCCGTCCGGGTGGTCGTGGACGCTCCAGAGCACGAGCTCGTCCGTATCGGCACCGTACGCGGTGGAATATCGGCGTTCCGCGTTCTTCGTTCCGTCCTTCCGGCTTTCTACGAATGGCACCGATCTTTACTGCTCCCCAGGAGGTGAGCTAGATGGCCATGCCGCTCCGCCAGTCCATCAAGGTTGCGACGTATCTCCTCGAACAGAAGCTCCGCAAGCGTGAGAAGTTCCCACTGATCGTCGAGCTGGAGCCGTTGTTCGCCTGCAACCTCGCCTGCGAGGGGTGCGGGAAGATCCAGCACCCGGCCGGTGTCCTGAAGCAGCGTATGCCGGTCGCCCAGGCGGTGGGCGCGGTGCTCGAATCCGGCGCCCCCATGGTGTCCATCGCCGGTGGCGAACCGTTGATGCACCCCCAGATCGACGAGATCGTGCGCCAGCTCGTGGCCAGGAAGAAATACGTCTTCCTCTGCACCAACGCGATGCTGATGCGGAAGAAGCTCGACAAGTTCACCCCGTCCCCGTACTTCGCCTTCGCCGTGCACATCGACGGACTGCGCGAGCGGCACGACGAGTCGGTCGCCAAGGAAGGCGTCTTCGACGAGGCCGTCGCCGCGATGAAGGAGGCCAAGCGGCGCGGCTTCCGCGTTACCACCAACTCCACCTTCTTCAACACCGACACCCCGCAGACCATCATCGAGGTCCTCGACTACCTCAACGACGACCTGCACGTCGACGAGATGATGATCTCTCCCGCCTACGCCTACGAGAAGGCCCCCGACCAGGAGCACTTCCTCGGCGTCGAGCAGACCCGCGAGCTGTTCAAGAAGGCTTTCGCGGGCGGCAACCGGGCCCGCTGGCGGCTCAACCACTCACCGCTCTTCCTGGACTTCCTGGAGGGCAAGGCGGACTTCCCGTGCACCGCGTGGGCGATCCCCAACTACTCGCTCTTCGGCTGGCAGCGCCCCTGCTACCTGATGAACGACGGCTACGTACCGACCTACCGCCAGCTCATCGAGGAGACCGACTGGGAGAAGTACGGCCGGGGCAAGGACCCTCGCTGCGCCAACTGCATGGCGCACTGCGGCTACGAGCCCACGGCGGTGCTCGCCACCATGGGGTCCCTGAAGGAATCCCTGCGCGCGGCGCGGGAGACCATCAGCAGCAACCGCTGAGGCGGTGTCCGACGAGGTACGGCCGGCCGCCACGGTTCTCCCGGGGCGGCCGGCCCTCATGGCGCAGCACACCCGAAGGGAAGAGCGGGCGATGACGGACGGCGGATCCCAGGGCTTCGATCTGGCTCGGCTCCTCGCCGAGCGCGGGGCCGAACGGTACGACCTGCACGCACGCCACCTCAACCACCAGCTGCCGCGCATGCTGCACACCATCGGCTTCGACAAGGTCTACGAGCGGGCCGAGGGCGCGTACTTCTGGGACGCGGAGGGCAACGACTACCTCGACATGCTCGCCGGGTTCGGCGTCATGGGCCTCGGCCGTCACCACCCCGTCGTCCGACAGGCGTTGCACGACGTCCTGGACGCCCAGCTCGCCGACCTCACCCGCTTCGACTGCCAGCCGCTGCCCGGCCTGCTCGCCGAGAAGCTCCTCGCCCACAGCCCGCACCTGGACCGCGTCTTCTTCGGGAACAGCGGCACGGAGGCGGTCGAGACGGCGCTGAAATTCGCCCGCTACGCCACCGGGAAGCCCCGGGTCCTCTACTGCGACCACGCCTTCCACGGGCTCACCACCGGCTCCCTCTCGGTCAACGGGGAGAGCGGCTTCCGCGACGGCTTCGCCCCCCTGCTGCCGGACACGGCCGTCCCGCTGGGCGACCTGGCGGCACTGCGGCGCGAGCTGACGCGGGGCGACGTCGCGGCCCTCGTCGTGGAGCCCGTCCAGGGGAAGGGCGTGCACGCCGCACCGCCCGGCTATCTGCGCGGGGCGCAGGAGCTGCTGCACCGGCACAAGGCGCTCCTGATCGTCGACGAGGTGCAGACGGGCCTCGGCCGGACCGGGGACTTCTACGCCTACCAGCACGAGGAGGGGGTGGAGCCCGATCTGGTGTGCGTTGCCAAGGCGCTCTCCGGCGGCTATGTGCCCGTCGGCGCGACCCTCGGCAAGGACTGGATCTTCCGCAAGGTCTACTCCTCGATGGACCGGGTCCTCGTCCACTCCGCGAGCTTCGGCTCCAACGCCCAGGCGATGGCGGCCGGGCTCGCCGTCCTGACGGTGATGGAGGACGAGGAGACCGTCGCCAACGCCCGGCGCACCGGCGACCTGCTGCGCGAGCGGCTGGCGGCCCTGGTGGACCGCTACGAGCTGCTGCACGAGGTCCGCGGGCGCGGGCTGATGATCGGCATCGAGTTCGGCCGGCCCGCCTCGCTCAAGCTCCGCAGCCGCTGGACCATGCTCCAGGCGGCCCGCAAGGGCCTCTTCGCGCAGATGGTCGTGGTGCCGCTGCTCCAGAAGCACCGGATCCTCACCCAGGTCTCCGGCGACCACCTGGAAGTGATCAAGCTGATCCCGCCGCTGGTCATCGGGGACGCGGAGGTGGACCGCTTCGTGGCGGCCTTCACGTCCGTCATGGACGACGCGCACAGTGGCGGCGGACTGATGTGGGACTTCGGCCGGACGCTGGTCAAGCAGGCCGTGGCCAACCGCTGACCGGCCGGGAGGAGAGGGATTGCCTCTGAGGCAATTTATTTGCCTCAGAGGAAAGATCCTGGCCCAATGGAGCCATGAACCCTCCGGACGAAGGGGTGCCGGACGAGCTCCCCGGCGTCGCACCCCGACTGCGCGACCTGCGCCGCGATCGCGGCCTCACCCTGGAGACCGCCGCCGGCCGGGCCGGACTCTCGCCGGCCCATCTCTCCCGGCTGGAGACCGGCCGCAGGCAGCCCTCGCTGCCGATGCTGCTGGGCCTGGCCCGTATCTACGGTACGACGGTCTCCGAACTGCTCGGCGAGCAGCCGCCCGAACGGGACGCGATCGTCCGCGGCGGCGGCTTCGAGGGGGCGGAGGCCGACGGCTGGATGTACCGGCAGGCCGGCGGATCCGGCCGCGCGATGCAGGCGCTGCGGGTCCGCGTTCCGTACGGGGCCCAGGGCGACCTGGTCCGGGTCCACCCCGGCGAGGAGTGGCTGTACGTCCTGGAGGGGCGGCTGCGGATCGGGCTCGGCGACACCGTCCACGACCTCGAACCCGGCGACAGCGCCCACTTCGACTCGCTCACCCCGCACCGGATCGCGGCGATCGACCGCTGCGGCGCGGAGCTGCTCTTCGTCCACTCCCTGCTGCAGAGCCCCGCCGCCGAGCTGTGCCTCGGCAGCGCCCTTCACGCGCGCTGAACCGGCCGTCCCGGCCGGCCTCATCCTTCGCTCCACCGGCCGTGAGGCCGACCGAGAGGACCGTCATGTCCGATTCCGAGCACTACGACCCGCTGGGCCCCGGCCGCCGCCCGAACGAGGACCCGCAGGAGAAGCGGATGCCGCGCGGCGTCATCATCCGGCTCTTCGCCTACCTGGTGGCGGGCCACGTCGTCGCGGGCTTCCTCTATCTGCTCTTCGTGGTGGCCGGGAGCAAGTGACGGCGGTCGGACGACCCCCCGCCCCGGACGGATCGCTTCCCGTCCGGGTCAGCCCTGGTCGAGCAGGCGCTCGCGCAGCCGCTCCCGGGTCTCGGAGGAGACCTGCAGCCCCTCCGCCAGGTAGCGGTCCGTCGTTCCCCAGTTCTCCTCGATGGCCGTGAAGGCCGCCGCGAGGTAGGCGGGCCGCGCCCCGAAGAGCGGATCCAGCAGCTCCAGCACCTCGGGCGACATACCGGTGCCGGACGGGTCGGAGCGCTTCACGGCGTAGCGGCGGTGGAGGTCGTTGGACTTGAGGTAGTCCTCCTCGATCGCCTCCGGCTCGACGCCGACCGCCAGCAGGGCGACCGCGATCGAGAGACCGGCCCTGTCCTTGCCCGCCGCGCAGTGCATCAAGGCCGGGACGCTGTCCTCGGCCAGGGAGTGCAGCACCCGGCTGTGCTCGGCGGTGCGGTCCAGAATCGTCGCGCGGTACATCCGGATCATGCGGTCGACGCCCTTGCCGTTCGCGAGGGCCGAGCGCAACTGCTCGATGTTCCCGTCGCTCACCAGCCGCCAGAACTCCGCGCCGTCGGCCGGATCCGAGAGCGGAATGCTGATATTACGGACACCTGCCAGCTCGATGTCGTATCCGTCGAGCTGGTGGTCGGCGGAGTGGCGGAAGTCGAAGATCGTGTGCAGCCCGAGCCCGCCGAGGAAAGCCGCGTCCTCGGCCGTGGCGTGCGCCAGGTGGCCGCTCCGGTAGAGCCGCCCGAAGGCGGTGCGCCGGCCGTCCGCGGTGGGGAGCCCGCCCACGTCGCGGAAGTTGCGGACTCCGGTCAGCACGGTCTCTGTCGGCGGGACCTGCGGCACCTGCTGCGTCACGGTGGCTCCTGGGATCTCTGGCGTCGGCGCGGCTCGCCGGCGAGGGCGCTCCCGTGACGATACGACATCGATTCGACGGAAAATCATCACGGTCGCGCGCCCGGTGCGGGGTGCCGGGGTGGTCGGTCTGACTCAACGTCAGCAGCGAAGCCGATCGCGTGTCCGTATTGGTGCATTTCGCAGAACATGCCCCGCTAATGGGGGAGATGGGATTTCGGAGGTGAGCGGGATCATATCCGTGACGGTCCGTGGTGAGCGCGCCCCAGGGTATTCCCGTTGCCCGCACGGAAAGTCAAGATCCGTAATCCACGGAGTGTGACGGGAATTCCGGATCGCTATGGAACCGATGATTCCGGCGAGCAACCGATGGCTTGTTCAGCTCGTCCTGACTCGTTTACGGTCGCCGCAATCCGGACGGACCGCCTAATCCTGCCGCCGCCCGGAATTCGCACCCACCCACTCACGCGTGGCAGGAGCGGGGGAACCAGGTAAGCCGCCGATCCGGAGCGATCCGGGCCGGCTCGGGGTGAAGTCGCCGCAACGCGACCGGGCATCTCCAGCCCGAACCCGACAGCTCACCTCGCAGGCGCCGGAGAGGAACTTCCCATGCCCGCAAAGGGTAAGCACCGCCGTCCGAAGTCCGGCCCGATCTCCCGCGGCGTCCTCGCCGCGGGGACCGGCGGCGCCGCACTCGCCCTCCCGCTCATCGGCGCCACCGTCGCGAACGCCGCGGACCAGGCCGCTCCGGCCGCGAAGCCCGCCGCCGCCTCGGTGGCCGCCGCGCAGACCGCCCCGGTCACCGCCCCCGCCGCGTCGAAGGCCGCCCCGAAGACGTACGCCGTCGTCTCCGGCGACTACCTGGCGAAGATCGCGGCCGAGCACCAGCTCAAGGGCGGGTGGGAGAAGCTGTACCAGGACAACCGCTCCACCGTCGGCGAGAACCCCAGCCTGATCCACCCGGGCATGAAGCTGACGCTCGGCGCCAAGGGCTCCGCCCCGGCCGAGAAGTCCGCGGCTCCCGAGGCCGCCCCGAAGAAGGCCGCACCGAAGAAGGCCGCACCGGCGCCCAAGGCCGCGCCGAAGGAGGCCCCGAAGGCGGACACCGTCTCCGCCGACGACTCGGAGGGCTCCGGCAGCCCGTCGCGGACCGGCTCCTCCGAAGCCACCGGCTCCGGCTGGTCCGCCCCGCTGGCCAGCGCCAACGTCACCACCCAGTACCGGGCTTCCGGCGCCAGCTGGTCCAGCGGCTACCACACCGGCTCGGACTTCCAGGCCGCCTCCGGCACCCCCGTACTCGCCATCGGCCCGGGCACCGTGGTCTCGGCCGGCAACAGCGGCTCCTACGGCAACGAGGTCGTCATCCAGCACGAGGACGGCATGTACTCCCAGTACGCCCACCAGTCCTCGCTCAACGTCTCCGTCGGCCAGACCGTCACCGGCGGCCAGCAGATCGGCCTCTCCGGCTCCACCGGCAACTCCACCGGCCCGCACCTGCACTTCGAGGTCCGCACCGGCCCGAGCTACGGCTCGGACATCGACCCGATCGCCTACCTGCGTCAGCACGGCGTCTCGGTCTGACGTCTCCGTCCGGCGTCTCCGTCCGACCGGACCCGGGCGAGAAGTGATCAAGGGGCGGTGCGCTGCGGCGCACCGTCCCTCCACTTATTCCGGCTTTACCAAAAACTGACCGGGTGGTCTATCTCACCACCCGTCAACCCCGTATTACGGTCGCGTAGGTCACATCGCACGATGCAGGATAAGTGCTTGTGGCAGACGATTCGAGAAACAACCAGCAGCACACCATCGGGTCGTACGCGGCGATTGGCGACAGTTTCACCGAGGGCGTCGGCGATCCCGGCCCCGACGGGACATATCTCGGCTGGGCGGACCGCTTCGCGGTGCTCCTCGCCGACCGGCTCCCGGCTCCCGAGGGGGCGACCGGCCCCGAAGGCTCCCCGCACGGGGACTTCCGCTACGCCAATCTCGCCGTACGAGGACGTCTCCTCGACCAGATCGTCGAGGAGCAGATCCCGCGCGCCAAGGAGCTGGCCCCCGACCTGGTCAGCTTCTGCGCGGGCGGCAACGACATCATCCGGCCCGGCACCGACCCCGACGACCTCGCCGAGCGTTTCGAGCGGGCGGTCGCCGACCTGAGCAACGCCGTCGGCACGGTCATGGTCACCACCGGCTTCGACACCCGGGGCGTTCCGGTGCTGCGCCACATGCGCGGCAAGATCGCCACGTACAACGTCCATCTGCGGGCCATCGCCGACCGCTACCACTGCCCCGTGCTGGACCTGTGGTCGCTGCGTTCCGTGCAGGACCGGCGCGCGTGGGACAACGACCGGCTGCATCTGTCGCCCGAGGGCCACACCCGCGTGGCGCTGCGCGCCGCGCAGGTCCTCGGCCACGAGGTGCCCGCCGACCCTGACCAGCCCTGGCCGCCGCAGGTCCAGCGCAGCCCCTTCGACGCACGGCGCGACAACATCCAGTGGGCCCGCGAATACCTCGTGCCCTGGATCGGCCGTCGGCTGCGCGGAGAGTCCTCCGGCGACCACGTCGAGGCGAAGCGCCCGGACCTCCTGCCGCTGTAGCCGTCGAGCCGGTCAGAGCTCCAGCAGGGGAAGCGCACGCCGGGACGGGCCCGGCACCACGAGCCCGTCCGGCGGCGTGCCCCCGCCCCGGGTGTGGGTCGCCGGTATCCGCTCCAGAACACCGCCCGCGAACACGTCGTACAGCGGCAGCGACTCCAGATGCACATAGCCGATGTGGCAGTCGCACACGGCGAGCGGACAGGCCCGCGGGCCGAGCGCCCGGCGGTAGCTGCCGTCGTAGAGATTGCCCAGCTCCGCCTTGACGAAGTGACAGCGCCGCACCGTGCCGTCGCCGTCCACCGAGATCACCGACTCGCCCGTCCGGCAGGGCAGCCCCGCCGAACGGTGCGGATCACGGCTGAAGGGGAACAGCGGATCCAGCTCCGTCCACCGCGCCGCCTCCTCGTCGGTGTAGGAGTGCCCCTCGGCGGCGTTCACCCAGAGATAGACCTCCTCCGGCAGCGCCGCCCGCAGCCGCCGGGCCTCCTCCAGATGGGCGTCGAAGCCCACCACCCCCACGCTGTAGCGGATCCCCTTGGCGGACAGCTCCCGGCACTTGCCCAGGAACCTCTCGTACGGTGTCTGTCCCGGGTGATACGTGCACCAGAGCGCGATCCGCTCCGGATCGGCGTCGGCCAGCCAGTCGGTGCGGCCGCTCAGATTCGTCTGGATAGCCACCCGCCCGATGTGCGGCAGCCGCGAAAGCTCGGTCAGCGCCCGCCGGTACCAGGAGCGCACCAGGCCCTCGCCCCACGGGGTGAACAGCACGGACAGCCGGTCACCGGTCCGCTCCGCGACCCAGCCCGTGAACCGCTCCAGCGCCTCCCGGTCCGCCGTGAGCTGCGCGCGGCTGTCCCGCCGCTTGGCGAACGGGCAGTACGGACAGTCGTAGTCGCAGGAGGCGAGCGGGCCCCGGTAGAGAATCGTCAGGTCCATGGCCTCCTCACTTCCGCTCGTACGCGGCCATCGCGGCCCGCACCCCGGGGGAGAACAGCGCGGGACCGAGCGCGTCGGAATGGGCGAGGCCCGACCGGGACAGCCTCAGCAGACCGTCCGGCGCCGACGCGTCCAGCCAGCCACGGGCCGCGAACCCCGCCAGCTCTGCCGGGAAATCCACGCCCGGATCCGTGCCGAACCGTGCCCGGTACTCCGCCACCGGCAGCCCCGCCGCCTGGAGCAGCGACTGCAGCAGATACCGCCGTCGCGCCTCGTCCGCGTCGACGTACCGGCCGACCTCGGCCCGGGAGAAGTCCTCGGCGGCGGTGAACCGGTCGATGATCGACCGGATCTCCCGCATGTCCACCGCGTAGTCGAAGGAGTAGTGCAGGGCCGCCGTGTACGAACGGGCACCGCAGCCGAGGCCGATCATGCCGTCGGTCTGGCAGGCGTAGTCCTCGGGACCCTCCTGCTCCCGCGGTCCATCGGACCGCCGGAACATCCGCATCGACACCTGCTCGTAGCCGTGCGCCAGCAGATGATCCCGCCCCACCGCGTACAGCCGCAGCCGCTGCTCGTCCCAGGCGGCCTGCTCCAGGGCCTCCGCCTCGGCGCCGGCCGCCGCGCCCAGGCGGTGCAGACCGGTGAGCGGGCGGACGTACAACGGATACAGATACAGCTCCTCCGGCCGCCAGGCCAGCGCCGCGTCCAGCGAGGAGAGCCAGCTGCGCTCGGTCTGCCCGTCGATGCCGTAGATCAGGTCGATGTTCAGCACCGGGATCCGGGCCTCGCGGATCCGGCCGAGTGCCGCCTCCACATCCGCGCGGCGCTGCGGACGGACCGCCGCCCGCGCCTCCTCGGCCACGAAACTCTGCACACCGATGCTGATCCGCGTCGTGCCCCGGTCGGCCAGCACCGCCAGCCGGTCCGCCGTCGCCGTGGACGGGGAGGTCTCCACTGACAGCGGCCCCGAACGCAGGTCGGCGCCCATCCGCTTCTCCGCTATGTCGCACAGCCGCTCCAGCTCACCCGCGGTGAGGAACGTCGGCGTGCCGCCCCCGAACGCCGCCGCGGCGAACCGCACCGGCTCCTCGTCGCCCAGCGCGTCCCGCACGGCGACGGCCTGCCGCTCCAACGCGTCCAGATAGCGCGTCGTCAGCTCCTCGGGCGCGCCGATCCGGGTGAAGAGGTTGCAGAAGCCGCAGCGGATCTCGCAGAACGGTATGTGGAGGTAGAGGGAGAGCGCCTCCTTGGGCTCGGCCGCCCACAGCGACCGCAGCGACGGGCGGTCCTCCAGCGGCCGGTAGGCCGTCTTGTGCGGATAGGCGTAGACGTAACTCTCGTACGGCCGGACGGCGGTGGCCGCTTCCGCGGCGACGGTGGTGGTCATCGGGCGGCCCCCGGGGCGAGCGATGCGGGTGGTTCGAGGAAGAAGTGGGCGTACGGGACGGTCCAGACAGCCGGGTGGCCGAGCCGGTGACCGGTGTAGCCGTCGTCGCCGTAGGCCGTGCCGTGGTCCGAACAGACGATGGCGAAGCACCGGCGACGGCTGCTCGCCGCGGCGAAGAGCCGGCCGATGTGCCGGTCCACGTACTCCAGGGCCGCCGCGTGCGTGGCCCGCGAGTCACCCGCCTCACGGGTCGCCCCGGGCAGATGGAACCAGTTCGGCTGATGCAGGGCGGACACGTTGACGAAGAGGAACAGCCGCTGCTCCCGGGGGAGCGCCGCGACGACCTGCTCCGCCCTGGCCACCTGCTCCTCGAACGAGGTGGGGGAGGCGACGCCGAAGCCGGGTTCCCAGTGGCTCTCCTGAAACATCCCGGGCAGCACCGAACCGAGCGGCCCCTGGCGGTTGAAGAAGCCGACCCCGCCGACACACACCGTGCGGTAACCCTCGGCGGCCAGCCCCGACACCAGATCAGGCGTGTCGAACACGAACGTGCCGTCCGCCGTCGTCTCACTGCCCGCGAACCGCGCGGCGAACAACCGGGGATGCGGTCCCGGGTAGGCGGGCGTCGGCAGGAACCCGGCGAACATCGCCTGGTGCGAGGCGTAGGTGAAGCTGCCCGGAGCATGCCGCTCCTCCCAACCGCCCCCGGGCAGATGCCGGGCGAGGTTGGGGAGCCGCCCGGCGGCCGCCAGCTCGACGGCGACATCGTGCCGCAAGGTGTCCAGGGTGACCAGCAGCAGATCGTGGCTTCCCACGACCTCGCCCATGTCGGGCCGGCCACCACCGCCGGGCAGTGGGGACGTGTCGGGGTCAGGAAGGGGTGACGGCACGGTGGTTCCTTGCTCGGTCCAGTACGGCGGCGACCTGCGCCGCATAGGTGTCCAGGCCCTCGGCGCCGCTGCCCGGCAGACCGGTCAGTCCGGGCAGCAGATCGCCGAAGGCGTTGACCTCGCCGACGGCGAAGCGCCGCCAGCCGGCCGTGGGCAGGAGGTCGACGCCCACACAAGGCGTCCCGGGGAAGCAGGCCGCCGCCCGCTCGCACATCGCCAGCGCCTCGCGCCAGCAACCGCCGGCGGCGGCCACGGCGGCCCGGACCTTGTCGAGGTCGCCGCGCGCTCCGCCCAGATGCAGATTGGTCATGGGACTCGTGCTCGTCCGTACCACGGCGTGCGTCGCCCGGCCGCCGACCACCACGATCCGCAGATCCGCGGCCCGACCCCGCTGGGACGCCTTCGGCAGCCAGCGCTCGATGTGCAGCCCGTCCGGGGCCAGCGCGTCCACGACCGCGCCGACCTCCGCCTCCGAGCTGTAGCGCCGCACCCGCAGCGAGTTGAACAGCCGCCCCGACGCGTCCCGCTCCACGGAGGTGCTCGCCCGGACCCGGCCGGGACCCGCCGTCTCCACCGCCAGCACCCCGGAGGCGGAGGAGCCGTGCGCGAGCTTCACGAACGCCCGGGGCATCCGGTGCTCGCGCAGCAACTCCCGTACGTCGGACCAGCCGTGCACCTGGGCCGCCCCCGGGCCGGACGTCGGGGAGGCGGGCACGGGGACCCCCGCACGGTCGAGGAGGCCGTGGCACAGCCGCTTGTCGAAGAGCACGGCGATGTCACCGGGGGAGCCCAGCACCTCGGCGCCGGCGGCCGAGGCCGCGCCCGCCACCGCGTCCACCGCCGCCGTGAAGCGCGCGTACCACCGGGCCGAGCCCTCCACCCGGGTCGGGTCGTCGACCCCGCGGAGCAGCCGCTCCACCTCGGCGTCCTCACCGGGCGAATCGATCCGCACGCTCTCGCCCGCCGCGAACACCGCCTCGCCGCGCATCACCCGGAGCCAGGACACCACCCGGGCCGGTGGCAGCCCGGCGGAGCGCACGGCCTCCTCGAAGAAAGCGACCCGGCGGTTGTCCGGATTGCCGACGACCGCGAAGCGCGGCCCCGGGCCGTCCCCGCCGCTACTCGCTGACCGCGACATAGCGTTCCGGTTCGTAGTCCTCGTCGTCCGGGTCCCCGTAGTCCTCCTCGGCCTCGCCGGCCTCGACGACGGCCGGGGCACACGCGGCCCTGACGCGGTCGAGCACCGGCTCGGTGAGGTAGTGGTGGCGCAGGTCGAGCGTGGCCAAATGGTTCAGGGGCTGCCCGTTGAGCAGGGCCTCGCCGCCCGTGTCGCTCAGGGTGCCCATCGACAGCGCCAGGGTCTCCAACTGGGCGACGACGGGCGCGGAACCCACCGCGGCGGCGATCTCGTCCTGGATCTCGCTGTTCTGCAGCCCCAGGTGGCGCAGCCGGGGGAACACGCCTCCCGACAGGACCGGCCGGACGTCGTCGACGGTGGCGTCACCGCCGTACCACGAACTGCCGAACCACAGGTCCAGCCGCTCCAGCGCGGGCAGTTCGCTCGCGGCGACGGCCCGCACCACCATGCCGGGCAGGCCGCCGGACTCGAAGCGCAGCGACTTCAGCGACGCATGGCGCAGCGGGCGCAGCCCCAGGCCCTCCCGGCCGCAGCCGCGCACGGCGAACTCCTCCAGCAGCGGCAGCGCTTCGAGCACCGGGGTGATGTCGCACATCCGCAGCCAGGAGACCTCGCACTCCTCGCCCACCACATCGGCGAGGAAGAGCCCACGCAGGGCGGGGAAGCGGTCCGCGTGGGCGACGATCAGCTCCATCACCGGGGCGAACGGCGTGTACTCGTCGCTCCACCAAGGGCCGATGACGAGTGCCCGGACCCGGGTCGTGTCCACCGCCTCCAGGAACTGCTCCCACAGGGAGGCGAAGCCGGCGTCCTCGCCGTAGTCGCACACCAGCCGCCAGGCGACGGAGTCGGCGGCGGGCAGGGACCCGGACGACGGCACCGGGGTGTGGACCGGCAACCCATGGAAGCGGTCGAGATGCTGAATGCCGATATGCGTCATGGCGCCCTACTCCGAGACGGCGGTGTAGCGGCCCTCGGCACCCCGGTCGCCCCAGGGCTCGCACGTCTCGGAGAGATCGACGCGCACGCCGTGCGGCTCCAGGGCGGAACGGACCCGCTCCGCCATCGCATCGGTGAGGAAGTGGTGGTGGAGATCGAGGAGTTCCAGGTGGGTCAGCGGCTGCCCTTCGAGGAGGGCGGCCGCCCCTTCGTCGCCCAGCGTCCCGTTCGACAGGTCGAGCACCCGCAGCTGGGCGACGACCGGAGCCGAGGCGATGGCGGAGGCGATCTCGTTCTCGATCTCGCTGTTGCGCACTCCCAGGTGGTTCAGCCGGGGGAAACGGGTGCCGGCGAGCAACGGAGCGAGGTCGGTGAGGTCGGTGTCGCCCTCGTAGGCGGAGACACCGAGCCAGAGGTCCAGCCGCTCCAGCGCGGGCAGTTCGCTGTCCAGCACACCCCGCACCACCTCGGCGGGGAGACCGCCCGCCTGGACGGTCAGCGACCGCAGCCGATCGTGCTTCGTCGGCGGGAACACCAGCTCGGAGCCGCCGCGCACGCCGAACTCCGTCAGCCCGGGGAAGGCGGCCAGCAGCACGGTCACGTCCGACTGCTGAATCCAGGTGATCTCGGCTTCCTCCGCCTCCAGATCCCCGACGAACACCGCCTCCAGCGAGGTCAGCCGGTCGGCGGCGGCGATCACCAGGCCGATCGGCGCGGAGGAGGTCTCCTCGTACACCTCGCCCCACTGGCCGATGACCAGGGCCCGGACGCCGGCCGGGTCGACCTTGTCCAGGAAGTCGGCGAACTCCTCCTCCCAGGGCCGGTCGTCGTCGTACGGGTCGACGGAGACACGCCAGGCCACGGCGTGCGCGGCGGGCCGGGGGTCCCCGTCGGACGTGTGCTGGAAGTCGACGACCGGAAGGCCGCCGAACTCGTGCAGATGCTGCGCACCGTACATGGCCCTGAACTCCTGATCCTGGGGACTGCGGATGTCCGCAAGGTTTATCAAGCCGCACTGACAACGCCGCGACCGGGACCCGGCCAGGGTTGTCGCGGCGGTCCGTTGTCAGACCCTGCCCGTAGCGTTTTTCCCATGGCCGGCACAGCGGGTGCCGCGACCGAGGGGAGACGTCTGTGTACCGGCAGGGCGATGTACTGATCATGGAGTTGGAGGAGTCGGCGGTGCCCGCCCCCTTCCTGGAGGCCCCGGGGGAACGGCGCGACGGGCGGGGGAGGCTGGTGCTCGCGCTGGGAGAGGTCACCGGACACGCGCACGCCGTGCAGGGCCCCGGCCGGCTGATCCGGGAAGCGGGTCAGTTCGGCCCGATGCTGCTCCATCTCCCCGAGGGCGGGCGGGTGGTGCACGAGGAGCACGCGGTGATCCCGCTCCCCAAGGGCTGGTTCCGCGTCGTGCGGCAGCGGGAGTACGCACCCGGCGCGGTCCGCGTCGTGGCGGACTGAACGCTCCGCCAGGCCGGAGCAAGCAGAGCTTTCCAGAGCGAGCAGAGCAGAGCAGGGAACGGGGACAACCGATGCAGAACGTGAATTCCTGGCGGAGCGTGGCGGCGGCGACCGGCCGGGCGGACCGGGCGGCGGCCGAGGCCGGTGTGCGGCGTGCCTATCGCACCGCGGGCCTGGCCGAGCCGGACCGGATCATCTGGGCCGCATCGCCGCGGGCCGCCGTCGAAACGGTGGAGAAGCTGGCCGGCGCCGGACGGTCGGTGCGCGAGGAGGTCCGCACCCGCCCCTGGGCCGAGGAACGCCGCCGCATGTACGACGAGCTGGGCCCGGCGGGCTGGTCGGCGCTCTGGTCCGCCACCGGGGCCCAGCTGTGGGAGACCACGGGCGCACTCGCCGAGCGGATACGGACCGGTGTCGTCGCGGACCTGGCGCCCCGGCCCGCGGACGAGGGCGCCGTGCGGCTGGTGCTCCTGGACGCCGTGCTCGGCCAGCACGACGCCGCCTGGCTCGCCGCCTTCGACGGGCGGGGCGACCGGCTGACGGGCCTCGCGGAGGTGGCCCGCAACGCCGGCTGGTGGTGGCCCTACGAGCACGCCGCGGTCATCAGCGAGCGGCCCGACGTCCTCCACCGCGACGAGGCGGGCCGGCTCGACCACGGCGAGGGACCGGCCCTCGCCTACGGGGACGGCTTCGCCCTCCACGCCTGGCGCGGCATGCCCGTCCCCGCCGCGTTCCTGGCCGAGCTGTCCTCCCTCACCCCCGAGCGGATCCGCGCCGAGGAGAACGCGGAGCTGCGCCGCGTGATGCTGGAGTACTACGGCTACGACCGGTATCTCACCGAGTCGGGCGCCGAACCGGTCCACCGCGACGAGGCGGGCATCCTCTGGCGCATCTCCCTCGCGGGCGACGAGGACGTGGTGATGGTCGAGGTGGTCAACTCCACCCCCGAGCCGGACGGCACGTACCGCACCTACTGGCTGCGCGTCCCGCCCGCCACCCGGACCGCGAAGGACGGGGTCGCCTGGACGTTCGGACTGGACGGAGCGGCCTACGCACCGATACGCCAGACCTGACCCCGACCGTCTCGCGCAACAGCTCCCCACGCCGCTCCGCCATGCTCAACCGGACTCCAGCCACCGGGCCACCCCCACCCCCTGACCCACTGACCCATACGCCAGGTCAGCGACGATGGGACGGCGTCCTACGGACGCATCGGCGGATGCGGCGCACCGGAATCCGCCGGACGGCCCGGACGTTGCATCCTGCATGACGCGAATCGAACCGGCACAGGAAGCACTGCTCCGTCTCTTCGGTGAGCAGGACGGCGGAGTCCTGGTCACTCTGAAACAGGACGGACGCCCCCAGCTGTCCAACGTCAATCACGCCTTCTATCCGGAGGAGCGGGTGGTCCGTGTCTCGATCACCGAGGGCCGCGCCAAGACCCGTAACCTGCGGCGCGACCCCCGGGCCGGCTACCACGTCACCAGTGACGACCGCTGGGCCTGGACCGTCGCCGACGGGACCGCCGAACTGACTCCGCCCGCCGCGGCGCCCGACGACGCCACGGTAGAGGCGCTGATCACGCTCTACCGGGACGTCAGGGGCGAGCACCCCGACTGGGACGACTACCGGCGGGCCATGGTCGAGGACCGCAGGGTGCTGCTCACCCTGCGCATCGACCATGTCTATGGGCAACCGCGTTCCTGACGTCGCCGCCGGCCGGGCCGGTTGCCCCCTTCGGCATCTTCTGGGCTCGCCCTGTCGTACAGGCCGACCATAATGAGACGACACCGACTCCCTCAGGAGATGTTGTGACCGGCGCTGACTACTTGCTTCCGTTCCGCACGAAACTGCGCTCGATGCGCACCGAGTCCTTCGGGGCCGACCCGGCCGGAGCGCGGATGGAGCGCATCCGCCGCTCGCCCCATTTCGTCGACGGAGTGTTCCAGAACCCGGTGGGGGCGCGGACCAGGCCCTCCGGGTCCACCGTCGAGTTCGCCAAGATCTACTTCCACAAGGAGCAGCGGGTCCGCAGGACGCCGGCGGGCAACGTGCCCGTGCACGCCACGACCCTCGCCGATCTGGCCCTACCCCCCGCCACCGGGCTCCGGCTGACCTGGATGGGCCATTCCAGCGTGCTGGCGGAGATCGACGGGCGGCGGATCCTGTTCGACCCGGTCTGGGGCGAGCGCTGTTCCCCGTTCCCCTTCGCCGGGCCCAAGCGCCTGCACCCCACGCCGCTGTCGCTGGCCGCGCTCGGACCCGTCGACGTGGTCGTCATCTCCCACGACCACTACGACCACCTCGATCTGCCGACGATCCGCGCACTGGCCCGCACCGACACGGTCTTCGCCGTGCCCCTGGGGGTCGGAGCCCATCTGGAGCGCTGGGGCGTTCCCACGGGCCGGATGCACGAGCTCGACTGGAACGAGACCGCGACCGTCGCCGGAATCAGCCTCACCGCCACCCCAGCACGCCACTTCTGCGGCCGCGGGCTGCGCAACCAGCAGCACGCGCTCTGGGCGTCGTGGGCCGTCAAGGGTCCGGAGCACCGGGTCTACCACAGCGGGGACACCGGCTACTTCCCCGGCTTCCGGGACATCGGGGCCGAGCACGGGCCCTTCGACGTCACCATGATCCAGATCGGCGCGTACTCGGAGTACTGGCCGGACATCCACATGACCCCCGACGAAGGCATGCGCGCCCACCTGGACCTCCAGGGCGGTCGCCCGCACGGCGTATTGCTGCCGATCCACTGGGGCACCTTCAATCTGGCCCCGCACGCCTGGGCGGAGCCGGGCGAGTGGACGAAGGACGCCGGCGAGGAGGCCGGGCAGACGGTGGCGTTCCCCCGGCCGGGCGAGCCGTTCGAGCCGGCGGGGAAGCTGCCGACCGAGCCGTGGTGGCGTGCGGTGTCCCAGCCGATCACGACCCCGTGGCGGCGTCCGAAGGTGACGGACGCCCCATCGGTGCATCGAGAGGAGGTCGACCTTGCGGGTGAGCGGTGATGGCGGACGAGGGTGATCCTGAGCAGCTCTCTCAGCTGTTGAGTGACCTGCCGCGCGAACAGAGGGCCAGGCCATGGGCGGCTGTGGATGCACCCTCCCGAGGCGGACGGCCGACCGTGCCGCGACAGTGTGAGCCGCTGCCCGCCGCGCAGGGACGGCGCGGATCCTGGTGAAAACTCGCACGCTCTGATTCGTCTGTGCCGCGGCTGGGTTTCGTGATCGTTCACGAGTTCTCCGCGAACAGGGTGTCCGCTGTCCGGTGCGACTCCTCCAGCGCACCGAACCTCAACAAGAGCTCTGGAAAAGCTGACTCGTCGCATGTTCGCATCATCGGCCGGACATGATGCCGGGCATGAAGTGGGAGACAAAACGGAAGCTGGTGTGGGGCGGTTGTGTGGCTGCGGCCGCAATCTTCCTCGCGGCCCTCGTCTGGGGACCCTGGCTCCTCGAAGGCCACCACGTCCGAGACAGCAAGCTCGCACCATCCGCCGGAATCATCATCACCGGATTCCGTACCATGCTCGTCGCCCTCGCCGCCGGCGCCATCGCCGGGCTGGGGCTCTACTACACCCACCGCAATCACAAGCATGCGGAAATGCTCTATGCCCACAGCCAAGAACAGTTCGCCCATGCCCGGAGCACAGACAAGGAGCAGGCCGACCTGGCCCGCGAGGGACAGGTAACCGGCAGATATGTCGAGGCCAGCAAGCTCCTGGCGTCAGAGAAGCCAACCGAGCGCCTCTGTGGCATCTATGCGTTCGAGCGCATCATGCGGGACAGTGCAAAGGACCATCAGGCCGTTGTCGAAGTCCTGGCAGCGTTCATACGGCAAGGTGCGCAGGAGGACCGGTCTGACGACCACGGAGTTGACAGCTCACGGCCGGAGAGAGCCTCCGAAGACGTCATCGCGGCCTTCACGGTCCTCGGACGACGCCCAGATCGCACCGAAGCTTTCCGGACTGACCTGAAAATTACCGACCTGCGAGGAGCACACCTGACTGGCGCGAACCTTCATCGCGCCAACCTGGAAGGTGCTCGAATGCAGTCCGTAGTGCTGACGGAGGCCAACCTCCACAGAGCAAGCATCGCAGGGGCCAATCTTGAACGGGCGGATCTGAGGGCGGCGAACCTGCATGATGCCGATGCTGTGTCAGCGAACCTCGGACACGCTGACCTGCGGGGAGCGAACCTGCACGGTGCCCTTCTCCAAGCGGTCAATCTTGAAGGCGCGGATCTGCGTGAAGCCAACCTCCACGATGCGGTTCTGGCTCGTGCAGATCTGCTGGACGCAGACCTGCGTGGCGCGTCCTTGGCAGGAACCCACATGTCCGAGGTCAGGCACGTGACGGTCGAACAGCTAGTGCTCGCGGATCTCTACAGCTCAACCGCCCTTCCCCAGCATGTGGCTGCAGACGTCCGAGTCCAGGCTCGAATCCGAGCGTGCGAAGAGGAGCGGCGGGGCGGAAGCTGAGTCATCTCCCGCCGGGGGCCTCGCCGCGTGCCACGCCCGTGCCAGGCGCACTGACCTCACCGCCCGCCCCAGAGCACCCGGCGGCGGGATGGCTCTTCGTGGCTCGTTGACAGATCTGCTGGGGATCATGCCCCTATGGACTCCGACCTCGCCCCACCGACCACCGACCGGCGTTGGCCGTTCCGGGCCACCGAGTTGGCAAGGCCGTCGTCCCGGACGGACCGCGTCCTGCTCCCGGGTGTGAACGTATTCGCGCTTCCGGCCCGCGAGGGTGTCCGGCGCGTCGGGGGAGTTCACCTCGGTCGAAAAAGATCCTGACGACGATGCTTCATTCATTGCCCCGGACTTGCTGCTGAGCTTCTGGCGTCCGTTCGCAGCCGATGACGAGCCGGAGGAAGAGCAGGGCTGCTACTTCTACTTCGGCTCGGTCTTGCTGGCTCGGCCTGGCTACTACGACACCCCTGCTCAAACTGCGGAGCGGCTACAGCAGAGCTCATCACGGTTCCCGTCAGGATGCCGGCGGGGATCGTTTCCGCCAGAGGCCGCTGCCGATGCGGCCGTACAACTGACGCTCGATCATTTTGATCCGGTTGACGTGGCCTTCGACGGTATCGGAGCTCCACGGCAGTACCGCGCTGGCGGTGACTGCGGCGAGATATCGTTCGAGGCCGTTGACGCGGGTGTGGACGCTGGGCAGGACGTCGGTGCGGACCCCAGAACCGCGGACCCCAGAACCGCGGACCCCAGAACCACGCGCCCCTCACCATCGGAATTCACCGTCGTAGAGGCGTCGGTGCCACCAATCGCCATGCCACCGCAGGCGCCGGTGGGCATGGGGGTCGGGCAAGGTCCGGCGGCGGAACTCTACGTCCAGACGCGCCACCACGCGCCCGAGTTCGGCGCGGGACGGCTGCGGAAGCGAACGCATCGCTTCTTGCAGAATGTCCCGGGCGTTCGCCACGTCGACGAGCGAGGACTCCGGATGGGGAGAGGCTGGGAAGCACAGGTCCAGGTAGCGGCCGGGCTGTCGCAGGAACGCACGGTAGTGCCTGAGCGCGGCTTCCACCGCCCCGTCCCACAAGCCGTCCCGCAGCTCGGCCCAGGAATCACCGTGCTCACGCTCCGTGCGCTGGATCTCGGCGCAGGTGCGCTCGGACAACCCGGGAATTCGACAGGTCCACGGGCTCCAGACGGGCGGGACCGGATTTTCGGCGCGAAGCGCGCCGGGCCGTCTACGCGGCATGGGCCTTTCGGTAGGTCATCATGCTCGCGATCATGCCGGACGGCCCGACAGCCCACAAGGCCCTGTGGCCCTCACCGCCTCTCGGCGAACTCGCACCATCCGATTCTTCCGGCTCGCGCTCGCCGGCACTCACTTGTCGAACGTAGCGTCGATGAACAGCGGCCCGCACCCCGCCCTGTCGCGGACCCTCGACATCAGCGATGCAGCGTGGAGGGTCACCGCCGCTGTCGTGCACGCCGCGGTGAGGACACAACGCACCGATCCACCCTCGCGCGCCCGGCCGTCGAGCCGCGCCGATGAGCCGACCCGCCCGTGGCGCCGCGACGAGGAGCCGGTCGGCCCCGCGGAGCGGTCTCGGCGGGCCGGGGAGCGCTGGTCACGCGCGGTGCGTACACCTCCGTCCGCGCCGCTGAAGGCTGAGGGCCGCCGCCGGGTCGTCAAGCGGCGGCCCCGTCCTGGTCAGGTGAGCCGGGAAGCGGCGTACGCGTCGATGGCGGCCCGCTGGTATGCGGCCAGGCCCGGGGCGATGGCCTCGTACGCGACGCGCCACTGCTCGTTGTCCACGCAGGAGCGCCCGATCGCACGGAACTCGTCGGCGGACACCGGGTGCAGTGCCGTGAGTGCCCGGTACTGCCCTTCGATCTCGGTCTGTACGGGCTCGGCGTCGGCCGGGGCGCCGGCGGCCATGTGCTCGGCCAGCCGGATCATCAGCGCCGTGCGCTCACGCTGCCCGGCCTCGGTCTCCGCCGGGGTCATGGTGGCGGCCCGTCGGCCGGCCTCCTCGGCGAGGCCGGGAAAGTCGCGCAGGTTCTCCTCGTACCGGGAGGGCTGAACGCCCTCGAACAGGTTCTCCGGCCGGTGGATGGCGGTCATGGCGGTACCGTCCTTTCTGGACTGTTCCAGCTCGGCGATCGTGCGGGAGACGGTCGCGGCCAGGCTGTCCAGCCGGTCCCGTTCGGTGAGCAGCCGTCGATGGTGTCCGCGCAGGGCCTCCACGGTGTCCACCTGATCGGCGAGGACCCTGCCGATCTCCGGCAGTCCGACGTCCAACGCCCGCAGTACGAGGATCTGCTGCAGCAGCAGGAGCTGGTGCTCCTCGTAGTAGCGGTGGCCGTTGGAGCCGATCCTGGCCGGTGGCAGCAGACCGATCTCGTCGTAGTGCCGCAGGGTCCGGGCGGTCACCCTCGACATCCGGGCGACCTCGGAGATCGGCCAGTCCATCGCCACTTCCTCACTCCCTCACGTGCGCCTCACGAGGCCGGTTCCTCCGGCCCTGGTCACGACCGTAGAAGCTGCCGCTGCGGCAACTTCAAGTCCGCGTCCGCGCCCGTCGGAATACCGGCTCACCGGGGCATGGCGGCCGGTTTCAGCACCGGCTCTCCTCGACGGTGATGGAGAGGGTCACCGTGATGTTCTCCAGCGCCGACTCGGGCTCCGGCGGCGACACGCTCAGACAGAACGTGGCGTCGACGTCCTTCGCCGTGACCTCGAACAGGTCGACGGACGGGTCCGCGTCCTCGTCGTAGGGGTCGTTCGCGTCGTCGACGTACACGATGCCGCCGGTCGTGGGGCCTTCGCCGCTCTCCTCCAGCGCGTCGCGGATCAGACGGTCGTAACCGCCGGTCCAGGTGCTGAAGGTGTGCCGCTCCGACTCCAGATCCCGGACGGCCGTGTGCACGGCGTCGCGCAACTCGCCCTCGCTCCACGAAGAACTCGCGTGGAGGTAGTACATGCCCCCGGCGGCGAACAGGAGGGAGCCGATGATGAGGGCGACACCGACCGGATTGTTCGGGTTGTAGACGTATCGACTTGTCCCCCAGTTCGAGCGGACGAATATCGGCTCGTCTTCATGGTCCTTGCTCATGTGCGCGAGCCTAGAGCCTCCCGTTCGGGCCATGCCGGGCCGGTCTCCGCCGGGCTGCGGAACTCGGACGGGCCGCGGTGTCCCGGCATGCACCCGGCATCGCCCGCGATGCAACGATCGGGGGCCGGTGAGCGTCTCATCGGGTGTGATGGATCTTCCCGAGACCACGAACCCCGTCGACACCCAGGACGAGCACCAGGACGAGCACGAGGACGAGCGCGTGCGGTCCGGCCCGCTGTGGCGTCATGCGCTGTGGGCGGCGCTCGTCACCGCCGCCGGAGTGACGCTGGGGTGGTTGGGCGCCCTGTTCCGCATCGGTCCGGAGGAGTACGGCCTGCCGCCCGCCGCTCCGGGAGCGCTCTGGCCCTATCTGCTCGCCTGGGCCGTGATCGGTCTGGTGCTGGGCGCCATCCTGCGGTTCGTGGCGGCCAAGGTGCCGGTCTACTCCCCGTCGGAGGTCCTCCTCGGCACCGTCATGATCGGCACCCGGCTGTCTCTGGGCTGGCGGCCGGAGCCCCTCGAAGTCGCGGGCCTCGCCGCCGCCGCGCTGCTCCTGGTGGCCGTCTGGTGCGCCGTCGCCCTGCGTGGGGCGACCGTTGTACGACGGTCCCAGGACGCTCCCACCCCTTAGGTCCGGTCGATGAACTGCCGTCGTCGTCCGGAGGGCGGCCCCGCGGGGTCAGGCGGCGGTTTGACGACAGGGCCTGGAAGTCTGTGCGCCGGACCGCCGGGTGTCTCGCGGCGGCCGCGAGGTGCCCCGTACGACACGCCGCGCACTCCGGCGCCGGTGACGGGAGACAGGCCCGGCGCGCGGGGCACACTGGGGCAGCCCCCGAATCCCCGCACGAAGGAGCGCGCAGTGGCACTCACCCGTGAGGAGCGCGAACAGTTCCTCGCCGAACCCCATGTCGCCGCCCTGGCCGTCGCGTCGCGGGGCAGCGACCGGGCCCCGCTCAGCGTCCCCATCTGGTACCAGTACGTGCCGGGCGGCGACGTGCGCATCCTCACCGGCCGCACCTCCCGCAAGGCCGAACTGATCGACGCGGCGGGCCGGTTCACGCTCCTGGTCGACCGGCTGGAGCCCACCATCCGCTACGTCTCCGTCGAGGGGCCCGTCGTCGACACCCGCCCCGCCACGCGCGCGGACCTGGAGGAGGTGTCGGCGCGTTACCTCGCGGCCGAGATGGTCGCCGGTTACGTGGACTTCGCCTGGGAGAACCACGGCGAGCAGGTGGTGATCACCCTGGGCCCCGAGCGCTGGGTCAGCTCGGACCTCGGCCAGGTCTGAGCCCCGGCCGTGCGGCCCGCGCGGCGGGTTCTCCCGCCGGCCTCGCCCGGACGCGGCGTCGGTACCGACTCGCTTTCGCCGGAGACGGTGTCACAAGGCGTGCCCGCCGGCTACCTGCAGCACCTGTCCGGTGATCCACCGCGCTTGGTGGGAGGCGAGGAACACGACGGCGTCGGCGATGTCCTCCGGCTCGCCAACCCGCCCCAGGGGGATGGCGAGCCGGGCCCGGTCGATCAGGGCCGCGTCCATCCAGCCGGTCTGCACGGGCCCGGGGGCCACGGCGTTGACCCTGATCCCTGAGCGCCCGAGATCGAGCGCGGCAGCCCTGGTGAACGCCTCCAGTGCCGCCTTGGACGTGCCGTAGCCGATCTGCCCGGGGAAGGCGCGCGCAGCATCGGTGGAGATGTTCACCACGCAGGGCGACCGGTCGGGGCGGGCGCGGTGGGCGAGTGCGGACGTGAGCAAGGCCGGAGCGGTGACATTGACCCGGTAGTGGCGCTCCAGACCGCACGCGGTCAACGCGTCGAGGGTGTCCGGACTCTCGCAGTGGGCGGCGTTGTTCACCAGCACGTCAACGGGCCCGAGCCGGCCTTCGACCTCGTCGAACAGGCGATCTGCGACGTCCGGGGCGGAGAGGTCGGCCGCGACGGTGATGGCGTCGCCCAGCTCCCGTACGAGATCCACCGCCTCCTCGGCCGGCGGAATCGCATGCTCCCAGCGCTTTCCCGGAGGAGGCTCCTGCTCCGGGACGTAGTGGTGCACGGCCACGCGGGCGCCCTCGGCGGCGAAGGCACGACTGATCGCTCTGCCGATTCCTCCACTTCCCCCGGTCACGAGCACGATGCGTCCGGCGAGACCTGTTTCGATCATTCCTGAAGCATCGGGGGCGCGTCTGCCCCACGCAAGCCGCTTCCAGCCCGATGCCTCCGGAGCGCGCTACGCCCGGCCGCTGAGGGGGGCCGGACGGCGATGCCGGGTGATGCTTTCCGGGGCCGCCGAAAACAAGTCGTGTGCCCCCGGGGGGCGTTGGTAGGAATGGGCGCATGGAAGCCGATGCGCTGGATCCCCTGGACCGTCTGATCGCCGAGCGAGCCTGTGAGCGGCTGGTCGTCGAGTTCGTCCGCACACTCGATCTGGGTGAACCCGGCGACGTGGCGGAGCTGTTCACCCCCGACGGGGTCTGGGAATGGGCCGAGGGGGACCGGCGGATCGAGGGCCGGGACGCCCTGCGCGCCTACTTCGGCGGCCGTCCCGCCGACCGGCTCTCCCGCCGCCTGTGCACCAACATCCTGGTGAACCTGACGTCCGCGACGTCGGCGAGCGGGAGCACGTACTTCACGACGTACCGCGTGGACGGTCATGCCGGCGGCATGCTGCCGCCGCGCCTTCCCGTCCAGGTCGGACGCTACGAGGACACCTTCCGGGAGGTCGACGGACGGTGGCTCCTCGCCGAGCGGGCCACATTCCTCGACTTCGGAGGGCCGACCGAACGGCTGGGGCCGGCCGCCCCGCGCTGAGGCGACCGCCCGCCCGCGCCGCTCACACGCCCGGTGCCCGGCAGGGACCTGCCGGGCACCGGGGGCGTACGCGCACCAGAGCGTGCCGGGGTCAGACCGCCGGGGCCGGGTAGGTCGGGTACTCCACTCCGGAGACGTGCTGGACGACCCGGATGACCTGGCACGAGTAGCCGAACTCGTTGTCGTACCAGAGGTAGAGGATCGCGTTGTCGCCGTCGACCTTGGTGGCGCCGGCGTCGACGATCGAGGCGTGGCGCGAGCCGATGAAGTCGCTGGAGACCGCGTCGGGCGCGCTGATGAAGTCGATCTGACGCTTGAGCGGCGAGGCCAGCGACACGTTGCGGAGGTAGTCGAGGACCTCTTCACGGGTGGTCTCGCGCTCCAGCCGCAGGCTGAGGATCGCGATCGAGACGTCCGGCACCGGGACGCGGATGGAGCTTCCGGTGATCGGGGCGTCGAGGTCGGGCAGCGCCTTCGCCACGGCCGAGGCGGCACCGGTCTCGGTGATGACCATGTTGAGCGCCGCCGAACGGCCACGGCGGTCGGAGCTGTGGTAATTGTCCAGCAGGTTCTGGTCGTTGGTGTACGAGTGGACGGTCTCCACGTGCCCGCGCAGCACGCCGTACTCGTCCGCCATCGCCTTCAGCGGCGGCACGATCGCATTGGTCGTGCAGGACGCGCAGGACAGGATCCGCTCGTCCGGCTTGATCGTGTCGTGGTTGACCCCGTGCACGATGTTCGGGACGTCGCCCTTGCCCGGTGCGGTCAGCACGACCTTGGCGATGCCCGCCCGGAGGTGCTTGGAGAGGCCCTCGCGGTCGCGCCACCGGCCGGTGTTGTCGATCAGGATGGCGTCCTTGATGCCGTACGCCGTGTAGTCGACCGCCGTCGGGTCGTCGGAGTAGATCACCTGGATCTCGTTGCCGTTGGCGATGATCCTGCTGTTCGCCTCGTCGACGGTGATAGTGCCCTGGAACTGGCCGTGGATCGAGTCGCGCCGCAGCAGCGACGCGCGCTTGACGATGTCCTGACCGGAACCCTTGCGGACGACGATGGCCCGCAGGCGCAGGCCGTTGCCCGAGCCGGCCTTCTCGATGAGCAGGCGGGCCAGGAGTCGGCCGATGCGGCCGAAGCCGTAGAGCACCACGTCACGCGAAGCGCGGCGCTCGATCTTGTTGTCGCCCGTCGCCCCGGCGACGGCCTCCGCGGTGAACTCCTCGACGGAGAGTCCGCGCCCGTCGGCCCGGTACGTCGCGGCCAGCATGCCTATGTCGATCTGGGAGGGGCCGAGATCGAGCGTCGTCAGAGCCTTCAGGAAGGGCATCGTCTCGGTGACCGAGAGCTCCTCGCCCGCGATCTGCCGGGCGAAGCGGTGCGTCTTGAGGATGCTGACCACCGACTTGTTCACCAGGGAGCGGCTGTGCAGCAGGACATTGACATCCTGCTCGCGGTGCAGCTTCCCGATGATCGGGATCATCGACTCCGCGATCTCCTCGCGGTGCATCCAGTTGGTGAACGAGTCGTCATTGACAGTCACAAGTTTATCTTTCGAGCTAGGCGGCGCTCATATGGTAACCGGCCGCCTCCTCGCGCCGTCGGGTGGTCCCCTGCCTGCGGGTGAACCCCATGCGGGTGCCCGTCGGGCGGCCCCGGCGGGCCTGAAGTGTCCAGCATGCGGGCAGCCTGTCGACGTCTCGGGCCGAATCGGGGTCAAGGCGGCGCAATCGGGCGCGCGTGCGAGTGGTCATACCAGAGTGGGACGGATGGCGGGCAAGTTCGACAACTGCCCGTCGCGCATACGTCATTGACGACTACCGTGTGTGCCCGGTGATCAACGGTGGGCTCATGACGTTCGGGCCTGCCCGACCGATGACCCGCGCCTGACCGACCACCGTAGGGGCCACCGCATGGACGCCGGCACGACCGCCGATCCCCGGTGCCCCCTGTACCTAGGACACTGATGTCTCAACTTCGCGCCCCCGACGCGCGACCGGACCGCCGTGAAGGCGGGCGGCACGGCCGCCCCGGCACGCGCGCCCACTCGGCCACTACCGGGCCGCGCGCCGCAGGGCCTCCCCCCGACGCCCGCATACGGCCCCAGCTGCTGCGGACCGCACTGCTCCCCGCCGTCGCCGCCGTGCTCAGCGGCGCCGCGGCCGTCATCTTCACCGTCCGCGCGGGCGCCGTGGACGCCTCGCCCAGCCTCTGGGCGGCGCTCGGCGGCTCCGGCGCGCTCGCCGTCGCCGCCGTCGCGGCCGCCTACCTCGGCGCCAACCGCGTCGCCGGCCAGGTGCTCGACCGGGCCCTCGCGCTCCGGCGCGCCAGCGCCCAGGGCCAGGCCGAGCTGCAACGGGTGATGGAACAGCTCCGCAACGGGGAAGCCGCCACCGCCCGGCCGCCCTCGCAGCCCCCCGCGCCCGGGGCCGACGCCTTCGACCTGCTCGGACAGGAGATGGCGCGGGCCCAGGAAGCCGCCGTCGCCGCCGTCGTCCAGGCGTCCCAGCTCTTCAGCAGTGCCGGCAACGAACAGAAGGTCGAGGTCTTCGTCAACCTCGCGCGACGGCTGCAATCCCTCGTCCACCGCGAGATCCAGATCCTCGACGAGCTGGAGCACGAGGTCGAGGACCCCGACCTCCTCAAGGGACTCTTCCACGTCGACCATCTCGCCACCCGGATCCGCCGCCACGCGGAGAACCTCGCCGTGCTCGGCGGGGCCGTCTCCCGGCGGCAGTGGAGCAACCCGGTCACCATGACCGAGGTGCTCCGCTCGGCCATCGCCGAGGTCGAGCAGTACCCCCGGGTCAAGCTGGTCCCGCCGATGGAGGGCACCCTGCGCGGCCACGCCGTCGCCGACGTGATCCACCTGCTGGCCGAGCTGGTCGAGAACGCCACGGTGTTCTCCGCCCCGCACACCCAGGTCCTGCTGCGCGTCCAGCACGTCACGGCCGGTCTCGCCCTGGAGGTGGAGGACCGCGGCCTGGGAATGCCGGACCACGAGCAGAAGCGGATGAACGCCCTGCTCTCCGACCCCGACCAGGTCAACGTCGGCCACCTGCTCCAGGACGGCCGGATCGGGCTGTTCGTCGTCTCGGCCCTGGCCCGCCGCCACGGCATCGCCGTCCGCCTCCAGAGCAACATCTACGGCGGTACGCAGGCGGTGCTGGTACTCCCGCAGTCGCTGCTCGGGACCGACCCCGACGCCCCGCGGCCGCCCGACGCCGCGCCCGTACCGCCCCCCGGCGCCGTGCACCGGCCGCCCGCCGAGGCCCGGGCCCCCGCCGCCCCGCCGCAGAGCGGTACGGCCCGGCCTTCGCGTCCGGCCCAGGCGTCCACGGACGGATCGCACCAGAGGCCCGGCCACGGGCAGAACGGCAGCCCGCGGTCGGCGGCCGGCGATCACCCGCAGAACGGCCGCCCGCAACCGCCCGCGGGCGACGCCCCGCCCCTCCCGCTGCGGGCCGAACGCGTCGACCGGCCCACGCCGCACGCCTCCCCGCCCGAGCACGGCGGCCGACCCGCCACGGCGGCCGCCCACGAACGCGACGACCGCCCGGCTCCGTCGCGCTCCCGGCCCGAACTGCCCAAGCGGACGAACCAGGAATCCCTCGTCCCCCAGTTGCGCGAGGCACCAGCTCCCCGCGTCGAGGACGAACACGCCCTGCACGACCCGGGTCTCATGGCGGCCTTCCGGCGCGGTGTCGATCTCGCGGAGGCCCAGACCGCCCAGGAAGAGAGCCCCGACGGCGGATACGGGGGTCCTGGCGACACGGGGGCCGGGGGACAGACCGCCCTCGACGCCCCGCTGGAGTCCCTCTCGCCCCTCCCCGTACGCGGAGCCACCGCCCCGCCCTACCTCCCCGGCCCGGCCGAGGCGTCGCGGGCTGATCACGCACTGCCCGCGGCCGGCCTGCCCGTACCGGACGGCTACCCGCCCGATGCGTACCCGCACGACAGCCCCGCGTACGGGCGCGGCACCTACGCCGAGAGCCCCCACGACCGTGCCCCGGGCGAGCCCGGAGCGTTCGCGTCCGACCCCTTCCTGCCGGGCCGGGTTGTCCCGGAACCCCGAAAAGACGCCACCTTCAAGGAGCAGACACCATGACGACCGAAATGCCGTCCGGTCAGGTCTCGGACCTGGACTGGCTGCTGAGCGGACTGGTCCAACGCGTGCCCTACACACGCAGCGCGGTCCTGCTCTCCGCCGACGGGCTGGTGAAATCCGTGCACGGCATGGACCACGACAGCGCCGACCACATGGCGGCCCTGGCCGCCGGCCTGTACTCGCTGGGCCGCAGTGCCGGGGCCCGCTTCGGCGACAACGGGGACGTACGGCAGGTGGTCGTCGAGCTGGACTCCACCCTCCTGTTCGTCTCCACCGCCGGATCCGGCACCTGTCTCGCCGTCCTCTCGGGACGCGAGGCGGACGCCGCGGTGCTCGGCTACGAGATGGCGATGCTGGTCAAGAGCGTCCGCCCCTATCTGACGACTCCGCAGCGGCAGCCGGCCGGGGCCCCGTTCACCCCGGGGCGCTGAGGATGCCGGCCCCGCAGGACGGGCCCCTGCTCGACGACGCGGCCGGCCGGCTGATCCGCCCGTACACGATCAGCAACGGCCGCACCCGGCCGTCCACAGCGTTCGACCTGCTGTCCCTGATCATGGCCACGGGCATCGAGCCGGACATTCCGCTCGGCCCGGAGCACACCGTGGCCCTCGGCATGTGCGAAGGGCCGATGTCCGTCGCCGAGATCGCCGCACACCTCCGGCTGCCCGCGGTCGTCGCCAAGGTCATCCTCTCCGACCTGGTCGCCTGCGGCGCGGTCACCGCGCACGCTCCCGCTTTCCATGACATGCCCACCGACCGATCCCTGCTGGAGGCAGTGCTCGATGGTTTACGACGACAGCTCTGACCGCACCCGAACCTCCGAGTTCTTCCCCGTGGCACTCAAGATCCTGGTCGCCGGTGGATTCGGGGTCGGCAAAACGACGTTCGTGGGCGCGGTCAGCGAGATCGCGCCGCTGAGCACCGAGGAACTGCTGACCCAGGTCAGTGTGGGGACGGACGATCTGGAGGGCGTCGAGTCCAAGACGGCCACCACCGTAGCCATGGACTTCGGCCGCATCACCCTCTCCGAGCAGCACGTGCTCTATCTGTTCGGCACGCCGGGCCAGGAACGCTTCTGGTTCATGTGGGACGAACTCTCCCAGGGCGCGCTCGGGGCCGTGGTGCTGGCCGACACCCGGCGCCTCGCCGAATGCTTCGCCGCCGTGGACTTCTTCGAACGGCGCGGCATCGGATTCATCGTCGCCGTCAACGAGTTCGACGGCGCCTACCGCTACGAGCCGGACGAGGTCCGGGCCGCGCTCGACCTCGGGCCCGAGGTGCCCGTCGTCCTGTGCGACGCCCGGATCGCCAGCTCCGGAACGGGCGCCCTCGTCACCCTCGTACAACACCTCATCAACGCCACCACGGCGCCCGCCCCACTACAGACCTTCGGAGCCCACCCGTGACATCCTTCGCCACCGGCCGGATGCTCCTGACGCCCACCGACCGGCACGGCCCGGCCCGCGCGGAGCGGCTGCGCAAGCTGGATCTCGGCGAACGTCCCGACGCCTCCTACGACAACTTCGACGCCTTCGCCGACAAGGTGGCCGAAGTCACCGCCACGCCCTTCTCGATGGTCAACTTCATCGACGAGAACCGGCAGTTCTTCGCGGGACTGCACACTCCGACGGGCAACCGCGGTGGTCAGGACCTCGGATCGGCCGCGGCGGGCAGCAACCGCAGCAGCCGGTACATGGCCCGCGACCACGGCTACTGCCCGCACGTCCTCGTCCGACGCAAGGCCCTCGTCCTGGACGACGTCTGCGACTACCCGCGCTTCGCGGGCAATCCGGTGGTGGACGACATAGGCATCCGCTCCTACCTCGGGGCGCCGCTGATCGACCGCACCGGCATCGCGCTGGGCACCGTCTGTGCCGTCGACACCGTGCCGCGCCCCTGGGGCCGGGCCGGGCTCGACACCATCAAGTCGCTCGCCCATGAACTCGTCCGCCAGATCGACGACCGGGAGGGCCACCACCCCCTCTGACACCCCCCCCCGCGGGTGGTGCCGCACCCAACTCCCGGCCGGCGCACCGACGCTGCTCCGCAGGACCACGTTGCCCTCGATCCGCAGCACCCGGGAGCGCCCCGCCCCCGACGGTGTCCGCGACGCGAGGACGCCTGCCAGCACGGACTTTCCGACGGTAGGCAGCCGCGTCGCGCTCTGCCCCGCGCCCCGGCATCGTCACGGAAATCATCGAGGTGGGCCCGCCCGTCGAGCGCGACTACGGCGGGACGCTGGGCCGCCCGGCGTTCCGCGCGCATCCGTGATCTGCTGGGCGCGGAGAAACGGAGGCCCGGGATGACCGACGACGCCGCGATCACCGCCGCCGATGTCCGCTCGGCCGCGCTGTCCCTGCCGGACACCACGGAGAAGCTCGCCTGGGGGCAGCCGACCTTCCGGGTGGCGGGCAGAATCTTCGCCTCGCTCGGCGACGACGAGACGGCGATGGGTGTGAAGTGCCCCCAGGAGGACCGTGCCGAGCTGATCGCCGCCGAGCCGGAGAAGTTCTTCATCCGTGACGGGCACGACGACCACTACGCCTGGATGCGCGTCCGGCTGTCCGCCCTGGAGGACGCGGATGAGCTGGCCGCCATCCTCGCCGACTCCTGGCGGCAGGTCGCCCCGCGCCGACTGGTGGCGGCGCACCCGGAGCTGGACGTGTCGGGGGATGGGGTGGCAGGGGAGAGCGAGGGTGAGGACGAGGGGTGAGCGCGACGGCCCGAACGTGCGGGCTTGCCTCCGGCCGGGCTGACGGGGCGGGCGGATCGCGGGGGCGTGCCCGGGCCGGCCGGGCTGACGGGCGGAGTCGGCGGGTCGGGTGGGTGGGCCCTGCGGATCAGGGGCGCAGGAAGCCGGTGATCCGCTTCCGCAGGCCCTGCGGGTCCAGGCCGTGTGCCGCGAGGTGCTCCTCCAGCTGCCCGTACCGACGCAGTTCGGCGCGGCCCACCCCCAGCCCGAGCACCCGGTGGGGCAGGTCGATCAGCGCTTCGCCCGCCGCGGTGGCGGAGGTGCCCGCCAGATAGGGCTCCACGATCACCACGTCCGCGGTCGTGGCCGCACCGGCGGCCCGGCGCACCCCCGCCGCGTCGAACGGCCGCACGGTCGTCGCGTACAGCACGGTGACGTCCAGCCCCTCGGTGGCGGCGAGGACGTTGTCGAGCATGGGGCCGACCGCGATCACGGTCCCGCGCCGCCCTTCGCGCACCTCGGTGAACCCCGCCGTGCCGCTCACCGGCAGCGCCTCCCGGTTCGCCTGGAGCGAGAGGCGTACGTACACCCGGTCGTCGCCGGCGACGGACTCCCGCAGCAGTGCCTCGGCCTCGTCCGGATGGCCCGGCACATGCACGGTCCAGCCGTCGAGCGTGTCCAGGAGGGCCACGTCACCGGGGGACATGTGCGTGAAGCCCCCGGCCGGCCAGTCGTACGAGGCGCCGGCGCTCACCAGGATCCCCCCGACCCCCTGGTGGCCGAAGTCCAGCTTGACCTGCTCGAACGGTCGCTCGACCAGGAAGCTGGCGAAGGTGTGCACGATCGGCCGCATTCCCGTCAGCGCCATCCCCGCGCCGGCCCCGACCAGCAGTTGCTCCCGGATCCCGACGTTGATGACCCGGTCCGGGTGGGCACGCCGGGCCGGGGCGAAGCCGTCGGCGCTGATGTCGGCGAGCACGACGGCCAGCCGTGGCTCCTCGTCCAGGAGTCGCGAAGCGGTGCTGATGAATCGGTCACGCATGGTGTCCATGAAGGGGTCCCTCCCGGGGGCTCCGGTGTGCGCAGCGGCGGTGGTGCGGTGGTGGTCGTACGGGGTCGGTCGGTGCGGTCAGTTCTTGGGTTCGACGCGGGCGACTACGGCCAGCGGTTTACCCGGGTGGGGTGTGGTGAACGCCGTGTACAGGGCCTCGTGGTCGCGACCGTCCACGGTCACCGCCCCCCACCCGGCGGACGTGAAGCGGGAAGCGATGCCGCCGGGCCAGCCGTGCGTGGCGGACGCGTTGTCGATCACGAGTGTGTGCAACTGTTCGAGTCCGGCGGGGCCCGCGTGGGCGATGGCCTCGTGATTGCTGCCCTCGTCCAGTTCGGCGTCGCCGATCAGGACCCACACCCGGGGGTCGGTGAGGCCCTGGGCGCGCAGCCCGAGCACTGTTCCGACGGCGAGCGGCAGCCCGTGCCCGAGGGATCCGCTGCCGATCTCCGCCCCCGGCACCAGCAGCCGGTCCGGGTGGTGGCCGAGCGGCGAGTCGTACGTTCCGAAGCCGGGCAGCAGCTCCTCGCCGAAGAAGCCGTGCGCGGCGAGGACGGCGTAGTACGCCATCGGTCCGTGCCCCTTGGACAGGAGGAAGCGGTCCCGCCCGGGGGCCTCGGCCGTGTCCGGGGTGACGCGGAGCACTCTGTCGTAGAGCACCCACAGGGCGTCGAGCGTGGAATGGGCGGCGGGGGCGTGCTTCTCGGCGCCGGTCATCAGGGCGATCAGGCGGTCGAGGTCATGGAATGCGAGGGGGCCGCGTACGGGTGAGACGGTCGTGTTCGTCATGACACCGAGCGTTCAACATCAACCACGGTTGAGGTCAAGCGCGGAATGGTGTTGGTGACCACCTGCTGGAGTGCGGTATTGTTCTCATGCACGTTCGGCCAGGGGAAACCCCAGGTCAGACGGGCAACGGGACGTGGCGCAGCTTGGTAGCGCACTTGACTGGGGGTCAAGGGGTCGCAGGTTCAAATCCTGTCGTCCCGACTGGAGACAGTCGCAGGTCAGGGCCGGTTTCGGAGCAATCCGAAACCGGCCCTTGATCGTTTTTGGGGACCAGGTGGGGCCGGCTGGGAATCCGGCGTCCTTGACCGGGTCAGCGGGTCATGGCGATGGGGCTCGGCAGTGGAGGTGCTCGGGGTGAGGCAGCCCTCGTCGAGTGGCAGCCCATGCCCAGGCGTCACACACCATCAGCAGGCCGGGAGCAGGCTCCGACGTGTCGTTGAGCATGGCGAAGAGTGCTGTGTGGGCTCGGGAGCCCCGGGACCTGAGGGCCCCACGGGGCATGGGCCCGCGGGGGCCTCGTCGTCGTACGGCATATCCAGGAGCTGGGTCAGCACGAATGCCTCGCGGCGGTCGTCCGGCAGTTATTAGCGAGGGGCATCAGTGTGTTCACCGTGCCCGACGAACTCGCCAGCGCCTCGGCCGCCACTCCTTGGTGGCCGCGACTGCACGAATCCCTCGGAGCCCAGGCCTCCAGATCCTCGCCGCCCTCCGCTTATCGACGACGGCCTATGGACTCTCGCCGCTGCGAGCGGACTGCCGGTACAGATGCTGCTGCACCAAAGGGTGCCTTGACCGGTCCGGGCACGGCAGTAACGATGACGGCCATGATCAGGTGCCGCTCGCACCGTGCTGTCGGTGGGGCATGGCACGGTGACATCCATGACCGCAACCGCATCTGAGACCGTCCGTGATGCCGGGCGGGCCCTTGGCGTACCCGAGTCGGTGACCGAGGCGTTCGTCCGCCTCCTGCGCCCCTGCGTCTACCTCTGCCGCTACGAGCAACTGCCGGAAGAGCTGAGGAAGAACGCCGCTCCGGCTGCTCATGCAGGCGGGCCCGCTCATCTGCCGGAGGGTGTGGTCGTGCCCGCGTACGTGCCGCACGTGGTGACCGTCGACTGCGCGGCCATACCCGCCGACGTCCTCGACATCGACTTTCCCACCGACGGCCAGGTGGTCATCCTCGCCGAAGTCACGGACCAGGACGAAGGCTTCGTCATCCACCTGCCGACGGGGACCGAAACCGTCGAACGCCACTCCCGGGAAGCGGAGCCGGACGGCCCGGCGTCCTACGCATCGTTCCCGCTGTACGCGGTACCCGGAACCACCATGCCCGGCGCTCTCCACCGGTCGCACGTGGCGGAAGCGGTCGACTACGTCGAGGGGGACGCCGAGCGAGCCCGCCTCGTGGACAGCCTGGTGGATGAGATGGGGGCGATTCTCGCCGTGCGCTGGGGGTACGGCATTCAGCTCGGCGGCTTCTCTCCTGCCTGGCACGATCCATTGGAGGACCGGGGAAACGTACTGTTCATGTCCATCCCCGAGAGCGCGGTCTTCGGCGGGGACTGCATCACCCTCGTCTCGGGGTCTCGGGAGCAGATCGCGGAGCGCCGCTACGACGAACTCGAATTCGAGGTCGAGTCCTGACCGGAGACCACGAGCCATCGACCGCAGGACGGCAGCCGCGGGCCGCGATCTCGGCACGTTCGATGATCAGAGCATCGGCCGGCCGAGCGCGCGCCCGCCGCCGACGTGCATGGACATGTGGTACCGCGCGAAGTTCCAGCAGCCGCGCGACGAGGTGAGGCTGGCCGAGCTGCTGTGCTACGTCCAGCAACTGGTGGCCTACAAACGATCGCACCCGGGGGGACGACCTGCCGACGCGGTTGATCGAGTCGGGCGCGCTGACCGGGGACGAGCTGGAGGTGATGGTCATGACGTTGATCGGCGCCGGTCACATCACCACGATCCAGTTCCTCGGCGCCACCATCCTGCGCCGCCGCCCTGGACCTCACCCATGACGCTCGCCCGCACCTGGCGTTCGGCCACGGCGCGCACACCTGCCTGGGCAGCCACCTGGTGAAGCTGGAGACGGAGATCGCGATCACCACGCTGTTCGGCCGCCTGCCCGACCTGACCCTGGACATCCCGAGCGGCGAGGTCGCATGGGGCTATGCCCCGACGTTCCGCGGCCCCCAGGCCCTCCCGGTCACCTTCACCCCCTCCACGAGCCGACCACCCCGCCCCCGCTGAGAAGCCCTTCCTCGACGAGGAAGTGCGTGCTGCACGGACAGCGGCGTACACCCGCGCGGGCGCGGCCCTGGTGCTCAGCCTCCTTCGAGTTCCCGGCGCACGGTGGCGGCGATGCGGGTCAGCGCGGTTTCGAGGTGGCGGCGCTGGGCGGCGCTGAGCGGATCGAACACGAGCCGCTTCACCTGCGCGACGTGTTCCGGTGCGCTCTCGACGAGCTTCTGCCGGCCGGCGTCGGTCAGGGAGGCGAGGGTGTATCGGCCGTCGCCGGGGTCGGTTCGGCGGGCGACCCAGTCGCGGGCCTCGAACCGGTCCATCACCTTCGAGAGCCGGGGCTGGGTGCTGTCGCAGAGCCGGGCCAGTTCGCTGAGCCGCATTGTGGCCTCGTCGGCCATGGAGAGCTGGGCCAGGACGCCGTACTCGAAGTTGGAGATACCGGCGTCTCGCTGCAGTTGACGGTCGAGGGCCGCCGGGAGGGCGATGACGACCGTGAGCAGCGCCTGCCAGAGGTCCTGCTGGTCGTCGTCGAGCCAGGGTGACTGAGTGTCCATGTGCCTCATCATACTTGCCCGGGCAAGTCTCATCACTTGCCTGGGCAACTCGTCGTGGACTACCTTCTGACTTGCCTCGGCAAGTGAAAATATTTTCCTGGGCAAGTGAAGGGGTCCCTTGTGAAGGGGTCCCTTTCCGATGGCGGCGGCGCGAGCGGCCCGGCCGGCGTACCGGTCGTGCGACCGCCGGACGCCGAGCGCCCCGAAACGCTTCACCGTCCCGCCCGACCGCCCCAGCCGCGGGCGGCGGAGTCAACACACCCTGGAGGAAAGTGCCATGAAGGCCATACGTTTCCACGAGTTCGGCAGCAGCGAGGTCCTGCGCCACGAGGACGTCGAGCGCCCGGTCCCCGGCGCCGGTCAGGTGCTGGTGCGGGTGGCGGCCACGTCGTTCAACCCGGTCGACGACCACATCCGCGCCGGCTTCCTGGCCGAGATGATCCCGATCGCCTTCCCGTACGTTCCCGGGCTCGACCTGGCGGGCACCGTGGCCGAACTCGGTGCGGACGTGACCGGCCCGGAGGTCGGCGACCGCGTCGTGGCGATGCTGCCCCTCGACTCCGCCGGCGGCGCAGCCGAGTACGTGCTCGTCCGGGCCGAGTCACTCGCCCCCGCGCCCCGGACGACCGAGCTGGTCGACGCCGCGGCGCTGCCGCTGACCGGGCTGGCGGCCTGGCAGACGCTGTTCGAGCTCGCCGAGCTGAAGCCCGGTCAGACCGTGCTGGTCAACGGAGCGGGGGGCGCGGTCGGCAGCCTCGTGGTGCAGCTCGCCGTCGACGCGGGGGCGCACGTGACGGCGGTCGACGCACCGCGGCACGCCGGCCGCCTTCGGGGTTACGGTGCGGACCGGGTCACCGGCCCCCTCGACCTCGCTGCGGGCCCGGGCGCCGTGGGCGGCCCGTTCCAGGTCGTGGTGAACCACGTTCGTGTCTCGCCGGAGGAGCTGGCGCGGTTGACGAGCTACGTCGCCGACGGCGGGGTAGCCGCCAGCACGGCCGGTCCGGTCCCGGAAGACCCCGCCCGGGGTGTACGCAGCGCGAGCCTGTGGGTCCGCAGCGACGGCGCCCAACTGACCGAGCTGGTCGCCAAGGTGGATGCCGGCAAGCTTCGGGTCCACGTCGCCGCCCACCGCCCGGCGGCCGAGCTGGCCGCCGTACATGAGGACGCCGGCGCCGGGCGGCTGCCCGGCAAGACGGTCGTGCTCGCTCCCTGACCGCACCCGAGCGGGCCGCACGCTGTCCCGCGTGCGCTCTCGCCGCTCACGCCGGACGTTCCGCCCGTTGCTCCGGCGGGTCCCTCGACGTGGCGGACCGGAGCTCGGCGCACGGCGGGCGCTCCTCCCGGGGCGCCTGCCGCAGGACGCTGGTGAGGGGGCCCGGGCCCAATGTCACTGGGGCCGCCTAGAGTCTCTCCCACTCGTCACGGTGCGTTGCCGTCGACGGGTCTCATCAGCGTGCCACCGGTTCGGCGGCCGTTCGGAAACAGGGGAGAACAGCGCATGGGGTGGGTGTCGGCAGGCGACTACGAAGTCGCTCTGGAAGCGGGCAAGGTGGTCTGCCGCAACGGGAAGGGGCGGCGGCTGAAGTCCGTTCCGGCCAAGTTGAAGGACGATCCGGCGGTCGTGGGTCTCCGGCAGCTGACCGAGTGGATGGAGCGGCACGAACGCCGGTGCCTGACCGACGTCGAGCAGTGGATGGTGCGCTCGCTGCCCGTTCCCACAGCCGTGCTCGCCAGGGTCTGGCCCGACCCGGCGTGGCAGGCGGCCCTGCGGGACGTGGTGGTCACCGGCGCGGACGGCGGGGTCGCCGGGTTCCTGCGCGACGTCGATCCCGAGCGCGGTCTCGGCCTCGTCGACCTGGACGGAGACACGGTCCGCATCACCCCGGACGTGGTGAGCGTGCCCCACCCCGTGCTCCTCGACGACCTCGACGAACTGCGGGAGTTCGCGGTCGAGCTGGGAGTGCGCCAGAACGTGGAGCAGCTGTTCCGCGAGGTGTGGCGCCGGCCGCCGCGCCTCGCCCCGGAGACCACCTCCGTGGATACGTACGCCGGCGGCGTGTTCAAGGAACTGCGCTTCCTGCACGGCCGCGTCACTCAGCTCGGGTACCGGTCACGCGGGGGATACGCGGTCTGCCCGGTGGTCGAGGACGGCGCGACCGCCGAGGCACGCATCTGGGTCGGCGAACACGACGGGTACGACGCGTACGACACCGAGACGGGCCCCCTGGGCTGGACCGACCCCGCGGGGCGCGCGCTGACGGCGGCCGAGGTCGGCCCTGTGGCGTGGTCGGAGGGCATGCGGATGGCGGCGGCGCTCTACGCCGGCCGCGACGTCGAGGACGAGGAGCGGGCGGCATGAGCATCACGACGACGAACACGTACGCGAACACGACGGCAGCGCACGCGCCCACGACGGCAGCGGACGCGGCGTCCCTTCCCGGCCAGGCCAGGGGCGAGAGCGCCTCCGGCTCCGCCGCCCGGGCCCGCGCGACAGCCCTGCTGGACGCGGGCGCGATCCTCCCGGCCGGCACCACCGACCGGGACGACGCCGACGCGCTGACCGCCCGCACCTACACGCACACCGCCCTCGGCGACCGCCCCGTGGTCCGCCTCGTGCCCGGCACACTCGGCGAAGCGGAGGACCTGGCCCTGGAGTTCCTCGGGCTGGCCCGGACCGCCGAGGCCCCCGTAGTGGGTCAGGTGCGCCGCGAGACGCTGGGCTTCCCGGCCTGGGCGCTGGTCAACGACCCGGCCAACGGGCACCACGCCCTGGCCCTGGTCAAGGACATCGAGCGGCTGGGCCGGCAGGCCATGGGCCGTGCCGGAGCGGCCAAGGAGGGCTTCGACGCCCTCGGCACCCGGCTCGGCCGGGCCGTGCCCCACTTCCTCCCCACCTACTACGAGCAGGTGGCACGCCTCTTCCTCCAGGCCGAGAACACCAGCTACGCCGCCTCCTTCTTCGGCAAGGCCCGCGAGGCCGAGCGGGTGCACGGGCTGGTCGTGGACGAGGAGCGGCAGCGCGCTGTCTTCCTGGAGTTCGCCCTCGTCGGCGCGCTGACCGTCAAGGCGCTCCGGCAGTACGTACGGGACCTGGTGGCCCGGCTCGCACCGGCGGACGCCTGGGCGCAGTTCCGCCGTCTGCTGGTCGAGCGCTGTGCGGCCGGCATGCCGCCGTACGCGGCGCTGCCGCAGGACGTGCGCGCGCTGGTCAAGGCCGCCGGGCTGGACCGCGAGGCCGCCGAACGCGAGCTGGTGGCCGATCTGATCGGCTCGCCGGGAGTCGTCCGCGCCCCCGCCTCGTTCTGGGAGACCTACCGCTCCTCGCTCGTCGAACTCGCCCGACGAGACGCGGCCGTGAAGGCCCGGCTCCTGGGCTTCTTCCCGGAGACCTTCAGCGAGCGCGGCCGGGACGCGCACGGCGAACCGGGCTGGCTCGCCCTGCTGGCCGAGTCCGGCGCCGATGAGCTCCTGACCGCCCTCCCGGACAACTCCGGCGACCCGACGTCCGACTCCGCCGCCCTCTCCACCCCGCCCGTCTCCCCGGCGGACTGGCTCGCCCGCTGGGAGGCACACCGCGGGCGCGGCCGGGTCACCTCGGGCCGCTGCCCGGCGACCCTCGGTCTGACCGCCCGGATGGCGGACCGGCTGCGCGCCGACGGGCACCCCGTCGAACTGTTCCAGGGCCGCTGGCAGCGCACCGCCGACCTGGACCTTCTCGACTTCTGCCTGGCCTCCGGCATCCCCGTCGCCGAGCCGGACGACCAGGACGCGGGGACCGCGCGGTCCCTCGGATTCCCGATCGGCCCGTGGCTCATCGACACCACGCCCGGCGCGCGGGACCTCACCGCCGTTGCCGAACGCCCGTTCTTCCGCGCCCTGCTGAGCCGGAACCTCGGGGACCTGGGCGACGGACACCGCCAGCGCCTGAGCGACGCCGGCCTGGCCAAGGTCGCGGCGCACCCGGTGCTCTCCGTCATCCTGCGGGAGTGGCTGACCGCCCGCGCCGAGGAGTACACGGCCGCGCGCGGGCTCCCCGGGCTGCGCACCGCCCTCAACAGGCTCTCGTCGTTCCGGTCCGTGGTCGCGGACGTCGCCCCGGAAGCCGTACGACTCGTCGAGAGCCACGACGTCGTACCGCTGCTCGCTGCCACCCTGCGTACCGGCGTCCTCGACGAACTGGGCTGGCCCGCGCTCGACGAGACCTACGCCGAACTGGCCGCCGAGGCCGCCGAGGCCGCGCGCCATCAACGCAACCGGCGGGAGAGCGTCGGCGTCACCGGCGCCTGGCCCGCGCTGATCCTCAACACCCTCGAACGGGCCGTCGTCGTCGGCCCGGAAGGTGTTCTGCTGCGGCACACCCTGCGGCTCCCCGTCGCCGTCGACCACTGGCGGACGATCGCTCTGCGTTACGTCGACGGCGAGTTGCTGGTCATGTGGTGGGAGGACGGCAAGCAGCGCGGCTACTGGTCGCACCGCCCCGCCGAGGTCTTCACCGTCGGCGGAGAACAGCTCCCCCGCTGGGGCGGTTCCGACCCCTCGGACGAGGTCTGCCTGCCGCTGCCGGGCGGCGGCCGCGCCACGGGCGGCAAGGCCCTGCACGCGGGCGACACCTCCCTCCCGCCCCAGCGCGCCGTCATCTCCGACGGCACCGGCCACTGGCGCGAGGGCCACCAGGGAACCCAGCGGGTGTGGCTGGAGTACGACCCGGCCGGCGGCACGCACGGCCGCGCGTCCCTCCCCGCCTTCCTCCGCTCCGGGGTGCGCGACGGCGCCCGGCTGCTCGCCGAGCACTGCCAGGTGCTGCCGCTCCAGCCCGGTCTGGAGACCACCCCGTTCGGCACCGACGGCATCGTCCTCGGCCGCTGGGTCCGCCGCACGGTCACCGAGACCGGCACGGCCGCCCCCGCCGACGGGCACCGCATCGTCGCCGGCACCCCCGACGGCCGCACGGTCACCCTGCCGCACCCGCTGCCCGGCGGCGGCTCCCCGGTGCCGCTCGGCGCCCTCGCCCTGCCCGGCGGATCGAGGCCGGTCGCGGTCCTGGGCCACCGCTCCGTGGAGGCGCACCCGGCGGACACCGACGGTACCGGCGGCAACCTGTGGTCCGTCACCCCCGGCCGCTCCGGCGGGAACGACGCGGCGGGCACTCCCTACGTGCCGCCCGTCTCCTACTGGCACGCCCTGCGCCCGAGGGACGAACGGGGCTCCCTGGCCCTGCGCAACCTGACGGACTCCCGGGCGGAGGAGCTGTTCAACGAGGTCGCCGCCGCGGTCGCCCGGCACCTGGAGGCGTTCCGGGCCGTCGAGGAGTACACCGGGCCCTCCTCGCGGGAGCTGACCGAGGAGGCCGCAGCCCGGGTGCTGCCCGAGGTGTCCGACGCCCGGCTCCTCGCCGGTGTCACCGCGCTCGTCCGGGACGCGGTGGACCGGGCCGTCTCCGCCGCCCGGTATGTGGAACCCCCCGAGCCCGTGGAGCCGGCCACTCCCCGCGACACCGCGCGCACGAAGGGCATGTTCTTCGACCACGAGCCCGAGCACGGCGACGACGCGACGCTGCGGGACGCCTCCGCCTGGGGCTCCGAGCGGATGCACGGCAGCTGGTGGGGAGGCGGGCACCGGTGGACCGTGATCCGCCAGATCCTCGCCGTCAACCATGTTCTCGGCGGCGGGCCGGCGTTCGGCCCGCCCACCCCGTCGAAGGTCCCGTTCACCCCTGTGGACGGCTGGCAGCGGGACGAGTACACCGTGCCCGGAGACTCCCTCACCTGGCTCTCCCTCCTCGACAAGCTGCCCGAACTGGCCTACCGGGCCGCCTCGGAGACCACCTCGGCCGAGCACCGCACCGGGCTCCTCGTGCTGCTGGAAGCGCTCGCCGCGGGCCCGCTGGCCGACCCGGCGGGCACGGTCCGGCAGGTGGAGCTCGTCGAACCGCTCGGCGGAGCGACGCCCGGGCGGGGACGCCCCGAGGCCGTGCACCGCCTCGGCCAGGTGCTCCGCAAGGGCACCCGCACCGTCGTCGTCCTCACCGACCGCGGCCGGAACACCCGGGACGACGCGGCCCGCTGGCTCGCCCTGGACCACGACCCGACCGGCGCCTTCGGCCCCGTCCCCGGCTTCACCCTGGACCGCGAGCGCGTACACCGGCACGGCATCGCCTGCGACCGGCTCACCAAGCTCACCGCCCTGGTACGGGAGCAGGGCCCGGCGCCCTGGCGCCCGGAGGCCGCCGAGGCGTTCCACACGGCCACCGGAATCGGTCCCCTCCAGTCCGCCGCCCTGCTGTCGGCGGCCGTCCAGGAGCCCGGCGCCGAGGCGCTCGTGCTGCTCGGTGCGAAGACACGTGCCTTCGAGGAAGCCGTGGCACGGCTGGACGCCCTGCCCCGCGACGACCGGCACGCCCTGCTCCGGGCGCTGCTGCCCGAGGACCCGGCCGAGCTGTGGTCCACCGGCCCCGACGTCCGGGCCGCCGCCGAGGTCTGGCAGGAGCGTCTGGCCTCCCTCGTCCGCGTCCCGGAGGAGCTGGACCTCGATCTCTCGGGCACCACCCCGGGCGCCGTCGACCTGGTCCTCAACGCGGCCTCCCGGCCCTGGCTCGCCCACGGCACCGCCGTCCAGGACGGCACCGGCCGCCCGGGCCCCCGCGTGACGGGCGCACGCGGTACGGTCTCCTCCGCCCTGACCGCCCTGCACACCCTCGCCTACACGCTGCCGTACGGGCACCCCCTCCGGGCCCACCTGCCCGTCGGGCTCGCGGCCCTGCGCGGCCGCCTCGCCGACCCGGACCTGGTGCTGGACCTCGGTCTGCACTGGACCGAGTCGGGAGGCCCGATCGGCGCCACGGTCCGCGCCGCCCACGGGCTCCCCGAGTCCGGCGGCGCCGACGCCGACGGACTGGTCCGGGCCGGCACGGCGCTGCTCCTCACCCCCGGTTACGGCGACAAGGAGAAGCTGCTGATCCGCCCGGCCGGCCTGGCGGGCCCCGACGACCCGGCGTTCGGCCTCGTCGAGGGCACCGTCAGCAGTCACGGCACCGGCGATCTGCTCGCCCTGCGAGCCCTGCTGGGTGAGGAGACCGACCTGCTGGCCTCGGCGGGCGCCCCCGACGGCTCCCCGCACCACCCGGCCCAGGACCCGACGCGTGCGGTGCCGCACCTGGTTGCCGAGGCCGCGGACGCCCTCGACCTGAGCGCGGACACCGCCGCCCTCTACCTGATGCTGCTCGCCCTGCCCGACCCCACGGACCGCAACTGCGTCCGCTGGACGGAGTGGAAGCCCGCACGGATCAAGAAGGCCCGGGCGGAACTGGCCGCCACCGACCTCGTCGTGGAGGCGAAGCGCTCCCGCGCCGGCCGCACCCTGTTCCTCCCCTGCGGCTGGCTGGAACGCGGAGCCCCCGCACTGCCGCTGGAGACCTGGAAGGAACGCCTGTACCCGGTGGCCGGGTCCACCCGGACCCTGCCCCACCTCTCCGTGCCCGCGCTGTACGAGGCCGCCTGGACACGGGTCCGCGACGGCGACGCCCCCGCCTTCGAAGAACTGGACACCCGCGCAACCCGGAAGGGCCGCCGTCGATGACGAACGACAACACGACCACCACTACCACCCCGGAAGACACCGCCACGGGCAGCACCGCCACGGGCCGCATCCCGGGCCGGGCGGCGCCCGGCCGGGAGCGGGAGCACCGCCAGATCACGCTCCCCGAGGACCGGTACGCCACCGAGCTGGCCTTCCTCGCCGCCCACGACCCCGGCCCCAGGCCCCCCGGCTGGCTGCTCACTCCGCGCGCCGTCGTCACCTTCGTGACGGGCAGCGCGGGCGAGCCACTGGCCTTGCCGAAGGGCGCCGCCCCCGGCGCCGGGGTGCCGCGCCGCCTGGTGATCGAGCAGAAGTTCGTCGGCGAACGCGCCCTGGTCGAACGGTGCGTGGTCACACTCGCCGGGGAGCGCGGACTCCTCCTCGTCGGCGAACCCGGCACCGCCAAGTCCATGCTCTCCGAACTGCTGTCGGCAGCCGTCTGCGGGACCAGCGCACTCACCGTGCAGGGGACCGCGGGCACCACCGAGGACCAGCTCAAGTACGGCTGGAACTACGCGCTGCTGCTCGCCCAGGGGCCCACCGAGCAGGCCCTGGTGCCCTCCCCGGTACTCACCGCCATGACCCGGGGGGCCGTCGCCCGCGTCGAGGAGGTCACCCGCTGCCTGCCGGAGGTCCAGGACGCTCTCGTCTCGCTGCTCTCCGAGCGGCGGATCGCGGTCCCCGAACTCGCGGGAAGCGAGAGTGCCCAGGTGCACGCGGCCCCCGGGTTCACGCTCATCGCCACCGCCAACCTGCGGGACAAGGGCGTCTCGGAGATGTCCGCCGCGCTGAAGCGTCGCTTCAACTTCGAGACCGTGGGCCCCATCGGGGACGTGGACGCCGAGACCGCGCTCGTACGGCGCCAGTCGCGGGCAGCCGTCGAACGCGTGGGCGCCGCCTACCAGGTGGACGACGCGGTCCTCGAAGCCCTGGTCACCGCATTCCGGGACCTGCGCGACGGCCGCTCCGTGGAGGGCTGGGAGGTGGAGCGCCCCTCCACGGTGATGAGCACGGCGGAGGCGGTGTCCGTCGCGGGCTCCCTCGGCCTGGCCGCCGCCTACTTCCCCGGCGACCGGGACGTGCTCTCCCTCCTGCCCGGCCATCTGCTCGGCGTCGTCCGCAAGGACGACCCCGCCGACGCGGCACGGCTGCTGGGGTACTGGGACGGCCCGGTGCGCAGACGCGCCGAGCAGGGGGCGGCCACCTGGCGTGCCCTGTGGGACCTGCGCGCGGTGCTGGAGAACTGACGGATGAGCGAGTCGACCATCCCCGGGGCGCGGTCCACCTCGGAGGCCGCGGTGGCGGCCCTCGCGGCGACCGGCCCGGGGCAGCCGTTCCTGATCGGGGTGCGCCACCACGCGCCCTCGCTGGCGGCCGCCCTCCCGGCGCTGCTGGACGCGGCGGCCCCCGACGTCCTCCTCGTGGAACTTCCCGCCGAGTTCCAGCCGTGGCTGGGCTGGCTCGCCCACGAGGAGACCGAGGCGCCGGTCGCGCTGGCCGCCGTGCCCGCGGACGGGCCCGGCACCGGCGCGGCAGACGAACGGAGGCCGGCCTTCTACCCGTTCGCCGACTTCTCGCCGGAGCTGGTCGCCCTGCGCTGGGCGGCGAGAAACGGGGTTCCGGCCGTGGCCTGCGATCTGCCGCTGGCCGACCGGGCGTGGGCGGGGGGCGGCCCCGCCACCCCCGCCCCGGCCCCCGGCGCCGACTCCGCACCGGTGCCGGAGGAGGGGCACGGGCTGTCCGCCGCGCTCCGGTCCCGGCTCACCGGCCGCGAGGGCGACGACCTGTGGGACCGGCTGGTGGAGGCCCTCGCGCCCGGTTCGACACCCGAGGCGCTCCGCCGCGCCGCCCTGCTCACCGGCTGGGCACTGCGTTACGAGGCCGAGGCGCGGGGCGGTGTGCACGGCACGGACCTGGTGCGCGAGGCGTGCATGCGCCGACATGTCACCGAGGCCCTGGCGAGCGGGCGGCGGCCCGCCGTGGTGGTGGGAGCCTTCCACACCCCGGCGCTGCTGCCGTCCGCCGCCGGGGGCCGCGCGCCGCACTCGTCGGAAACGCCGGAAGAAGTGGAAGCACCAGCAACGCCGGAAGCACCAGCATCGCCGGAGGCGGCGACAACGCCGGAAGCACCAGCATCGCCGGAAGCGGCGACCGGCGCGGAAACGCCAAACCGGGCCGCCGCGCCCGAGCCGGGTGCGGAGGGTGCGGAGGACGGGGACGCCCCCCTGCACGGCACCGCCGGGACGACCGGCTGCACGGTCTCCCTGGTCCCGTACACATACCCCCTGCTCGACTCCCGCTCCGGCTACCCGGCCGGCATCCGGGACCCGGAGTGGCAGCACACCGTCCTGGACGCGGCCGGGGACCCGGCGGCGCTGCACGAGGCGCTGATCCGCACCGCGGTCCGCGTCTGCGCCGCCCTCCGCGAGCAGGGCCACCCCTACGGCCCGGCGGACGGCCGCGAGGTCGTCCGGGTGGCCGGTGACCTGGCCCGCCTGCGCGGCCTGCCCGCCCCCGGCCGCGGCGAACTCCTGGAAGCCGTACAGACGGTGCTCGGGCGCGGAGAGACCTACGGCACGGGCCGCGCCGTCGCCGGAGCCCTCGAACGCGTACTGGTCGGAGCCCGCACCGGGCGGCCCGCACCCGACGCGCCGCGCAGCGGGCTGGGCCCCGCCGTCGAGGCCGAGACCGCGGCGCTCGCGCTTCCCGGGCCCGAGGACGCGCACGAGAGGACACCGCGCGACCTCCGGCTGGACCCGGCGCGCTCCACCCTGGACCGACGCCGCGAACTGCTGCTGCGCAGGCTGACGGTGTGCGGCATCCCCTACGCGCAGGAGCAGGGGGTGGCCGGGGCGGCGGGCGGTGAAGGGCTGACGACGCGCTGGCAGGTGCGGTGGACCCCGGCGACGGCCGCGATGCTCACGGCGGCCGGGGCCCGCGGTGTCACCCCGGCCCAGGCGGCCGAGGGCGTGCTGCGGCAGCGGCACGCGGCCGAACGCGCGGAGGGCGGTCCGACGGCCGCCCAGGTCGTCGGCGGCCTCGCGGAGGCCGCCGAGTGCGGACTCCCCGCCCTGGCCGACGAACGGCTGACGGAACTCGCCGCCGTACTCCCCGCGAGCGGGACCCTTCCCGAACTCCTCGCCGGGCTCGACCTGCTGGATCGCGTGGACGCCGGCCACCTGCCGGGGCTGGCCGCGCCCGACGGTTCCATGGCCCCGGACACCAGCGCCCGTGCCGCCCGTACCGCGCGCGCGGCCGAACTGCTGACCTCGGCCGCGGTGCGCCAGGTCGACGGACTGACCGGTTCCGAGGACCCCGAGGACGCGCGGGCGCTGCTCGAACTGGCCCAGCGGGCCGACCGGGTGGGCGGCATCCGGCTCACCGGCGCCCTCGCCCGGCTGGCCGCCGACGGCACCCCGTTGATCGCCGCGGCCGCCGGAGCGGTCAGGGTGCTCACGGGCCACGAGGAGGCGGAGTCCTTCGGGGGGCGCGTCGCCTCCTGGGTGGACGGAGCCGTGGGCAGCGCCTCCAGGGCCGCGCTCACCGCCCGCCTCACCGGCGTCCTGACGGTGGCGGGCCCGCTGCTGACCGTCGGCGTCGGCGCCCTGGACCCGTTGCTGCACCGGGTCGTCGAGCTGGACGACACCGCGTTCCTGGCCCGGCTGCCGGCCCTGCGCGGTGGCTTCGACACCCTGAGCCCGGCCGCCCGGGACCGGCTGCTGGACACGGTCGAGGAGCGGCTCGGTGAACGGGTGGACACCCTCGACGCGGACGACCCGGCCGAGCTGGCCCGCCGGACCACAGCCGACCTCGCAGCCCGCGAACTCCTGACCGGCCTCGGCCTGCCCGTCCCGCCACCCACGCGGGACCACCGGCTCCCGGCCCCACCGCAGCCCGGCCGCCAGACCGCCGCGCCCGCCACCGAACCCGCCGCCGCGCCCGACACTGAATCCGCCGCCGCGCCCGCCACCGAACCTGCCACCGAACCCGCCGCCGCGCCCGCCACTGAATCCGCCGCCGCGCCCGCCGCCGCGCCCGCCGCCGCGCCCGCCACCGAATCCGCCGCCGCGCCCGCCGCCGCGCCCGCCACCGAATCCGCCACCGAACCCGCCGCCGCGCCCGACGCCGGGACCGCCATGGCGCCCACGCCCGCGACCGAGGCTGCCCTCGCCCCCGCACCCGACACCGAAGCCGCCCCCGTACCCTCCGCCGGAGACACCCCCACGCCCCCCAAGCCTGATAGCGCACCCGCCCCCGCCCCTTCGACCGGCTCGACCGGCTCGACCGGCTCGACCGGTTCAACTGGCTCGACCGGTTCAACTGGTTCGACCGGTTCAACTGGTTCGACCGGCTCCACCGGGACCGCCCCCGCGCGGACCCTCGCGGCCGCCGACCGCTGGCGGCTCGTGCTCGGCCGCCGCGCCGATCAACTGCCGTCCGGCGCCGCCCGCCTGGCGACCGCTCTGGACGAGCTGTACGGCACTGGGCACGGCGAGGGGTCCCGTGGCGGCCTGCCCGGTCACGGCGGCTCCGGTCCGCGCGGTGGCCGGGAGCCCTCGTTCCCCGGCGTCCGCGAGTGGTCAGAGGAACTGGCCGCGCTGTTCGGCCCCGGCGTCCGCGAGGAGGTTCTCGCCGCCGCGGCCGTGACAGGACGGCAGGACGTCCTCGCCGAACTCGACCCGGCGGCCGCCACTCCCTCCGTGGAACTGCTCCGGACGATCCTGCGGTACGCCGGCGGGCTCCCCGAAGCCCGCCTCGCGGCGCTCCGGCCCCTGGTCCGCCACCTGGTCGACGAACTGACCCGGCAGCTCGCCACCCGGCTGCGCCCCGCCCTCACCGGCACGATGTCGGCCAGGCCCACCCGCCGCCCGGGCGGCAGGCTGGACCTGCCGCGCACCCTGCGCGCCAACCTGGCCACCGCCCGCCGCACGACCGACGGAACGATCCAGGTGATCCCGGAGAATCCCGTGTTCCGCAGCCGTGCCCGCCGGTCGGCCGACTGGCGCCTGATCCTGGTCACCGATGTCTCCGGATCCATGGAGTCGTCCACGATCTGGTCCGCGCTGACCGCCTCGGTGCTCGCCGGGGTGCCGACTCTGAGCACCCATTTCCTGGCCTTCTCCACGGAGGTCGTCGACCTCACCGGCCATGTGCACGATCCCCTCTCCCTCCTGCTGGAGGTGAGCGTGGGCGGGGGCACCCACATCGCCGCCGGGCTGCGGCACGCCCGCAGCCTGATCGAGGTGCCCAGCCGCACCCTCACCGTCGTCATCAGCGACTTCGAGGAGGGCGCCCCCCTCGCCGGACTGCTGGCCGAGGTGCGGGCCCTGGTGACCACCGGCTGCCACGTCCTCGGGTGCGCGAGTCTCGACGACGCCGGCCGGCCCCGTTACTCGACGGGGGTCGCCGGGCAGCTCGTGGCCGCCGGCATGCCCGTGGCCGCCCTCAGCCCACTCGAACTGGCCCGCTGGATAGGGGAGAAGACCGCATGAACGACGACCGGTTGCCACCCGTCGCCCCGGAGGTCACGGCCACGCTCGTGGAGGACCTCTCGCCCCGGCTGCGCAAACGGCTGGACGCGGCGGTCACGAAGGTCGGCGCCCGCCCGAAGCGCCGCGACGGGGACACGGTGACGATCGAGGTCGACGACGAGACCGAGTTGCGTCTGCACGCCCCGGGCGGCGTGGTGGCGACGACGGACGCCATCACCTGCGGCTGCCTCCTCGCCCCGGCATGCGTCCACCGCGCGGCCGCCGCCTGCGCCGCCCCCGCGGCGGACCTGCCGCCCGAGCTCGTCGACCGGCCCCCCGCGGAGATCCCCGACCCCGGCTCGGCAGCGGACCTGGCCCGCGCACCCGGCTCCGTGACGGACCCGGCCCCCGCTCCCGCTCCCGACTCCGCCTCCCCGCCCGAGGTGGCGAGCCCGGCCCAGCGCGCCGCCGCCGACGCCCTGTGGTCGGCGGGCGCCGCCGTGCTGGAGGCCGGCGTCGACGGGGCCGGCGCCGTCACCCAGTCGGCCCTTCTCCGCGCCGCGCACACCGCCCGACTCCGGCAGCTGCCCCGTGCCGCGGCCGCCGCGCTGGCCGTCGTCACCCTGCTGCGAGCGGCCCGCGCGGGCGACCCGTCCTACCGCACGGCCGACCTCGTCACGGCCCTGGCCGAACTCCTCGGCACCGCGCACCGGGTGGGGACGACGTCCGGGACGGAGCTGGCCGCCGTCCGGGGCCGGGCCCGCCGCCCGTACAGCCCGGACGGCTCGCTGCGCCTGTACGGCCTGTTCACCGAACCCGTGGTCACCGACTCGGGACACGGTGGTGTCCGCACCTGGGTCGCCGGATCCGACGGCCGCCTTTTCACGGTCGGCGACGTGGCGCCCGGCGGCGTCGGACGCGCCCTGGGCGTGGCCGACCGGGCCGTGCGCCTTGGAGACAGTGCGCTCACCCACCGGGAGCTGGGCCGGGCCGGCCTGGCGGTCTCCGGGGCGACGGCGTCGCCGGACGGCAGACTGGGGGCCGGAAAGGGCGTCAAGGCCGTAACCGCCCGGGGTGCGGCATGGACGGAACCGCCGCTCGCCGCCCTGTGGGAGACGCCGCCGTCCGAACAGGCCGCCCGCGCCCTGCGGTCCACTGCCCGCTACGCGGACCCGGAGGGCGGCGGCAGCGACCTGCTCTTCCTGGACGTCGAACTCCTCGGTGCGGTACGGGAGTCGGGCGGCTCCTGCCTGCTCGCGCGGTGCGAGGGCGGCATTCTCGTCCGGCTCGCCGTCGCCGACGACGACCCCGCGCTGGCCCATCGCGACAACGTGATGCTGCTGGCCGCGGCACCGGGGACGCGGCTGCGGATCATCGGCCGTCTGGCGCCCGCCCCCCACCCCCGGCTCACCCTTCTCGCCTGCTCGCACCCCTCCGGCGAGGGCACGATCGACCTCGGCTTCGACCGTCTGCGCCGGGCCGACCTCCCGGACCCGAACGCCCCCGTGTACCCCGCCCCGCCCCGGCCCGGAGACTCCGGCGCGCACTCGCCGCTGTACCTCCTGGAGCGCCGGGTGGAACAGACGGTCCCAGCGGGCCGCGCGGCCCTCGGCCTGCTCGGCGACGTCACTGCCGAGACCCGCCGGATCCGCCGCGCGGGTCTCCCCACGGCCGCCGGACTCCTCACCGCACTGTGCGCATCGGCGGCCCAACGCGACCGCGATCCGTTCGGCCGCCTGCTCCCCGCCGACACCGACGGTTTCGCCTCCCACTGGCTGGCCGCCGCCCGCTACACGGCCGCCGTGGCCGAGTCCCTGTGCTCGGCGTCCTGGGAACCGGCGCAGGAGGGCGTTGCCCAGGCGTTGCCCACCCCGACGTCCCCGCTCACGAGATCCGAACCGGCACACGGCATCATGCAGGCATGATCACCATTCACCTGAAGTACGAGATCGACGCGGACAGGATCGAGGACTTCGAGGAGTACGGTCGCCGCTGGGTCCGCCTCGTCAACCGTTTCGGCGGAACACACCACGGCTACTTCCTGCCGAGTGAGGGCGACAGCGACATCGCCTACGCCCTCTTCTCCTTTCCCGGCCTTGCCGCGTACGAGCAGTACCGCACGGACAGCATGTCCGACCCGGAGTGCCAGGAGGCGTTTCGGCTGGCCCGTGACACCCGCTGCATCAAGCGGTACGAACGCCGCTTCCTCCGGCCGCTCGACGGTTCCGCCTAGCGGAGCCCGCGGGGGCGACTCCTACCCGCCGTAGTCGTCGTGGTGGCGGACCCAGTCCATGATCCCGGCCTCCTCCTGGCGCCCGAGGGGGGTCAGGTCCAGGTAGTTGAAGGTGCCGTTGAGGAGATCGGTGCCACGCGAGTAGGTCGAGTAGGTGTGAAACACCCGGTCGCCCTCGCGGAGGAAGACGCTCAGGCCGTGCTGCTCGCCGCTCAGGGCCCAGGACCCGACTCCGGCCTCCCGCAGTTCTTCCTTCGTGCGGAAGTTGAAGAGAACGGGCGTCACGGATTCATCCATGGTGACGTGGAAATCGTAGTTGAACGACGTGCCGTGGGAGGAAAACCAGGGGAAGGTCCACTCCATGCGTTCACGGAACTTCGTGATCCTCGCGAGAGGAGCGCGCGAGACCGCGGCGAATGATGTCCGGGCCGCGTGCAGATGCGCCAAGTGGCCGATGTTGTCGGCGAGGAGCGAGCACCCGGTGCAGCCGGCCTCCCAGTCGGGTGCCAGCATGAAGTGGTAGACGATGAGCTGGCTGCGTCCGTCGAACAGGTCGACGAGGCTCGCCGTGCCGTCCGGACCGTCGAAGACGTACGGTTCGGTGACCTCGACCATGGGCAGGGCCCGGCGCTGTGCGCTGAGCGCGTCCCGTTCCCGGTCGAACTGCTTCTCCCGCGCCAGCAGTTCCTTTCGGGCCGCTAGCCATTCTTCTCTCGAAACGATCGCCGGACTGTTCATTCTCGGTCCTCGCTGTCGCCGTACATTCCCAGCTGTCGGAACGTTACGTGAGGAGGCGGACGCTCTGTCTGTCGTCCTGCTGGTTCATGGCCTGTACCACTGTCCCGAGCACTTCGGCAGGGTGGCGGAACGCTTGCGGACCGCGGGAATCGAGGTCGTCGTGCCCGAGCTCCACCGAGGCTCGCTGGCCGCCGACACCGCAGCGGTCCAGGCCGCCGTCGACGCAGTGGCGGAGCCTCCCCTCGTGCTCGGCCACTCCTACGGCGGGTCGGTGATCACCGGAGTGCGCGGAGCGGGACAGCTGGTCTATCTGGCGGCCTTCGTGCCGGACGCCGGCGAAAGCGCGGCCACTTTGGGCGGGTCGTCGCCGCGACTTCAGCAGGCGATCAACCCCGAGCCCGACGGATCGACCAGTCTGCGTCCCCAGCAGGCCACCGAGGTTCTCTACAACGGCTGCTCCGAACCCCTCGCCGCATGGGCGGCCGGCCTGCTCCGTCCGCAAGCCCCCGGCTGCGGACGAGGAGTCCCGCTCCATCACAGCTGGAAGGACACGCCCTCCACGTACGTCGTCTGCGGCCAGGACCGGGTCATCGATCCCGCTTTGCAACGGAAGATGGCCGCGCGGTGCACGGAGGTACGTGAGTGGCGGACGGGCCACTCCCCGTTCGTGGGGCACCCCGGTCTCCTCACCGAACTCCTGGAGGAACTCACGCGGCGTTAACCGATCCGTCACGGCCTCTTCCGTTCTGTTCGATTCTCTTGGAACATCCTGTTCGCTTCTGTTCCCCCACACTCCAAGAGGCCCCTCACTCATGGCTGATATGAATCGGCGCCGCTTCTTCCAGATAGCCGGTGCGACGGCGGGATTCGCCGCACTGTCGGGCAGTATCGACCGAGCCGCCGCCATCCCCGCCCACCGGGCCTCCGGGACGCTCCAGGATGTCGAACACATCGTCGTCCTGATGCAGGAGAACCGTTCCTTCGACCACTACTTCGGGGCGTTGAAAGGCGTGCGGGGGTTTGGAGATCCGCGGCCCGTGACGCTGCCGAGCGGGAAGTCCGTCTGGCATCAGGCCGACACGACGGGCAAGGAGACCCTGCCGTTCCACCCGACCGCCGACGACTTGGGGATGCAGTTCCTCCAGGGCCTCAACCACGACTGGGCGGGCGGTCACCGGGCGTACAACGACGGCCGGTACGACCGCTGGATCCCGGCCAAGACGCCGACGACGATGGCGTATCTGACCCGGGACGACATCCCCTTCCACTACGCGCTCGCCGACCGGTTCACCGTGTGCGACGCCTACCACTGCTCGTTCATCGGGGCCACCGACCCCAACCGCTACTACCTCTGGTCGGGGCACACCGGCAACGACGGCACCGGCGGCGGACCCGTCCTCGGCAACGAGGAGCGCGGCTACGGCTGGACGACGTACCCCGAACGACTGGAAGAGGCCGGAGTCTCCTGGAAGATCTACCAGGACATCGGCGACGGCCTGGACGGCCCCGGCGGCTGGGGCTGGATCGACGACGCCTACCGGGGCAACTACGGCGACAACTCGCTGCTCTACTTCGACAGGTACCGCGACGCCCAGCCCGGGAACCCGCTGTACGACAAGGCCCGCACCGGCACGGACGTGGCCGACGGCGACGGTTACTTCGACGGCATCGCCGCCGACGTCCGGGCCGGGACACTGCCGCAGATCTCCTGGGTCGCCGCCCCGGAGGCCTTCACCGAGCACTCCAACTTCCCCTCCAACTACGGCGCCTGGTACATCGCGCGGCTGCTGGACGCGCTGACGTCGGACCCCGAGGTGTGGAGCCGGACAGCCCTGTTCATCACCTACGACGAGAACGACGGCTTCTTCGACCACGTCGTGCCGCCCTACCCGCCGACCTCCGCGGACCGGGGCCTGTCCACGGCCGACACCTCGACCGAGGTGTACGCGGGCGGAGCCTCGTACGGCCCCGGTGTCTACGGACTCGGGCCGCGCGTCCCGATGCTGGTCGTCTCGCCCTGGAGCACCGGCGGCTATGTCTGCTCCGAGACCTTCGACCACACCTCGGTGCTGCGGTTCATGGAGCGGCGCTTCGGCGTGCGCGAGCCGAACATCTCACCGTGGCGGCGTGCCGTCTGCGGCGACCTGACCTCCGCCTTCGACTTCGCCCGCACCGCGCCCGCCCCCGGCGACCTGCCGGACACCTCCGCCTACGAGCCCCCGGACCGCGAACGTCACCCCGACTACCGGCCCACCCCGCCCGCCGTCGGATCGCTGCCGAAGCAGGAGCCGGGCAGCCGGCCCGCCCGGCCGCTCCCGTACGCCCCGTACGTCGACGGCGCCGTCGACGCGGGCACCGGGAAGATCACGCTCACCTTCAGCCCGGGCACGGCGGCCGGCGCGCAGTTCTACGTCACCTCCGGGAACCGGACCGACGCCCCGTGGACGTACACCGCCGAGGCCGGCCGGACGGTGTCGGACGCCTGGAACTCCGCCTACTCCGGCGGTACCCACGACCTCACGGTCCATGGCCCCAACGGCTTCCTCCGTACGTTCAGGAGCCCGGGTTCCACCGTCGGTCCCGCAGTCGCCGCCCGCCACAACGACGGGAGCGGCAACCTCGACCTGACCCTCACCAACCCCGGCGACACCGAGGTCCGCCTCACGCTCTCCAACGCCGACGCCTACGGGGGAGCGGAGCAGTCGGTCACCGTCCGGCCCGGCGCCACCGTGTCGCGCACCATGGACCTGAGGGCGGGAAGGCGCTGGTACGACGTGTCCGTCACCGCCGAGGACGACCCGGCCTTCCTGCGCCGCTTCGCCGGTCATGTCGAGACGGGGGCCGCCGGGGTCAGCGACCCGGCAACGGCCACGGTCTGACGGGAGGACTACCCGACGGCGAAACGGCGGGGCCCGGACCGCATCCGGTCCGGCCTCCGCCGGTCACGCGACGCCGGGCGGGGCCGTTCAGACGGCTCCGCCGCCGCCGCTTCCTCCGGCACCGGAGGCGGCCTTGATCCCGCGGGTGATGTCGTCCAGGACGGACAGCTTCGGCGCGTCCTTGTTGACGTCGAACCCGGACCGGACCACGACGAGCATGTTCTTGGAGACGGGGGAGGGGAACACCAGCGATTCCACGTAGCCGTCGTCGCCCTTCTCCGTCACCACCTTCCAGCGCACGACATAGCCCTTGCCGCCCGCCACCGTGACGGCCTCGGACTTCAGCTCGTCGTGCGAGGAGATCTTCCCGTAGCTCTTACCGCCGTAGGACTCCTGCGCGTTGCGGGCGATGTCCTTCTTGGCCGCCTCCTCGGGCGTCCCCGCGGTGAGCTTCATGGCAGCCGCCGGGGCGGAGAACACACCGCCGCGCACACAGGTCTCGGCGGTGTCGCCGGGACACGCGTGCTCACCCGTCGTCAGTCCGGCGCCGACCGCCCCGGAGGTTCCCTTCCAGCCCTTGGGCACCGGAAGGCTGATCCCCGCTGCCAGGTCCGTGGCGAAGCCCGGCTCGGCCGGCGGGAGCCGGTCACCGGGCCCCTGACCGTCTCCGTTCTCCCCGCCGTTCCCCCCGTCGCCCTCCTGACCGTCCTTCTCCCCGCCGTCCGGTGCGCCCGGCGGATCGGGGACGGCGGACGGTGAGGAGGCCGCCGTGTCCGGCCGGCCACCGTCCTCGCCGAGCAGATACACGCCGCCCCCGATGGCGGCGAGCACCACCGCGCCCACCGTCACACCGACGCCGATGCGGATCCCGCGACGGCGCGCCGCACCGGGCGATGCGCGGACATGGCCGGTCCACTGCGCTCCGTCCCACCAGCGTTCCTGAGCGGGGCCATTGCCTGAGTGCCCGGGGTCTGGGTGCCAGCCGGGCGGGGTCATCTGGGTCACGGGGGCACCCTATGCGGACCGGGTGAGAATCACATGAACTGCCCGCGCCGCCCTCGATCCCGCGGGTCAGGGTTCGATCAGCCCGGCGCGGATCGCGTAGCGGGTGAGCTCCAGGCGGTCGCGCAGACCGAGCTTCTGGAGCAGGTGGGCGCGGTGCCGCTCCACGGTCTCGACGCTGATGACGAGCAGGTCGGCGATCTCCTTGGAGGAGTGGCCCTCGGCGACCAGCTTGAGGATCTCCTCCTCGCGCTCCGTGATGGCCCCCGCCGGCAGGTCCTCGCCGTCCCTGGCCCGATCGAGGAAGTCGACGGGCACATCGAAACGTACTTCGGTGCCGCCCTGCGGGCCGGAACCGAGGAAGACCTCGGCGCCGATCAGCAGAGCGCGTTCGCGCATACCGCGCAGGCCCGCTCCCTCCGGGGCGTTCCCGAGGCCGCGGCCGTCGTCGCTGATGTGCAGGTCCACTCCGCCGGGGCTGCGCCGCAGCGGCAGTTCGAGCCGGGTGGGGCGGGCATGCCGGACGCCACACGGCGGCGCTCGGCCTCCTGCGCGGAGAGCGCGCGGGCACTGCCGGTGGCCCGCTCGGTCTCCAGCCGGCGACGCCCGGCGACGGTCCGCGCGGCGTCCACCTGGTCCTCCTCGACAACGGCCGTACCGCCGCCCTCGCCGCCGCCGTCGGACGCACGGCCCTCTGCACGGCCCCCGGAGGCTGGTGGTGGCGATCCGCACGGACGCGTAGCACGGAGGCCTCAGACGGCGGCGCCCGCCGGCTCGTGATCCACCGTCACCGCCGCACCGCCGAACCTGATCCGCGTCCGGGCCCCGTCCTGCGCCCAGCGCACCTCGACCGTGTCCCCGGCCACCCTCACCCGGCCCACCACCTCGGCGGGCTCCGGGTCGGCTTCCGGGGCGGCGGTGAGGGAGGCCAGGGCGGCCAGGACCACCGTGCCGGTCACATCGGCGGCGAGCCGGGGCACGGTCGCCCAACGGGCGAACGCCGTCCCCTGCGGGGCCCGTACGTCCTCGCAAGCCTCCCAGCCGTGCAGCCCCCACAACCGTGAGCGCACCGTGCCGCCGGGGTCGGTGGCCCAGCCCGTCAGCTCGGCCCGCGCCCCGTCCGGCGCGCCCAGCACCCGGTGCACCCGCAGTTCGTGGCGGCCCCGGGCCACGATCGCGCTCTCCACCCGCAGCCCGGGGACGGTGGACGGGCCCGCCGGAAACACCGGCAGGTGCCAGGAGGCCGCCCAGCCCCAGCCGTCGCCGTGCCCGGACCCGAGCGGATGGATGCGCCGCCGTGCGCTGCGCGCCCCGCCGACCGTCAACGACAGATGGTTGTCCGCGGTGTTCGCCGCCGAGGTGGGCCCGGTCACCGTGGAGTACGCGAGCCGCGCGTAGTGCGGGTCCTCGTCGGCCGCGGACTCGCCCTCGTCCGGGCGGACATGGTCGCTGCCGTGGTTGTGCAGCCGTACCACGCCGTCCGCCCGCGTCGACTGCACCAGAAAGCCCGCCGCGGGCACGGACAGCACCCGGTCGGGTCCCTCGCTCGGGGCCGCCTCCTCCGGCGACGACCAGAATGGATGCTCGGCGGGAGCCAACAGGGACACGAACGCCTTCGACGCCCAATAAGGCGACGCGGGGCCGGAGTACGTCTGTAGCGTCGCCGCGTGCGGGCCGTGCCAGCCGAGGCTCAACAGCCCGCTCCCGTCGACCGCGCCGCGCTCCAGGAAGTACCGCAGCGCCCCACTGACCACCCGCCGGGACGCCCCCGGGGCGAGCGGTGTGTGCCCGGTCACCGCGCCCAGACCCACACCCGTGCTCGCGGCGAAGCGATAGGTCAGCGAGCGCCCGAAATGCAGCGGGGCCCCGTCGCCGCCGAACATCAGCGCGAAGCTCTCCAGATGTTCGCGCAACCTCGCCCCGTGCCGTGCCGACTCCCGTGCGTCGCCCGACAGATGGGCGTCGAGCAGCGGATACAGGTGCAGCGCCCAGCCGTTGTAGTGGTCAAAGGCGCGCCCGTCCCCGTCGGCGTACCAGCCGTCGCCCCGGTACCAGCTCTCCAGCAACTCCAGAGCCCGCTCCCGGGCCCGTGCCGTCTCGGCGTCGCCCCGGCCCACCGACTCCAGGAAGCCGGCCACGGTGTACGGGAAGAGATACCAGTTGTTGCCCGCCGGAACGTGCCGCAGCGAGCCCCGCAGCCAGTGCTCCGCCCGGTCCCGCACGTCGGGGGTCAGCCGGTCCCAGAGCCAGGGCCGGGTGAGCCGCAGCCCGAGGGCCACCGAGGCCGACTCCACCATGGGCTGCCCCTGCACATCGTGGTCCAGGATCAGCGGCCAGGACTCCGCGTCGTCCCGGCCCGGTGTCCGCGTACCGGTGTCGAGCCCGTCCGCGTACCGCTCCAGCAGGCCGTTCGGGTCCTTGCCGCCCGCCCCCGCGACCCGGAAGCCGGCCGCCAGGAACGTGCGCGCGTACCCCTCCAGCCCGTCGGAGCGGACGCCCGAGTGCGACGGGGGGCCGGGCAGGTCGAGCCGGGCGCCACCTGGCGTGGCCCACTTCCACGCGGCGTCCAGCATCCCGTCGGCGGCCGCCTCCCAGTGGGCGTGGGTGTATCCGGTGTACGGGCTCGACGCGCGGTCCTCGGGAGGGAGTTCAAGGAGGCCACCAAGGGAGACGGTCATGCGGGAATCCTGAGCGACTGATCGAAGAGGGTCAATGGATCAATCAAAAGCGGGCTAAATCGAGCAAACGCTCACGCGTGCAGGGGTGAGGGCAAGGGTCCGTCGGCCCGGTAACCGGTGCGCTTACCATCTTTCCCGACATGGACACCATCAGCCTCTGGCAACTGGCCGTACTCGCGGCGGCATCCACCCTCGTCGGCTTCTCCAAGACAGCTGTCAGCGGTGCCAATACGATCAGCCTCGCGGTCTTCGCGGCCGTCCTCCCGGCCCGCGAATCGACCGGGGTGCTGCTCCCGATCCTCATCGTCGGCGATCTCCTCGCCGTACGCGTCTACCGTCGTCACGCGCACTGGCCCACCCTGCTCCGGCTGTTCCCCGCCGTCGCCGTGGGCGTCGTGGCGGGCACCCTGTTCCTGGTGTGGGCCGACGACGCGGCGGTCCGTACCTCCATCGGCGCGATCCTGCTGTTCATGACGGGCGTGACCCTGTGGCGCCGCCGGATCGCGGAGAAGGGGACCGGGTCCGAGGCGGACACCGGACCCGCCGAGGGCGACGAACCCGCTCCCGGCACCGGTCGGACCGCCGCGCGCGGCTACGGGGTTCTCGGCGGGTTCACCACGATGGTCGCCAACGCCGGCGGGCCGGTGATGTCGCTCTATCTGCTCTCGGCCGGCTTCCGCAAGCTCGGCTTCCTTGGCACCTCGGCCTGGTTCTTCCTGATCCTGAACGTCTCCAAGGTGCCGTTCAGTGTGGGCCTCGGCCTGATCGACGCCCGCTCCCTGCTGCTCGACGCCTGCCTGCTGCTGTTCGTCCTGCCCGGCGCCTACCTGGGCCGGGTATGCGTCGACCGGATCAACCAGAAGGTCTTCGACCGGATCGTCATCGGTGCGACGGTGATCGGTGGACTTCAACTGCTGCTGATCTGAGGCATCCGAGCCGCCGGACCGCCGGACCGCCTCCTCAGGGAAGCAGCAGCCAGTCCGCTCCCACGGCGGCCAGCAGCCCGGTTCCCAGCAGCCAGCTGGCCAGCCGGGTGCGTCCGTTCCTGCTCAGCTCGATGACCACGCCGCACAGGATGAGCGCGAGCCCGTAGACGCCGACGACGAGCACCGACGAGCGGCTCGCGATACGCAGCCCGAGCACGAGGGCCATCGTCGCCATGCCCAACGAGGAGAGCACGATCCGCAGCCGCCGGGCCTGGCGCGGGGTAAGTCTCTTCCCGTCCTGACTGTCCCCACGGTCCTCACCACCGGGAACATCGACTCCGACCGTAGCCGTAGCTGCAGCCGTAGCCGCAGCCGTCTCCGCTTTCGTCTCCGCGGCGGCGCCGGCTATCGGGGAGTCGGTGCCCCCGTCCTTCCCGCGCTGGTCCCGGGGCTGGTCCTGGTCCTGGTCAGAAGTGCTCATGGAGCCGGATCGTAGTAGCTGTACGGAGCCGGGACCCGCGGACCCGGTTCTTCCGCTCCTGGCCCCACCCCGGCCGCGGCCTTCGGACTACCTCCGCAGGCGGGGCGCCTCGGCCGCCGCGTCAACCGTCGGGCCTGCCTCCACCCGGTCCGCCAACTGCCGGGCCCAGTCGGCCAGTCCCGCGACCGCGATCCCGTGCGGCCCGGACACGGTGAACGGGGCGAGCGCCCCCGCGCCCCGGCGCAGCAGCCGCGCGCCGCCCGCGGTGTTGCCCCGCGCGGAATGGGTCAGCCCCACCGCGAGCTGGGCCAGCCCCCGCCAGAGCTCACGCTCGTCCTCCGGCCCCGACTTCCAGGCGTCCTCGAAGACCTCGTGCGCGTGGAACGGCATTCCCGCGTCCAGCAGTCGCTGTGCCTCCCGGAGCGTTTCCGAGGGCGTGCGGACGACCCCCTCCGGCTGTCGTTCGACGCCGGGCGTGCCGTACGGCAGGGGGCGTCCCAGCCCGTCACGGGGGCGCGCGTTGCGCGCCCGGCCCTCGGCATCACGGTCTCTGCGCGTCTCGTTCACCCCTCGATTGTGCCCCGCACCTGCGGAGAATCGCGCGAACCCTGTCGACGAGCACCCGCGCACGACTAGGCTCGACCGTCGAGAAGACTGCCTCTGTGGGAAGGGTGGGCATGAAGCCGTCCCAACCGTTGTACGAGCGTGAACCGGAACTCGCCGCCGCCGCGAAGGCGGTGGACGCCCTCTGCGGTGCGCAGGCCGTCGGCGGACTCCTGGTATTCAGTGGAGAGGCGGGGATCGGCAAGACCGCACTGCTGGCGGAGATCCGGAGGATGGCCGCCGACCGCTGCACCGTCTGGTCCGCCCGGGGAGGCGAGACCATCACCTCCGTACCGTTCCACGTCGTACGGCAGTTGTTGCAGCCCGCACTCGATCAGTTCCCGCCCGACGAGACCCGCGCCCTGTTCGGCGACTGGTACGAGACGACCGCCCCGGCCCTGGGACTCGCCCAGCCGAGCGGACCGCAGCCCGATCCGCAGGGTGTGCGCGACGGCCTGGACTTCGTCGTCGGCCGACTCGCGTCCCGGCTCAGCCACCGGCCGTTACTGCTCATCGTGGACGACGCGCACTGGGCGGACGGCGAATCCCTCGCCTGGCTGGCCTCGTTCACGGCCCGTCTCGGTGAACTGCCGCTCCTGGTGGTGCAGGCCCACCGCCCGCAGGAGCTGGCCGAGCGCGACGCCAACTACATCGCCGACCGCGAGGCCGAACGCGGCTTGGGCAATCAGGGGACGGTGACCCGGGTCGCCCTGCGGGCTCTGACTCCGGACGCCACCGCCGTACTGGTCCGCGCGGGCCTCGGTGATCACGCCGACGACCCGTTCTGCCGTGAGGTGTGGGCCGTCACCGGAGGCAATCCGTACGAGGCGGTCGAACTGGTCGCCAAGGTCCAGGACCGCGAACTGCCGCCGGTGGAGGAATCCGCGGGCGAACTGCGCGAACTCGGCGCGTCCGCCAGGGGCAGCGGCCTCGTCGCCCGCCTGGAACGGCTCGGCACGAACGCCAACCGGTTCGCCTGGGCCGCCGCCGTGCTGGGTACCGACATCTCGCAGGAACTGGCCGCCACACTCGCCGGAATGAGCTCGGCGGAGGCCGCCGACTGCACGGCCCGGCTGCGTGACGCCCGTATCGTCAGCGGCTTCGACCCGTTGGAGTTCGTCCACCCGCTGATCGCGACGGCGGTCTACCGCTCGATCCCGCCGGCCACCCGCACCGCCATGCACGGGCGTGCCGCCTGGGCGATCACCCGGGCCGGCCTGGGCGCCGCCGCGGCTTCCCGGCACCTGCTGGAGGTCCACCCGGACGACGACCAGGAACTGGTCGCGCAACTACGGGAAGCCGCCGGCCAGCACCTCGCCGTCGGTGCGCCCGAAGCGGCCCGGCGCTGCCTGGAACGGGCACTGGAGGAGCCGCCGCGCCCCAAGGACCGGGCTGTCCTGCTGTACGAGCTGGGCTGCGCGACGCTGCTGAGCTCCCCGCCCACCACGGTCCAGCACCTGCGCGCCGCCCTGGACATGCCGGGGCTCGACGACGGGCTGCGGGTCGACGCCACCTTCCGGCTCGCCGCCGCGCTCGCCCACAACAACCAGCTCAAGGACGCGGCGCTCTCGCTGGCCGCCGAGGCCGCGCGCACCGCACCCGGCCCCGGGCTGATGCGGCTGCAGGCGGCGCACTTCATGTGGGAGGGCATGCAGGCCACCGAGGACGACGGACCGGCCCGCTCCCGGCGGCTCACCCGCAACGCCGACCACCTCAAGGGGCGCGACAACGCGGAGCGGGCGCTGCTCACGCTGCGGGCCTTCGACGCCATGGTGCGCGGTGAGAACGCCCAGCTCATCGTGGACCTGTGTGAACGCGCGCTGATCGACGGCAGTCCCGCCCGGGGGCTCGGCTGGACCGACTCCGAGTGGGGTTTCGAACTCCCCACCATGGTGGGTATCGCCTACACCTTCGTCGACCAGCTGGACCGCGCCGAGAGCCTCTTCGGCGAAGCGGTACGGGCCTTCGAGATCTCGGGCTGGAGCGGGGCCCACCTGGCGTTCGCGCACACCCTGCTCGGCATGGTCCACCGCCGTCGTGGCCGCCTCGCCGAGGCCGAGGGCTTCCTGCGCGAGGGGCTCCGTCTCGCCGACCGCGTCGGTTCCGGACTCCCCGTCCACTGGGACGCGGCCTGCCTGCTCATCGACACCCTGCTGGCCCGCGGGCGCACCGAGGAGGCCCGCCGCATCGCCGACCGCTACGACTTCGGCCCGCCCTACCCCAGCGCCATGGTGCTGCCCGACGGACCATCCATGCGAGGCCGCCTGCTGCTGGCGGAGGGCCGCAGGGAGGACGCGATCGCGGAGCTCGAAGTGGCGGGCGCCGCTCTGGAGTCGCGCGAACGCTTCAACGGCGTCTGGGCTCCCTGGGCCGGCGACCTGGCGCGGGCCCTGGCCGATGACGACCCGGCCCGCGCGGCCCACCTCGCCGCCCGGAACCGCGTGCACGCCGAAAGGTTCGGAACGCCGACCGCCATGGGCGAGGCGCTGCGCTGCGTCGCCCTCTTCGCACCCCCGGAGCGGGCCGCGCAACTGCTGGCCGAGGCGGTGGGGCACCTGGAGAAGTCTCCTTCCGCCTACGAGCACGCGCTCGCCCGGGTCGACTACGGCATCGCGATCGGTTCGCACCGGGAGCTCGCCCGCGCCCAGAAGCAGGCGATGGCCTGCGGCGCCGAGGGTCTCGCCGCCCGCGCCCAACAGGCACGGGCGTCGATACGGTCCTCGGAGTGAGGTAATGTTTGTCCTGCGCGGTCACCCGGGGAAAGCCGGGGGAAACGCGGCGGGACGTGGCGCAGCTTGGTAGCGCACTTGACTGGGGGTCAAGGGGTCGCAGGTTCAAATCCTGTCGTCCCGACTGGAGACGGTCGCAGGTCAGGGCCGGTTTCGGAGCAATCCGAAACCGGCCCTTGATCATTTTTGGGGACCAGTTGGGGACCAGCTGGAGGTCCGGCGTCCTTGACCGGGTCTGCGGGTCAGCGGGTCATGACGATCGGGCTCGGCAGTGAGCGTGGTGCGCGCAGCACGTTGAAGTGGGCCGAGAGCACCGCTCCGGCGGCCGTGATCTTGTGGACGTCCGGGTGAAGGTAGCGCTGGGTGGTGGTCAGCGAACCGTGGCCGGCGATCCTACGGAGGACGTGGACTTGGACCCCGGCGTCGGCGAACCAGGTGAGTGCGGTGTGCCGGAGGTCGTGGCGGCGCAGATGCTCGTAGCCGAGCTTGGTGACCACGTCGTCCCAGTGTGTGGCGTCGCGCAGGACGGCGGTGGAGATACGTCCGCCTCGCGGTCCCGTGAACAGGCGGGCGTCCGGATTGGGGCCGGCGGACAGGATGCGCTGGGCGACGAGGGGGCGGATCTCCTCGACGATGGGCACCTTGCGGGCCCGCTTGCCCTTGGTGCCCTTGTCGGTCAGCCCGCCGGGGGCGGGTGTGGTCTGACGCCGCACGGTCCAGATCCACTGGGTGGTGTCGATGTCTCCGACGCGGCAGCCGGAGATCTCGCCGATCCGTGCGGCGGTGCACGCGGCGAAGATGACCACCTCTCCCCAGCCGCGGTACTCGTCGTGGGAGGCGGCCACGAGTGCGTCGGCCAGTGTGACGAGTGTTTCCCAGTCGGGCAGGGCGAGCGCGCGTGGGTCGAGGAGTTCGTCCTCGGCCTGCTTGTAGAGCTTCTGCCAGCCGGTCACCCGGGCGGGGTTCACCTTGATGATGCCGTCGCGGACTGCCTGCTCCATGACGCGGACCAGGACGGCGATGGTGTTCTTGACCGTTGAGCGGCTGAGCTCGTCGGCGATCCAGTTCTGCACGGTGCGGTCGACAGTGCCGTTGGTGATTATGCGGACCGGGAGGTGGCCCAGGGCGGGCACGACGCGCATCCGCCAGCCTGACAGGTAGGGGTCGAGTGTTTTCAACTCCAGGCCGCGCAGGGCGAGGTCCATGTTCGTGTTGCCGTATTCGGCGAGCTTCATGGTGGCGAGCGACGGGGACAGCCCTGCTTCAGCCGCTTCGATGATGGACTGGAGCCACTCCTGTGCTTCGTCCTCGTCCGCCTTCCCCTCCGACAGGGACAGCCGCCGCTTCGTGGCCGGGTCAAACCAGCGGACTCGGGCGCGGTACGGGTTGAGGCGATTAGGCCGGTACTCGATGTCGGTGGTGAGTCGGACACCGACCGGCACGATGGCCTTGTCGGCCATCATGTGTCTCGGCGCGGGACGGTCCGGTGGCGACGCAGCCATTCCTCGACGTCGACCGCGCTGTACATGACGACGCGTTCCGAAACGGCGACGAACGGCGGACCCTGGGGCGGCCGAGCGGTGCGCCAACGGCGCAGAGTCGAGGTGTTTACATGCAGGCAGGCGGCGAGGTCGCGCGTCGAATACCAGGCATTGGCCAGGAGAGACGACCGGCTGTCCTCTCGGACGAAAGGGGCACCATCCTCATTCTTCGTGTGTGTCTGACGGTCTGTGTGGTCTGCTATCGGTTCGGTGGACAAAGGCGGTGGATCTCCGGGGGTACGGAGCACCAAAGGGATACAGAAGGCGGTCGGCGACAAGCGGGGCGGCCCGCAGGTGGAGAACCGTGGGGTTCTGCATGAACAGAAGCGGTGAGTCTCTTCTGTTGGAACTGATCCGCAGTGGTGCTCTGGGCAAACGGTGGACAACAATCGTCTGCAGAAGCGCCGGTTTGGCTAACCGGCGATGTTCGGCTATGTTGCCCTCATTTGCGACGCGGCGAGCATCACGTGCTGTGTCGATGAGTGTTTCTCGATGACGCACCACGTGGAGTGCGTCGCGATCCTCGAACCCATCGCAAAGGCCGCCTGACTTGCAGGTTCGGGTGGTGTGCGTTATGTGCTGCGTGGGCGTTACGGGCGATATCTTGACGCTAAAACGACGCTCTACGAGGCATCTTGACGCTCTTTTTGATGGCCCGTCAGGTGCGTTGCCCCGCTGGTCAGGCGGCATCCTGGCTGCGCGGGTGTGGCAAGGCGCCGGGAATTTCGTGGTGCTGAACGCTCCCACTCAGCCGCCTCGGCAGCGTGCCAGCAGGTTCTTCGTCTGCTGGTGGTACATGCCTCGCATGGCCGCTGACCAGCGGAAACGGCCACGATTCGGCCAAGCTGCAGGCGGCTGGTCCGCGTATGGCCCGGATCTTGGTCGGCACGGAGTGCACCCCTGACCGTCGGCCCATGGCGGTGGCGAGCTAGCACATAGACGAGGGGTGTGCTGACAGGGCTCCACGGAGCGTGCCTCGACATGACGCGCTGGACTGCCGACCGCCGATAAAAGTGCGAACCACGGCGGCACCGCAGCTCTTCAGCCGTGCGGACCGGGCCGACGAGCCTGAGCCAGCAGAGCAGCGTGCCGACTACTCCGGGCGAGGGCTGATGGTGCCTCGGCAGCCCAATCTCGGGTATCGGCGGAGAGCCGCCGGTCATGGGCCATAGCGGCGAGCGTCTGTCTTGTGCTTCTTGAGCAGGAGGGATCAAGGACCAGCAGCAGTAGCGCGGCCTCGACTCGGTCTGGTTCCAACAGGGCCCTGTTCCGGGCAAGCGGGGCGAGCACCTGTTCGGCTTGCTCGATGGCACCGACGGTGGCGAGTTCTCTTGCGATCTGGATGCTCAACAGAGGCGGCAAGGTTTGGCGATTTGTAGTCAGAGCCTGCAAGGTGCGCAGTGCTGTAGGGATGTGCTGCGGGCCGTACCTGTATAGGCGGCGTGCTGCGAGGGCGCGCGTCGTCGGAGGCTCGGATTCGGTGTCGGCCAAGGTTGTTAGGAGCGCCGCCGCTTGAGCTCCAGAGCTTTGCCAGTTCAGGTGATTGATGAGATCTATGGGACCAAAGCGATCAGCCACGGATTCTGATGTCCGAACTCGGCTAGACAGCAGGGTTTGGGTGGCCTCGTGCAAGTCGGGCCCGAGCAGGGCGATGCCCTCCAGAGGCCCAGACCACTGCCGCCAATCCGTTGAGCCTCGTAGTAGACGTACAAGATCGCGGCAAAGGCGGGCTCGGGCGTAGGGGCCGAGACTGGCCAGCTCGGCCACAACCAGCTCCGTGGGGAGTCCGACCGAACCAGACTCCAGACAGGTGCGCAGGAATGCTTCGGACCGATCACGTACTGTCGGGCTGATGCATGCGACCTCGGCGGCGAAAGCCACCGCCCCCTGGGGTGGTTGTTTGGGGTCAAGTCTGTCGAGAACGTTCAGGACGACTGATTCGTCGTCCGGCCCGGCGCCGAGGCGGGCAAGGAGGCTGGCCGCTGCCATTCGGTGCATGTCGGACGCCGCAGCGGAGCTCGCTACGTGTCCCGCACAGGGCCCTGTCTCCGCCCGATTGTGACTGGCGAGGACTGTGGTCACGGCAAGCGCTTGCGTGGAGCCACCCCCCGTAAGAAGCGCAATCTCCTTCAACATGCGGGCCAGTTCGTCACGGTCACCGCGCGAGCCGGTCCCCAGCAGGAGGCTCGCTGCATTGCACCAGCTTTCGAGCACGTCATCCAGCGAGTCGAGAGCCCTACGCTGCAGGTAGCCCACCGCTTCCGCTCGGTACTGGCGGCCCAGCGAGAGGACATTTGTGGTCACCATGTAGGGGTCGGCTGCGCAGTGCTGGGTGAGGAAGGTGGCCGCGGCATCGGCGTCGATGCTCCGGACCGACATCAGAATGTCTTGCCTGCATAGATTCGGTAGACGCGAGTCCAGCAAAATGCGGCAATGCTGGGTGACCACCTGCTCGCGTAGCCCTGGTTGGTACGAGGCCGCGACCTGCAGCAAGAATCGGACGACGTCCACGTCCCAGATGGCCATCGGCCCAGTCACTGATCGTTTCAGAATGAGGTCCGGAGTCGTCTCAAGCAGATGACGCAGCAAGCGAGTTGGAGTAGTCCGAGGTGGAGGTCGGCTCGTATCTCGTAGCGGATGCGGAGTCTTTTGAACTGGTGGAGCCAGGCGAAGGTGCGCTCGACGACCCACCGAGTCTTGCCCAGGCCGGAGCCGTGCGGGGTGCCGCGGCGGGCGATCTTGGGTGTGATCCCGCGAGCCCGAATGAGACGGCGGTATTTGTCGTAGTCGTAGCCGCGGTCGGCGAACAGCCGCCGGGGCCGGTGGCGTGGCCGGCCGCGCAGGCCACGGATGCGGGGTATGGCGTCCAGCAGCGGCATGAGCTGGGTGACGTCGTGGCGGTTTCCGCTGGTCAAAGAGACGGCGAGCGGGATTCCGTGCCGGTCGACGATCAGGTGGTGCTTGCTGCCGGGGCGGGCCCGGTCGACCGGCGAAGGTCCGGTGTGAGCCCCCCTTTGAGAGCCCTGATGTGCGAGCCGTCGATCGCGGCATCGTCCATCTCCAGCAGGCCCTCTTTGCGCAGTTCTGCCAGCAGGACCTCGTGCAGGCGGGGCCACACTCCGGCCTCGGTCCAGTCCCGCAGACGCCGCCAGGCCGTCACTCCACTGCAGCCCACCAGCTCCGCAGGTACATCCCGCCAGCTCACACCCTTGCGCAGCACGTAAACGATGCCCCGCAGAGCAGCGCGGTCATCCGCCGGCAACCGCCCGGGATACCGATGCCTTCGAGGCGGTCGCTCCGGAAGCAGCGGGGCTATGCGTTCCCACAGATCATCAGGCACAAGGTCAGCAGACACCCACCAGATCCTGCCGACCCCACACCCAACTGCCAAGGCACCACACCGATCTCATTCTGAAACGATCAGTCAGTAGCCGCAGCCCGGCCAGCTGGTGTTCAGGCTGAGCCCGCAGCAGCAGTGCGGCCAGGACGGCCCGCTGTGGATGGCTGACGAGAAGGCCGGGGCGGTGATCCACCTGGTTTTGGTGACCGGCGACGGCTTCCAGGAGCCGTATCACCGATGTCGCGTGCGCGGAATGTAGCTGCGCAGGTCGGGTGCCAAGCCACTTCGCGAGCCGCGACCATGCGCTTGCAGCCTGACGTACGCCAGGTGGGGACTGCCCTCGCAGGATGCAGGACAAATCTGCGGCCACCGCCCGGACTGCTGCTGCGGCCACCTCTTCTTCATCCGCCGTCGGGGAGACAGACAGAAGCTCAGCGACGTCGACGGGCAGGTCCAGGAGACTTGTCTCGGCGGACCATGGCACCACCTGATCTGAGTCGCGAGGGGACTCCATGAAGCCTGGCGGGGTGCTCAAGTCCTCCGCATGTTCCTCCTCGATGGATAGGTCTGCTGGAATCGGGCGTAGATCGATGAGGGAGGGGCCGGCGGCTGGCCTGTGGGGAAGCGAGTTCCACCCGGGGGCGTCGCTCAGTAGCTGCTCGGCCATGTTGCAATGATGCTCGTGGAGGAACTCCTCGTCCTGTGACAGGAAAGTGAGGCTTTCCCTAGTGTCTTGAGTCGGTAGTTGGCTTGCGGTTATAGGGTGGGTCGATGCCTGGTCCGAAGCCCTTGCCGCTGGAGTTGTCCGATCACGAACGCC
>NZ_JBIRKB010000011.1:0-94408 GCF_044329855.1 Streptomyces sp. NPDC017520
CGATGGTACTGCAGGGGGGACCCTGTGGGAGAGTAGGACGCCGCCGAACAATTTTTCCGGGAAAGCCCCGTGCCTTGTGGCACGGGGCTTTTCTGCGTTCCGAACGTCTAGGGTCGGACCATGCGCTACGAACTGGTCATCTTCGACAACGATGGTGTGCTCGTCGACAGTGAGCCGCTCGCCAACACCGTCCTCTCCGGCTACCTCACCGAGCTCGGGCACCCCACCTCGTACGACGAGTCGCTCCGCGACTACATGGGGTCCGCCGTGCACCGGGTCCACGATCTCGTCGAGGAGCGGACCGGGCAGAAGCTGCCCGAGGACTTCGACTCCACGCTCAACACCCGTACGTTCGCCGCTTTCCAGCGGGAGCTCGTGGCCGTCGACGGGGCCGAGGAGCTGCTCGGGAAGCTCGTCGCGGACGGGGTGGACTACTGCGTCGCCTCCTCCGGTGGCCACGAGCGGATCCGGGTCGCGCACCGCAAGGCGGGGATCGACCAGTGGTTCGAGGAGGAGTGGATCTTCAGCTCGGAGGATGTCGGGCGGGGCAAGCCGGCGCCGGACCTGTTCCTGTACGCCGCCGAGCGGATGGGTGTCGCTCCGGAGAGGTGCGTCGTCATCGAGGACAGCCCGCTCGGGGTCGAGGCGGCCCGCGCCGCGGGGATGGACGTGTACGGGTTCACGTCGATGATGCCCGCGGACCGGCTCACCGGAGTGACCGGGCACTTCTCCGACATGGCTCAGCTTCCCGAACTGCTCGCCTGATCCCTCTACCCCTGCCTAGAGCCCGGCCCTACGCTCGCGGCCATGACGGAAGCGGGCTTGCGGCACGGCAGGGCCTCCCTGGGGTTGAGCTTCGGCGTTCAAGGGGTGGCCTTCGCCCTTCTGGTGACGCGCATCCCCGCTGTTCAGGACCAGTACGGGATCTCCGACGGGCTGCTGCCCGTCTTCCTCGCCGCTGTTCCGATCCTGGCGGGGGCCGGCAGCGTGGCCACCGGGAAGGCGGTCGCGCGGGTGCGGCCCGGTGTCGTCCTGCGGTGGTCCCAGCCCCTCGTGCTGCTCGCCCTGCTCGGGGTGGGCGCGGGGCGGGAGGTGTGGCACGTCGCCGTCGCGCTCGGCGTCTTCGGACTGGCCGTCGGGGCGCTGGACGCCTCGATGAACATGCTGGGCGTCAGCCTCCAACGGGCGTACGGGCGCAGCATCATGCTCGGGTTCCACGCCGCCTACAGCCTCGGCGGGATCGCGGGGGCGTCGCTGGCGTGGGCCGGGGCGCGGTGGGACCTGTCGTTGCTCGGGTCCTACCTGCCCGTCGTGGTGGTGCTGTTGCCCGCCGCGCTGGTCGGGAGCCGGTGGTACACGGAAGGGAAGGGGCCGGAGGAGAAGGACAAGGACAAGGAGAAGGGGCCCGGCCCCGTCGGTGCCGGCGGGGCCGTGTCGTTCCGGCTGCTGCTGCCGCTGTGCCTCGTCATGAGCTTCGCGTACATCGGGGACTCGACGGTCTCCAACTGGAGTGCCAAGTACCTCCAGGACGTGCTGGGCGCATCGGAGCAGCTCGCGACCGTTCCGTACAGCGTCTACATGGTGACGACCCTGCTGGGGCGGGCCGTGGGGGACCTCGGGGTGCGGCGGTTCGGGGCGGTCGCCGTGGTGCGGGGTGGGAGTCTGCTGGCGGCGGGCGGGTTCGCGGTCGTGGCGGTGGCGCCCGGGGCCTGGGTGGGGATGCTCGGGTTCACGATGCTCGGGTTCGGGCTCTGTGTGATCGTGCCGCAGACTTTCGCGGCGGCCGGGCGGATGTTCCCGGGGAACAGCGACGCGGCCGTGGCCCGGTTGAACATCTTCAACTATGTGGGTTTTCTGGTCGGTTCGCCGCTCGTGGGTGCTCTGGGGGATGCGTGGAGCTATCGCGGTGCCATGCTCGTACCGATGGTTCTGGTGCTGGCGACGCTCGTGCATGCCCGCGCGTTCGGGCCGGAGCCCGCCCGATACGGTGGCGGGCATGAGCGGCCGCACACAGCTGATGTGGGATGACGCAGTTACGGGATACGACTTCGGGGAGACGCACCCCATGGACCCGGTCCGGCTGGCCCTGACGATGGGGCTGGTGCGGGCGTTCGGGCTCGACGGGGCGGTGGATCTGCGGTCCGCGAAGCCCGTGGGGGACTCCACCCTGCGGCTCGTGCACCGGCAGGACTACGTGGCGGCGGTGCGCGCCGCCTCCGCGGATCCGCGGGCGGCCGACCAGGGTTACGGGCTCGGGACCGTGGACGATCCGGCGTTCGCCGGGATGCACGAGGCGTCCGCGCTGATCGCGGGGCTTTCGGTGGGCGCGGCCGAGGCCGTGTGGCGGGGTGAGTGCGAGCACGCGGTGAACTTCACCGGCGGGCTGCACCACGCCATGCCCGGTTCGGCCGCCGGGTTCTGCGTCTACAACGACCCCGCCCTCGCCATCGCCCGGCTGCTGGAGCTGGGCGCCGAGCGGGTCGCGTACGTCGATGTGGACGTCCACCACGGGGACGGGGTGCAGGCCGCGTTCTGGGAGGACCCGCGCGTCCTGACGATCTCGCTGCACGAGCATCCGAGGACCCTCTTTCCGCAGACCGGGTGGCCGGAGGAGACCGGGTCCGGGGCGGGGGAGGGTTCCGCGGTCAACGTGGCGCTGCCGGCCGGGACCGGGGACGCGGGGTGGCTGCGGGCCTTCCACGCGGTGGTGCCCGAGCTGCTGGCCGACTTCCGGCCCCAGGTGCTCGTCACCCAGCACGGGGCCGACACCCACTTCGAGGACCCGCTGGCCCACCTCGCGGTCTCCCTGGACGCGCAGCGGTCGGTCATGGAGTCATGCCACGAGCTGGCCCACCGGTACGCGGACGGCGGGCGCTGGGTGGCGCTCGGCGGCGGCGGGTACGCGGTGGTGGATGTGGTGCCCCGGTCGTGGACGCATCTCGTCGGGATCGCGGCGCACGCTCCCGTCGATCCGGAGTCGGTGGTGCCGCCGTCCTGGCGTGATCTTGTCTACGCCCGTACGCGGCAGTTGGGGCCGGGCAGGATGACGGACGGGCGTACGCCGTCCTGGAAGGGCTGGGAGGACGGGTACGACCCGGCGGACCGGCTGGACCAGGCGGTGCTGGCGTCCCGGAAGGCGGCGTTCCCGCTGCGGGGGCTGCTGACCTGAGGTCCGGGCGGTGCGGGGCATTGTGCCGTGCGTTACGCCAACGGGGGGGCGTAACGGGATTCCCGCCCGCCGGGCTCCGTGGTACGGCAGCATCCCAGGGGTGTTGAGCACCGGGGCGCTGCGCGCCCATCTGCTGGCGGCCCGGCTGGCCGGGCCCGTGGCCACGTCGCGCGAGACCAGTCTGCGCAGCTACCGGCTGTTCGCCGCCCGGGATCCGCGGGTGATGCTGGGGCTCGCGCCCGAGCGGGCCTGGGGCGAGGGCGAGCTGTTGCGGCTGATGGCGGACCGGTGCGGGGTCTCGGCGGATCCCGCGCATGTGAGCGGTCCCGACGCGATCGACCCGGAGCGGACGGTGGCCGCGCTGGACGCGTTCGCCGAGCGGTTGGCGCTGGTGGCGGAGCGTAGGGCTCCGGTGCTGCTGGGGACCGGTCATCCGCATCGGCTGCTCGGTTTCTACGCCGGGCTGGCAGACGCTCTGTCGGCGGCGGGCTGTCCTGTTCTCACCCCCGCGCAGGGGAGATGTGTCGACATAACGACCCGGTTCGGCGTACGCACGTACAGCATCGACTACGTACGGGGTGTCGCCCTGGTGCGCGAACCGGGGGGGCGGCCCACGGGGGGTGAGACCGGCGCGCACACGCATTCGCCGCTTCCGGTGCGGCTCGCGCTCCAGGACGCGGCGGAGCGGCTCGGGGTGCTGCCGGAGCTGGTGATCGGGGACCACGGCTGGGTCTGCGGTGCAGGTCAGCTGGGGATCGAGGCGATCGGGCCGGCGGACACGGATGATCCGGCGCTGTTCGTGGGGGAGGCCGAGGGGCGGGTGTCCGTCGTCGTTCCGCTCGACGACGGCGTACGGGCTCCGTTTTACCGGCCGTTGACGCGCTATGTGCTCAATCGGGCCCGTCTGTCACCGTAGGCCGGTGGCTGTCTCTCCTCTTCCCCACTCGCACCACGCGCCCCTAATCTGTGGAGTGAGCGCACAGCGACGAAGAGTCACCGGAGGGGAAGCCGGTGCGCGTCCGGTGCGGAAGGTACAGGTGGGTCATGGCTGCTGGCAGCGAGAGGCCTCTCAACGAGGTCAAGTTTCTGACCGTGGCGGAAGTCGCCTCGGTCATGCGAGTGTCGAAGATGACCGTGTACCGCTTGGTGCACAGTGGTCATCTGCCGGCGATCCGGGTGGGCAGGTCCTTCCGGGTGCCGGAGCAAGCGGTTCACACGTATCTCCGCGAGTCCTTTGTGGGGGTGGAATCAGCCTGAGGTTGCCTGCGGATTACGTCCCTCGGACGGTGGCGGGTAGGCTAGGCCGACGTAGGTCGTGTGGGCCCAGACGCCCCGCACCAGTGAAAATGAAGTGAGCGAGGGTAGTCGTGGGCTCTGTTATCAAGAAGCGGCGCAAGCGGATGGCCAAGAAGAAGCACCGCAAGCTGCTCAAGCGCACGCGCGTTCAGCGTCGCAACAAGAAGTAGGCGAACGCAGTTCGTGAGATCCGCAGCCCTTCCGCCGTTCCGGTGGAGGGGCTGCGGTGCGTTTCGGAGCACGGGGTCGTCACAGGGCGGCGTCCACCCGCTACGGTGACGGCCAGGGAAGTTACCGCGGGAAGCAGGGGAGCCGGGTCTTGGGCAAGGTCGTGCTCGTCACAGGAGCGGCCCGGCAGCTGGGGGGCCGCTTCGTCCGGCGCGTCCAGTGCGAGCCCGGGGTGGACCGGGTGATCGCCGTCGACGCGGTCGCGCCCGGCCATGAGCTGGGCGACGCGGAGTTCGTGCGCGCGGACATCCGGCAGTCCGCCCTGGCGCGGATCCTGGCCGAGCACGCCGTCGACACGGTCGTGCACCTGGACGTCTCCGGCAAGGCGCTCGGCGCCGGCGGCCGGACGGCGATCAAGGAGACCAATGTCATCGGCACCATGCAGCTGCTCGGCGCCTGTCAGAAGTCCCCGACGGTGCGGCGGCTCGTGGTGAAGTCCAGTACGAGCGTGTACGGGTCGGCGCCCCGCGATCCCGCCGTGTTCACCGAGACCACACCGCCCAAGTCGCTGCCCAGCGGCGGCTTCGCGAAGGACGCGGTGGAGGTCGAGGGGTACGTACGGGGCTTCGCCCGCCGTCGGCCGGATGTGGCGGTGTGCGTGCTGCGGTTCGCCAACATCCTGGGGCCCCGGCCGGACTCGCCGCTCGCGGATTATCTGTCGCTGCCCGTTCTGCCGACCGTCTTCGGCTACGACCCCCGGCTCCAGTTCGTGCACGAGGACGATGTGATCGACGTCCTGGGGATCGCGGCGGGCGAGCCCCGGCGCGGGACGCTGAACAGCGGCACGTTCAACATCGCCGGCGACGGGGTGCTGCTGCTGTCGCAGTGCTCGCGGCGGCTGGGGAAGCCGACGGTGCCGGTGCTGCTGCCCGCCGTCACTTGGGTCGGCTCGGCGCTCCGTACGATCGGCATGACGGACTTCTCGCCGGAACAGATCCGGCTGCTCACCCATGGCAGGGTGGTCTCGACGGTGCAGATGCGCGAGACCCTCGGTTTCCGGCCGAAGTTCACCACGGCGGAGACGTTCGCGGAGTTCGCGCGGAGCCGGGGCCCGGGGCTGCTGCCGCCGGAGGCGGTGGGCAGGGCGGTGGACCGGCTGGCGGCGTTGCCGCTGCCGGGAGGCGCCGGGCCGCGGGAGCGCGGGGCCGGTGCGGTACAGACGACTCACGGCGCCAGGTAGAGGAGCGCACCGACGATGGCGGACGCCAAGGTCATTCCGTTCGACGACGACCGTTCGCGGTCCGGTGGCGCGTCGCGTCCGGCGCGGCGCCGGACCGGGGCGGGCGGTCCCGGCGGCGGTCGGGGCGACGGTGCCTCGGCTCCGGTGAGCGCGCTGCCGGGGGCGCAGGCCCCCGAGGCCTCCGGGCTGCCCCCGGAGGCGGGGGAGGGGGGCCCGGAGCTCCGGGACGCGGTGGGCGTGGACGGTTCCTCCGGCGGCTGGGAGCGGCGGATCGCGGGCGGGCTCGCGTTCCTGCGGCGGCGGGTCACCGGTGAGTACGACGTCGACGAGTTCGGTTACGACGAGGAGCTCACCGACCAGGTCCTGATGTCGGTGCTGCGGCCGCTGGCGGACAAGTACTTCCGGGTCGAGGTGAAGGGCATCGAGAACATCCCGTCGGACGGCGGGGCGCTCATCGTGGCCAACCACTCCGGGACGCTGCCGCTGGACGGGCTGATGCTCCAGGTCGCGGTGCACGACAACCATCCGGCGGACCGGCATCTGCGGCTGCTCGCCGCCGATCTGGTCTTCCATCTGCCGGTCGTCAACGAGCTGGCGCGCAAGGCGGGGCACACGCTGGCCTGTGCGGAGGACGCGCAGCGGCTGCTGGAGATGGGCGAGATCGTCGGGGTGATGCCGGAGGGGTTCAAGGGCATCGGCAAGCCGTTCGGCGAGCGTTACAAGCTTCAGCGCTTCGGCCGGGGCGGGTTCGTGTCGACGGCGCTGCGGGCGGGGGCGCCGATCGTGCCGTGCTCGATCGTGGGCGCGGAGGAGATCTACCCGATGATCGGGAACGCGAAGACGCTGGCCCGGCTGCTGGGCTTCCCGTACTTCCCGATCACGCCGACGTTCCCGTGGCTGGGGCCGCTGGGCGCGCTGCCGCTGCCGACGAAGTGGACGATCCAGTTCGGTGAGCCGATTCCGACGGACGGGTATCCGCCGGAGGCGGCGGAGGACCCGATGCTGATGTTCAATCTGACGGACCAGGTGCGGGAGCAGATCCAGCACACGCTGTACAAGCTGTTGGTGCAGCGGCGGTCGGTGTTCTTCTGACCTGACCGGCTACGACGGAAGGGGGCCGGTACGCGGATCGCGTACCGGCCCCCTTCCGTCGTAGCCGCCCCTCTACGGCTTGAGGTTCTCGCCGTTGATGCCGAGGCCGGGGAGGAGCCCCGGGAGGAGCGGGGGCAGGGTGACGTCCGGGGCGGCGGGTGCGCTGGGCCGGCCTTCGGGGGAGGGCTCGGGCAGGCCGTCCGTCGGGAGTTCGTCCAGCAGGCCGTCCGTGCCGCCGCCCAGCAGTCCGTCCTCCGGGGTGGCGTCGGCGGATTCCGACGGGCCGGAGGGCTCGGGGGTGGTTCCGCCGTCGGTGCGGTACCCAGGCTTCTCGGGGGAGGCCGGGGGCGCGGGGGCATCGGTCCGGGACGAGCCGGTGCCCGGGGTGGCGGAGGTGTCGGAACGTCCGGAGCCCTTGTCCTCGCCCGGGGGGCGGGGGAGGAGGGACTGGAGCGGTGCGACCTCGTCCTCCATGGCGTCGAAGACGGAGCTGACCTCGTCGCGGACGTCGGTGAGCTGGACGGGCAGCCGGTCGCGGAGGCTGCTCCAGGCGTCGCGGTGCGAGCGGGAGAAGGTGTCCAGGGTCTGGATCGGGCCGATCGCTCCGTCGCGCTGGTAGGCGGAGTGGAGCAGACGGTGGCCCTCGGAGGCGTCGTGGGACATGCCGTTGAGCGCGCGTCTGACGGCGCCGAGGGATTCGTGGTCGAGGGTGCCGGACCGGCCGCGCTCCATGAGTCTGCGGGCCTCGCTGAGCCGGGTGGAGGCCTGGTCGAGGTAGACCTCGCCGCGGTCGGCGTCGCCCTTGGCCATGCCGAGGCTGATGTCCTCCATCCCGCGTTTCAGTCCGTAGAGCGAATCACCGGGGAGGGCGTCGGAGCTGGCGGCGGCCACGCCGCCGAACGCTCCCGCGGCCACGCCGACGGTGAGCCCGCCGGCGGTGAGCCCCTTCGCCCAGCGGGAGCGGGGTCGCAATTTCCGCAGTGGTGAGGCCCGGTGGGCCCCCTTGCCCCGTTGTACGGGCACCGTAGGGCCCGTGGACGCGCCGCCCTCGGCGAACATGGTCTCCATGGCCGCGACGAGCTGGGCTCGCTGCACCATTTTGACCTCGGGGTCCAACTGCGGCTTCGGTAGCTCACCGAGGCCGTTCGCCAGGGCCAACAGCGGTTCGCGGTCGGCCTGGTCGGCCGGTTCCGCGGGCTGTACGGCCGCCGCACCCTGGGGGGTCTGCTCCTCCAGGGCCTGGGCGAAGGCGTTCGCCCGCCGGTGTGCCGAAACGTTTGCGATCACTGGCGGCACCTCCTCTCGTCATGACGGTCGACTCCCCTGGCGGTCCGGAAGGTTGCGCACCTTGAGCGTTTCCACTCGATGGAGTGAGTGGTTACGGACAGGGGGCGACGACAGGGGGCCTGCAACCGGCACAACGAGGCGCTCGGCACTTGGGTTACGCACGAAAGATGATCGGACCAGTGCGTGACGGGACGGTCACGCAGAGGTCGATCAGCGGGCGTCGTCCGGCAGGAGTCGGGCGAGCGTCCGTACGGCTCGGTACTGGAGGGTCTTGATCGCGCCCTCGTTCTTGCCCATCACCCGGGCGGTCTCCGCGACCGAGAGGCCTTGGAGGAACCGCAGGGTCACGCACTCCTGCTGCTGGGGGTTGAGTCGCCGCACGGCCTGGAGCAGAGCGGCGTTGGAGAGGGACTCCAGGACGGAGTCCTCGGGGCTGCGCGCCACCTCGTTGGCGTCGAGCATTTCGCCGGTGGTCACTTCCAGTCGGAAACGACTGGATTTGAAGTGGTCGGCGACCAGGTTGCGAGCGATCGTGACCAGCCAGGCGCCGAAGTCGCGGCCCTGCCAGGTGAACGTGGAGATGCGGCGCAGCGCGCGGAGGAAGGTCTCGCTGGTGAGGTCCTCCGCGGTCGCCTTGCCGCCCACGCGGTAGTAGATGTACCGGTACACGGTGTCGCTGTACTGGTCGTACAGGCGGCCGAAGGCATCCGCCTCACCGGCCTGCGCGCGCTCGACGAGATCCATCATGCGCGCGCTGTCGCTGTCGGCGGTGGGACGGCGGACGGTCGACGGGGCCGGGGCGGCGCGGGTGCCGCGTCTTCCGACCGCCGCACTGCGTTCGGCCAGGGCATAGCAGGGGCCGGCAGGTGCAGGGGTGGCAAATGCGGGGACGGCGTACGCGGTGGGGACGAAGCCGCGCAAGCGGTCAATGACCGATGCACGCAGCGTAGCCAGGCCCGAGGCGTCAACCCCGACGTGTGGGTACACGGGACTCCCAGAGGCAGAGCTTCCATCACGAGCAGTTCGAAAAACGTCACTCGTGGTAGCGAGTGGCGGCTTCCGTGATGCGTCTGAGGAGAATAACGCTTCGTGCAGGCAGCGCTACACCCAGTTGTCTAAATCACCGGTTCCGTCGCTTCTGTTATCGCTAAGTGACGTATCAAGTAGCACTTGGTGACCGTTTACTGATCGGATTACTTCGTGATCTGTCTACGGGGGCGACGGGTTGTGGCCGGGCGCCGGCGATCGGGCTGGCCGGAGGGGGCGTCGCCCGCGTCGGCGGACGGACTCGCGATCGGGTCAGGCTCCGGGCGTGGCTGCGCCCCGTGACCGTTCGTGGCGGGCGGGCACGGGGCGCGGAGGGGGTGCGGCAGGGGCGCGGTCAGCGGCGGCGGCGGTGCAGGGCGACGGCGGCGACGGTGCCGCCCGCCAGCGCGCCGACGCCGGCGGCGGCCGGGATGCCGACCTTGGCCGCTTTGCGGCCGGTGCGGTAGTCGCGCAGCCGCCAGTCGCGGGCGCGGGCGTACTTGCGGAGTTTGGTGTCGGGGTTGATCGCGTAGGGGTGGCCGACCAGCGAGAGCATCGGGATGTCGTTGTGCGAGTCGCTGTAGGCGGCGCAGCGCTCCAGGTCCAGGCTCTCCGCGGCGGCCAGCGCGCGGACGGCCTCGGCCTTGGCGGGGCCGTGCAGGGGTTCGCCGACCAGGCGGCCGGTGTAGACGCCGTCGACCGATTCGGCGACGGTGCCGAGCGCGCCGGTCAGGCCGAGGCGGCGGGCGATGATGGTGGCGGTCTCCACGGGGGCGGCGGTGACGAGCCAGACCCTCTGTCCGGCGTCCAGGTGGGCCTGGGCCAGGGCCCGGGTGCCGGGCCAGATGCGGTCGGCCATGTACTCGTCGTAGATCTCCTCGCCGATCGACATCAGCTCGGAGACGCGGTGGCCCTTGACGATGGACAGGGCGCTGTCGCGGGCGTCCTGCATGTGTTCGGGGTCCTCGACGCCGGCCAGCCGGAACCAGGCCTGCTGCCAGGCGAACCGGGTGAGCTCGCGGCGTTCGAAGAACTTCCTCTTGTAGAGGCCGCGGCCGAAGTGGAAGATCGCGGCGCCCTGCATGACGGTGTTGTCGAGGTCGAAGAAGGCGGCGGCGCGGTCGTCCCCGGCGACGGGGAACGCGGGCTCCCCGGGCGGTGTCGCGTCCGCCTCTTCCGGGGCCTTGGTCAGGAGGGCGGACGTGTCGTCTGCGGCCGAGGTCTTGCGCGCGGCCTCGGCGGCGGCCTCGCCTGCCAGGACGCTCCGTGCGGTAGCGGAACGCCTACGGGGTGTGAGCCATCCAAGAGCGGCCATGCCGTGAGCATAGCCAGTCCGTCCGCGCCTGCCCGACCTGCCGCGATGCGTGGGCGTGAACGCTGCGGGTCGGAATGGTGAATCGGTCGATTCCGGGCGGGCCGGGGTGGTGGGACGCGGGCGCAGAATGAAGGCATGAGTGCTCTGCTGCGACGTAAGAGGAAGAAGCCCGCCGAGCGGGTGGTCACGCTGGTGGGGAAGCCCGGGTGTCATCTGTGCGAGGACGCGCGGGTGGTGGTGAGCGCGATCTGCGAGGAGACCGGTGCGTCGTGGGTGGAGAAGGACATCACCGAGGACGAGGAGCTGTACAAGGAGTACTGGGAGCAGATTCCCGTGGTGCTGATCGATGGCGAACAGCACACGTTCTGGCGTGTGGACCCGGCGAGGCTGCGCAAGGCGCTGGGTGCGGACGCGAAACCCGGTTAACATTGCGGGCGTTTTGAGTGGCCTCGGGGGCTTGGCTGTGAGGAGTGTGAACCGCTTTGCCCCCTTCGAGGCTGCAACGGGCCGATGCGGTCCCCGGTTCCGGGATCGCGCGGGGAATGCGCGTGACCCCGGTCACTTTGACCGGACAAAACGGACACCATCTTTGTGCACGCGTTCACAAAGACATAGCCTGCATTCGACGGGGCGGTCCTGGGACATACGGCCGCCTGCAGCCCCGCTCATCCCGCAGGAGCACCGTGGCAACTGGCCGAACTCACCGACCGGCGACCCGTAGCCGAGGAATTCCCGAGGCCACCGTCGCCCGACTTCCGTTGTATCTGCGCGCCCTGACCGCCCTCTCCGAGCGATCGGTCCCCACGGTCTCCTCCGAGGAGCTGGCCACGGCGGCCGGCGTCAACTCGGCGAAGCTGCGCAAGGACTTCAGCTACCTGGGGTCCTACGGCACCCGCGGTGTCGGGTACGACGTCGAGTATCTCGTCTACCAGATCTCGCGCGAGCTCGGGCTCACCCAGGACTGGCCGGTCGCCATCGTCGGCATCGGCAACCTCGGCGCGGCCCTCGCCAACTACGGCGGCTTCGCCTCCCGCGGCTTCCGGGTCGCGGCGCTGATCGACGCGGACCCCGCCATGGCCGGTACGCCGGTGGCCGGGATCGCCGTCCAGCACACGGACGACCTGGACCGGATCATCAGCGACAACGGTGTGTCCATCGGCGTGATCACCACCCCGCCCGGGGCGGCCCAGCAGGTCTGCGACCGGCTCGTCGCCGCCGGTGTGACCTCCATCCTGAACTTCGCGCCCACCGTGCTGTCGGTGCCCGAGGGCGTCGACGTACGCAAGGTCGACCTCTCCATCGAGCTCCAGATCCTCGCGTTCCACGAGCAGCGCAAGGCCGGCGAGGACACCGTCGCCGCCGAGGACGAGGGCGCGCCCCCGATGCGCGCCACGCCCGCCAGCCGGAAGGGACCTGACGGGGACATGCCCGCCGTGATGCCGGCATGAGCCTCCTCGTCGTCGGACTGAGCCACCGCAGCGCCCCCGTCTCCGTACTGGAGCGGGCCTCCCTCGCTGTCGAGACCCAGGCCAAGCTGCTCCAGGACACCCTCGCCGCGGAACCCGCGACCGAGGCGGCCGTGCTGGCCACCTGCAACCGCATCGAGCTGTACGCCGACGTGGACAAGTTCCACGCGGGCGTCGCCGAGCTGTCCACCCTGCTCGCCCAGCACAGCGGCGTCGGTCTCGAAGAGCTCACTCCCTATCTCTATGTGCACTACGAGGACCGGGCCGTCCACCACCTCTTCTCGGTGGCCTGCGGCCTCGACTCGATGGTCGTCGGCGAGGGACAGATCCTCGGCCAGATCAAGGACGCGCTCGCGCGCGGCCAGGAGCTGCACACCGCCGGACGGCTGCTGAACGACCTCTTCCAGCAGGCCCTGCGGGTCGGCAAGCGCGCCCACAGCGAGACCGGGATCGACCGGGCCGGGCAGTCGCTCGTCACCTTCGGGCTCCAGCAGCTCGCCGCCGGGGCCGACCCCGAGCGCTGGGCCGCGGGCAAGCGCGCCCTGGTCATCGGCGCCGGATCCATGTCCTCGCTGGCCGCCGCGACCCTCGCCCGCACCGGCGTCGCCGACATCGTCGTCGCCAACCGGACCCGCTCCCGCGCGGACCGCCTGGTGGAGATCCTCCAGCAGGGCGACGACACGGCGGTACGCGCCCGGGCCGTCGAGATGTCCGCGGTCGGTGACGAACTGACACGTGCCGACATCGTCGTCTCCTGCACCGGTTCCACGGGCCTCGTGCTCACCGCCGACGCCCTCGCCGACGCGCTGGGCGTGACCCTGGACGCCGCGCCCGAGCGGCCGACGGCCACCGTCACCCCGGCCCCGGCCGACGTCGACCAGCACGCCGCCTGGGTGGAGAACGGCTCCGCCGCCTCCGCCCCGGGGGCCGGCCGGGCGACCGCGCTGCGCCGCGTCACCGTGCCCGCACAGTCGGCCGGCCCGGTCCGGCTCGCCCTGCTCGACCTCGCCATGCCGCGGGACATCGACGGCGCCGCCCACCGCATCGACGGTGTGCGCCTCGTCGACATCGAGTCGCTCGCCGAGGCGTCCGCCGACGCCCCGATGGCCGCCGATGTGGACCGGGTCCGCACCATCGTCTCCGACGAGGTGGCCGCCTTCGGCGCCGCCCAGCGCGCCGCGCACGTCGCCCCGACCGTGGTCGCCCTGCGCACCATGGCCGCCGGCGTGGTCGCCGGCGAGATCGCCCGGCTGGACGGCCGCCTTCCCGACCTGGACGAGAAGCAGCGCGCCGAGATCACCCAGACCGTGCGCCGCGTCGTCGACAAACTCCTGCACGCGCCCACCGTGCGGGTCAAGCAGCTCGCCAGCGAGCCCGGCGGCGCCGGGTACGCGGACGCGCTGCGAGAACTCTTCGACCTCGACCCGCAGACGGTGGCCGCCGTCTCCCGGGCAGACCTGAACGACCCGAATAGAGGGCGGTCATGACCGACAACTCATCCCCGGGCGCGCGGAACCCCGCGCCGCTCCGGCTGGGCACCCGGCGCAGCAAGCTCGCCATGGCCCAGTCCGGACTCGTCGCCGAGGCGGTTCGCGAGGTGACCGGGCGCGCCGTCGAGCTCGTCGAGATCACCACGTACGGGGACACCTCCCGCGAGCACCTGGCGCAGATCGGCGGGACCGGCGTGTTCGTCGCGGCCCTGCGCGAGGCGCTGCTGCGGGGCGAGGTGGACTTCGCCGTCCACTCGCTCAAGGACCTGCCGACCAGCCAGCCCGACGACCTCGTGCTGGCGGCCGTGCCGCAGCGCGAGGACCCGCGCGACGCGATGGTCGCCCGGGACGGGCTGACCTTCGCGCAGCTGCCCGAGGGCGCCCGCATCGGCACCGGTTCGCCGCGCCGCATGGCGCAGCTCAACGCGTACGCCCGTTCCCACGGACTGCGGATCGAGACCGTCCCCATCCGGGGCAACGTCGACACGCGGATCGGGTTCGTGCGCGACGGGAAGCTCGACGCGGTGGTTCTCGCCGCCGCCGGGCTCAGCCGTCTCGGCCGGAGCGGTGAGGTGACCGAGTTCCTGCCGGTCGACACCGTCCTGCCCGCTCCCGGCCAGGGAGCACTGGCGATCGAGTGCGCCGCGTCCAGCGCCGACCTCGCCGCCGCGCTCGCCGAGCTCGACGACCCGTACACCCGGGCCGCCGTGACCGCCGAGCGTGCCCTGCTCGCCGCCCTGGAGGCCGGCTGCTCCGCACCTGTGGGTGCGCTGGCCGACCTCCTGGTCGACGGACAGGTTGTCAACGAACTGCGCCTGCGCGGAGTCGTCGGTACCACCGACGGTTCCTCGCTCGTACAGCTGTCCACCACCGGTCCCGTCCCCACGTCGCACGGCGACGCGGCGGCCCTCGGTCGCGAACTCGCGGCCGAGATGCTCGCCAAGGGTGCGGCCGGTCTTATGGGGGAGCGAGCACTTTGAGCCCCACCGGCCCCGCCGCATCCGACTTTCCGGCCCTGTCCGCCCAAGGGCAGGTCACCTTCCTCGGCGCCGGTCCCGGCGACCCGGGACTGCTGACCCTGCGCGCCGTCGAGGCGCTCGCGAGCGCGGACGTCCTTGTCGCCGAGCCCGATGTGCTCGACGTCGTCCGCAGCCATGCGCGGGCAGGCGTGAGCACGCCTGAGCTGACCGTCGTTGACACCTCGTCAACAACCGTCGGTGTACCCGTTCTCAGGGATGCGGCCAATCTTGTCATGGAGGCCGCGAAGGGCGGCAGGCGGGTGGTCCGTGCTGTCGCGGGCGACCCGGGCCTGGACGGGAACGCGGGGGCGGAAATGCTCGCCTGCGCCGCCGCCGGGGTGCCCTTCGAGGTCGTCCCGGGCGTGGCGAACGCCGTCGGCGTCTCCGCGTACGCCGGGGTGCCGCTGCGTGACGCGCAGGGTGCGGACGTCCGCTTCGTCGACGCCCGTACCGCCTCCGACCGGTGCTGGAACGAGGTCGGCGCGAGCGACGCGACCGCCGTCGTCTCCACCACGCTGGACTCGGTGGCCGCCGCCGCCGGTGAGCTGGTCTCCGCGGGCCGCAAGCCCGACACCCCGCTCACCGTGACGATCGCGGGCACCACCACCCGGCAGCGCACCTGGACGGCGACCCTCGGGACGATCGCCCAGGTCCTCAAGCAGGCCAAGGTGCTGCCCTCGCCCGAGGGCCACCGGCCGGTCATAGCCGTGGTCGGAGAGCGCAGCTCCGCCGCCCAGCGCGACCAGCTCGCGTGGTTCGAGTCCAAGCCGATGTTCGGCTGGAAGGTGCTCGTCCCGCGCACGAAGGAGCAGGCCGCGTCGCTCTCCGACCAGCTGCGTTCCTACGGCGCGGTGCCGCACGAGGTGCCGACGATCGCCGTCGAGCCGCCGCGTACGCCCCAGCAGATGGAGCGCGCGGTCAAGGGCTTGGTCACCGGGCGCTACGAGTGGATCGCCTTCACCAGCGTGAACGCCGTCAAGGCGGTCCGGGAGAAGTTCGAGGAGTACGGGCTCGACGCCCGTGCCTTCGCCGGCATCAAGGTCGCCGCCGTCGGCGAGCAGACCGCCGCGGCGCTGATCGACTTCGGCGTGAAGCCGGACCTGGTGCCGTCCGGCGAGCAGTCCGCCGCCGGGCTGCTGGAGGACTGGCCGCCCTACGACCCGGTCTTCGACCCGATCGACCGGGTGTTCCTGCCGCGTGCGGACATCGCCACCGAGACTCTGGTGGCCGGGCTCATCGAGCTGGGCTGGGAGGTCGACGACGTCACCGCGTACCGCACGGTCCGCGCCTCGCCGCCGCCGGCCGACACCCGTGAGGCGATCAAGGGCGGCGGCTTCGACGCGGTCCTGTTCACCTCGTCCTCGACGGTGCGCAACCTGGTCGGCATCGCGGGCAAGCCGCACAACGTGACCGTGATCGCGTGTATCGGCCCCGCCACCGCGAAGACCGCCGAGGAGCACGGCCTGCGGGTCGACGTGCTGTCGCCGGAGCCGTCGGTGCACAAGCTCGCCGAGGCGCTCGCCGCCTTCGGCGCGCAGCGCCGGGACGCGGCGAAGGAGGCCGGTGACCCGGTGACCCGGCCGAGCGAGCGGCGCCCGGGCGCGCGCAGGCGTCGGACGACGACGTAGGCGTACGCGTACGGGGGGTGAGCCCCCCCCGTACGAGTACGGGGGTGAGCGGGCCCGGTCGCTTCGGTGGCCGGGCCCGTCGGCGTCTTCGGGGTCGGTCGGCGGATCGGCGGCCGGGCCTGCCGGCGTCTTCGGGGTCGGTCGGCGGGTCGGTGGCCGGGGACTGTCTGCCGGCGGACTGTCTGCCGGCCTTTCCCGGCGCGGGTGTCGGTAAGACCTGACTGCGTACGGGTCTATCGTCGAAGGATGACTGCGTACGGAAACTTCCCCGGCTCCCGCCCCCGGCGGCTGCGGACGACCCCGGCGATGCGGCGCATGGTCGCCGAGACACGGCTCGACCCCGCGAACCTGATCCTGCCCGCGTTCGTGCGGGAGGGCATCGACGCCCCGGTCGCCATCTCGGCCATGCCCGGTGTGCACCAGCACACCCTGGACACCCTGCGGAAGGCGGCCGTCGAGGCGGTCTCGGCCGGGGTCTCGGGGATCATGCTCTTCGGTGTGCCGGAGGACGCGAAGAAGGACGCCCGGGGCACGGCGGGCACGGACCCGGACGGCATCCTCCAGCTCGGTCTGCGCGCGGTCCGCGAGGAGGTCGGTGACGAGCTCGTCATCATGTCGGACCTGTGCCTGGACGAGTACACCGATCACGGCCACTGCGGGGTCCTGACGGCCGACGGCCGGGTGGACAACGACGCGACCCTGGAGCGGTACGCGGAGATGGCCCAGGTCCAGGCGGACGCCGGGGCCCATGTGGTGGGCCCCAGCGGGATGATGGACGGCCAGGTCGGCGTGGTCCGCGACGCCCTGGACCAGACCGGGTACGAGGACGTGTCGATCCTCGCCTACACCGCGAAGTACAGCTCGGCCTTCTACGGCCCCTTCCGCGAGGCCGTCGGCTCCTCGCTCACCGGCGACCGCAAGACCTACCAGCAGGACCCGGCCAACGCCCGCGAGTCGCTGCGGGAGCTGGCGCTGGACCTGGAGGAGGGCGCGGACATGGTCATGGTGAAGCCGGCCGGGCCGTATCTGGACATCCTCGCCAAGGTCGCGGAGTCCGTGGACGTGCCGGTCGCGGCGTACCAGATCAGCGGCGAGTACGCGATGATCGAGGCCGCCGCCGAGCGGGGCTGGATCGACCGGGACAAGGCGATCCTGGAGAGCCTGACCGGGGTCCGGCGGGCCGGGGCGCAGATGATCCTCACCTACTGGGCGACCGAGGCCGCGCAGTGGCTGGGGCGGGACGCCCGGCGCTGAGCCGGTCTGGGTCTGCTCGCGCTGAGCCGGTCTGCTCGCGTTGAGCCGGTCCGGTCGGCGTTGAGCCGGTCCGGTCGGCGTTGAGCCGGTCCGGTCGGCCTGTTGGGGTTCACGGCCCACCCGCTCCGGTCTCCTGGAGCCGGTGGGCCTCCTCGATGGAGAAGCGGGCGCTGTCCCGTACGAGCGGGTCCTCGTCGGCTCGTGCGGTGGTGTCCAGAACCGTGGCGACGACCGGGTCCGCGGTGTAGGGCGCCAGCGACATCGCCGCGTACTGGCGGACCAGGTCCTCCTGCGGGTCCCGCAGTGCGGTGAGCAGGGCGCGGCCCGCTTCGTGGCGCAGGGCGGGATCGACCGGGGGCCACAGGCGCAGGACGGTGGCGCTCTCGACGCGGGCGAGGTCGTACTCGGCGGGGTCGGCGACGACCGAGACGAGGAACGGCAGCGCCTGGGCGTTGGCGTCCAGCTCGGTGATGATCTCGGGCTTGCGGTCGCTGGTGGCGGGCAGGGCGCGGAACTCGGCTATCAGGCGTTCCGCGGATGCCGTCGCTTCTGCCGCCGCTTCTGCCTCTGCCTCTGCCTCTGCCTCTGCCTCTGCCTCTGCCTCTGCCTCTGCCGTCGCTTTTGCCGTCGCCTCTGTGGTCGTGAGGTTCGTGTCGTTCATGGGGGTGGACACTTTCTGTCAGGGCCAGTCGACCAGTGCCATGAATGCTACGAAAGCGACCATCACGGTGGCGGGGGCGGTGAGGGCGAGGCCCACGCGCCGGGCGGCGTAGCGGAGCTGGTGGGGGGTGGCCCAGGCGGCGATCAGCACGATCAGGGCGACGATCAGACCGATCCACAGGACGGTCCACGCGATGGTCCAGCTGTCGTGGAAACCGTTGGCTGCCGCGCCATTGCAGGAGTCGCACGCCATCGGGCTGAGACCGCCGATGAACAGCGCCACGAGGCCCATCGGTAGTGACACGAGCGTGGAGATCAGGGGGGCGACCCACGCGCGGGGGGCAGGGGCGGGCGCGGGGTCGGTCACCGGGGTGCTGTCGCCGTCGTGGCTGTTCTCGCTCATGCGGCCGAGTCAACCTCGGGGGTCTCCCGGCCGCATGAGTACGAGGGCTCACTCCACGGTGGTCCGGTCGGCGCGGGCCTCCGCCCAGGCGTGGGCCTCCGCCAACTGCCTGTCCGTGAGGGCCGGCCGGACCTGGTCCGGGGGGTCCGGGTAGCGGAACGCGTAGTGCTCGCGGGCGGTCCTCAGCCCGATCGCGCGGGCCGCGTCGGTGAGGCGGGGGTCGTCGGCGACTTCCTGGGCGCGCCGCAGCCAGCTGTGGCTGCGCGGGTCGACGGCGTGGTGCCGGAGCGGCTGGGCGGGATCGGCCACTCCGATCAGGACCCGGTGCAGGACGTACGCGCGGACGCCGCGCTGTCCGATCAGCCGCTCGGCGACGAGCAGGCGGTGGGTGCCGTCGAGCCGGGCGCGGAGCAGCACCCAGGTCATCAACTGCCCGTTGTCGTCCGCGCCGGAGGTCACGAAGGTCCACAGCTCGGCGGCCTTCGCCTCGTCCGGTGTGCCGAGGTGGGTCAGCAGCCGGACCGGGGTCTTCCAGAGCGGCTTGGGCTTCGCCCACCAGGCGGTGAGGGCGGTGGCGGCCGGGTGGTCCAGGTCGAGCGCGAGGAAGGTCAGGGTGGTCAGGGGGTGAGCGCCAGCCGTGCCTCCAGTGCGGTGAACACCGCGGCGCTGGACAGCTCCACCGGATCGCGCAGCCGGTCGTGCAGTCAGTGCTACTCGGCGGCGGTCAGCGGGACGTCGTGGTGGCAGGCCCCCCGCTGAGCCGCGATCAATACCAGTAGCCCGCGAGCACCTCGTCGGCGTCGTGGTCGCCGGGATACGACGCGTCGTCCGGGCAGAGGTCCCAGCCCTCGGGCCACTGGTCGCGCAGACCGCCCGCGACCAGCACCGGAAGCAGCCCGACCCGCCGCCCGGCCGCCCGCAGGTACGGCCAGTCGCGCGGGGCCGCCGGGCCGTCCGCGTACCAGAGCAGCGGCTCGTGCCAGGGGCCGTCCAGCGTGGCGTCCACCAGGGTGCCGGGCGGGAGGTCCAGGCCGGAAGTGGCCAGGGAGGGGAGCGGGTTGGGGAGCGTCGCCATGGTGGGGAGCCTAGGCGGCGGCACTGACAATGTGCCGGGCGGTGGCACTGACGCACGACGATCTCTTCACCGCCACTGGGCGTCGCGCCGGGCCCGGGGGCCGAAAGCCGGTGCGGGGCGGGGGTGGCTGGATAATGATGTCGGGCATGAGTTTGTACGTCGATGATCCCGCCCGCCTCGGAACCACACTCCTCTCCGACGGGAGGGTGCTCGGCTGGGCCGAGTGGGGGCCGCAGGACGGGCTGCCCGTCCTGCTCTCGCCCGGGGCCGCGACCAGCCGGTGGCTCGGGATCGGCGCCGGGGCCGTGGAGAACGAGGGAGTCCGGCTGGTCTCGGTAGACCGCCCCGGGCTCGGCGTCTCCACGCCCGCGCCCGACCGGACCTTCGCGGACTTCGTGGACGACGTACGGGAGTTGACCGCGCTGCGCGGGCTGGGCCCGCTGCCGGCCATGCTCGGGAACTCGCAGGGCGCGCCCTTCGCACTCGCCTGCGCGGCGGCGGGTGTCGTCTCCGCGCTCACGCTCGTCTCGGCCGCCGACGAGGTCGCGGACCCCGGGTTCGCACCCGCCCTGCCCGACGATCTGCGGGGCCTGGTCGCGCGGGTAGCGGAGGACCCGGTCGGGGCGGAGAAGGTGTTCGCCGGGTTCGACGCGGACGCGATGCGGCGGATGGTTCTGGCCGGAAGTCCGGCGTGCGACCTGGCCGTGTACGAGGACCCCGGCTTCGCCGCCGCCTACGGCCGCGCCCTCGACGAGGCGTTCTCCCAGGGCGCGGCGGCCGGGTACGCCCGGGACACCGTGCTCGCCATGGGGCGTTGGCCCATCGATCTCGGCGCGATCACCGTCCCGGTCGAGGTCTGGTACGGCGAGGAGGACGCCTCCCACTCGCCCGACCTCGGCCGCCGGCTCGTCTCCCGTATCCCCGGGGCGCGGCGCACGGTCGTTCCGGGCGTCGGCGGGGCGCTGCTCTGGGCCACCGCCGAGCCGATCCTCGCGTCGCTGGCGGAGACCGTACGGCCGGACGAGCCGGTCGAGCGGGACTGGCGGGAGGAGCTGGTCCGGCGGGGGACCGTACGGGGGAGACGGCCGGGGACCGTACAGGGGGGCGGGCGCGGCTAGACCCGGCTCTGTCAGTGCCCGGGCATATCGTCGAGGCCCGTTGTGCGCGCCGCCCGGACGTCGTTCCCGTCGACCGGGCCGATCCGACAGGAGCCCCCGGTGAACAGGATCGTCACGTCCATCTCCCTCTCCCTCGACGGATTCTTCGAAGGGCCCGACCACGACATCGACTGGCACACCGTCGACGAGGAGGTGCACCAGCACTTCAACGACTACTTCCGGACGATGGGCGGCTTCGTCGAGGGGCGTGTCACCTACGAGCTGATGGAGGAGTTCTGGCCGACCGCCGATCAGGACCCGGCCAACGAAGGACCGATGGCCGAGTTCGCGGGGATCTGGCGGGACATGCCGAAGTTCGTCTTCTCGCGGACGCTGGAGAGCGTGGGGCCGAACGCGACCCTGCTGCACGAGGTCGACCCCGAGCAGGTGCGCGGTCTGCGGGACGCCGCCTCGGGGGACCTGGCGGTCGGCGGCGCGGATCTGCTGGAGTCGTTCCGGCGGGCCGATCTGATCGACGAGTACCGGATCTACGTCCACCCGGTCATCCTCGGCCGGGGCCGCCGCTTCTTCCGGGACGCGGAGGAGCGGCAGATGCTCCGGCTGGTGGAGACCCGGACCTTCGGGAACGGGGTCGCGATGCTCCGTTACGAGACGGTCCGGGCATGAGACTTACGGCGGTGCGGGGTCAGGCGGTGGCCGCGTAGGCGGCGAACGCCGACCAGGCGGTGGGCGCGACGGTGAAGGTCGGGCCCTCGATGTCCTTCGAGTCACGGACGTGGACGGCGGCGGGGTGGGCGGCGATCTCGACGCACTGCCCGCCTTCGTCGCTGCTGTGGCTCGACTTCTGCCAGTTGTAAGCGACTTCGAGGCATGCCCCGCCCTCGCTGCCGCTGTGGCTCGACTTCTGCCAGTTGTAAGCGACTTCGAGGCACGCGCCGCCTTCGTCGCCGCTGTAGCTCGACTTGAACCAGTTCAGTGCGGTGCTCATGTCTCTCCCAGTAAGCGTGCCAGCAGGCGCAGGGTCTCCACAGGGCTGAGCGCCTGGGCTCGCAGCATCGCATATTTCTGGGCGAGGATGCTGACCTCGTTCCGGTCGGAGATCAGCTGGCTGCCGCGCTGGGTTTCGGTGTACGCGACGTGCTGGTGGTCCGGGGTTTCCAGGAGGATGAAGGGGCCGTTGAGGCCCGCGTGGACCCTGCTGTCGAGCGGGAGCACCTGGAGGCAGACGCCGGGGAGTTGGGCCATCGCGTAGAGGTGGCGGAGCTGTTCCCGGTGCTCCTCGTCCGAGGTCAGCTTCATCATCAGGACCGGCTCCCAGATCACGATGCTGGTGGTCGGCGGCTTCTTCCGGTCCAGGATCTGCTGGCGTTGCAGCCGCGTCGCCGTCTGCGTCTCGATCTCCTCCGGGCTGTAGACCGGGATCTTGTTGCTGAACACAGCCTGCGCGTACGTCTTCGTCTGGAGGAGGCCCGGGATGACCTGGTTGTCGTACCAGGACAGCGCCAGCGCGTCCCCCTCCATGTCGATGTAGTCCTCGGCCCACAGCGGGATCAGGTCGACTTCCGGCATGTTGTCGACCGCCGTCGCCAGCGCGCCCTTGGTGTCCAGCAGATCGTCGATCGTCTCCGCCAGATCCGGGACGAGTGAGCGCCTGCCCTGCTCGACGGAGGCGATCGTGTCCTCCTGTACGCCTGCGGCCTGGGCGAGTTCGACCTGCGTCATGCCCGCCTCGGTGCGGAACCGGGCCAGCAGCTTGCCCACGAGCTTCATCGTCGACGCGTTCTTACGCTGTCGCTTTCTGGGGTGCATAGGGTTCCCACTCCCACCCCGTGACCCACTTCACGCATGCGCGACCCGTACAAGAAATTTGTACGGGTCGCGCAGGGTTACGGCGCGTCAGGCGCTGGCCTGCGGTACCTCTCGGGAGCTCAGAACATCAGGGCGTTCTCGACGTCCGACTGCCAGTAGGTGACGAAGCCCAGACCGTCCGTGGCGGTCTCCGCCGGGAGCTTCAGCGTGGACTCGCCCTTCGACTGGTTGTTCCTGTCGACCATGATCACGCCGACGTTGTCGCTCGGGACCGGCTCGTTCTGGCCGGGCTCTCCGAGCAGCGCGATGCCCGCGTACGCCTCCTCGCCGGGGGAGAGCGTGACGACCGCCTGCGGCTTGCTGTCGTCGAGGATCGGGTACACCGACTGCGCGCCGTCGAAGCGGAGGAACGGGGCGTAGTAGGCGGCGCAGTTGGTGGAGCCCGTGTTGGTCACCGTGAGCAGCAGGTGGTTGATCGGGCGGCTCACCGAGGAGACCTTGACCTTGGAGTTCGTGGGCGTGCAGGCCGGGATCGACGGTGCGGCCTTCTCGTTCGGCGCGGTCTCCGGCTTCTTGCCGTTGCCGTTGCCGCCCGCGTGCTTGCCCCCGGCGGGGACGGTCTGGGTGTCGGGCGTGCCGGCTTTGGGTGCGTCCGGCTGCGCCTTCTCGTCGGTGCCGCCGGTGCCGCCGGTGCCGCCGGTGCCGTTGGTGCTGCCGGTGTTCGTCGGTGCGGGCGTCGCCGTCTCGGCGGCGCCGGCTGCCTTCGTCCCCATGGCCTTGTCCTCGCCGCCACAGGCGGTGAGTGAGAGAGCGGCGACGAGGGCGGTGGCGGCGAGGGCGGTGGTGCGGATGCGGTTGGTGCGCATGGCGGTGGTACTCCCCGTGATCGGTTGACGTGGTGGTCCGGTTGAGCGGCCGGTCCGCGGTGGTGCTGTCCTGCTGTGGTCTGGTCCGAGCTTGTGGGACGGCGGATTCCGGCCGCAACGCCTGCCGAACCATTGGGGATGCTGGAACGTCTACGCGTACGGTGACCTGCGGGGATTCCGCGTCCCTGGAACGCCGTTCCGGGACGCACGAGGAAGGGGAACGCCGTCGTGGCGACGCCGGAGGCCGTGGAGTTCGCGGCTCTGCTGAAGGATCTGAAAGACCGTTCGGGGCGCAGCTACGGTGTGCTGGCGGGGAAGCTGCACGTCAGCACGTCGACGCTCCACCGGTACTGCAACGGGGACGCCGTGCCGAACGAGTTCGCCCCGGTGGAGCGGTTCGCGCGGGTATGCGGGGCGTCCGGCGACGAGTTGGTGGAGGTGCACCGGCGGTGGATCGTGGCGGACGCGGCCCGGCGGCGGCCTCCGGCGGGGACGGCACCGGGGACGGCACCGAGGACGGCTGAGCCTGCTTCCGCTCCCGCTTCCGCCCCTGCTCCTGCCCGTGCCCCTGCCTCTGCCCCTGCTCCTGTCCCTGTGCCTGTTGTTGTTCCCGAAGCCGTCGACGTCCCTGAGGCCGTCGAGCTGTCCGAGCCGTCCGTCGCGTCGGGGGGCTCCCGGTCCGGGGCGGGCTCCCGGTGGTCCCGGCTCTCCCGGCGTACGCGGGTGCTCATCGCCACCGCGGGGGTCGCCGCGCTCCTCGTCCCCACCACCGTCGTCGCCGCCGATCTCGTCGGGTCGGGGAAGAAGGACGGCGGGAGCGCCGCGGACCGGGTGGAGGACGCGGGCGGAGACCTCGGGCCCACGCCGGAAAGCTTCGCCTCGGCCACGTCCCGGCCCTCCGCGAGTCCGAGTTCGGCCAGTCCTTCGGCGAGCGCCTCCGCCTCCGCCGCGGGGTCGCCGTCCGTGAAGCCCTCGGCAGGATCAGGGCCGGGGCAGCCGGAGGGCGGCAAAGCCGGTGGTGGCAGCGGTACGGGCCTCGGTGCGCCGCCGGCCGTCAGCATCTCCTCGTACAACTGGGACGAACCCTGCGGCCAGCACTACCTCGTGAACCGGGGCCCCGACGAGCTGGACCCGCCGCCCGCGCCGCAGGACCGGCGCGGCTGGGCGGAGTCGTACGGCGGGGTCGACGCCGGGAGCATGCTGCTCCAGCTCACCGTGCAGGGGACCTCGCGGGAGGCGGTGGTCCTCAAGGGCATGCACGTGCGCGTCGTCTCCCGCAAGGCTCCGCTGCCCTGGTCGGCGTACCTGATGGGCAACGGCTGCGGCAGCGGGATCGCGCCCCAGACGTTCACCTCCCATCTCGACGCCGGGCACCCCACCCTCCGGCCGGTGCCGGGGAGGCAGGGGGACGTGGTGGTTCCGGCCGTGGACTTCCCGTACAAGGTGACGTCCGAGGACGTGGAGGTCTTCAACCTCGATATGAAGGCCGTCGGCTACGACGTCAGCTGGTACCTGGAGCTGGAGTGGAGCAGCGGCGGGAAGGAAGGGGTGGTACGGATCGACGACCACGGGAAGCTGTTCCGTACGAGTGGGATGAAGGGCCGGCCGGAGTACGTCTACGGCAACGCGGAGACCGGGTGGGAGCCCGCGACCTGACGCGCGTCCTGGTTCGCCCCGGCCCCGTTCCCGTCCAGCGGCCGAGGGGTACGTACGCCCCTCGGTCGCGGAAGGCCGATTCCGTCCGGATTCGTACAGGAGTACAGTCGCCGGGTCCTCGCGGTCCGTCCGGTTCCGGCCGGTCTGCCGCTCCAGCCCGCCTCCCCACCAGGTGACCCATGTCCGCGACCGCCGAAGCCTCCGACCCTCTGGCCCTGGACACGCGCACCTGCGAGGAGCGGTCCCTGCGGCTCAGACGCAGGCTGGAGCGGCTGATCGGCATCGCCGCCACCGAGGGGAACGCCCTCCTCCCGCTCCGTAACGGCGACGAGATCTTCGGCGCGATGCTCAAGGCCATCCGGGGCGCGGAGCACACCGTGGACCTGATGACGTTCGTCTACTGGCGCGGTGACATCGCTCTCCGGTTCGCCGAGGCGCTGGCCGAGCGGGCCCGGGCCGGGGTCCGGGTGCGGCTCATGCTCGACGGGTTCGGCTGCCGGCTCATCGAGAAGGAGCAGCTGGAGCTGATGGACCGGGCCGGGGTCACGGTGACCTGGTTCCGCAAGCCGCTGCACCTCTCGCCGATGAAGCAGAACCACCGCTGCCACCGCAAGGTCCTCGTCGTCGACGAGCGCACCGCGTTCACCGGGGGCGTCGGGATAGCCGAGGAATGGTGCGGCGACGCCCGCAACGAGCACGAGTGGCGCGACACCCACGTCAAGGTCACCGGCCCCGCCGTCGACGGCCTGGCCGCCGCGTTCGCGCAGAACTGGGCCGAGTGTCACGAGGAGCTCTTCGACGAGCGGGACCGGTTCGTCGTGAGCGAGCGCCACGGGGACGCCGTCGTCCAGGTCGTACGCGGCTCCGCCTCCTTCGGCTGGCAGGACATGCAGACCCTGATCCGGGTCGTCCTGGAGTCCGCCGAGGAACGTATTCGCCTCACCACCGCCTACTTCGCCCCCGACGCCTACTTCACCGGGCTCCTCTGCGACGCCGCCCGGCGCGGGGTGGAGGTCGAGATCCTGCTGCCAGGACCGCACACCGACAAGCGGGTCTGCCAGCTCGCCGGGCAGCGCTTCTACGAGGAGCTGACCGCCTGCGGCGTGAAGATCCACCAGTACCAGCCGACGATGCTGCACGCCAAGACCCTCACCGTGGACCGGATCGCCAGCCTCATCGGCTCCACCAACTTCAACCGGCGCTCGCTCGACCACGACGAGGAGGTCATGCTCGCCGTCCTCGACCGGGACTTCACCGCCACCCTCGACGGCCACTTCGACGAGGACCGGGAGAAGAGCGTGCTGATCGAGCGCGGACGGTGGAAGCGCCGCGACCTCCTCCAGCGGGCCCGGGAAGCAGCCGTGCTGCCCATCCGCCGCTTCCTCTGAGGCCCGGCCTCCCTCCGGGGGGCGTGCCTCCGGTGAGGCCAGGCCTCCCTTCCCGGGGCGTGCCTCCGCTGAGGCCGGCGTGCTCCCCGGGGCATGGTCCCGTTGAGACCGGCCTGCTTCCCGGGTCATGGTCCCGTTGAGGCCGGTCTGCTCCCCGGGGGCGTGCTTCCGCGCCCGCCGGGCAGGTGGGGAGGACGACCGTCGTCCGCCATGTGAAGGGAAGGGCCCATGAGCGCCACCGCCGACACCTCACCGGCACCGTCCGCCGCCGTGATCACCGAACCCCTGCCCGACCTTCAGCTCCAGCTGCTCATCCAGCTCCTCGACGAGGACCCCCGCTCCAGCCTGCCCCTCACCCTGACGCACCCCGGCGGTCTGCTGCACGGGGACGTCATCGGGCACGAGCAGTGGAAGGCGGAGTGGGCCAGGAGCCTGCGCCAGGTCGAGGGCGAGGGGTCCAACCTGCTCGCCGAGTTCCCCGAGACGGTCGACCAGGGCGTACGGGAACTGCGCGCGGAGGAGGGCGCGGCGGGGGCCTCCCGGCTGCCCCGGTGGATCCACCTGCGAGACGTCACCCTGGTCTCCGGGGCGATGACCCCCGTCTCCCTGCCGCTGTGGCGCGGACGCCTCGCCGACGTGTCGGGGTGGGCGCTGGGCCGACCGCAGTAGCCGTTCGGCCGACTCCTAGAGTTGCGGCATGACCGCAGAGAACGGCTTAGCCGCCGACACACCGGGATCGCCCGTCACCTTCATCAACGTCTTCGAGATCTCCGCCGACGAGCTCGACGCGTTCGTCGAGAAGTGGGAGGAGCGGGCCCGCCTCATGCGGGAGAAGCCGGGGTTCATCGACTCGCGGATGCACCGGGCCCGCTCATCCGACTCCCGCTTCCAGCTCGTCAACGTCTCCCACTGGCAGAGCCAGGAAGCGTGGGAGGCCGCCACCGCCGACCCCGTCTTCGCCTCCCGCACCCGGGCCGCGCGCGAGGAGACGAAGCAGCCGGTCACCCCGAACCCGGCCGTCTACGACGTCGTCGTGGAACTCACCGCACCCTGAACCGGACCGACCTACGCGCGTGGGCCCCGGCACATCACCCGTGCGAGCCCACGCACGTGACAACGCTTCGGGTCAGAGCGCTTCGGGTCAGAGCCGCTCGGGCGTCCGGATGCCCAGCAGCGCCATCCCCTGGTGCAGGGTCCGGGCGGTCAGCTCGACCAGGAAGAGCCGGTTCTCGACGACCTCCGGGGCGTTGTCCGGGCTGAGCACCTGGCACTGGTCGTAGAACGTGGTCAGGTGGGACGCCAGCTGGTAGAGATACGCGGCCAGCTTGTGCGGCTCGTAGCCCGCACCGACCTCGGCGAGGACCTCGCCGAACTGGTCCAGGTGCAGACCGAGCGCCCGCTCCGCCGGGGCCAGCTCCAGCTCCGGGTGGGCGGCCGGGACCGCGTCCCCCGCCTTGCGCAGGATCGACCGGATCCGGGCGTACGCGTACTGGAGGTACACCGACGTGTCGCCGTGCAGCGCCACCATCTGGTCCAGGTCGAACTTGTAGTCCCGTACGGCGGAGGTCGACAGGTCCGCGTACTTCACGGCCCCGATGCCGACGTACCGGCCGTTCTCCACGATCTCGTCCTCGGACAGGCCCACCTTGTCGGCCTTGTCCCGGACGACCGCCGTGGCCCGCGTGACCGCCTCGTCGAGGAGGTCCTCCAGCCGCACGGTCTCGCCCTCACGGGTCTTGAACGGCTTGCCGTCCTTGCCGAGGACCGTGCCGAACGCGAGCTGCACGGCCTTGACGTCGTCGTTCAGCCAGCCCGCCCGGCGGGCCGTCTCGAAGACCATCTTGAAGTGCAGCGACTGCCGTGCGTCCACCACGTAGAGCAGGGTGTCCGCCTTGAGGTCCTGCACCCGGTTCCGGATCGCGGAGAGGTCGGTCGCCGCGTAGCCGTAGCCGCCGTTCGTCTTCTTCACGATGAGCGGGACCTTGTTGCCGTCCGGGCCCAGCACATCGTCGAAGAACACGCACAGCGCACCCTCGGAGCGGACGGCGACGCCCGACTCCTCCAGGATCCGGCAGGTCTCCTCCAGCATGTCGTTGTAGCCGGACTCACCGACGATGTCCGGGTCGTCGATCACCATGTCGAGCTTGTCGAACACCGAGTGGAAGTAGATCTTCGACTCGTCGACGAAGCGGTGCCACAGCTCCAGCGTCTCGGGATCCCCGGCCTGGAGGGCCACCACCCGGTCCCGGGACCGGGCCTTGAACTCCTCGTCGGAGTCGAACAGGGCCCGCGACTCCTTGTAGACCCGGTTCAGCGTCGACATCGCCGCCTCGCCGTCGCTCGCGCCGCCCTCATGCTTCAGCGCGCCCGGGTGCTCGATCAGATACTGGATGAGCATGCCGAACTGGGTGCCCCAGTCGCCGATGTGGTGCCGCCGGACGACCCTCTCGCCGGTGAACTCCAGGATCCTGACCACGGCGTCGCCGATGACCGCCGACCGCAGATGGCCGACGTGCATCTCCTTGGCCACGTTCGGCTGGGCGTAGTCGATGACCGTCGTCCCGGCGTCGTCCTTCAACGGCACGCCGAGCCGGCCCTCGCCGTCCGCAGCCCGGGCGGCCAGCGTCTCGACGATCGCCCGGTCGGTGAGCGTGATGTTGAGGAAGCCGGGCCCGGACACCTCGATGTCCCTGATCGGCCCGCCCGCCGGGAGGGCGGCGGTGACCTGGGCGGCCAGCTCCCGCGGATTGCCCTTGAGCTTCTTGGCGAGCGCCAGGATGCCGTTGGCCTGGAAGTCGGCCCGGTCGCTACGTCGCAGCAGCGGGTCCGCGGCGCCGGCATCCGGCAGAGCTGCCGTCAGGGCGTCCGCCAGCTGCTGCTGGAGCGTGGAAGCGAGGGAAGGGACCGAGGCCATGTCTGGCTGCCGTTTCCGTAGGGGGTACGAGGGGTTCTCTTGGGTGTCCAAGGGATCTCCCCAGTATCCCACGGGGCGTAAAGCCGTTTTCGCGCTGCTGGGTGTAGCTGGGAGAATGGTCCGTACCCCATCGGGAAACGACAGACGAGAGAAGGACGTGCCGACCGTGGCCGAGAGTCAGACCAGCACCGAGACCGACTGGGTCTCCCGCTTCGCGGACGATGTCATCGCCGAATCGGAGCGTCGTGCGCCTGGCAAACCGGTCGTCGTCGCCTCCGGCCTGTCCCCGTCGGGCCCGATCCACCTCGGCAACCTCCGCGAGGTCATGACCCCGCACCTGGTCGCCGACGAGGTCCGCCGCCGCGGGCACACCGTGCGCCACCTGATCTCCTGGGACGACTACGACCGCTACCGGAAGGTCCCGGAGGGCATCCCCGGCGTCGACAAGGCGACCTGGGGCGAGCACATCGGCAAGCCGCTGACCTCGGTGCCCGCCCCGCCCGGCTCCGCCCACCCGAACTGGGCCGAGCACTTCAAGGCCGCCATGACGCAGGCCCTGGACGAGCTGGGCGTCGAGTACGACGGCATCAGCCAGACGGAGCAGTACACCGCCGGGACCTACCGCGAGCAGATCCTGCACGCGATGAAGCACCGCGCCGACATCGACGCCGTCCTCGACCGCTACCGGACGAAGAAGGACCCGTCGGCCGCCCAGGGCAAGGGCGGCAAGAAGCCGCAGCAGCAGAAGAAGGTCGACGAGGCCGAGCTGGAGGCCGCCGAGGGCTCCGGCGCCGCCGCCGAGGACGACGGCAGCGGCAACACCGCCGGCTACTTCCCGTACAAGCCCTACTGCGGCAACTGCGAGAAGGACCTCACCGTCGTCACCTCCTACGACGACGACACCACCGAGCTGAACTACACCTGCTCGGCCTGCGGCTTCGCCGAGACGGTCCGGCTCAACGAGTTCAACCGCGGCAAGCTCGTCTGGAAGGTCGACTGGCCGATGCGCTGGGCGTACGAGGGCGTGATCTTCGAGCCCAGCGGCGTCGACCACTCCTCGCCCGGCTCCTCCTTCGTGGTGGGCGGCCAGATCGTCCGCGAGGTCTTCGACGGTGTCCAGCCCATCGGGCCCATGTACGCCTTCGTGGGCATCTCCGGCATGGCCAAGATGTCCTCCAGCAAGGGCGGGGTGCCCACCCCGGCCGACGCGCTCGAGATCATGGAGGCGCCGCTGCTGCGCTGGCTCTACGCCCGCCGCAGGCCCAACCAGTCGTTCAAGATCGCCTTCGACCAGGAGATCCAGCGGCTGTACGACGAGTGGGACTCGCTGGGCCGCAAGGTCGCCGACGGCACGGTGCTGCCCGCCGACGCCGCCGCGTACTCCCGTGCCGTCCGCACGGCGGCCGGCGAGCTCCCGAGCACCCCGCACCCGCTGCCGTACCGGACGCTCGCCTCGGTCGCCGACATCACCGCCGGCGCCGAGGACCAGACGCTGCGCATCCTCAGCGAGCTGGACCCGGCCAACCCGCTGACCTCGCTGGACGAGGCCCGTCCGCGCCTCGACCGGGCCGAGAACTGGATCACCACCCAGGTCCCGGCCGAGGCCCGCACCATCGTCCGGGACGAGCCCGACAAGGAGTTGCTCGGCTCGCTCGACGACCAGGGCCGCGAGTCGCTGCGCCTCCTCCTGGAAGGGCTGGACACGCACTGGTCGCTGGACGGGCTCACCACGCTCGTCTACGGCGTGCCGAAGGTGCTGGCCGGCCTGGAGCCGGACGCCAAGCCGACGCCCGAGCTGAAGACCGCCCAGCGGTCCTTCTTCGCCCTGCTCTACCGGCTGCTCGTCAGCCGCGACACGGGGCCCCGCCTGCCCACGCTGCTGCTCGCGGTGGGGGCGGACCGGGTGCGCAGGCTGCTCGGCGCGTAGCGGCGTACGCAACGGGAAGGGCCGCCGCCCGGATGTCCGGGCGGCGGCCCTTCGCCATGCTGTGCGGCCGTACGTCAGGTGCTCTGGGCGGCCGTCGTGCGCTGGGTGTAGAGGCTCTTGAACTGCGGCATGAGGTCCTGGAGCAGCTCCGTGGAGCGCGGGTGGTGCACGTCGCGCTTGTCGGCCAGGGTGATGTCGAGGGCCGCGAGGGTCGGGTACTGGCCCTCCTGATCGGTCAACGCGGTGTACTCCTCGAACGCCCGGTTGGCGAAGTCCTCGTCGTCCTGGGACCAGGGCTCCAACTGCGGAGCCTCTTCGGGAACGGCGGACGGCTCCTCGTCGGCGGCCTGCTGGACCGGCTCCGGTTCCGTGGGCGGCTCCTCGCTGCGGGGGTGCGGGACCGCGCCGATCGTGCCGACGTTGCCGAGGGGCCGGGTACGGCCGGGGCCCAGAGGGACGGCGGCCGGGGTGGGCTCCAGGCCCTCGGCGTGCCGCGGGTCGTATGCGCTGGCGTGCGGCGTGCCCTCCGGAAGCTTCTGCGCCGCGAACCAGGGGCTGTCGTGGGTGGGCGGGACCTGCGGGGCCTCCAGGGCCTGCGGTTGCGGGTGCCGGCCCTGTTGTTCGGGGGACGGGGCCTGCTGGGTCTGCTGGGCCTGCTGGGGAGGTTGGGTCTGCTGGGTCTGCTGGGCCTGGGGCTGGCTCTGGTGCTGCTGGGGTGCCTGCTTCTGGAGCGACGCCGGTTGTTGCTGCTGCTGATGATGTTGCGGGTGCTGCTGTGCCTGCTCCTGCCCAGGCTCCCGCTGAGGCTCGTACGGCAACTCCGCCTTCGGGCGGGACCCCTCGACCGGCGGCAGCAGGGCCGGTTCGATGCCGGCGGCGGCGAGCCCGGCCGGGGCGGTCTCGGCGAGGGGCACGCCGTACTTCGCGAGGCGCAGCGGCATCATCGACTCGACCGGGGCCTTGCGCCGCCAGTTGCGGCCGAAGCGGGCCTGGAGCCGGGCCTGGTAGATCAACCGGTCCTGTTCGAGCTTGATGACCTGCTCGTAACTGCGCAGCTCCCACAGCTTCATCCGCCGCCACAGCTTGAACGTCGGGATCGGCGAGAGCAGCCAGCGGGTGAGCCGGACACCCTCCATGTGTTTGTCGGCCGTGATGTCCGCGATCCGGCCCACCGCGTGCCGGGCGGCCTCGACGGAGACGACGAACAGCACCGGGATCACCGCGTGCATCGCGGTGCCGAGCGGATCCGGCCAGGAGGCCGCGCCGTTGAACGCGATCGTCGCGGCGGTCAGCAGCCACGCCGTCTGGCGCAGCAGCGGGAACGGGATCCGCATCCAGGTCAGCAGGAGGTCCAGGGCCAGCAGGACGCAGATGCCCGCGTCGATGCCGATGGGGAAGACCAGCGCGAACTCGCCGAAACCCTTGTCCTCCGCGAGTTCGCGCACGGCGGCGTAGGAACCCGCGAAACCGATCGCGGCGATGAGCACCGCACCGGCGACGACGATCCCGATGAGTATGCGGTGCGTGCGTGTCAGCTGCATCGCGGCCACGCGCGATCCCCTCCCCGACCTCTGTACCCGAACCCGGCTTGTGCGCCCGGCATTGATTTTCGGCCAGGCTTTCAGACGCCCGGCGAGGGGACAGCCTGGCACATGTGTGCGAGTTCCGTTGCGCGGGGGAGGAGTTGGCGGGCTGTTCTCGGGGCCGGCGGGAGCTCTGGTGCGCGCTCTGGTGCGGGCTTCGGTGCGGGCTTCGGTGTTGCTTCGGCGGGGGCTGAGGGTGAGGTTTCGGGCGGGGGCTTGGCCGAACGGCGAGACCCGGCCCTCGGGGAGGGCCGGGTCTCGGGAAAGCGTGCGGGAGGGCCGTCAGCTCGTCTTCGTCTTCGGCTTCGTCTTCGACGTGGGGCTGTCGCTGTCGCTGTCGCTGTCGGTGCCGGTGCCGGTGCCGGTGCCCTTGGCCGTGTCCTTCTTGACGTCCTTCTTGCTGTCGTCGGAGCCGCCCTTCACCGGGGGAGTGACCTTGGCGTCGGAGGTGTCGGCGACGGCCGCGACCGCTTCCTTCGCCGCCTTCTGGGCACCCTTGACGATGCTCGCGGACGAGGGAGTCTTCGCACCCGCGTAACCCGCGCCGTTGTACGTCAGGGTGACGACGACATTGCCCGTGCGCGCCACGACGGTGGCGTACGCGAAGTCCTCGCCCGTCTTGCTGAGGCCGTAGGTGACGGTCGTGGCCTCCTCGCCGATGCCCGTGGTGGGTTCGGCGGCGACCTTCTCGGCACCCTCCGAGGCCTTCGCCTTGGTGACCTGCTTCGTGTACTCGGCGGTGGCGCGCTTGGCGCCGCTGCCCAGCGCCTGGTCCGAGTCGAAGCGGGTGAAGCCGACGTCCAGCCAGCGGTACTGCGAGCCGTCGACGCCCTTGTCGTCCAGGCCGTTCCAGGAACAACTGCTGCGGGCGGCCAGGTCGTTGGACCGGCCGGCCGTGCCGTTCTCCTTCTTGGCCTCGGGGACCAGGTCCTTGATCGTCTTCTTGGCGACCGAGGCGCACGGGTCGGGCAGATCGTCGAACCTCGCCGCTTCGACGGTCGGCTCCGTGGGCTTGGCGCTGGGAGTGCCGGACGACGAGGAGCCCGCGTTCTTCTTGCTGTCGGAGCCGGAGTCCGACGAGCAGCCGACGGCTACGAGCATCACCGGAACGGCGGCGCAGGCGAGGATGCGGGACAGGCGCGGGGCTGATCGGTGCATGGTTCCTTCACTCGGATGGCACGGAGCTCTCGGTGCTGGAGGTCTCGGTTCGTGCGGTGTACGGGTGGGCTCGGTAGCGGGGCGGTACGTCTTCCGGACAGCCACGGTACGACGGCCGGCGGTCGGCCCGTGCCGCCGCCGAGGGCCCCCGGAGAGCGGAATCCGGCCGGTGGGGGCCCGTCGGGCGGGGGTCTATTCGCTGAGCGTCTCGGCCAGCTTCCGGGCCAGTGCCTGGGCCTTCTCCTGGAGTTCCCTGCTGTCGGACACCTGTGTGACGAGGGCCGGCTGCTCGGCGTACCGGACGGTCACGACCACGTTCGATGTGCGGAATACCACGCTCACCGTGCGGTGCTGTGCGGTGGAACCTGCCCGAGTGGGCCGATCGTGCAGAAATGCGGCATCTCCGAGGTTGTCGAGGACGCGCGAGGGGAGGGCCTCTTCCGTGCCGGTGCCAGCGCCGCTGTCGCCGTTGTCGCCCCCGCCGTCGCCTCCGGAGGGCGAGGAGGAGGGCGAGGGGTCTGCCGATCCGCCCGCCGAGGCCGTGGCGTCCGCCGCCGGGTCCTCCGGCTTGTCCGCGTCGGCGCCCTTGCCCTTGTCCTTCCCCTGCTCGCCCGGGGCCGCGCTGTCCTTCTCCGCGTCCGGCCCGGGGGTCGCCGGCGACGACAGGCCGGCGGCCTTCTCCTTCTTCGCGTACACCGTGTCGGCGCGGTCGTCGTCGCTGACCGCGGGGTCGTAGGAGACGACCCGCTCGAAGTCGATGGAGAGGCTGCGGGTGGCGTTCGGCGCGTCGGACTTCCAGCTGCAGCCGACCTTGCGGTCGGTGTCGTAGGTGACGGACGCCGACCCCCGGAACACCTTCTCCTGCTGGTCCCCGGGCAGTTCCGCGGCGCCGGGCAGCAGGTCCTTGAGCATGCCGCGCGGTACGGCACGGCAGGGGGCGGGCAGGGTCTCGTACTTGCCCGGGGGTGCGGGGGTGACCGTCGGGCTGCCCGCCTTGCCGTCGGCGCCGTTCGCGTTGCTGTCGGAGCCGGCGCTGCAGCCGACGACGAGCGCCGCCAGAAGCGCGACGCCGGGTACGTACGCCATGTCTCGCACCGTCCCAGGCTCCCTTCGGTACGGAAAACAGGTTGCCGCTCGAAGGCGGCCGATGGACACAATGTGTATCGCACGCGCCGCTGTGAACGCCGGTCGGCCGACAGGTTTGCCGATCTTGGCACCGGTTTTGCGCTTTCAGTCTTTTCGGGGGAATCGAGGGGTTATGTCGTACGTAGAGGTGCCGGGAGCGAAGGTCCCCATCCGGATGTGGGCGGACCCCGCGTCGGTCGAGGACGGGGCGATGCAGCAGCTGCGCAACGTCTCCACGCTGCCGTGGATCAAGGGTCTCGCCGTCATGCCGGACGTCCACTTCGGCAAGGGGGCGACGGTCGGTTCGGTGATCGCGATGCAGGGCGCGGTGTGCCCGGCCGCGGTCGGGGTGGACATCGGCTGCGGGATGTCCGCCGTCAAGACGTCCCTCACCGCGAACGATCTTCCCGGTGACCTGTCACGGCTGCGCTCCAAGATCGAGCAGGCCATCCCGGTCGGCCGGGGGATGCACGGTGACGCGGTGAACCCGGGGAAGCTGCACGGGTTCTCGACGGCGGGGTGGGACGACTTCTGGGGGCGGTTCGGGGGGATCGCCGATGCGGTCAAATTCCGTCAGGAACGTGCCACCAAGCAGATGGGAACGCTCGGATCGGGTAATCATTTTATCGAGTTCTGTCTCGATGAGACCGGTTCTGTCTGGTTGATGCTGCACTCCGGTTCGCGGAACATCGGCAAGGAGCTGGCCGACTTCCACATCGGCCAGGCGCAGAAGCTGCCGCACAACCAGGGCCTGATCGACCGTGACCTGGCGGTGTTCATCGCGGACACCCCGCAGATGGCCGCGTACCGCAACGACCTCTTCTGGGCGCAGGAGTACGCGAAGTTCAACCGGGCGATCATGATGGGGCTCTTTCAGGACGTGGTCCGCAAGGAGTTCAAGAAGGCCCGGGTGACCTTCGATCCGGTCATCTCCTGCCACCACAACTACGTGGCGGAGGAGCGGTACGAGGGCATGGACCTGCTGGTCACCCGCAAGGGCGCGATCCGGGCGGGGTCGGGCGACTACGGGATCATCCCGGGATCCATGGGAACCGGCTCGTACATCGTGAAGGGCCTCGGCAACGAGAAGTCGTTCAACTCGGCGTCGCACGGCGCGGGCCGCCGGATGAGCCGGAACGCGGCGAAGAAGCGTTTCTCGACCAAGGACCTGGAGGAGCAGACGCAGGGCGTGGAGTGCCGTAAGGACTCCGGTGTCGTGGACGAGATCCCGGGGGCGTACAAGCCGATCGAGCAGGTCATCGATCAGCAGCGGGACCTGGTCCAGGTCGTCGCGAAGCTCAAGCAGGTGGTGTGCGTGAAGGGCTGAGGCCCTACGCGCCGCCCCGGTACGTCGCGAAGTCCGGCGGCCCCGTCGCCCCGTCCCTCAAGGCGTGAGCCGGGATCACCCGGTGCGGTGGACCTTCGTGTTGGAGGCCTGGGCGCGGGGGCGGACCACCAGGAGGTCGATGTTGACGTGGCTGGGGCGGGTGACGGCCCAGCCGATGGTGTCGGCCACGTCCTCGGCGGTCAGCGGGGCGTCGACGCCCGCGTAGACCTTGGCGGCCTTCTCGGTGTCGCCGCGGAAGCGGGTGGTGGCGAACTCCTCGGTCCTCACCATGCCGGGGGCCACCTCGATGACGCGGACCGGGGTGCCGACGATCTCCAGCCGCAGGGTCTCGGCCAGGACGTGTTCGCCGTGCTTGGCCGCCACGTAGCCGCCGCCGCCCTCGTACGCGGAGAGCGCCGCGGTGGAGGAGAGGATCACGATCGTGCCGTCGCCGCTCGCGGTGAGGGCGGGCAGCAGGGCCTGGGTGACGTTGAGCGTGCCGATCACGTTGGTCTCGTACATCTGCCGCCAGTCGGCGGGATCGCCGGTCGCGACGGGGTCGGCCCCGAGCGCCCCGCCCGCGTTGTTGACGAGGACGGCGAGGGAGCGGAACGCGGTGGCGAACTCGTCGACCGCCGCGCGGTCGGTGACGTCCAGGGGGTAGGCCGTCGCCTGGTGACCCGCCTCGGTGATCTCGGCGGCCAGCGTCTCGATACGGTCCTTGCGGCGGGCGGTCAGCACGACCCGGAAGCCGGCGGCGGCCAGCGTACGGGCGGTCGCGGCGCCGATGCCGCTGCTCGCGCCGGTGATGACGGCGATGGGGGTGGCGGCCATGGCGATCTCCTCGGACTGCTGATCGGGTACGGGGAGAAGGATAGGCAGGCGGTGCGGGACGCCCCGCCCGCGGGAGGCCACGGCAGGGGGCCGCGAAACGGACCTGCGGCCCCGTCCGGCCGGGGTCCGCGCCGGGCCTGCGCCCTGTCCGGCTGGGGTCCCTGCCGGGCTTGCGGTCCGTCCGGCCGTGGTCCGCGCCGGGCTTGCGGTCCGTCCGGCCGGAGTCCGCGCCGGGCCTGCGCCCTGTCCGGCCGGGGTTCGCGCCCCGCGCCGGGCCTGCGGTCCGTCCCTGTCATGACCCGAACCGCAGCCCTCAGGCCGGCGCGCCCCCGAATTCGGCCATCGCCTCGGACACGATCGTCTCCAGGTGGCCGTGATGGGCGCCGCGCCAGTACACCCGGGAGCACTCCGTGCACTGGGCGAACACGTCGTACGCCTCCTGGGTGCCGTGTTCGAGGAGCCCGCTCACGGCGTCCTTGGCGGCCCCGGCCAGGGTGCCGTTGCAGGCGGTGCAGCGGGTCCACGGGGCCAGGGCCGGGGCGAACCGGCCGAGGACGTCGCGGAGCTGCTCCGCGGGGCGGTCGCTGTAGACGTACGCCCCCGACCAGATCTCGCGGCGGCGCAGCAGCCCGCGGTCCCGGGAGAGCAGGACGCGCCGCTCCCGCGCGGAGAGGGTGGCCAGGGCGGGGTCGCCGATGTCCTCGCTCTCGTACGCCGCGTCGACGCCGAGGAGCCGCAAGCGGCGGGCCAGCGTCCCGAGATGGACGTCGAGAAGGAAGCGCAGGGGGGCGCCGGGGACCTGCTGGGGGCGTTCCACGGCGCGTACGTCGACGTGTTGGCCAGGGCCGGGCACATGCGAGCGGGCCACCGGGGCGCCGTTCACCAGCAGTGTTCCGGCCTCGGTGAGCGGCACGCCGAGGGACTCGATGACATGGCCGAGGGTCGAGGAGCCGTCCGTGACGAGGGGCGTGGGCCCGCCGCGACGGTCGTGCGGAACGAAGAGTCGCAGCTCAGGGGCTACTTCGATGGTGATCTCGGGTCCGTTCACCCGGTCAGGATGCCACCGGGACGGGACGGGCTGCCAGGGGTTTGGCGGGGCGTGCGGGGACCGGACGGGCGCGGGGATGTGCGGGTGGATGTGCGTGCGGTGCCGTGCCCGGCCGCCGTCAACGCGGGGCGAACGCCGTCGGGGGCACGCCCACCGTCGCGGTGAAGTCCCGCACCAGATGGGCCTGGTCGCAGTAGCCCAGGTCCGCCGCGAGCCGCGCCCAGTCGACGGCCGGGTCGGATCCGGCGCGCTCCAGCGCCTCGTGCACGCGGTAGCGGAGGATCACCCACTTGGGGCCGACGCCGACGTACGCGGAGAAGAGCCGTTGCAGGGAGCGGGCGGAGAGCCCGGCGTCCCGGGCTAGCCGGTCGACCCGGAGCACCGTGCGGTCCGCGCGCACCCGGTCGACGACGGCCATCGCCAGCGTCGCCCGCGGATCGGGGCGGGGTTCCAGGGCCAGCAGGAAGGCGTCCAGTGCCGCGACCCGCGTGTCCTCGTCGTCCGGGTCCAGGACGCCCCGGACAGGCGGCGGCAGTCGCAGCGCCCCGGCGGCGTCGGACCGCAGCCCGGTCCACGCGGACACCGGGCGTCCGGGTGCGAACGGGCGGAACCCGCCGGGCCGGAACTGCACCCCGCAGACCCGGCCGCGCCCGGACAGTTTCCGGGCGAAGAGCCCGGGGTCGACGCCCGCGACCTCGGCGTACCCGGACCGCTCCCGGGGGCCGTCCCCGGCTTCGTACCGCTGGAAGACCAGGTTCACCGACGGGTGCGGGACCACATGGGCGGCGTACGGCTCGGGGAGGTCCCAGTCGATCAGCCAGTAGTGCTCCAGATACGGGCGCAGCCCGTCGGCGGGTTCACGGCGGCGGAAGCGCACGTGCGCGAACAGGTCCGGGGCGTCGACGATGCCCCGGGTGTCGCGGCGGGGTCCGGGGGCCATGACCCGATTTTAGTCCCGCGCCCTCGGAACGCCTGTCGTGTTTCTTCAAGACGCCCGGCGGCGCGCGGGCGCAGGGTGGAGGCATGACTCAGACGATCGGTGAACTGCTGGAAGCCGCCGCGGACCGGGCCCTGCCCGTCGTGCGGGGGATCGACGACGGGCAGCTGGGCGGCGGTACGCCCTGTGCCGAGTACGACGTACGGGCGCTGCTGAACCACCTGTTCCTGGTGGTCGTGAACTTCCAGGCCCTCGCGGCCCGCGAGGAGGTGGATTTCAGCCAGGAGCCGGAGTTCGTGGCGGGCGACTGGCGGGGCAGGTTCGGTGCCGAGACCGCCCGGCTGGTGGAGGCGTGGAGCGTGCCGGGCGTCGAGGAGGGCACGACCGGGCAGATGGGGCTGCCGGCCCGGACGGTGGGGCTCATGGTGCTCGGCGATCTGACCGTGCACGCCTGGGACCTGGCGCGGGCGACCGGCGCGGACTTCGTGCCGGACGAGCGCGTGCTCGACGAGCTGGGGCCGGGGCTGGCGGCGATGGCCCCGCAGGCCCGGGAGATGAAGGTGTTCGGTGAGCCGTTCCCGGTGGGGGAGGGGGCTACCGCCTTCGAGCGGCTGCTGGCGGTGACGGGGCGCGATCCGGGGTGGCGTCCGGGAGGGGCGGCCGAGCCCTCCGGGACGACCGGGGGCTGAGGCTGCCCGGGGGCGGACCGGGGTGGCCCGGGGCGTCGTCCAGGGGGCCGAGGGCGGCGTGCGCGTCGTCGACGATCTCCTCGGCGAGGAGCAGCATCTCCTGCTCCGCGAGCCGGGCCGCCCGATGGGTGTACGACGTGGACGGGGGCGCCGGATGTCTACGGCGTGCCACCAGCAGTCGCCGGCCGCGTGGATGCCGCCGCCGAAGACGAGCACGGGGAGGGACGGGGCCGGCAGAACGTCGCCCACGGCGGGCCTCCAAGTGGTCGGGGGTCCTGTGCATCGGCGTGCCGTGTGGGCCGGCTGAAGACCGGCTGTCGGCCAAATCGTCACGATATTTGGCTCGAACCGGCCGATGGTCGACGGCTGATGTCCGATGGTCGACGGCCGACGCCGCGCGGCCGCGTGCGGGCGACGGCTGACGCCGCACCGGCTCACCGCGTGCGGGCGAGCTCCGGGGTACGCCGCGTGGGAGCGGGCTCCGGAGGGCGACGCCGCTCGAACCCCGCTCCGCCGCCTCCGCCGAAGCCCGCTCCGCCGAACCCCGCTCGTCCCCGTATCAGGGCCAGACCAGGCAGTACGCCTGATGCCCCGCGTCGTGCAGCCGGTGGGAGAAGTCCTGCCACTCGTGGAGCAGCTGGTAGACGTTGAAGGCGTCGCGCGGGCCGCCGCGGTCGGGGACCGTGGACCAGATGAAGGCCGCCGCGCCGACCGACTCCTCGCCGACGCCGCGCAGCGGGTCGACGACGGTCATCGGCAGCTTGACCACGGCGTAGTCGGGGTGGAGGACGACCAGTTCGAGCGGGGGGACCTTGTGCAGGGGTATGCCCTGGATCCCGGTCAGGACCATGGCGGCCACGGTCTCCGGCTTGATCTTGGTGAACATGCCGCCCATGCCCAGCTCGTCACCGCCGAGCTCCTCCGGGCGCATCGAGATGGGCACGCGTGCGGCGGTGGCCCCGTCGGGGGCGCCGAAGTACTTGTACGTCACCCCCATCCCGCCCCCGCTCCTGGTCCCCGGGGGCGGCGTGCTGTCCGCGCCCCTGCTCTGGGCGCGTTCGGCCCTGCGCCGGTGCCGCCCTCGCCGGGCCGGCTCGGGCCCCAGGTCGTCGGTACCCTCGCCCACTCCGCCACCGCGATGCATATCTCATCCACCCGACTACTTCTTAGGAGACACAGCCCCCGCCGCGCAACCCGATCATCGTGTCAGTGACCTCCCCCGCCGGCGTGCGGTGAAACACCTGCCCGCAGGACCGTGCGTGCCTCTGACACCATGGCATGTGTGAGCTTTCCCTATGTCGGCCCAGTTTCGCAGACGCGAGGGGACTGACGCTCTTTCGTGATACGAGGGGAGCGCGCTCCCTGCTCACCGGTGGCCGAGATTCTTAGGGATTTCCCGGCCCGGCCTCCCGATACCCGAATCGCAGATCAGGACCAAAGTGGCGTATTCATACGAAGCCCCAGTTTCGCAGTCGCTGTTCGACCGGGCGTCCGTCGTGACGCCCGGCGGCGTGAACTCTCCCGTGCGCGCCTTCCGGGCCGTGGGCGGTACGCCCCGGTTCATGGTGTCCGGCACCGGGCCCTATCTCACCGACGCCGACGGCCGCGAGTACGTCGACCTCGTGTGCTCGTGGGGACCGATGATTCTCGGCCACTCTCACCCCGAGGTCATCGCCGCTGTCCAGGAGGCGGTCTCCCGGGGCACCTCCTTCGGTACGCCGGGCGAGGGCGAGGTCGCGCTCGCCGAGGAGATCGTGGCGCGGATCGACCCCGTCGAGCAGGTGCGCCTGGTCTCCTCCGGCACCGAGGCGACCATGTCGGCGATCCGGCTGGCCCGCGGTTTCACGGGCCGGGCGAAGGTCGTGAAGTTCGCCGGCTGCTACCACGGGCACGTGGACGCGCTGCTGGCCGCCGCCGGGTCGGGCGTGGCCACCTTCGGACTGCCCGACACCCCGGGCGTCACGGGCGCCACGGCGGGGGACACCGTCGTGCTGCCGTACAACGACCTGGACGCGGTGCGCGCCGCCTTCGCCGCGCACCCGGGCGAGATCGCCTGCGTGATCACCGAGGCCTCGCCCGGCAACATGGGCGTCGTCCCCCCGGCGGACGGCTTCAACGCCGGCCTCAAGGAGCTGTGCGCGGCGAACGGCGCGCTGTACATCTCCGACGAGGTCATGACGGGATTCCGTACGTCGAAGGCCGGCTGGTACGGCGTCGACGGTGTCCGGCCCGACCTGATGACCTTCGGCAAGGTGATGGGCGGCGGCTTCCCCGCGGCGGCCTTCGGCGGTCGCGGCGACGTGATGGCGCACCTGGCCCCGGCCGGCCCGGTCTACCAGGCGGGCACACTCTCCGGGAACCCGGTCGCCACCGCCGCCGGGCTCGCCCAGCTGCGGCTGCTGGACGACGCGGCGTACGCGAAGATCGACGCGGTCTCCGCCGAGCTGCGCTCCTTGGTGGGCGACGCGCTCACCAAGGAGGGCGTCGCCCACACCGTGTCCGCCGCGAGCAACATGTTCTCCGTCTTCTTCACGGACGAGCCCGTCCGGGACTACGACGACGCCAAGAAGCAGGACGTCTTCCGCTTCACCGCGTTCTTCCACGCGATGCTGGAGCAGGGCGTCTATCTGCCGCCCTCGGCGTTCGAGTCCTGGTTCGTCTCCACGGCCCACGACGGGCGGGCGGTCGAGCGCATCGCCGCCGCCCTGCCCGGCGCCGCCCGTGCCGCGGCGGAGGCCACCGCATGAGCGAGAAGAGCACGGGCCACGAGAGCGTCGGCCGCGACGAGCAGCTGACCGTGGTGCACGTGGTCCGGCACGGCGAGGTGCACAACCCGGACGGTGTGCTCTACGGGCGCCGACCCGGTTATCACCTCTCCGACCTCGGCCGGAAGATGGCCGACCGGGTTGCCGACCACCTGGCGCAGCGCGACATCACCCATGTCGTGTCCTCCCCGCTGGAGCGCGCCCAGGAGACGGCCGCCCCCGTCGCCAAGGCGCACGGCCTGGACCTCGCCACCGACGCCCGGCTGATCGAGGCGGCCAACGTCTTCGAGGGCAAGACCTTCGGCGTCGGCGACGGCGCGCTCCGCAAGCCGGACAACTGGAAGCACCTCACCAATCCGTTCAAGCCGTCCTGGGGTGAGCCGTACATCGAGCAGGTCGTCCGGATGATGGGCGCGCTCGACGCCGCCCGGGACGCGGCGCGCGGTCACGAGGCGGTCTGCGTCAGCCATCAGCTGCCGATCTGGATCCTGCGCTCCTTCGTCGAGCGCCGCCGCCTGTGGCACGACCCGCGCAAGCGGCAGTGCACGCTGGCCTCGCTGACGAGCTTCACCTACCGGGGCGACCGGATCGTCTCGGTCGGCTACTCGGAGCCGGCCCGCGACCTGGTGCCCGTGCACCTGCTGGCCGGGGCCAAGCCGGTGAAGGGAAAGGCCGCGAAGGGGCAGTCCAAGGCGTTCGGCGCGTAGTCCGACGCCACGGGACGGGACGTACGGGACCGGCTGCCGCGCACCGCGGCGGGCGGTCCCGTCCCCTTTTCCGCACCACCTGTTTTGCGCACCACCCGACAGAGAATCAGCTTCCGGGTTCTCGTCCAGTCGCCCTCGCCGGGTGGGCGGCCGGACGACGAGGAAAGGGCCCCGGGGGAGGCGGACCTGCTGCCCGACGGCGGGGATCGGGCCACGGCCGGCAGGGATCGGACCACGGCCGGCGAGGACCGGGCCACGCCCGGCGAGGACCGGATTTCCGGCCCCGTCGTCCACCTCGCCCTCGGCCTGCACGACGGGGCCGCTTCGGCCGAGTACGGAGAGGCTCTCGTCCCGGCGCTGCGCGCCCGCGGGTACCGGGTCGTCCGCACCGTTCACAACGGCGGCCGCGACCACGCCTGCTGGCAGGGGCTCCTGGCCGACGCCCTGGTGGAGACCTTCCGCTAGCCAGGGCCTGTCGTCACACCGCCGCCCGGCAGACGGCAGTGTGACGGCAGGACCCAGGGCGGCCGACGGGCCGCCTCCGCGCTCGTGCGTGAGTTCGACGATCCAGGGAAGCCGATCCAGGGAAGCCGATCCGTCGGCGCCGACCGGTGACCCCGAAACCGGTCGGTGATCCGTCGGCCGACGGCAGAACTGCGGAGGGTCACTTCCGCGTCCCCCATCAGGGCTGCCCGTAAGCGCGTGCGAGCGTCGTACGGACATCGCGCCCGGATCTCGGGCGGACCGCCGGTCGGGCTGCGGGGTAAAGCGTAAAGAAAGTCCCCAAATGCACGGAACCGACGTGTTACGCGCCCCATCTAACCCTTCAGCAGTTTGTATGGGCTTGAGATAAAACGACCGCAGATGGGGACGGCATGCGCGAGATCAATCGAAGGGGCCTGCTCGGGGCGGGGCTCGGCGCCGCAGCCGCGATCGGCCTCGCCGGCTGTGGCGCCTCGGGCTCCTCCGACGACGGAGGGCCCGGCCAGGGCGGCGGAGGCGACGCGGGCACCAGTGGCAACGGCAACGGCAACGGCAACGGACACGGCGCGCCGAAGAACAAGGTCCGGCTGATCGGTGACGGCTCGACCGCCGACACCGGAAAACAGCCCAACCAGCCGCAGGCGCCCGTCCCGCTCGAACCCGGCCAGAAGCCGCCGCAGTTCGTGATCTTTTCCTGGGACGGCGCGGGCGAGGTCGGCAACGGGCTCTTTCCGCGCTTTCTCGAACTGGCCAAGGAACACGACGCGGCCATGACGTTCTTCCTCTCCGGTATCTATCTGCTGCCCGAGTCGAAGAAATCCTTCTACCGTCCGCCGAACAACCCCCGCGGCGCCTCCGACATCGGCTATCTCACCGACGATCACGTCAGGGACACCCTGAAGTACGTGCGCCAGGCGTGGCTGGACGGCCATGAGATCGGCACCCACTTCAACGGGCATTTCTGCGGTGGTTCCGGATCCGTCGAGCGCTGGACGCCCGCCCAATGGCACAGCGAGATCAATCAGGCTGTGTCCTTCGTCACGGAATGGCGGACGAACACCGGCTGGGAGAACGAGGATCCGCTTCCGTTCGACTATCGCAAGGAACTGATCGGCGGCCGCACACCCTGCCTGCTCGGCCAGGACAATCTCCTGCCGACCGCGAGCAAACTGGGCTGGCGCTACGACGCCAGCTCGCCGGGCGGCCGTCAGACCTGGCCCGTGAAGCGCGGCGGCGTCTGGGATCTGCCGTTGCAGGCGATGCCGTTCCCCGGGCACTCCTTCGAGGTGCTCTCGATGGACTACAACATCCTCGCCAATCAGTCGCAGAATTCGACGAAGGGCATGCCCTCGCGCTATCCGGGCTGGCGCACTCAGGCGACCGGAGCGTACCTCGCCGGTTTCCGGCGTGCGTACGAATCGAATCGCGCGCCTTTCTACATCGGCAACCACTTCGAGGAGTGGAACGGCGGCATCTACATGGACGCCGTGGAAGAAGTGATCAAGAAGGTGGCGGACAAGGACGACGTGCGTCTCGTGTCGTTCCGGCAGTACGTCGACTGGCTCGACGTTCAGGATCCCGCCGTGCTCGCCAAGCTCCGGACGCTGGACGTCGGACAGGCGCCCGCCGGCGGCTGGAACTCCTTCTTTAAACAGGCTTGACAAGGGGCTTTACGGGCACCGAGGGGGGCGCGGGGGAGCCCGGAATCCGCCATGCGAAACTTTTCACATGAGCTTTGGCCGCGCGTCCCGACGCCGCTTCACCCTGCTCGCCGCCACCGCTGTGGCCGGTGCCCTGACGCTGTCCGCGTGCGGCGAGGGCAGTAAGGCCGGAGGCGGTGGCAACACCAACTTCATCACCGGCAGCGGCGGCATCTCCACCGTCGCGAAGAGCGACCGGGTGGCGGCGCCGAAGCTCGACGGCGAGGGTCTGGACGGCAAGCCGCTCGACCTCGCCGACTACAAGGGCAAGGTCGTCGTGCTCAACGTCTGGGGCTCCTGGTGCGGCCCCTGCCGGCTGGAGGCGAAGTACTTCGCGCAGGTCTCCGAGGAGACGGCGGACCAGGGCGTCCAGTTCATCGGCATCAACACCAGGGACCCCGAGCGGGACAAGGCGATCAACTTCGAGAAGGACTACGGGGTCGAGTACCCGAGCTTCTACGACCCGATCGGCAAGCTCATCCTCCGCTTCCCCAAGGGCACCCTGAACCCGCAGGCCATCCCGTCCACCGTGGTCCTCGACCGGGACGGGAAGATCGCCGCCCGCACGCTCCAGGCGCTCGACGCGGACGAGCTGCGCAAGATGATCGACCCGATCATCGCGGAGAAGTGATCCGGTGATCCCGCTCGCCGCCCACCACGAGACCGTCACGCTGGCCGCGTACAACGACACCGTCCTGTCCGGGGCGCTGTTGCTCGCTCTGCCGCTCGCCCTGCTGGCCGGTCTCATCTCCTTCTTCTCGCCCTGCGTCCTGCCGCTGGTACCCGGCTATCTGAGTTACGTCACCGGCGTCAGCGGCACCGACCTCGCCGAGGCGCGACGGGGCCGGGTGGTGGCGGGCGCCTCGCTGTTCGTCCTCGGCTTCACCGTGGTGTTCGCCTCCACCGGCGCGCTCTTCGGCTACTTCGGCCAAGAGCTCCAGGTGCACTCCGAGGTGCTCAACAAGGTCCTCGGCGTGCTGATGATCCTCATGGGCGTCTTCTTCATGGGGCTCCTGCCGGGGGTGACGCAGCGCGAGTTCCGCATCCACAAGCGGCCGGTGGCCGGACTGGCCGGCGCGCCGCTGCTCGGCGCGCTCTTCGGGATCGGCTGGACGCCGTGCATCGGCCCCACCCTCGCCTCCGTACTGGCGCTGTCGACCGACAGCGCCACCGCCGGGCGCGGCGCGATACTGACCGTCGCGTACTGTCTCGGTCTCGGTGTCCCGTTCATCCTCGCCGCGGTCGCCTTCCGCAGGGCGCTCGGCGCGTTCGGCTGGGTCAAGCGCCACTACGCATGGGTGATGCGGATCGGCGGCGGCATGATGATCGTGACCGGAATCCTGCTGCTGACCGGTGTGTGGGCCACGCTCATGCAGCACATGCAGAGCTGGTCCAGCGGCTTCGTTGTAGGGATCTGAGTTCATGAGCAAGGCGAACAGCACGCAGACGCGGCAGCGCGAGGCCGAGCGCGACCAGGGCTCCGCCCATGGCGCGGCGGGCGAACAGCTCTCCACCGCGCCCCGCGAGGAGCGCCCCGACACGGGGGCCGGCGTACCCGCGATGAGCGTGATCGGCTGGGCGCGCTGGTTCTGGCGTCAGCTCACCTCGATGCGGGTGGCGCTGATCCTGCTCTTCCTGCTCTCCCTCGGGGCCATCCCGGGGTCGCTGATCCCGCAGACCAGCGTCGACGACATGAAGGTGCAGGCCTTCAAGGACCAGCACACCACCCTCACCCCGATCTACGAGAAGCTCCAGCTCTTCGACGTCTACAGCTCGGTGTGGTTCTCCGCGATCTACATCCTGCTGTTCGTCTCGCTCATCGGCTGCATCGTGCCGCGCACCGGCCAGTTCGTGGGCCAGCTGCGCAGCCGCCCGCCGGGCGCGCCGAAGCGGCTGACCCGGCTGCCCGCGTATACCACCTGGCGCACGGAGGCCGAGCCCGAGGAGGTCCGTGCGGCGGCCCTCGCCGTCCTGCGCAAGCGGCGCTTCCGTACGCACCAGGTCGGTGACGCGGTCGCCGCCGAGAAGGGCTACCTCCGCGAGGCCGGGAACCTGGTCTTCCACATCGCCCTGATCGTGATGCTGGTGGCCTTCGCCTCCGGGCAGCTTTTCAAGTCGGAGGGCGGCAAGCTGATCGTCGAGGGCGACGGCTTCTCCAACACGCTCACCCAGTACGACGACTTCAGGTCGGGCTCGCTCTACGACTCCGACTCGCTGGCCCCGTTCAGTTTCGTGCTCGACGAGTTCGTCGGTACGTACGAGAAGAGCGGCCCGCAGCGCGGCACCCCGCGGACCTTCGAGGCCCGGGTGACGTACACCGAGGGGGCCGACGGCGCCGAGCGCAAGGACGTCATCAAGGTCAACGAGCCGCTCGTCGTGGACGGCACCAAGATCTATCTGATCGCCCACGGCTACGCCCCCGTCGTCACCGTCCGGGACGGCAAGGGGAAGGTCGTCTCGCGGTCCGCGGTCCCGCTGCTGCCGATCGACAACAACATCACCTCGTCCGGCGCCATCAAGGTGATGGACGGCTACAAGGACAAGAACGGCGAGAAGACCCAGCTGGGCTTCAAGGCCTTCTTCGTGCCGACCTTCGCCGGCGAGGGCAAGGGCCAGATGTTCTCGCAGTTCCCCGCCCTGGACTTCCCCGTACTGGCGCTCAGCGCCTACCACGGCTCCCTTGGCGTCGACTCCGGGCTGGCGCAGAACGTCTACCAGCTGGACACGTCCAAGATGAAGGAGTTCAAGGGCGAGGACGGCGAGCTCCTCAAGAAGATGATGATGCCGGGCGAGAAGCTGGACCTGCCCGACGGCGCCGGATCCATCACCTTCGACGGCGTCGAGGAGTGGGCCAGCTTCCAGATCTCGCAGCAGCCCGGCAACGGCTGGGCGCTCGGCGGATCCGTCGCCGCCATCGCCGGTCTCGCCGGCTCGCTGTTCATCCAGCGCCGCCGCGTGTGGGTGCGGGCGGTCCGGGGCGCCGACGGCGTCACGGTCGTGGAGATGGCGGGCCTGGGCCGCAGCGAGTCCGCGAGGCTCCCCGAGGAGCTGGGCGACCTGTCGGCCGTCCTGGTCACCACGGCGCCCGTCGCCCCCGCCGCCGCGGAGGCCCCGGACACGCCGGAGAAACCGGACACGCCGGACGGGCCCGGCACGACCGACGCCACGACCGACGCCACGACCGACGCCGCGACCGACGCCACGACCGGCGCCGCGACCGATGCCACGAACGAGGCCGGGAGCCGGCCCGTACATCCTGCCGAAGCACCTGCCGAAGGGGCTGAGAAGTGAATCTCGCCGCCGCAACCAACGAGAGCCTGGCGAACACCAGCAATGTGCTGATCTATTCGTCGATGGCCGTCTACACCCTGGCCTTCTTCGCGCACATCGCGGAGTGGGTGCTCGGCAGCCGCAGCAAGGTCGGCCGCACCGCCGCCGCGCTGTCCGCCCCCGGAGCCTCCGCCCCCGTGAAGAAGGCTCAGGCCGGTGGTACGGCCGTGCTGGACCGGCCCGAGGTCGTCACCCGTTCCGCCACCGGTACGCGTGACGTGCCCGACGGCCCGGGTGCGGCCGGCGGCACGTTCAAGGGCGACCTGTGGGGCCGGATCGCGGTCTCGCTGACCGTGGTGGCCTTCCTCGTCGAGGCGAGCGGCGTCGCCACCCGCGCCCTGTCGGTGCAGCGGGCCCCCTGGGCCAACATGTACGAGTTCTCCATCACCTTCTCCACGGTGGCGGTCGGCTCCTACCTGGTGCTGCTCGCCCTGAAGAAGAACGTCCGCTGGATCGGACTCCCGCTGGTCACCACCGTCCTGCTGGACCTCGGCATCGCGGTCACGACGCTCTACACCGACAGCGACCAGCTGGTGCCCGCGCTGCACTCGTACTGGCTGTGGATCCACGTCTCGACCGCGATCATCTGCGGGGCCGTCTTCTACCTCGGCGCGGTCGGCACGGTCCTCTACCTCTTCCGCGACACCTACGAGAGCAAGCTCGCCTCCGGTGGCACGCCCGGCAAGTTCGCCACCTCGGTCATGGAGCGGCTGCCCTCGGCGTCCACGCTGGACAAGTTCTCGTACCGGATCAACGCGGCCGTCTTCCCGCTGTGGACGTTCACGATCATCGCCGGCGCGATCTGGGCGGGCGACGCCTGGGGCCGGTACTGGGGCTGGGACCCCAAGGAGGTCTGGTCCTTCATCACCTGGGTCGCCTACGCCGCCTATCTGCACGCCCGCGCCACCGCCGGCTGGAAGGGCCGCAAGGCCGCCTACCTGGCGCTCGTCGCGTTCGGCTGCTGGCTGTTCAACTACTACGGCGTGAACATCTTCGTCTCCGGCCTGCACTCCTACGCGGGGGTCTGAGACAGCACACGGTCTGAGCCAGCACACCACCACGGCGGCCCCGGACGGATTCCCCGTCCGGGGCCGCCGCCTGTGCCAGGTCAGCCCAGCGGGGTGTCCAGGACCGCCTTGCGGTGGCTGAACGTCTCCAGGGAGTACGGCCCGTGGTAGCTGCCCATGCCGCTCTCGCCGACCCCGCCGAACGGCAGGTCCGTGACGGTGAGATGGGCCAGCGGCAGACCGATGCCGACCGCCCCCGAGGACGTCTCGGCCAGCAGCCGCTCCCGTACGGTGTCGGATTCGGTGAACGCGTACAGCGCCAGCGGCTTGTCCCGGTCGTTGATGAAGCCGATCGCCTCGTCCAGGCCGGCCACCGTGACCAGCGGCAGGATCGGCCCGAAGATCTCCTCGCCCATCACCGGCGCGTCCGGGGCGACGTCGGCCAGCACGGTCGGCGCGATGTACTTCGTCGCCCGGTCGTGGACGCCTCCCGCCACCGTCCGGCCGGAGTCCAGCAGCCCGGTCAGCCGGTCGAAGTGGCGCTCGTTCACGATCCTCCCGTACTCGGGGTGGTCCGCCGGGTCCGCGCCGAACCGCTTCTCCACCGCGCCCGCCAGCGCGTCCGCGAGGGCCGGCGCGGTCTCCGGGTCGGTCAGGACGTAGTCGGGGGCCACGCAGGTCTGCCCGGCGTTGAGGAACTTCCCCGAGACCAGCCGGGCGGCCACCGCCGCCAGGTCCGTGCCCCGGTCGACGAAGGCAGGGGACTTGCCGCCCAGCTCCAGGGTGACGGGCGTCAGATGCTTCGCGGCGGCGGTCATCACGATCCGCCCGACCGTGCCGTTGCCGGTGTAGAAGATGTGGTCGAAGCGCTGTTCCAGCAGGGCCGTCGTCTCCTCGACCGCGCCCTCGACGACCGCGACCGCCTCGGGGTCCAGGTAGCGCGGCAGCAGCCGGGCCACGGCGGCGGAGGTCGCGGGCGCCAGCTCGCTGGGTTTGGCCACCACGCAGTTCCCTGCCGCGAGCGCGCCGACGACCGGGGCGAGCAGCAGTTGCACCGGGTAGTTCCACGGCGCGATGACCAGGACGACGCCGAGCGGCTCCAGCACGGTACGTGCCTCGGCGCCGGTGGGGGCGAGGTGCGGCGGTACGGGGGCGGGCTCGGGGCGCAGCCAGTCGGCCAGGTGCTCCAGCGTGTGGTCGATCTCCCGCACCGTGAAGTCGATCTCGGTGCGGTACGCCTCCTTGCGGCCCTTGCCGAGATCGGCGCGCAGCGCGTCCGCGAGATCGTCGCCGTGCTCGGTGAGGAGGGCGCGCAGCCGCTCCAGCTGGTCCGTGCGCCAGGCGAGGTCCTTGGTGCGGCCGGTGCGGAAGGAGGCCCGGAGGCGGGCGACGATGTCGGCGGGGGTCTCGGACATGTGGGGGCTCCTCAGGGGTGGGCGCGCGGGGCGGGCCCGCGCTGCTGCTACCCCTCCGAGGATGGCCGACGACGCCCCCACGACGTGCTCACCGCGCCGGTCGGAAAGATCACCCCGGCGGGCCGGAATACCCGGTCAGGACGTGGGTCAGGAAGTGGGTCAGGACGTGGGCGGGGTCTTGTCGTCGGGGCCCGTGCCGCCGTCGCGGCGGCCCCGCTCCTCCTCGGCTTCGGCCTCGGCGTCCTTGTCGTCCTTGAGCGACTTGAGGAAATCCGGGTTGTCGTCCGGGGCCACCCACTGCTGCCGCCCGCGCCGCTGCCAGGAGCCGGGTCCGGTGCCCCCGGCCCGGTTGTGGCGCTTCTTGCCGACGGCGAGCCACACGACCGGGCCGACGATCCAGAACAGCAGGATGATGAAGACCCAGGCGATCTTCGGCAGATGCTTGGTGTCCTCCTCCGTGGTGTTCAGGCAGTCGATGAACGCGTAGATCGTCAGAGCCAGCGGGACGATGAACATCAGGGCTCTCATGGTGCGTCCCCCAGGAAGCGGCGGTGGGCGGGATGAAGCCCGGTGTCGCGGCCAGGGTACCGGCTCGGCATGAAGGAACCGGGGCGCGAAGCCGGACCCGCGGGCGCGTGCGCGGAAGGGCCACGTTCGACTTCGGGACCGCCGCCCTACGGGGCGGGCGCGTGCGCGGGAGGGCGGCGGACTTTCGGCGCGCGGCGCGGGGGGAGCCCCGGCGGGGCGGCGTGGGCGGGGATGACAAACTGGACCGCATGGCTTACGACGATCTTCGCTCCCTGCTCCGGGCTCTTGAGCGCGATGGTGATCTCAAGCGCGTCAAGGTCGAGGTCGACCCCCACCTGGAGGTCGGCGAGATCGTCGACCGGGTCAACAAGGCGGGTGGGCCCGCCCTGCTGTTCGAGAACGTCAAGGGGTCCTCGATGCCCCTGGCCATGAACGTCTTCGGTACCGACCGGCGCCTGCTGAAGGCCCTCGGGCTGAAGTCGTACAGCGACATCAGCGACAAGATCGGCGGACTCCTCAAGCCGGAGCTGCCGCAGGGCTTCGTCGGGGTGCGGGAGGCCTTCGGGAAGCTCGGCTCGATGGTGCACGTGCCGCCGAAGAAGGTGAAGACCGGTGACGCGCCCGTCCAGGAGGTGGTGCTGACCGGCGACGACGTCGACCTGGACCAGCTGCCCGCGCTGTTCACCTGGCCCGAGGACGGCGGCTCCTTCTTCAACCTCGGCCTCACCCACACCAAGCACCCCGAGAACGGCGTCCGGAACCTGGGCCTCTACCGGCTCCAGCGCCACGACAAGCGCACCATCGGGATGCACTGGCAGATCCACAAGGACAGCGCCAACCACTACCAGGTCGCGGCGAGGCGCGGTGAGCGGCTGCCCGTCGCCATCGCCTTCGGCTGCCCGCCCGCCGTGACGTACGCCTCCACCGCGCCGCTGCCCGGGGACATCGACGAGTACCTCTTCGCCGGGTTCGTCCAGGGCAAGCGGATCGAGATGGTCGACTGCAAGACCGTGCCGCTCCAGGTCCCCGCGCAGGCGGAGGTCGTCATCGAGGGCTGGCTGGAGCCGGGCGAGATGCTCCCCGAGGGCCCGTTCGGCGACCACACGGGCTTCTACACCCCGCAGGAACCGTTCCCCGCACTGACCATCGACTGCGTCACCATGCGCAAGCGGCCGCTGCTCCAGTCCATCGTGGTGGGCCGCCCGCCGACCGAGGACGGGCCGCTGGGCCGGGCCACGGAACGTTTCTTCCTGCCGCTGCTGAAGATCATCGTGCCGGACATCGTGGACTACCACCTTCCCGAGGCGGGCGGCTTCCACAACTGCGCGATCGTCTCGATCGACAAGAAGTACCCGAAGCACGCCCAGAAGGTGATGAGCGCGATCTGGGGCGCGCACATGATGTCGCTGACCAAGCTGATCGTGGTGGTCGACTCCGACTGCGACGTCCACGACCTCCACGAGGTCGCCTGGCGGGCGCTCGGCAACACCGACTACGCCCGCGACCTCACCGTCACCGAAGGGCCGGTCGACCACCTGGACCACGCCTCGTACCAGCAGTTCTGGGGCGGCAAGGCGGGCATCGACGCCACGAGGAAGCTGCCCACCGAGGGCTACACCCGGGACGGCGGATGGCCGGAGATGGTCGTCTCCGACCCGGAGACGGCGGCGAAGGTCGACCGCCGCTGGAAGGAATACGGGCTGTGAGCAGTACGGCGGAAGCGGCGTCCGTTCCCGGGCCCGCGCCCTCGGACAGCAAGGTGAAGGCCTTTCTGCGGCTCGTGATGATCGAGCACTCGGTCTTCGCGCTGCCCTTCGCGTACATCGCCGCGCTGACCGCGATGTTCCTGCTGGACGGCTCCATCCACTGGGGCACGCTGCTGCTCGTCACGCTGGCGATGGTGGGGCTGCGGACGTTCGCGATGGCCGCCAACCGGATCATCGACCGGGAGATCGACGCCCGGAACCCGCGCACCGCGGGCCGTGAGCTGGTGACCGGCGCGGTGTCGGTGAAGTCCGCGTGGACCGGTGCGCTCGTCGCGCTGGTCGTCTTCCTGGGCGCGGCGGCCCTGCTCAATCCGCTGTGCCTGGTGCTCGCGCCGCTGGCCGTCGTGCCGATGGTGGTCTATCCGTACGGCAAGCGGTTCACGAATTTCCCGCACGCCATCCTGGGCCTCGCGCAGGCCATCGGGCCGGTCGGCGCCTGGCTCGCCGTGACCGGAAGCTGGTCGTGGGACGCGGTGATCCTCGGGCTCGCCGTGGGGATCTGGATCGGCGGCTTCGACCTGATCTTCGCCTGCCAGGATGTTCAGGCGGACCGGGCCCACGGGGTGCTCTCCTTCCCGGCGCGCTTCGGGATCCCGGCGGCGCTGTGGGGCGCGCGGGTGTGCCACGTGGTCACGACCGGGCTGCTGGTGTGGTTCGGTCTGGCCACGGACGCCGAGGTCTTCTACTGGATCGGCATGGCGATCGTCGCGGTGGCGTTCGTCTACGAGCACCGGGTGGTGCGGCCGCACGATCTGTCCCGGCTCAACCGGGCGTTCTTCTCGGTGAACGGCTTCATCGGCATCGCGCTGTTCGCCTGCGCGCTGCTCGACCTGCTGGTGCGCGGCCTGGCGCCGTGAGGCCCTTCAGACCGTGACCAGGTTGTCCGGTGTGCGGCGCGGGCGGCGGAAGAGGAAGGCCGCCGCCACCCCGCCGGCCAGCCCGAACAGGTGGCCCTGCCAGCTGACGCCCGAGTCGGTCGGCAGGACGCCCCACAGCAGCGAGCCGTAGACCACGGCGACGCCGACGCCTATGAGGACGTCCCAGGGGCGGCGGTCCACGAAGCCGCGGACCAGGAGATAGCCGAGCAGCCCGAAGACCACGCCGGACGCGCCGAGCGTGATCGTGTTCGCCGGGGCGGTCAGCCAGACGCCGAGGCCGCTGACCAGGATGACCGTCACGACGACGGCGGCGAACCGGCGGAGCCCCGCGAGGGCGGCGATGAAGCCGAGGACCAGCAGCGGGACGCTGTTGGAGGCCAGGTGCTCCCAGCCGCTGTGCAGGAACGCGGCGGGCACCACGTCCCGCAGCTCCGGCACCTCGCGCGGGCTGATGCCGTAGGTGTCCAGGGCGTTGCCCGTGGCGGTGTCGATCCCTTCGAGGATCCAGAGCAGGGCCACCCAGCCCGCCATCAGGAGCCCTGCGGTCAGGGCCCGCGCACCGCCGGTGGCGCCGTTGCCCGTGGTCCGGTCGGTGGTCCAGTAGTCGCCCATGGTCAGCCCCTGCCCCCGGTTGCCCGTCACCCGGTGAACGTCTGCGGCGCCCGCCCGGTTCCGGGTGCCGGGCGCGAGGGCGTGCCGGATAGGCTCGCAGATGTGGAATCCAGGACTTCAGTGACTCAACAGCAGCGACGGCCTTGGATTGTCGGGGTGTCCGGTGCTTCGGGTACCCCGTTCGCGGCGGCCGTTCTGCGCGGGCTGCTCGCGGCGGGCGAGAGCGTGGACCTGGTGGTGAGCCGGGCCTCGCGGCTCACGCTGCTGGACGAGACCGGCATCGCGTTCCGGGACGGGCACTGGCGCGAGGATCTGCGGACCTGGCTGGAGCGGGGGGCCGACGGGAAGCCGGACGCGTTCGCGGTCGGGGACGCCGAGCTGGAGCGCGTACGCCACTGGCCCGCCGGTGATCTGGCGGCCGGGCCGTCCTCCGGGTCGTACCCGGCGAAGGGGATGCTCATCGTGCCGGCCTCGACGGCCTGTGTGGCCGGAGTGGCGCTCGGTCTGTCGAAGGATCTGCTCCAGCGGGCCGCGAGCGTGACGCTCAAGGAGCGCCGCCCGCTCGTCGTCGCGGTGCGCGAGACCCCGCTGAGCGGCCAGACGCTGAAGCAGATGGTGGCCCTGGACGAGGCGGGCGCGATCGTGCTGCCCGCCTCTCCGGCGTTCTACGCGGGTGCGACGCATATCCAGGATCTGGTGGATTTCGTCGCGGGGCGGGTGCTGGACGCGGGAGGCGTGCCGCACCGGCTGTACCGCCGTTGGGAAGGAGAGCTCGGTGGCGGTTCCCGAGGCCCTCAGGACCGATAGGCCCTGGCCGGACAGTCAGGCAGTCAGGCAGGTCCCGGTCGGGCAGGTGCTGGTCAGCGCTTCTTGTGCGCGCGCGGGGTGCGGGTCTTGTCGACGCGGTGCGCGGCGGCGGGCTGGTGGGCACGCGAGCGGTTGGCCAGGTCCTGCAGCTCGCGCATCCGGGCGTAGGCCATCTCGATCGTGTACACGGTGAAGTTCACTCCTGAAGATTCGAAAGCATTTTTTGGATGTTCTAGAAGATTTACAGGGCATCAGCCCTGCATGCCTTAGATTCTACACGTAAACTCGCGGTACTGCTGAACAATGGAAGGTTTCAGTCATATGGACGCGGTGGACAGGCAGCTCATCCAGGCCCTCAGGGAGAACGGCAGGGCCTCGTACGCCGAGCTGGGACGGCTCGTGGGGCTCTCCGGGCCCAGCGTCACCGACCGCATCAACCGGCTGGAAACCGCCGGGGTCATCACCGGCTACCGCGCCACCGTCGACTCCGCGTCGCTGGGGCTCGGCGTGACCGCGCTGATCGGGATCTCCCTGTCGGACGCGGCCGACCACGAGGACGTCGCGCGCCGGCTGAAGGACCTCGCGGAGATCGAGGACGCCTGGTTCATCGCGGGCGACGACTCGTACATGCTGAAGGTCCGGGTCGGTGACGTGGACGGTCTGGAGAAGACGATCCGCCGCCTCAGCGGAACGAAGGGCGTCTCCCGGACGCGTACGACGATCGTGCTCTCCACCAAGTGGGAGAACCGGGTCGGAGAACTCCCCGAAGAGGCCTAGGCGCGGAGCGCCGTAGAGGGGGCACCTCCCGCCCGAAGGGTGGGGGAGTACGGTTGGCCGGAGTCTGATACACGGAGATATGGGAGGCGCCCTAGTGGACGCGGGACTCAAGCGCGAGCTGGAGGAGAAGGTCCGGGCCGGCGAGCGGCTGACCCGCGAGGACGGGGTCGCCCTCTACGCGTCCGACGACCTGGCGTGGCTCGGCGGGCTGGCGCACGAGGTGCGCACGCGCAAGAACGGCGACGTGGTGCACTTCAACGTCAACCGTCACCTCAACATGACCAACGTGTGCACCGCCTCGTGCGCGTACTGCTCGTTCCAGCGCAAGCCGGGCGAGAAGGACGCGTACACGATGCGCATCGAGGAGGCCGTCCGCCTCGCCAAGGCGATGGAGGGCGAGAACCTCACCGAGCTGCACATCGTCAACGGACTCCACCCGACGCTGCCGTGGCGCTACTACCCGCGCTCGCTCAGCGCGCTGAAGGAAGCCCTTCCGGACGTCGCGCTGAAGGCGTTCACGGCGACGGAGATCCACCACTTCGAGACGATCTCCGGCCTCTCGGCCTCCGAGATCCTCGACGAGCTGATCGAGGCCGGTCTCGAATCGCTGACCGGCGGCGGCGCGGAGATCTTCGACTGGGAGGTCCGCCAGCACATCGTCGACCACCGCACCCACTGGGAGGACTGGTCGCGCATCCACCGCCTCGCGCACGAGAAGGGGCTCAAGACCCCCGCGACGATGCTGTACGGGCACATCGAGGAGCCCCGTCACCGCGTCGACCACGTGCTGCGGCTGCGGGAGATGCAGGACGAGACCGGCGGCTTCCAGGTCTTCATCCCGCTGCGCTACCAGCACGACTTCGTGGACATGAAGGACGGCAAGGTCCGCAACAAGCTGCAGGCGCGCACCACGATGGCGACCGGCGCCGAGGCGCTGAAGACCTTCGCGGTCTCCCGGCTGCTCTTCGACAACGTGCCGCACGTCAAGGTGTTCTGGGTGATGCACGGTGTGCAGACCGCCCAGCTCGCGCTCCAGCACGGCGCGGACGACATGGACGGCTCGGTCGTCGAGTACAAGATCACGCATGACGCCGACGACTTCGGCACGCCGAACAAGCTCGGCCGCGAGGATCTGCTGGACCTGATCCGCGACGCCGGTTTCCGGCCGGTCGAGCGGAACACCCGGTACGAGATCCTGCGCGAGTACCCGGGCCCGGAGGCGGACCGCCGCGAGTCGCCGCAGCCGATGCGCGTCTGACGCCCACCCTGCCCGACCCCGCAGGGCGAGAAAGCCCCGGCCGCCGACCCGGCCGGGGCTTTCTCGCGCTCCGGGCAGGGTTGAGCCCTACGGGTCGTAATGGTTACTCTGCCACTATGGCACTTACTTTCGAGCTGGATCCCTCCTTCACCCCTGCCCTGCGCGACGGCATCACCGCCCTCTGGGCCGACGTCAGCAACGCGGGCGGAGCCGTCGGCTTCGTTCCGCCCGTCACGGCCGAGGACATCCGGCCCGAGCTGCTGAAGCATCTGGTCGCCATCGAGGGGGGCCGCACCCGGCTGCTCGTCGGCCGCGACGAGGAGGGCGCCGTCGCCGCCACCGCCTTCCTCGCCCTCAACGACCACCGGCTGATGAAGCACTGGCTGTGGCTCTACACCGTCATGGTCCACCCCCGCCACCAGGGCAAGGGGTACGGCCGCGACCTCATGGCCGCCGCCGCCGACGCCGCCCGCTCCGTCGAGGGCATCGAGGCGATCCGCCTCACCTGCCGGGGCGGCACCGGCGCCGACCGCTTCTACGCCGCCTGCGGATACAAGGAGGTCGGCCGGGTGCCGGACGCGATCCGGGTCGCCCCCCACGACGACCGGGACGACGTCATCATGCTGCTGCCCCTGGGCCCGGCGGTCTCTTGAGTCAGGGCTCAGGGGACTCGGGGTGGGCCCGGCAACCCCCTGAACCGAGAGAATTCGGGCCATGCTTCACTGGACGGGCAGAAGCGTGTCGAGAGTCCATGGGAAGAGAGAGGGCCAGCCGTGTCCGCTGCCAAGCCGAGCGCCTTGATCCGTTACACGGCGTTGCGCCTGCTGATCTTCGTCGGCTGCTTCCTCGCCGCCGGTGTCGCCGTCCACTTCGGGCTGGTGCCGGCAGGGCTCGGAGGCTCCAACGTCGTCTGGGTGATCCTCCTCGGTCTCCTTCTCTCCGCCCCGCTCAGCTACGTGCTGCTGCGCAGGCAGCGCGACGAGATGTCCGAGCAGATCGTCTCCACCGTCGACCGCACCAAGGCGCGCCTCGACGCCAACCGCACCCGCGAGGACGCGGTCCAGTAACGCCCGTGACGCCTGTAGACGCCACGTAAGCTTCCTCACACACGCGCTCCGCGCGCACCCCTTCTCCGCCGGACCCCGGGCGGGAGCCAACAGGCTCCAGCACCGGGGTCCGCGGCGTTCTCCCACTGTTCTCCGGCACCGTGCCGCCTGACCGTCCAAGCGCACTTGACCTGGAGCGCGCTCCAGATCCGAGGATGGGGGGCATGGATATCACCAGCACTGGCCCCCAGATCGTCCTCGGGACGATGGACTTCGGTACCCGCGTCGGCCCTGAGGAAGCTTTCGCGATCCTTGATGCGTTCGTCGGCGAAGGCGGTGTCTGGCTCGACACCGCGAACTGTTACTCCTTCTGGGTCGATTCGAGTGGTGTCGGCGGTGCCAGCGAGCGCGTCATCGGCGCGTGGCTCCGAGCGCGCCCCGGCGCGCGCGACGTCGTGCGGATCGCGACGAAGGTCAGGCACAATCCGCTCGTCCCGCACTCCTGGCCGCAGAGCGCCGAAGGGCTTTCCGCCCCCGCCGTGCGAAGCGGTGCCGAAGAGAGTCTGAAACGTCTCGGGGTCGATCACGTCGATCTCCTCTGGGCTCACGCCGAGGACCGCACCGTGCCGCTGGAGGAGACCGTCGGCGCTTTCGGCGAGCTGGTCACGAAGGGAGCGGCCCTGCGGATCGGGGCGGCGAACCATGCTGCCTGGCGCGTCGAACGCGCCCGCTCACTCGCCGGGGAGCAGGGCGTGGAACCGTGGACGGCCCTGCAACTGCGCCACTCACTCGTTCAGCCGCGCCCGCTCACCCCCCTCGCGGAGGGCGGCCATCGCCTGCTCACTGACGATGACCTGGACTTCGCGCAGTCGCAGGGGCTCACTGTGTGGTCGTACAGCTCACTGATGTGGGGTTCCTACGTGCGCCCCGACAAGCCGCTTCCGGAGACCTATGATCATCCCGGTACCACTCGGGTGCTCTCGGTCCTGGACGACGTGGCCAGTGAGCTGGGGGCCACGAGGAACCAAGTCGTCCTCGCCTGGCTGATGCGCCGGGGGATCGACCCCATCGTCGGCGTGAGCCGGGTGGAACAGATCGACGAGGCGCTGGCCGCACGCCGTGTGCGGCTCGGCGACGAGCACCTGGCCCGCTTCGCCGAAGCGCGGTAGCAGTCATCGAGCAAGGAAGCCCCGTGGCCACCCTCCTCACACCGGCGGCGGCGGCCGACCGCACCGGTGTCTCCCTCGACACACTGCGCTACTACGAGCGCGAAGGGCTGATCGGACCCATTCGGCGTTCCCCCGGCGGGCGCAGGGAGTACACCGAGGACGACGTCTTCTGGATCGGCTTGGTCACGTGCTTTCGTGACGCCGGCCTCGGCATCGCGGACCTGCGGGAATTCGTCGCCATGCTGCGCACCGAGCATTCCGCGCAGGACCGGGTCGCCTTCCTCCGCGAGCGCCGTGCCTCCCTGGAACAGCGAGTGGCGGCGCTGTCCCGGGCCATGGACGTCCTCGACGACAAGATCGCTTACTACAGCTGAGTGCGGAGGGCCCGCACTCGCTCCGCGCACCGCCCACCACGCCCACCCGCCGTCCCGAACCGCTCGCCGTCTTCCGACGACGTCAGTGGCACGACGTCCGTGCCCTGGCCCAGACAGGCGGACGAACCCGCGGCATGCCCCGCTGCCGCCTCGCCCGGTCGCACGACGCCCCCGTCGAAGACCGGGCGAGGCGCACGGCAACAGCCCGCCCCGCCGGTGACGACAAGCCCGCCTGTGTGACGCTTGTCGGGGCTCCGGATCACCTTTCGGCCGACGGAGCCATGCCCGCCGGCCAAAGAAGCACTTTGAGGTTCCCAAAGTTCAAGTGTTAACGTATTCGATGTGAAGACAGCTGTGCGCCTCCGTCATGCCGCGAGCATCCCGCTCGTGGCGCGCCTGCATGTCGATCTCTGCCGCTGTATGTCCGCGGTCTGTTGCCGCGAGGTCTGATACGGCATCATGCAGCGGCGCCGCCCCTCGACGCGGGCGCCGCGACCCCGTCCCCGTTCCACCGCACGACCGCACGGTTGCCTCCGTGCGTCCCGATGCGTCCCCAGTTGGAGTGTGTCCGTGTCCGCGAACCCCGCGTCCGCCGCCCCCGAGGCTGAGCAGCCCACCGGCTCCGGCCCCGGTTTCCGTATACCCAGGGTCCCGTTCTGGGCCCAGATCGTCGCCGGTCTGGTCCTCGGCGTGCTGCTCGGCTGGCTGGCCCGCAGCCAGGACCTCGGCTGGCTCGTCACCACCCTCGACGAGATCGGCTCGCTCTTCGTCCAGCTGCTGAAGCTGGCCGTCGCCCCGCTGGTCTTCTTCGCGATCCTCGTGTCGATCACCAACCTGCGCCAGGTCAACAACGCCGCCCGGCTCGCGACCCGCACCCTGCTCTGGTTCATGATCACCTCGCTGATCGCGGTCGCCATCGGCCTCGTGATCGGTCTGGTCACCAACCCGGGCTCCGGTACCGGCCTCACGCCGAAGGACGGCGCGCTCTCCGAGACCAAGGGCAGCTGGATCGACTTCCTGACCGGCATCGTCCCGGACAACGTGATCACGCCGTTCACCGAGCTGAACGTGCTCCAGATCGTGTTCATGGCCGCCGTCGCCGGTATCGCCGCCCTCAAGCTCGGCGACAAGGCCCAGCCGATCCTCACCCTCAGCCAGTCGATCCTGGAACTGCTCCAGAAGGCCCTGTGGTGGGTCATCCGCCTCGCCCCGATCGGCACCGTCGGCCTCATCGGCTACGCCATCGCCGACTACGGCTGGGACCTCATCGGCAAGTACGCGACCTTCACCGCCGACGTCTACATCGGCTGCGCCCTGGTGATGTTCGGCGTCTACCCGCTGCTCCTGGCCACCGTCGCCAAGGTCAGCCCGCTCCAGTTCTTCAAGGGCGCCTGGCCCGCGATCCAGCTCGCCTTCGTCTCCCGCTCCTCGGTCGGCACCATGCCGGTCACCCAGCGGGTCACCGAGCGCCTCGGCGTTCCGAAGGAGTACGCCTCCTTCGCCGTGCCGTTCGGCGCGACCACGAAGATGGACGGCTGCGCCGCGATCTACCCGGCGCTGGCGGCGATCTTCATCGCGCAGATCTTCGACGTGCAGCTGGGCATCGGCGACTACCTCCTGATCGCCTTCGTCTCGGTGATCGGCTCGGCGGCCACCGCCGGTCTCACCGGCGCGACGGTCATGCTGACCCTCACCCTGTCCACGCTGGGCCTCCCGCTGGAGGGCGTCGGCCTGCTGATGGCCATCGACCCGATCCTGGACATGATGCGCACCGCCACCAACGTGGCCGGCCAGGCGCTGGTCCCGGTGCTCGTCTCGGCCCGGGAGAAGATCCTCGACCACGACGCGTACAACTCGGCCTCCTCCTCCCCGATCGACTCCTTCGGTGACAGCAACCAGGACGAGGTCCGCGACGCGGAGCCCAAGAGCGCGGTGCCCGTCACCGCCTAGCACCATTCGGCCCCAGCAGTCCTGTCGGCGCCCTCGGACCACGTACGGAACGTGGTCCGAGGGCGCTGCCGTGTTCCGCGTACGGTCAGGGACGCTGGAAGAGGACCTCCGGGTCGGCCGGGTTCGGGCCGTTCAGCAGCGGGGCCGGCCGGCCGCGCAGGCTCCGGTCGAAGAAGGCCGTCACATAGCTCCGGGTGATCGTGGTCGAGCGCGCGGCGGAGAGCGGCGCGTCCGGGTCCTCGATGCCGAGCTGCTCACCGATCTCGGGGATGTCCGTGAAGGTGAAGTGCCCGGAGTCCCGCACCGTCAGCCACCGCTTCCAGCCGTCCAGCCGGTCCCAGGCCTCGTCCCAGGACGTGTCGGAGCCGGGACCGTGCCCGGGGTCGGTGCCCAGCATGAGGAACGGCCGCCCGTCCATTCCCCGGGCGGGGGCCGGGTCGAAGAACGTGCCGTCCATGTTGGCCCCCGCGTCCACCCGCCGGTCGGCGGCCATCGTGGAGGAGGCCGCGTTGCCCCCGATGGAGTGGCCCGCCATGCCCACCCGGCGCGGGTCGATCGTCCGGGCGTGCCGCCACGCCGGGTCCGGGCCGGTCAGCCGGTCCAGCAGGAACGAGAAGTCGTCGGCCCGCCCGGCGGAGACGTCGGCCAGGACCTCCCGCCGCGCGGCCTGGTCGGGCTGCGCGTCCACCTTGTCGCAGGCCGCACACGTGAGGACCCGCCCGTCGGGCAGTTGCGTACCGGTCGACTCGTACGGGTGGTCGGCGGTCGCCACGACGTAACCCCGGCTCGCCAGTTCCTCCGCGAGCCCGGTCAGCGTGGCCCGGGGCGTGCCGAAGCCGGGGGAGAGCAGGACCAGCGGGAAGCGTCCCGGGGCCGGCCGGGCCGCCGTACGGGCATGGGTGCTGGTGGCGCTGACCCGCTCGGGCGGCACGACGCCCTCAAGACCGCGCTGCGCGAGCATCAGCCGCGCCTCTTCCTCCGTCATGTACGGGGCCGGGTCGCCGCCGGTGCCGGGGCGGGCCGGGTAGTTCAGCGACACCAGCAACTGGCGCGGCCCGGCGGCCGGTACCCATGGGTCGGTGCGCGCGTGGTCGGTCAGGAGGAGGGTGTCGCGGCCGGTGGCGTACGGGCCGGTGGGGCGCGGGAGCTGAGGGGCTCTCGCCCCGGCCAGGGTGCCCGGGGCGGCGGAGGCGGGGGCTAAGGCGGCGGCCGGCGCCGGGCCGCCGGACGCCGAGGCGGGCGCGGCCGTGGCCAGCGCGGCCAGAGCGGTCAGGGCGAGCGCCGCGGCGGCGACCCCGGCCGGGCTGTTGCGGAGGGAGATCGTCATGTCCGCAACGCTAGGCAGGTGACCGGACGGGCACATCGGACGCCGGGTGGACCCGCTGTCGGACCAGGGGATGACCCCTCTCCTCCGCCGGTCGCACCCGGCCGCCCCCGCCGCCGGTGATCGCTCGCCACGGCGCGGGGCCGCGCGCCGCCGTACCCTGGGGCGGGAGCAGGGCAGTGGGGGCGGGGAGGATCCGGACGTGGGTGCAGTGAAGAGCAAACGGATGCCGCGCGCCGTGCGCGAGCAGCAGATGATGGACGCCGCGGTGCGGACCTTCGGCCGGCGCGGCTACCGGGCCGCCTCGATGGACGAGATCGCGGAGCTGGCCGGGGTGTCCAAGCCGTTGGTCTACCTGTATCTGAATTCCAAGGAAGAGCTGTTCTCCGCCTGCATCCGCCGCGAGGCGAACGCCCTGCTGGAGGCGGTGCGGGCCGGGGCGGAACCGGGGCTGCCCGCCGACGGCCAACTGTGGGCGGGGCTGCGGGCGTTCTTCCTCCACACCGCCGAGAATCCGGACGGCTGGTCGGTCCTGCACCGCCAGGCGCGTTCGCACGGGGAGCCGTTCGTCAGTGAGCTCGGCTCCATGCGGGACGAGATCGTCGCGTTCGTGACGGGGCTGATCGGGGCCGCCGCCCGCGAGGCGCACAGTGACCCCGCACTCGCGGACCGGGACGTGGCGGGGCTCGCGCAGGCGCTGGTGGGCGCGGCGGAGTCGCTGGCGGGCTGGGCCAACGACACCCCGGACGTCTCGGCGAAGGAGGCCGCGGAGACCCTCATGAACTTCGCCTGGGCGGGCCTGGAGAACCTGATGCACGCCCGGCCGTGGACCCCGCCGGCTCCTTGAGGGCTGTCCCGCAATTCCCGGCGGGCGCGCGACGACAGCTACGGCACCTCGCCGCGTTGTCGGGACGTCCCCATACATCCAGTAGGGGGACGTCCCTCCGCCTTGCGATGCACCGCAGCTGACGCCGCGCGCTGATCCCCCGGGAATTGCGGGACAGCCCTCAGGCCCTGTCCACCGACCCGACGAGGTGCACGCGCCCGTCGGGGCCGCGCAGTTCGAAGGCGCTTCCGGCGGCGTCGGCCGCGTACGTCACGGTGGCGGGGAGCAGGACGGGAGCTCTGAAGTCGGCCCGTACGGAACGGATCGAGGCCTGGTCGCCGGCCTCGGCCAGGCAGCGGGCGACCGTCCACATGCCGTGCGCGATGGCCCGGGGGAAGCCGAACAGCCGGGCGGTCAGCGGGTGCAGATGGATCGGGTTGCGGTCTCCGGAGACAGCACCGTACCGCCGTCCCAGACCACCGGGGAGCCGCCACTCGGCACGGGCGGGCAGAGCGTCGGCGGCCGGTGGGGCGGCGGTGACGGGACGTTGTACGGCTGCCGCCCCGCCTGACACCCCGCCCGGCGTCGAGCGGCCCCCGGGCGCGTTGTCCGGCGTCGCCCCGCCCCCGGGCGCGTTGTCCGGCGTCGCCCGTCGGCGCCGGGACAGGTAGCCGCTGCGCGACTCCCATACCAGCTCCCCGCCCACCCGGGCCTCGGTCGTCATCGTGACCTCGGCGCCCCGCCAGTGTGGCGTCAACTCCTGCGCGTACACCGTTAGTTCGACTGGCTCGGTGGGCCCTGCGGCACGGTGCGGGGTGATCTCGATCCAGGTGTGGACGAGCCCGAGCACCGGCAGCGGGAAGGCGCGTCCGGTCATCAGCCGCATGGTCAGCGGGAAGGCCAGGACATGCGGGTACGTGAGCGGCAGCGCGCCGGACTCCGGGAACCCGCAGATCCTCCCGTACGCGGCGAGGGGGCCGGGCGCGGCGGGCGCGGCCGGGCGGGTGAGGCGGCCGGGGGGCAGCGTGGCGTCCGGGCGTCCGGCGCGCTTGAAGGGGGAGGTGAGGGCCCCGCGCGCGAGCGAGGCGCTGAGCGAGGTCATCGGACTCACGCCCCCAGCAGGCTCTGGCCGCAGACGCGCAGCACCTGGCCGTTGACCGCCCCGGAGGCGGGGTGGGCGAACCAGGCGACGGCCTCGGCGACGTCGGCCGGAAGCCCGCCCTGGGAGAGGGAGTTCATCCGGCGGCCCGCCTCGCGGATGAGGAAGGGCACGGCGGCGGTCATCCTCGTCTCGATGAAGCCGGGGGCCACCGCGTTGACGGTGACGCCGTGCTCGGCGGCGGCGCGCGGGCCGAGCGAGCGGACGAGGCCGATGACGCCCGCCTTGCTTGCCGCGTAGTTGGTCTGGCCGTCGTTGCCCGCGATGCCCGCGATGGAGGCGGTGGCGACGATCCGGCCGCCCCGGTTCAGGGCGCCCGCGGCCAGGAGCTCGTCGGTGGTGCGGAGCACGCTGTCGAGGTTGACCTCGATGACCTGGGCCCAGCGTTCGGCCGGCATGTTGGCGAGGCGGCGGTCGCGGGTGATGCCCGCGTTGTGGACGAGGACGTCGAGCCCGTCCGGTGCGACGGCGGCGATGCGGGCCGCGGCGTCGGGTGCGGTGATGTCCAGCGGCAGCGCGGTGGCCCCGAGCCGGTCGGCGGTGCGCACCAGGTCGTCCTGGGCCCCCGGAACGTCCAGCGCGATCACGTGCGCCCCGTCGCGGGCCAGCACCGAGGCGACGGACGCGCCGATGCCCCGGGCCGCTCCGGTGACCAGGGCGGTACGGCCGGCGAGCGGGGCCGACCGGTCGGGCGCGGAGCCCGGGGCGGCGGCGGTCAGCTCGATCACCTGGCCGCTGACGTACGCGGAGCGGGGGGAGAGCAGGAAGCACAGGGTGGACTCGGCGGCTTCCGGCGTCGCGTCGGCCGGGAGCCGCACGAGCTGGACCGTGGAGCCCCGCCCGACCTCTTTGCCCAGCGACCGGACGAAACCCTCCAACGCCTGCTGGGCAGCGGCCTGATGGTGGTCCTCCACGGTCGGCGGCGTGCCGAGGACGACGATCCGGCCACCGGGAGCCAGCGACCGTACGACGGGATGGAGGGCGGCGTGCACCCCGGCGAGTCCCCGGGCGGAGGCGACCCCGGTGGCGTCCAGGACGATCCCGGCGGGCCGCGTCGGCCGCTCCTCGATGGTGAGCCCGGTCGTGGCCAGCACCTTCGCCAGGCCGTCCCCGATGGCCGAGGTCCCGGCGGTCAGGTGCAGCAGCGGTCCGACCAGGCGCGGCGTCTCCAGGGTCCAGCGGCGCAGCGGGGCGGGCTGCGGCAGGCCGAGCCGCCGGGTGAGGAAGCGGCCGGGTGCTGTGCCGGTGAGGTGCAGATAGCGATCGGCCATTGTCCTGACTCCCTGCTCGGTCGTAGATTTACTCTTGAGTAAGGTTACTTAAGAGTCAGGAGCTGGTCGAGATGATGCACCATCCCGAACCGACCGAGACGAGATGGTCACGGTGACGAGCCCGCGACCGCCGATTCCCCTCGCCCTGCCGCAGCCGCGCCGCGTGGCGGTCATCGGCGGCAGCCGCACCCCCTTCGCCCGCTCCGACGGCCCGTACGCGACCGCCTCCAACCAGGACCTGCTGACGGCCGCGCTCGACGGCCTCGTGGAGCGCCACGGCCTGGCCGGGGAGCGGGTCGGGGCGTTCGTCGCGGGGGCGGTCCTCAAGCACAGCCGCGACTTCAATCTGGCGAGGGAGACGGTCCTCGGCTCCGCGCTCGACCCGCGCACCCCGGCGTACGACGTCCAACAGGCCTGCGGCACGGGCCTCCAGGCGGTGATCGCCGCCGCCAGCACCATCGCGCTCGGCTCCGTCGACTCGGCGATCGCGGGCGGCTCCGACACCACCAGCGACGCCCCGCTCGGCGTCAACGACGAACTGCGCCGCATCCTGCTCGCCGCCCGCCGCGCGAAGACGACGGGAGCCCGCCTCAAGGCGCTCGCCGCCGTCCGCCCCCGCCACCTCGTCCCGGACATCCCGCGCAACGCCGAACCCCGCACCGGCTTGTCGATGGGCGAGCACGCCGCCGTCACCGCCCGCCGCTGGGCGGTGGCCCGCCAGGACCAGGACCTGCTGGCCGCCACCAGCCACCAGCGCTTGGCCGCCGCGTACGAACGGGGCTTCCTGGACGACCTGGTGATCCCGTACCGGGGCCTGGCCCGCGACCAGAACCTGCGCCCCGGGTCGACGGTCGAGCAACTGGCGAAGCTCAAGCCGGTGTTCGGGGTGCCCGGCCCCAACCCCACCATGACAGCGGGAAATTCCACTCCGCTGACGGACGGAGCGGCGACCGTCCTGCTGGCGACGGAGGAGTGGGCGCGGGAGCGGGGTCTGGAACCGCTCGCGTACCTCTCTCTGTACGAGACGGCGGCCGTGGACTACGTGGACGGCGACGACGGCCTCCTCATGGCCCCGGCGCACGCGGTGCCGCGCCTGCTGGAGCGGGCCGGCCTGGGCATCGAGGACTTCGACCTGTACGAGATCCACGAGGCGTTCGCCTCCCAGGTGCTGGCCACCCTCGCCGCCTGGGAGAAGCAGGGCCTGGCTCCGGTGGACCGGACCCGGCTGAACGTGGCCGGTTCCTCCCTGGCCACCGGCCACCCCTTCGCCGCGACGGGCGCCCGGATCGTCGCCACTCTGGCCAAGCTCCTCGCGGAACGGGGCACGCCCGGCCGGGGACTGATCTCGATCTGCGCGGCGGGCGGCCAGGGGGTGACCGCCATCCTGGAACGCCCCTGACCTGCTTGCCTCTTGCCGCATCCCTGCCGGACGGACGACCCGGCGAACCGACCCGCCCGACCCCCGAACCGAGGAGCCGCACGTGTCAACGCCACCTTCCGCTGCCGCAACCGCCCCCGCAGCCACGCCCGTTCTGGTCGAGCCGACGAAGAAGCGAGGCCCCGACGGGAGGGTCCAGGAGGTCTCCGTACCGAAGTTCGCACCGGCCGTGGAGCGCGGCTCGCTGGCCGAGATCCCGTTCGACAACGCCCGACAGGCCCCGTCGGACCCGGTGCTCAGCCGCAAGGACGCCGAGGGCACGTGGCAGGACGTGACGGCCGCCGAGTTCGCCGCCGAGGTGCTGGCGGTGGCCAAGGGCCTGATGGCGGAAGGACTTCGGGCGGGAGACCGGGTCGCGATCATGGCCCGGACGACGTACGAGTGGACGCTGCTGGACTTCGCGTCGTGGGCGGCCGGCCTGGTGACGGTCCCCATCTACCCGACCTCCTCCGCGTTCCAGGTCCGCTGGATCCTCCAGGACTCGGGCGCGGTGGCGTGCGCGGTGGAGACGAAGGAACAGGGCCGCGTGATCAGCCAGGAGCGCAAGCAGCTCGACGGCCTGGCGCACCTGTGGCAGTTCGACACCGGGGCGATCGGCCGGCTCAAGTCCCTCGGCCAGGACCTCCCGGACGCGGCGGTGGCGGCCCGCAGGGCCTCCCTGGAACCGGACACGCCCGCCACCCTGATCTACACGTCGGGCACCACGGGCCGCCCGAAGGGCTGCGTCCTGACCCACGGCAACTTCTTCGCCGAGGTCGACAACGCGATCGAACTCCTCCACCCGGTCTTCAAGTCGGTCTCGAAGGACCCCGCCTCCACCCTCCTCTTCCTCCCCCTCTCACACGTCTTCGGCCGCATGGTGGCGATCGGCTGCATGCGGGCCAGGGTGCGCCTGGGCCACGCCCCGTCCATCCGGACGGAGGACCTTCTCGCCGATCTAGCGGGCTTCCGCCCGACTTTCCTCCTCGCCATCCCGTACGTCCTGGAGAAGGTCTACAACACGGGCCGGGCGACGGCCGAGAAGATGGGCCGGGCCTCGTCGTTCGACCGCGCGGCCCGCATAGCCCAGCGCTACGGCAAGGCGGTCGAGGCCGCCGAACACGGCACGGGCCCCGGCCCGGGCGTCGGCCTGCGCGCCGCCCGCGCCCTGTACGACCCGCTGGTCTACCGCCGCATCCGGGCGGCGCTCGGCGGCAGGGTCCGGTACGTGATCTGCGGCGGCTCCCCGCTCGGCCGCCGGCTCGCCGCGTTCTACGAGGGCGCGGGCATCGGTATCTTCGAGGGCTACGGACTCACGGAGACCACGGCCGCCCACACGGTGACCCCGCCCCTCAAACCCCGGCTGGGCACGGTCGGGTGGCCACTGCCCGGTACGTCGGTGCGCATCGCGGAGGACGGCGAGGTGCTTCTGCGGGGCGGCCAGGTCTTCCGGGGCTACTGGGACGGCGAACGGGCGCAGGTGACCCCGGCACTCCTGCCGGACGACTGGTTCCCCACGGGCGACCTGGGCGCACTGGACGACGACGGTTATCTGACGATCACGGGCCGCAAGAAGGACATCATCATCACGTCGGGCGGCAAGAACGTCACCCCGGCCCCGCTGGAGGACTGGCTGCGCGCCCACCCCCTGGTCAGCCAGTGCATGGTCGTCGGCGACAACCGCTCGTTCATCACCGCCCTGCTCACGCTGGAGCCGGACGGCCTCCAGCACTGGCGCCGGATGACCAAGAAGGAGGACATCCCGCTGCGGGACCTGGTCCACGACGAGGACCTGCGCACATCGCTCCAGAAGGCGGTCGACGAGGCGAACCGCCTGGTCTCCCGCGCGGAGTCGATCCGTAGGTTCACGGTCCTGCCGGTGGACTTCACGGAGGAGACGGGCCACCTGACGCCGTCGCTGAAGCTGAAGCGGGACGCGATCGCGCGGGACTTCGCGGGGGAGATCGAGGCGTTGTACCGGAAGTGAGGGGGCGGGGGGAGGGCCGGCCCTGAGAGCCGCTTCAGGAGAGCGGTGCTCAACTCCTCGTGCACCGGTTCGCCCTCGCGCCGGGCCCGGCCCGCGCGGGGGCCCGAGCCCGGCCCGGGCGGAACCGGTCAGGCCGGCTGGAGGACGTCGCAGGAGCAGTGGCGGAACTCCAGGCCGAGCTCCCGGTCCACGGCCGCGCTCGAACGGGTGGCGGCTTCGGAGACCTTCTCCCACGAGCCGTACTTCAGGTAGAGCTGGTCCGCCGTCGGGCCGAGCGGGTTCCCGTACTTCTTCTGGTTGCGTGCCTCCAGCTCCGCGACCTGCTCGGGGGTCATGCCGGCGCGGACGACGTCCTTGGCGTCATTGCGCATCTGGACCAGAGCCCGGGCGATGTCCTCCTCCGAGCGCCCTTCGGCGCGCATGGCGCACTCCGTGCGTTCCATGTCCTCAAGGAGGTCGTGATAGCGCATCCGCTGATCGCGGGCGACCTCGCGCTCCTGCGGCGTCTCGCTCCGGATCAGGCACACGACCGGTTCCGGACTGGTGCAGTCACCGTGCTGCGGGGCCGCCTGCGAGACGGGCGCGACGACGACCGAACCGCAGCCGGCGGACGACGCGCACGCGTGCGCCGTGTGCTCGGCGGCGGAGGCGGAGTGAAGGGGCAGGAAGATGACTTGGGCGACCAGCAGCATGGGAACCACGCGGCGGGCCAGCGAACGCAGACCGTTCGGCGATGTGTTCAGTGACATGCGCTCATGGTTCGGCACACCACGACGGGACCGAAGCATGGCGAGGCCGGACCACCCCTGCGGGCGGCGGACTCCACTCCGCCGGGTGAAGGCGGAGCGGGCACGCTGTGGCGAGTGGCCTCCTCAGAGATCGTCGGGCAGGCCCAGGTCGGGGAGCTGGATGGCGCCCATGGGGTCGGTCGGGTAAGGAGGGACATCGTCGTCGGTAATGGGAACAACGCGCGCGACGGCGGTGCCGTTCTTGGTGACGGTGATGGTCTCGCCGCGTGCTGCCGCGGCGAGGATCTGTGAGGATCGCTGATGGAAATCTCGGGCGGTGGTCTCCATGGATTACATGTACTACATATTGATCCACGCATCTCCGGAGCATGACCGGGAGACCGACGGCCTGACCCCCGGCACCTCCGGTCAGGCCGACAGCAGCGCCGTCCATGTGCTCCCCCGCGCCTCCCTCGCCCACCCGCACACGCGGCTGGCCGAGCGCGGAGCCCCGCCTCTGGCGCATCACTCGAAGAACTTCAGGCTCCAGCCCTTGTCGGACGTGGGGCCGGGGACGTTGGCGCGCGAGTAGGTGGTGTCGCCCCACCAGGCGAAGGTGCCGGTGTACCAGTGACGGTTGGCCCAGGAGTACGGGGTGCCCTTCGCGACCGCGTGGTACATCGACGGGAACTTCGGCCCGGCGGGCGGGCTGGTGCCGATGTCCCCGTGGAGCAGCACGAAGGTGTGGTGACCGGGGCCGTTCACGTGCAACGTCGGGTCCCAACCGGCCATCATCGTCGCGCGGTTGGAGCCGAACAGGCAGCCGTTCGACTTGTACCAGTCCCATACGTACGTGGGGTCGCCGCCCTTGCGCAGCCGCAGATCGGCCAGGCAGTACTGGTCGCTCCAACTGCCGTTGGCGGAGTACGTGATGTGCAGCTGCCCGTTCGGATCCCTGATGGCCTACGGGCTCTCGTTGATGAACGGGTTGCCGACCACCCGCTCCCAGCTCTCGCGCGGCTGCGAGATGACGTACCGCGCACCGGTGGGCTGGGTCGGGCTGCTCATCCGGGCGATGTAGAGGTTCTGCTCGACGTTGGTGTCGCCGGCCCACCCGGACCAGACGAACCAGCGCTGTCCCTCGAACGTGAACAGGGTGCCGTCGATGGCCCATTTGCCGTCGGGGAGGGCGAGTTGGGTCTCCGCCCCGTACCCGCTGTCGGGCGAGGCGGAGCTGATGACGAACATGCGGTGGGCGGCCCCGACGCCGGCGGTGAAGTAGATGTAGTACCGCCCGCCGTCCATCACGATCTCGGGTGCCCAGACCTCACCCCGGCCCCGGCTGTCCGACCAGACCTGCCGGGCGGGCGCGGTGGCCAGTCCGTCCGTGGACGACGCCTGCCGTACGACGATGCCGCCGCCGGTCGACTGGACGCCGACGTACGTACCGCCCACCCGCAACACGCTGGGATCGGCCGCGCGGAGGCTGGCCTGCCCCTGCGGTGCGGCCTCGGTGGAGGGCTGCGCGCCCTGGGCGGTGTCGGGGGGCGAGAGGAAGAGCGTCGAGGCGAGGGCGCCGGCCAGCGCGAGCGCGCCGAGGCCGGACGGGCGGCGGAAGGGATCTCTGAGCTTGCGCATGGGGTCGCTCCTGGGGTGGGGGGCTCGATGACGGCAACGGTGGCGGCGGTGACGGGGACGGTGACGACGACTGCCATGACGATTTACATCGATAGAAGAGCGCTCTCGCAGAATCCCGTCAGGGGACGTCCCTGTCAACGACCCTGCGCGGAGCGGCCGTTCAGAACTGAAGTGCGAGGATCAGGCGCCGCGCGGTCCTGGCGTCGATCGAGCCCAGCTCCAGGAGGCCAGGGGTGTGCTCCTGTACGGATACGGGGAGGGTGCCGCCGCCGGTGGCCTGCGGGAAGGTGTGGTCGAGCATGGCCATCACGGTGCCGGCGTCAGCGCCTGTGCCCGCCTCCGCGCCCGGCTGCTCGGTGGTCGGCGGCACCGCACCCAGGAGCCGGGCCAGGCGTGCGGCGTCGTCGACGCGGACGGGGCCGAGGGTGATGCGGCCGCGCTCGACCCGGAGTCCGGGGAGGTCGATCCGGTATCCCTCGCAGATCTCGCGCAGGGCGCGGGCGGTCTTGAGGGCGCGCTTGGTGCCGGTGCGGATCAGGCGGGCGAGCTGGCGTGCGTCGGCGGGGTCGAGAGGCGCGATCCGTACGCCGTTCCCCGCGTCCGCGTCCGTGACCCCCGCGCGCAGCCCGGCCTCGCTGAGCGCGGCGCGCAACTCGGCGGAGGGGGACGGGGGTGCGGGCTGCGTGTGCGTGGGTGCGGGCGTGTCCGTGTCGGTCATGCGTGGCTCCTGAGCGGCTGGTGGTTCGGTAACAGGGGGAGGGCGGAGACCGGGTACGCGGTCCGGCGCCAGGCTCCTTCGTGGGCCGCCGGCTCGTACGCGTACCGCTGGCCCCGCCGTAGGCAGCGGACGGCGGCCTCGGCGGTGTGACGGGCGTCGAGCCAGGTCCGGGCCCGGTGCCGGGCGACGCGGTCGAGGTCCGGCGTCAGCCCTCGTACGGATTCACGCATCCAGGTGACGGCCTGGCCGGGCGCGGTGGTGAGGAGGTCGTCCGGGGGTGGGGCGGTCGGGGTGCCGGTGCTGTCGGCGTGGCACCAATTGGCGCGCGGCAGGGCCCTGTTCACGCCGAGTACGCGGGCGCCGGGGCGAGGATGTCGGCCCAGACGTCCTTGCCGTCCCGCCGCATCACGGTGCCGCACTGCGCCGCGAGCGCGGCGATCAGGAGGACCCCGCGCCCGTTCTCCTCGTTCCACTCGGGGGCGCGGCGTTCGGGCGGCCGGGTGTCGGAGTCGCTGACGGTGACGCGTACGCCGTCGGGCTTGCGGCGGAGCGTGATCGTGCAGAGCGGCGACCCGGTGTGCCGCATGACGTTGGTGAGGAGCTCGTGGGCGCAGAGAGTGGCGGCGTCGCTCAGGTCGCGCAGGTCCCAGAGGTCGAGGTGGGCGCTGACGATGCGCCGCATGATCGCGAGCGTCTCGGGGCGGGCGACGAGTTCCTGGCGGTAGTCGGGCGGGGCGGGGTCGGTGGTGGGGGTGACGGTCATCGGTTCCTCCGGAACGAAGTGAGTAGCGCACCACTGATCAACAGTCCGTGGTCGATCAGGCGCTTTCGGCCACGGGGAGGATGGTGCCGCGCGAAGCGTCACTTAGGCAAGTATTCCTTCGCTATGTCATCCGAGAGGGTGCAAGTTTCCGAAGTGTGTTGTGCCTGCCCGGACTTGGCCTTCAGGATGGCGCCATGGCTCAGAGCGACATGCCCACGATGCGGAGCCGCCGACTCGGCGGTGAACTGCGACAGCTACGGCTGCACGCCGGCCTCAAGGTCCAGGACGCGGCGGAGGCGCTGGAGTGCGGGCAGCCCAAGATCAGCCAGATCGAGAACGGTAAGCGGGGCATCCGCCCGCTCGACCTGACGACCCTCCTCAACCTCTACGGAGTGGAGGACGAACGGCAGCGAGCCAGCCTGAAGCGGCTGGCGAAGGAGATCCACAAGGTCGACTGGTGGAGCGGTCAAGGGCCCTTCCTCCACGACGTTCTCAAGGACTACCTGATGCTGGAGGCAGACTCCCAAGCTGTTCGCACGTTCGAGCCGATGGTCATTCCGGGGTTGCTCCAGACCGAGGCGTACATGCGCCACCTGTTCGAGGTTGCTTCACCCGCTGACCAAGTGGAGTTCCTCGTCGAGACCCGCATGAAGCGCAAGGAGTTGCTCGACGACAGGCTCGGTTTCAGGCTCCGAGCCGTGATCGACGCCCCTGCACTGCACCGCATCGGCGGGGGCCCGGATCTGGTTTCCGGGCAGTTGACACACCTGCTGGAAGCAGGCTCGTCGTCGAATGTCAGCATTCAGATACTGCCGTTGAAATCCGCGCTGCCGATGGAGCAGTACGCGCCGTTCACCGTCTTCGGGCTGCAGGCCGATCCGCCGGTGGAAGTGGTGTGGTTGGAGCACATCACCGGTGGTACGTTGCTGGAGCAGCGGCCTGATGTGCAGGCGTACATCAAGGCATGGGACGAATTGACTGCTGCCGCGCTGTCACCCACCGCATCTCGGCAGTACATTCGCGAGCTCATCGAGGAAACCAGATCATGATCGAGGACTCGGCTTCCCGGGTTTCGGAGACCGGGCTTGAACGCGCACGCTGGCACAAGAGCACGTACAGCGGGTCGAACAACGGCTGTGTCGAGCATGCCGTCCTGCCCTCCGGCCGCCACGCGGTCCGCGACACCAAAGACCGCGCCCTGGGTGCGCACACCTTCGCCCCGGCGCAGTGGCAGGCCTTCGTCATCGCCGTACGGGACGGCTCCCTCTGAGAAACGGCTGACTGGCTAGAGTCGGCCGTGCTTCCCAGCGCTCCGAGGTGTTGCCCCAGCAGGGTGGTGCGGACCGATCTCAGCGGCAGTCGGGTGGGTCGAGCGCATCCAGGGCGGCCTTGATCAGCCTTCGGGCGGCCGCACCGTAGACGGCCGATTCCGCCGGCTCGGAGAAGGTCGCAGCGTAGGAAGCCACCTCGCTCGGAGCCGTAATGGTCGGACAACCCGAAACCGGGCGCACCGCACGAGCCGGGGAGCAAACAGTGAAAGAAGACTTGCCGGAGATCGTCCGGGCCGACGAGTGGACGCCTCTCGTCATCCGGACCGACTACACCGATGACTCCGCGTGGAGCGAGGTCATCGCCGAGCTGGGACGCGTCGTCGGGGGCAGGGAGTGGGAGCCGCCGGTGCATATGGTCGACGATCGGCGGTGGGACGGGGTCACGGGTGATGAGGCTCTTGTCGCGGCGGCGCGGGACGAGGAGCTGGGCGTGGTGTTCCTCGCCGACGGCGTCACCATGCGCTCCCCCTTGCGTCCGCTGCTCGCGCTCGATCTCGGCGCGGACGACGACCAGGACCTCGACCCGGTCTACTACCAGGAGCTCATCGACTCCCCGCCGCCCCGCGAGGTGCGTGTGGTGCCGGACGCCGTCCATATGGTCCACGGGAATCTTCAGCTCGCGAATGTGGACTTCCCCGAATTCGCCGAGGACGCCGCCGACGATCCGGACGGGGTCGTACGGGACCTGTGAGGTGCGGGTCGGCCGGGCGGCTGCCGCAGTCCGGCGGCTACCTCAGTTCCAGCATCCTGGTGGGTTGTCCGGTGGTGCGGGCGATGGTCTCGAAGTCGCGGTCGTGGTGGAGCAGGGTCAGGCCCGACTGTTCCGCGGTAGCGGCCACCAGTAGATCCACGGGTCCGGCGCTTCGGTGCCCTCCTTTGGTGGTGAGTTGTTCTTGTACCGTGCGGGCACGCCGAAACACCCCGTCCGGCATGGGGCACCAAGTGAACAGAGCCAGCCGCTCCCGTAGGTTTTCGCGGTCCTCGGTGGAGCGGGCGGAATAAAGCAGTTCCAGCTCGGTGAGGTCGCACAGGGCGACGAGGCCCGCACCGATGCGACGGTTCCAGTCATCGGTGCTCTGGCGCAGGAGGATGCGGGCGAGCGCCGATGTGTCGATGAGGTAGTCGGCGACACTCACGCCGCAGGGCCTCCTCGATAGCGGCGCTTGTCAAGGAGAAAATCCATGTCCAAGCCGCCGTCCTGGGCGATGTCCTGCAGCTCGTGCAGGGCGCGCAGGCGTCGATTGCGCTCGACGATCTCCCGCAGCGCGGTGTTGATCGTCTCGCGCTTCGTCGTGGTTCCCAGCTCTTTGGCGGCCGCCTCGAGCGCTTCGTCGTCAAGATCGATGACCGTTCGACTCATGCTTCACCCCTCGATGTATACAACCATGTATACCAATGTACATGAGTGAATGTATCTCAGGGTGGATCCCGGTGCTGGAGCTACGCACTCCCCCCGACCCCGTCCAGCCGCGCCCGCAGCTCCGGCGTGAGCACGATGTCCTTCGCCGCTGTGTTCTCCTCCAGGTGGGCGACGCTGGACGTGCCCGGGATCGGGAGCATCACCGGGGAGTGGTCCAGCAGCCAGGCCAGGCAGATCTGGGTGGGGGTGGCGTTCAGCTCGGCGGCCACGGCCGCCACCTCCGCGCGGTCGCCCGCCTTGCCCCAGGCCACCGTGCGCCACGGCAGGAAGGCGATGTCCGCCGCCTCGCACGCCGCGAGGACCGGTTCGTGTTCGCGGTCGGTCAGGTTGTAGCGGTTCTGGACGCTCGCGATGTCGACGATCTCCCTGGCCTCGGCCAGCTCGGCGGCCGTCACCTCGGAGAGGCCGACCCGGCCCACCTTGCCCGCCTCGCGCAGCTCCCGCAGGGTGCCGAGCTGGTCGGCGAGCGGGGTCTCCGGGTCGATGCGGTGGAGCTGGAGCAGCTCGATCCGGTCGACGCGGAGTCGGCGCAGGGCGTGATCCACCTCCGCGCGCAGGGACTCCGGGCGGCCGTTCAGGGCCCAGTCGCCCGTCTCGGCGGAGCGGACGACGCCGACCTTCGTCGTGATCAGGAGGTCGTCCGGGTACGGGTGGAGCGCCTCAGCCAGCAGCTCCTCGTTGGCCCCGTACCCGTACAGGTGGGCCGTGTCGATCAGGGTGATCCCCAGCTCGACGGCCCGGCGGGCCACGGCGATGGCCGCCTCGCGGTCCTCGGGCCGTTCGGTGGGCAGGTGCATCGCACCGAACCCCAGCCGCCTCACGGTCAGGTCTCCGCCGATACGGAAGGTCGTCGTCGGTGGCATGTTCGGCACGTTCGGCATGCTCGCTGGAGTTCCCTTGTTCGGACGGCTCCGACAACGTAGCCGCCCGTGCTGTGCGGAGGAAAGGATTCAGGGTGTTCCCGGGCCCTGGAGGAGCTGGAGGTAGTTGCCCACCGGGTCCACGATCGTGGAGAAGAACCAGCCGCCCCCGGTGTCCTCGACCGGCCGCACCCAGGTCACCCCGAGCGTGTTGAGGTGCTTCTCGGCCGCCCGGATGTCGCGCACGGTGAGGTTGATCAGCTGTCGGCCCGGCTCGGCGGCCTTGTCCGCCACGTCGTCGCGCTCGTCGAATCCGATGATCGCCCCGGGGCCGACGATCAGGAAGTGCTCCGCCCAGCGGGCGCCCAGGGGCTCCAGTGCGGCGCGGTACCAGGCGATCAGGGCGGCGGAGTCAGTGCTGCCGATGATGACGCCGAGGCCTGTGATGCCCCCGGTGCCGGTGCCGGTGCCGGTGCCCGTGCCCGTGCTGGTGGCGGTGTTGGTGGCGTCGGTGCTGTCGTCGGTGGAAGCCGTCATGGTCGTTCTCCTTGCGCTGTCGGTCGTTCGTGCCGCGTGCCGTCTGCCGGCCGGGCCGCCCTCGCGTCGGTCGATCCGTCCTGGCTACCACTTCTGACTGTCGGCGGCCGCGCAATTCATCGGCACCCGCCTTCGATGGGCTCCGATGTAACCCCGCCCCTTGTCTGATGGACCGTCAGGTATGACGATGGCGGCCGTCGCCCGGGGTGGACCCGCCCGGGCCGGAGGGGAAGGAGGCCGCCGTGCCGATACTGCCCAGCGGGCCGCTGTCGTACGGGATGCAGCTGCCGGTCCAGTCACAGAGCGTCATCTACGCGGAACCCTGGGAGGCGGCGGCGGCCCCCGCCGATCTCGTCCGCGTGGCCCGCGCCGCCGATCGCGGCGGTTTCGCCTACGTCGCCGGCTGCGATCACGTCGCCATCCCGCGGCGGCTGGCGGACGGCATGAGCACCGTCTGGTACGACCCCGTCGCCACGCTCGCCTTTCTCGCCGGAGTCACCGAGCGTGTCCTCCTGATGAGCCATGTCGCCGTCGTCGGTCTGCGCCACCCGCTCGTCACCGCCAAGCAGTACGCCACCCTCGACCACCTCAGCGGTGGCCGGCTGATCCTCGGGGTCGGGGCCGGGCACGTACGGGAGGAGTTCGAGGCGGTCGGGGCGGACTTCGACGGGCGCGGGAGCGTGCTGGACGAGTCGATCGACGCGCTGCGGGCCGCGCTCGGGCCCGAGGAGTACCCGGAGTTCGCGGGGGAGCGGTTCTCGTTCGGCGGGCTCGGGCAGCTGCCCCGGCCGGCCCAGGAGCGGGTGCCGATCTGGGTGGGCGGCTCCTCGCCGGCCGCCACCCGCCGGGCCGCCGTGCGCGGGGACGGGTGGCTGCCGCAGGGCGATGCCCGGGACCGGCTGCCCGCGCAGATCGCCCGGGTGCACGCCCTGCGGGAGGAGGCGGGGATCGAGGCGCCGATCGTCGTCGGTGCGATCGCCGAGCCGCTGTACGTGGGTGAGCCCGGCTGGTCCGTGGGGCGGCGGACGCTCACAGGGAAGCCGGAGGCCCTCGCGGAGTCGCTGCGGGAGTACGCGGCGATCGGCGTGCACCAGATCCAGGTCCGCTTCCGGAGCCGGAGCGTGGACGAACTGACCGATCAGATGGCGGCGTTCGGCGCGGACGTGGCCCCTCACCTCGGTACGTGAAGGAGACGGACATGGGCAAGCTGGACGGGCGGGTCGTCCTGGTCACCGGGGCGGCGCGCGGGCAGGGCGAGCAGGAGGCGCGGCTCTTCGCGGCCGAGGGTGCGCGGGTCGTCGTCGCCGATGTGCTGGTCGGGCAAGGGGAGGCGTTGGCAGCGGAGTTGGGTGAGGAGTTCGGGGCGGACGCCGCCCGGTTCGTGCGGCTGGACGTGGGGTGCGAGGAGGACTGGGCCGCCGCCGTCGCCGTGGCCAAAAACTCCTTCGGGAAGATCGACGGGCTCGTCAACAACGCGGGCATCCTGCGCTTCAACGAACTGGTCAACACCCCGCTGGCCGAGTTCGAGCAGGTGGTGCGGGTCAATATGACGGGCGCGTTCCTCGGGATACGCGCCGTCGCACCCGAGATCGAGGCCGCGGGCGGCGGGACGATCGTCAACACGTCCTCGTACACCGGTCTGACCGGCATGCCCCTGGTCGGCGCCTACGCCGCGACCAAGCACGCGGTGCTGGGGCTGACCAAGGTCGCCGCCATGGAGCTGGCGGGGAAGGGCATCCGGGTCAACGCCGTCTGCCCGGGGGCCGTCGACACCGCGATGAGCAACCCGGCGCTGCTGGACGCGGACGCGGACACCGACCTGTCGACGTCGAGCGCGGCTCTGGACGCGTACTACCGCAAGCTCGTGCCGATGGGGCGGATCGGCCGGCCCGAGGAGGTCGCCGCGCTGGTCCTGTTCCTGACCGGCCCGGACTCCTCGTACATCACCGGGCAGCCGTTCGTCGTGGACGGGGGGTGGCTGGCGGGCGTCAGCCCGTTCTGACGGTACGTCAGCTATTGACGGGTCGCGGCGGTGGTGGAACAGTCGGTCGCATCGCAATCTGACGGTACGTCAGGAAAATCGCCGGAAGAACATGAAGAACTTGAGGACGGTGAACCTCCGTGGAATTCGGGCTCTTTGTTCAGGGGTACGTGCCCGCCGCGCGTGCCAGGGTGGACCCCGAGGCAGAGCACAAGGCGCTGATCGAGGAGACCGAGTACGTCATCCAGGCGGACAAGTCCGGCTTCAAGTACGCCTGGGCCTCCGAGCACCACTTCCTGGAGGAGTACTCGCACCTCTCCGCCAACGACGTGTACCTCGGCTATCTCGCCCACGCCACCGAGCGCATCCACCTCGGCTCCGGCATCTTCAACCCGCTCGCCCCCGTCAACCATCCGGTGAAGGTCGCCGAGAAGGTCGCGATGCTCGACCATCTCTCCGAGGGACGCTTCGAGTTCGGCACCGGGCGGGGTGCGGGCAGCCACGAGATCCTCGGGTTCATGCCGGGCATCACCGACATGAACCACACGAAGGAGCTGTGGGAGGAGACGATCGCGGAGTTCCCCAAGATGTGGCTCCAGGACGAGTACGTCGGCTTCCAGGGCAAGCACTGGTCCCTGCCGCCGCGCAAGATCCTGCCGAAGCCGTACGGGAAGTCCCACCCGGCCATGTGGTACGCGGCCGGGTCGCCGTCCTCGTACGCCATGGCGGGCAGGAAGGGGCTCGGCGTGCTGGGCTTCAGCGTGCAGAAGGTCTCCGACATGGAGTGGGTCGTCGAGTCCTACAAGAACGCGGTCAAGGACGCCGAGCCGGTGGGCGCGTTCGTCAACGACAACGTGATGGTGACGTCCACCGCGATCTGCGCCGAGACGCACGCCAAGGCGGTGGAGATCGCGGTCGGCGGTGGGCTCAACTACCTCCAGTCGCTGCTGTTCCGCTACCACGACACGTTCCCCCGGCCGGAGGGGATCCCGGAGTGGCCGCAGCTGCTGCCGGAGTACACCGAGGAGATCGTCGAGCTGCTCATCGCGGAGGAGCTGATGATCTGCGGGGATCCCGACGAGGTGCTGAAGCAGTGCCGGCGGTGGGATCGGGCGGGGGCGGACCAGTTGAGCTTCGGGCTGCCGATCGGGATCAGTCCCGAGGACACGATGAACACGATCCGGTTGATCGGGGAGCATGTGATTCCGCGGATCGATACGGATCCCGTGCATCGGACCTCGCGGTTCCGGGCCGCGGGCTGACCGCACGGGGCTTCGCCCCGGGCCCCGCGCGGCCCCGGGCCCACGTCGGGGCTCCGCCCCGAGCCCCGCGCCTCAAACGCCGGCGGGGCTGGTGTTCGGGGCTCCGCCCCGGACCCCGCGCCTCAAACGCCGGCGGGGCTGGGATGCGCCCTCAATCGCCGGCGGGGCTGGTGTTCGGGGCTCCGCCCCGGACCCCGCTCCTCAATCGCCGGAGGGGCTGAGATGCGCGCCTCGATCGCCGGCCGGGCTGTGAGATGCGCGCCTCAAACGCCGGCGGGCTGGGTTTGCCGCCGGGGTCGGGTTTTCAAGCCCCTCCGGCGATTGAGGAGCGGGGGTGTGGGGGCCGAGCCCCCGCCGACAAGCCGGGCGGCGTCTTCCCGGACCGTCGCCCTGATGAGCCGGGGTGCGTACCGCGGCCGAAAGCGTGCGCACCCCGGCTGTCCCACGCGCCCGAGCTGTCCCACGCGCCCGAGCCGTCCCACGCACCGAGCCGGAGAAGGAAACCCGAGAAGGGAACCGTCATGCTCGACCACCTCATCCGCCGCGCGACCGTCGTGGACGGCACCGGCGGCCCCGCCCGTACCGCCGACGTCGGCATCCGCGAGGGCCGGATCGCCGTCGTCGCCGAGCCGGGGACGATCACCGAAGAGGCCGTCACCAGCGAGGACGCCGACGGGCTCGTCCTCGCCCCCGGCTTCGTCGACCCGCACACCCACTACGACGCCCAGCTCTTCTGGGACCCCTACGCCACCCCCTCCATGAACCACGGCGTCACCACCGTCGCGGGCGGCAACTGCGGGTTCACCCTCGCCCCGCTCCACCCCGACCGGCCCGAGGACGCCGACTACACCCGGCGGATGATGTCGCGGGTCGAGGGAATGGCGCTCGCCGCGCTGGAGGAAGGCGTCGACTGGAGCTGGTCCACCTTCCGCGAGTACCTCGACGCCCTCGAAGGGCGCATCGCCGTCAACGCCGGGTTCATGGTCGGGCACTGCGCCCTGCGCCGGTACGTCATGGGCGCGGACGCGATCGGCGGGCAGCCCACGCCCGCGCAGCTGGACGCCATGCTCGCCCTGTTCCACGACGCGATGGACGCGGGAGCCTGGGGGCTCTCCACCACCCAGTCCTCCACCCACTCCGACGGTGACGGCGAGCCCGTCGCCTCCCGGCACGCCCGGCCCGAGGAACTGCTCGCCCTGTCCCGCGCGGTCGGCGAGCACGAGGGGACGCAGCTGGAGGCGATCGTCGCCGGCTGCCTGGACCAGTTCTCCGACGAGGAGATCGACCTCTTCGTCGACATGACCGCCGCCGCCGGACGCCCGCTCAACTGGAACGTCCTCACCATCGACGCCGCCGTCCCCGAACGCGTACCACGCCAGTTGATCCCGAGTGAGCGAGCCCGTCGCGCCGGCGGGCGGATCGTGGCCCTCACCATGCCGATCCTCACCCCCATGAACATGTCGCTCGGCACCTTCTGCGCCCTCAACCTCATCCCCGGATGGGGCGAGATCCTCGCCCTCCCCGTCGCCGAGCGGATCGAACGCCTCCGGGACGCCGGCACCCGCGCCGAGATGCTGCGCCGTGCCGACAGCAAGGAGGCCGGGGTCTTCCGCCGGCTCGCCAACTTCGGCCGTTACGTCATCGGGGACACCTACAGCGCCGCGAACGAGGGGCTCAGCGGACGCGTCGTCGACGACATCGCCGCCGAGCGCGACCAGGACGCCTTCCACTGCCTGGTCGAGATCTGCGCCGCCGACGACCTGCGTACGGTCCTGTGGCCGATGCCCACGGACAACGACCCGGACTCCTGGGCGCTGCGGCAGCGGACCTGGGAGCACGAGGACGTCCTGCTCGGCGGCTCCGACGCGGGCGCGCACCTGGACCGGATGTGCGGGGCCCCGTACACCACGCGCTTCCTCGGCGACTGTCTGCGGGGGCGGAGACTCGTCTCCCTGACCGCCGCCGTGAAGATGCTCACCGACGACCCGGCGCGGCTCTTCGGGCTGCGCGAGCGCGGGCGGATCGAGGAGGGCTTCCACGCCGACCTCGTCCTCTTCGACCCCGAGCGGATCGACGCCGGGCCCGCCACCCTCGTCCACGACCTGCCCGGGGACAGCCCGCGCCTGGACTCCAAGGCCATCGGGATCGTCTCCGTACGCGTCAACGGGGTAGAGACCCTGCGCGACGACAAGGTGACCGGGGCGGTGCCGGGGACGGTGCTGCGCTCGGGCCGCGACACCCGGACGGTGAGTACGGCGTGAGCGACAGCGGCCCCGGCAAGCTCTTCATCGGCGGGGAGTGGACCGAGCCCGCCGCCGGGCACTACGAGGTCATCGACCCCGCCACCGAGGAGGTCGTCGGCCTCGCCCCCGAGGCGAGCCGCGCCCAGGTGCACGAGGCCGCCGCGGCGGCGAAAGCGGCCTTCCCGGCCTGGTCGCGGACCCGGCCCGAGGAGCGTGCCGCGATCCTCGACCGGGCCGCCGACATGGTCCAGCGCGACTTCCTCGCGCACGCCGAGGTCGCGCGGGCGGAGAGCGGCGCCACCGCCTCCACCGCCCGGTCCCTACAGGTGGGGGTGGGCATCGCCCGCTTCCGGCGGTACGCGCGCGGGGCCCTGGAACCCGTCGAGGAAGCCGTCGCACCCCAGATCAACGAGGCCGGTCCGATGGGGCGGGCCGGAGTCTTCGGGGCGCTGGCCGTCCGCCAGCCGGTCGGCGTGATCACGTGCGTCACCTCGTACAACAACCCCTGGGCCAACCCGGCGGGCAAGATCGCGCCCGCGCTCGCGATGGGCAACACGGTCGTGGTGAAGCCCGCCCCGCAGGACCCGCTCTCCGTCTACCGTATGGCCGCCGCCCTCACGGAGGCGGGTGTTCCGCCGGGCGTCGTGAACGTCGTCACCGGGTCGGGCGCGGAGGCGGGAGAGGCCGCGGTCGACTCCCCGGACGTGGACATGGTCAGCTTCACCGGGTCCACCGCCGTGGGGCAGCGCATCGCGGAGGTGTGCGGGCGCGGGATGAAACGGCAGCTGATGGAGCTGGGCGGCAAGGGCGCGGCGCTCGTCCTCGACGACGCCGACGTGGACGTGGCCGTCGCGGGCATCGGCACGACGTTCTCCTTCTACAGCGGACAGATCTGTACGGCTCCGACCCGCGTCCTGGTCCACCGGTCCCGGCAGGACGAGCTGATCGCCGCGCTCACCGCGTACGCGAACCGGCTCACCGTCGGCGACCCCCGCGACCGGGCCACCGTCGTCGGCCCGGTCATCTCCGCGGCCCACCGCGACCGCGTCGAGGCGTACGTCGAGCTGGGCCGGAAGGAGGGCGCGCGGATCGTCACCGGCGGCGCCCGGCCGGGCCACCTGGACCGGGGCTTCTACGTGGCGCCCACGCTGCTGGCCGACTGCACGCCGGACATGCGGGTGGTCCGCGAGGAGATCTTCGGGCCGGTCGTGGTGGTCGTCCCCTTCGACGACGAGGAGGAGGGCGTCGCCCTGGCCAACGACAGCGACTACGGCCTCATCGACTACGTGTGGTCCCGGGACGTGGCCCGCGCCTTCCGGATCGCCCGCCGGTTGCGCGCGGGCGGGGTCGGCGTCAACACGGTCGGGCGGAACATGGAGGCCCCGTTCGGCGGGTTCAAGAAGAGCGGGGTGGGGCGGGACGTGGGCTCGTACGCGCTGCACGCCTACAGCGAGACGCAGGCGATCGTCTGGCCCGGCTGAGGGCGCTCCACGAGGGCGCGGGAAAATTTTGAATCAGTACAAAATGGACAGGGCTGCGATTACCGTACGTTGCCATGCCTGGCCGCACGGCGTGTATTGCAAGGTTTCACGCGAATGTGACCTTGAATTGATGAAGCGTTCATGGGGAGTTGGCTGATATATCCAAGGGTGAGACGTTGGAGTCTCACGCTCCGGATGTGGATATCGCAGCGCATAGCGTCCTCCTCATGACTCAGCTGGACGCGCGGCCAGGGGCCGGAGACACGGTACGGGGAAGTGCCCCGGCCGACGGTGGTGACGGCCGCGGTGGCGTACGGGGCAAGGGGCTCGGCGGGAACTCCGTCGGTCTCATGGGCAGCGCCGTCATCGGCGTCTCGACCGTCGCCCCCGTCTACTGCCTGACCTCCACCCTCGGCTCCACCGCCGGAGAGGTCGGCGTGCAGATGCCCGCCGTCTTCCTGGCCGGATTCCTGCCGATGCTGCTCGTGGCCTTCGCCTACCGCGAGCTGAACCGGGCGATGCCGGACTGCGGCACCTCCTTCACCTGGACGGTGAAGGCGTTCGGCCCGCGCGTCGGCTGGATGTGCGGCTGGGGCCTGGTGATCGCGACGATCATCGTGCTGTCCAACCTGGCGGGCGTCGCCACCTCGTACTTCTGGCTGCTCGCGGGGGAGATCACCGGCAGTGCGTCGGTCGCCGCCCTGGACGACAGCAAGCCGGTCCACATCCTCACCTGCCTGGTCCTCATCGCCGTCGCCACCGCCATCAGCTACCGGGGCATGACCGCCACCAAGGGCATCCAGTACGCCCTGGTCGGGCTCCAGCTGGTCGTCCTCGCCGTGTTCGTGACGATGGCCCTGAGCAAGGCGGGCAGCGGCGGGCCGGAGTTCGCCTCCTCGCTCGACTTCTCCTGGTCCTGGCTGAACCCGTTCGCCGTCCAGTCCTTCGCGGCCTTCACGGCGGGGCTGTCCCTCTCGATCTTCATGTTCTGGGGCTGGGACGCCTGCCTGACCGCCAACGAGGAGACCACCGGCAGCGAGAAGACCCCCGGCCGCGCGGCCCTCATCGCGATGGTCGTCCTGGTCGGCTCCTACCTCGCCACCGGCATCGCCGCGCAGATGGCCGTCGGCTCCGGCACCTCCGGGCTCGGCCTCGCCAACCCGGACACCTCCGACAACGTCTTCGCCGCCCTCGCCGGACCGGTGATGGGCCCCGGCCTCGGCGTCCTGCTCTTCCTCGCGGTCCTCGCCTCGGCCGCCGCCAGCCTCCAGACCACGTTCATCCCGGTGGCCCGCACGGTGCTCGCGATGTCCGCGTACGAGGCGATGCCGGCCTCGTACGCCAAGGTCCACCCCCGCTTCAAGACCCCTGGCCGGGCGACGATCACGGCGGGCATCGGCACCGGCGTCTTCTACACCGTGATGACCCTGGTCAGCGAGCACGTCCTGGTCGACACCATCTACGCGCTCGGCCTCATGATCTGTTTCTACTACGCGCTGACCGCCTTCGCCTGCGCCTGGTACTTCCGCGCCGAACTGACCCGCTCCGCCCGGGACCTCGTCTTCAAGGGCCTCTTCCCCCTGCTCGGCGGAACCCTGCTCGCCGCCGTCTTCACCAAGACCCTCTACGACATGTGGGACCCGGCGTACGGCTCCGGATCCTCGGTCCTCGGCGTCGGATCGGTGTTCGTCATCGGCGTGGGGCTGCTGCTCCTCGGCGTCGTGCTGATGGTCGCGATGGAGCGCCGCAGCCCGGCGTTCTTCCGGGGCGAGGTCCTGACGAAGGAGACCCCGGCCCTCGTGGTCCGGGACTGAACCCCCGGGGCCACGCGGTGCCTCGTACGATGAGCCCATGACGCGAGCTTCGACGGGGCGATGGCTCCAGGTGGTCGGTATCGCCCACGGCGCCATCGGCGCGGTGATCTACCGCGACGTGCTCGCCGACCTGGGGCGGGACGGGGTCGGCTCCGTGCCCGAACGGGGCGACCGTGCCGCCGCCTTCTGGTTCATGGCCGCCGCCCCCACCCTGTGGCTGGGCGGACGGCTGCTGCGCTCGGCGGAGGAGCACGACGACATCCCGGCCCAGCGCGCGGCGGGCATCGCCCTGACCGCCGTCGGCGTGGTCGGCACGGTGGCCATGCCGAAGAGCGGGTTTCCGAGCCTGGTGGGGATCGGCGGCGTCCTGCTGCGCAGGTCGCTGCGGTCCGGGGGCGCGTAGGCGGGCACGGCGAGCGCCGGAGCGGCCGGCAGCTCCGGCAGGGCCGCCCTTCACCTCGGAGACGAGATGCGCGCCCGCCTCTCGGCGCTCCACGGGGTGCGGAATGAGGTGGGCCCCGTCGAGGCGGAGCGGCAGTCTCCGGTCCTCCGCGTCCGTGCGCGCAGGGGCCCAGGCCGGCCCAGGCCCTGATCCGCCGGACACGCCCTAAGGCGCCGGGTCCGCCCCGTCCGGGTGCAGCGCGCCGCCCGGCCGGAACAGCCGCTTGGCCACCGCGTGCCCGGCCTCCGCCGCCATCCGGAACCACAGCTCCGCCGCCGCCAGCCCCTCGCGCTGCTCGACCAGGCGGCCCAGCTCCCACATCGACTCCACGTCACCGGCCCTCACCGCCTGCCGCAGCAGCCGCTCGGCCGTGTCGGGGCGCCCCTCGGCCCGCGCGGTCAGGGCGAGCGCCCGCAGCCCCCGCACGGCCCGGGCGTCCCCGGCCGCGGCCGCCGCCGCGAGCTTCGCCGGATCGACGGGGCGGCGCGTACGGCTCCGGAACAGCAGCAGGATCCCGAGCACCCACATGATCCAGCTCAGGCTGATCAGCGTGCCGTTGCCGGTGACGACCCCCGTCAGGCTCAGCGCGCCGCCCGCCGGCAACAGGAAGTACCCCAGTCCCGGCCCCATTCCCGGTCCCCGCCCCATTCCCCGCCCCGGCCCCGGCCCCAGTCCCGGCCCCATCGCAACTCCTCTCCGTCCGCTCCCGACGCACACGGACGACGGTCTCGGATTTCCTTGTCGTACGGCATACCTTGGCCCTTCGCACGCATGACGCGCTGACGGACGACGGAGGTGTTCTCGATGCGGATCTCCACAACGATCTTCCTCACCGACGAGACGGTGACCCCGGTCAGGCTCGCCCGCGAGCTGGAGCAGCGGGGGTTCGGCGGGCTGTATCTGCCCGAGCACACGCACATCCCGGTGATCCGCTCCACGCCGTCCCCGATGGGCGGGGAGCTGCCCCGGGAGTACGGCCGCACCCTGGACCCGTTCGTCGCCCTCGGCCAGGCCGCCGCCGTCACCGAGCGCCTCGCCCTGGGCACCGGCATCACCCTGGTCGCCCAGCACGACCCGATCGGCCTGGCCAAACAGGCGGCCACCCTGGACCACCTCTCCGGCGGCCGGTTCACCCTCGGCGTCGGCTACGGCTGGAACGTCGAGGAGGCGGCCGACCACGGGGTCGAGTGGTCCACGCGCCGGGAGCTGGCGCGGGACCGGATGGCCCTGATGCGGGCCCTGTGGTCGGACGAGCCGACCGCGTACGAGGGCGTGTTCGGGTCGGTGCGGGCGAGCGAGGCGCACCCCAAGCCCGCCCAGCGCCCGCGCGGCCCGGTCAACGGCCCGCGCACCCTGATCGGCGGCAGGGCGGGCCCGAAGCTGTTCGCGCACATCGCGGAGTACGCGGACGGCTGGCTGCCCATCGGCGGCGGGGGCCTCACCGAGTCCCTGCCGAAGCTGCGGGCGGCCTGGGAGGAGGCCGGGCGCGACCCGAAAGGCCTCCAGGTGGTGCCGTACGCGGTGCTGCCCAGCCCGGGGAAGCTCGCCCACTACGCGGAGCTGGGCATCGAGGAGGTCGTGCTCCAGCTGCCCCCGGCGGACGAGCCGGAGGTCCTGCGGAGGCTGGACGACTACGCCGCGTACCTCTGACGGCTACGCGACTACGCCGGGTACCACCGGCGGTCACGCCGTGTACCACCGAGGGCGGGTGTCCGGGGCCGCCGGTGCAACCGGGCGCGTCCACAGGGCATCCTTGTTCATCGGGTAACGCATACGCGGGCCCGGTCGGCGGGCGCCCCGTCGTACGGACCGGAGCCCGCCCGGGTGGGGAGTGGAATGAACAGGCCGTTGCGGCACATAGCCATCTTCTGCGGGCTGCTGGTGCTGGCCCTGCTGCTGCGGGCCAACTGGCTCCAGCACGTCGACCGCCAGGAGCTGGCCCAGCACGAGAAGAACGCCCGCGTGCGGTTCGAACGGTTCGCCACCCCGCGCGGCGACATCATCGTCGGCGGCAAGGCGATCACCGGATCGAAGGAGACCGAGAGCCGGGACTACGCGTTCCTCCGGACCAACAAGGACGGTGCGATGTACGCGCCCGTCACCGGGTACGCCTCCCAGTCCCGGGGCACCTCGCTGCTGGAGCGGACCTACGACAGCGTCCTCAGCGGCCAGGACGACCGGTTCGCCTTCCGGCACGCCAAGGACATCCTGACGGGGCAGCCCCGGCGCGGCGGCGACGTGATCACCACGATCGACGCCAAGGCGCAGAAGGCGGCCTACAAGGGCCTCACCGACCTGGGCGCCCGGGGCGCGGTGGTCGCCCTGGACCCGCGCACCGGCAAGGTGCTGTCCCTGGTCTCCACGCCCTCGTACGACCCCGAGACCTTCGCCGGGATCTCCTTCAAGGAGAGCGACCGCTTCACGGCGCTGGAGAAGAAGAAGGGCAAGCCGCTGGCCAACCGCCCGCTGCGCGAGACCTACCCGCCCGGCTCCACCTTCAAGATCCTCACGGCCGCGGCGGCGCTGGAGCACGGTGTGGTCACGGACGTGGACGCCAAGACGGACGCGGTCTCGCCCTACCCGCTCCCGCTCTCCACCAACAAGATCGGCAGCGAGGCGGGCGACGCGGTGTGCAACAAGGCGTCGATGAAGACCGCCATGCAGTACTCCTGCAACAACGTCTTCCTCGACGCGGCGTCCGAACTGGGCGAGGACCGGATGCGGGAGACGGCGGAGAAGTTCGGCTTCAACGAGGACGTGTACGCGGAGGAGTTCGGCGACATGCTCGCCACGAAGAGCCTCTACCCGCCGAAGCTCGACAAGCCCGGCACGGCCCTCACCGGCATGGGCCAGGGCAGCCTCACCAGCACCCCGATGCAGATGGCGATGGTCACGGCGGCCCTCGCCAACGACGGCAAGCTGATGCAGCCCTACATCGTCGACGAGCTGCGCGGCCCGGACCTCTCCACGCTGGAGAAGAACGAGCCGATGGAGATGAGCCAGGCCGTCTCGTCCGAGACGGCGAAGAAGGTCCAGGAGATGATGGAGTACACCGCGAAGGAGGGCAGCGCCCAGCGCGCCCTGATCGACGGTGTGACGGTCGGCGGCAAGACGGGCACCGCCCAGCGCGGCGTGGACGTCCGCGACGAGGTCCCGTACGGCTGGTTCGTCAGCTACGGCAAGAAGGACGACGGCCGTTCGGTCGCGGTCGCCGTGTTCATCGACCCGACGGACATGGACATCTCCCGCTCCGACATCTCGGGCGGCCGGCTCGGCGCCCCGATCGCGAAGAGCGTGATGCAGGCGGTGCTGGGCGACTGAGACCCCCCGGCCTCCCGTTCGGATCGTGCCGGACCGGGGACCGGCGCGGCGGCTCCGAATTGACGTGTCGTCCGGTCGCTCAGCTGTGCGATCATCATGTGCCCGCCCCTTCACAGGGCGGGCACATGTCGTTGTGCTCAGAGGCCCGCCGAACGAGCTGTCCGCCGAGACCCGGAGCACATCCTTCACCGCTCCGGGGGGAACGGACCCATGCCACCACGTCTGTGTACAGCCGCGAGATCCGCGGCGTACACCGCACTTCTGCTCACGTTCACCGTTCTGGTCACGCTGCTGGTCCCCGTGGGGGCGGCGCGCGCGAGTACCGCCACCGCCACGGCATCCGCCGCCACGACCGCCGCCCAGGCCGCCGCCGCCGAGGACTGCCCGTCCTTCCCGCTCTCCGCGTACGGCGAGGCCGCGCCCGAGGGGAACACGCTCACCCTCCCCGCCGACGGGACCGCCTGCTACACCTTCACCGTCGCGAAGCCCGGCCTGCACCGCCTCCTGGAGTCGGGCACCGGAAGTCACAACGTGTACGCCACCGTCTACGACGGCGAGGAGCAGGTCGACTGCTACGACCCGCAGTGGGGCGAGGGCTGGTGCCGTCTTGAGCGCACCGGCACGTACACGCTGCGGCTGCTCAACAACTGGGCGGACACCAGCCGGTTCACCTTCGGCCTGGTCCCGATCGGCACGGACGAGGGCTGCGCCGCCCCGATCCCGACCGGTTGGGACACCCCGCCCCTCGTGGCCATGACCGCGGGCCCGACGGCCGTGCAGTGCGTGCGGATCGAGGCGAAGCCGGGCGAGCGGCTCACCGACGAGATCACCACCACGAGGTACGGCCACGGCCTCTCCTGGATCACCGACGAGACCGGCGCCCGGATCTGCCCGCGCTTCAACGAGGACGACAGCGAGGGCTGCGTGCTCCCGGGCGACGGCCCCTACCGCGTCCTGTCCCACGTCAGGGAGGCGGAGGGCGGCTTCCCGGCCGAGTACACGCTGAAGGTCCGCCGGATCTCCGACCCGGCCGGCTGCGCCCGGATCCCGGTCAACGCCTACAACTCCGCGCCCACCACCGTGACTCCGGCCACCGGCTGCAAGACGTTCACCGCGGCCCACGCCGGGCCCCACGAGGTCTACGCGGTCGACACCTCCCGCACCAAGCTCACGGTCTACGACCGCGCCGGCAAGACCGTCTGCAATACCTGGGACGGGTGCGATCTTCCCGCGGCCGGTGACTACACGGTCTACACCGACCAGGCCACCCTCGTCATCGACCGCGCCTCGGACGCCGGCTGCGTGCCCGCCGGAATGGGTCTGTACCGGTCCGGCTTCGCCTCGGCGGGGGAGATCGACTGCGTCTCCCTGGACCTTCCCACCGGGGCCCGGATGGCCGCGCTGAAGCCCCTCGGCGGGCCGGGCCCGCACGCCGAGACGACGGTGTACGACGCCGACGGCGCGTACCAGTGCGAGGGGTCCGCCCTCACGTCCGGCACCTGCGAGCTGGACGGCAGGGCGCCCTTCCGGCTGATCGTCTCCACCGACGACGAGCCGGCGACCGGCGCCTACGCGCTGGCGCTGCACCGTACCGACGTCGCGTCCGGCTGCCCGGCCGTCCCGGCCGGCGACTTCACCGCACAGAGCCCCGCCGCCCGGATCACCACCGGCGACGGAGTCTTCTCGCAGTGCCTGAGCATCCCCGCCGACGCGCACAGCGGGCGGGAGAACCTCCAGTTGCAGGCCGCGCCGGGGCAGACGCTGACAGCCGAGTTCACGGTGCTGGACGAGAAGGGCGTCGAGGCCTGCTCGATCTACCCCTCGACCAGCACCTGGACCACCTGCGAGCTGAAGCCCGGCGCCGCGTACACCGTGCTGTTCACGGGCCGGGACAGCAAGACCACCTACACGCTGACCCGGAGGGACGTCACCGCCACCGCGAAGGGCTGCGCGCCCAACCCGGTGGTCAGGGCCGGCGGCCCCTCCTCGGGCGGCGAGATGGGCGCCCCCGGTGAGCTGCGCTGCCGCCGGATCACGACCACCGATGCCGAGGACACCGTGCACGTCGATGTGCGCGACGCCCTGGGCACCGCGAACGTGGTGGTGTACGGCGCGAACGGCGAGGCCCTGTGCAACCGGAACCAGGCGTGCGCGGTCACCGGTTCCACCAGCTACCAGGTCCTGGTCACCGTGCGCGCCGGACTGAAGGCCGCGCCCGACTACCGGTTCGACGCCGTGCGCATCGCCACCTCGGCCGGCCCCGCCGAGGGATGCGTCGCGGTGCCCAACGTCAGTTACGGGTACGGCCCCGTGACCGGCACCCTCGACGAGGCGCACAGCACCTTCTGCGCGGCGCTGCCGACCGCCTACCGCGACCGCTTCGCCATGAAGATCAGCGACACCGACGGCGCCGAGGCGACGGCGGTCCCCGCGCTCTACGACGCCGGCCTCGACAACGGCTGCGTGAAGTACATCCCCACCGGCTACCAGTGCGCCGTCAGCGAGCCCTACTCCAAGGACCCCACCCCGAGCACCCTGGTCCTGTCGCTCCCGGAGACCGCCGCGAAGACCTCGTACTCGGCGGAGGCCGTCTGCTCCGGCATCCGCTGCGGTGCGGAGACGGTCACCATCGGGACGGTCGCCCCGACCACCGGATCGGCGGGCGGCAAGGTGACGGTGACGCTCACGGGGACGGCCCTGCACAAGGACGACGTCGTCCGCCTCGGCCTCGGCGGCAAGAAGGTGGAGTCGACGACCACCGCCGTCTCCGCCGACCGCAGGACGCTCACGGCGGTCCTCGACCTGACCGGCGCCGCGACCGGCGTCTGGAGCGTCTCCGTCATCACGCACAACGGCGTCGAGCACCCGCGGGGTTCGTTCACCGTCACGCCCGCGCGGCTCGCCTCCACCCAGCCGCCGGTGATCACCGGGGCGGCCAAGGTCGGCGCGACGCTGAGCGCGAGCACCGGTTCCTGGACGGTGCCGCCGTCCTCGTACGCGTACCAGTGGAAGGCGGACGGTGTGGCGGTCTCCGGCGCCACGGCCGCCACGTACGCCGTGCCCGCGTCGCTGCTCGGCAAGAAGATCACCGTCACCGTCACCGCCCGCCGCACCGGCGACCCGGACGCCCAGGGAACCTCGGCGGCGGTCACGGTCGCCAGGGGCGACGCCCCGAAGGCGACGATCGCGCCGGTGATCTCCGGCACGGTCAAGGTCGGCGCGACGGTCGGGGTCGGCCGGGGCGCGTGGTCGCCGAAGCCCTCCTCGTGGGCCTACCAGTGGAAGGCGGACGGCGTGGCGATCTCCGGCGCGACGGGCACCACGTACGCGGTGCCGGCGTCGTTGC
>NZ_JBIRKB010000011.1:94506-259698 GCF_044329855.1 Streptomyces sp. NPDC017520
GCTCGGCAAGAAGATCACCGTCACCGTCACCGCCCGGCTGACGGGGCACGCCGACGGCAGCGCGACGAGCGCGGCGGTCACGGTCGCGAGGGGCGATGCTCCGAAGGCGACGATCGCGCCGGTGATCTCCGGCACGGTCAAGGTGGGCGCGACGGTCGGGGTCGGCCGGGGCGCGTGGTCGCCGAAGCCCTCCTCGTGGGCCTACCAGTGGAAGGCGGACGGTGTGGCGATCTCCGGCGCGACGGGCACCACGTACGCGGTGCCGGCGTCGTTGCTCGGCAAGAAGATCACCGTCACCGTCACCGCCCGGCTGACGGGGCACGCCGACGGCAGCGCGACGAGCGCGGCGGTCACGGTCGCGAGGGGCGACGCTCCGAAGGCGACGATCGCGCCGGTGATCTCCGGCACGGTCAAGGTGGGGTCCACGCTCGCCGTCGGCCGGGGCGCGTGGTCGCCGAAGCCCTCCTCGTGGGCCTACCAGTGGTACGCCAACGGCGCGGCCATCTCCGGGGCCACCGCCGCCACACTGCCGCTCAAGGCGGCCCAGCGGGGCCGGACGATCACGGTGAAGGTCACCGCGCACCTCACCGGCCACGCCAGTGGGTCGGCGGTCAGCAAGGCGACGAAGGCGGTCGTTTAGCCGTACCGACCTCCAGCGGCCTCCCACCGGGCACCCGGTGGGAGGCCGCTGTTGTTCCCGGACCGACTACCGCGCTCGCGCGGCCCCCGGGGCGATCGCCGAGGCGCCCCTCTAACGCACCGCCCGCAAAGTCCTCGGCCGCTCCGCCCGCGCCTCCCCGTCCCCGGCCGGGAGCGCCAGGCCCACCAGCTCCGTCAGCGCGTCGATGCGGAAGTCCGCCGTCTCCACCACGTCGGGGTGCTCCGCCCACCAGTGCCCGTACGGCCCCCGTCGCAGGTGCGCCGTCCGCATCCCCGCCGCCGCGGCCGGGAACAGGTCCTCCGCCGGGTGGTCGCCCACGTACAGCGTCGCCTCCGGGGCCGCGCCCGCCACCTCCGCAACCCGCGCGAAGAACTGGGGGTCCGGCTTCCGGGCGCCCCACTCGTCCGAGGTGACCACCAGATCGACGGGCAGGTCCAGGCCCCGCAGCAGCTCCCCGGCCCGGACCGTCCCGTTCCCCGCCACCACGACCCGGACGCCCGCGGCCCGCAGCTCGCCCAGCGCGGGCCGGACGTCCTGGTAGAGGTCCGACTCGTCGAGGTGCTCTCCGCGCCCGGCGGCGGCCCGCGCGCGGCAGGCCTCCTCGACGTCCATTCCGGGCCGCAGGACGCGCAGCGCGTCCGTGGCCTCGCGGCCCTGGGCGACGGCCGCGCCCACCAGCGCACTGAGCGTGTGCGGCGGTACGCCGAGCCAGTTGGCCCAGGACGCCCAGTGCCGGTCGTCGCGTACGAGGGTTTCGCCGATGTCGAGGACGATCGTTTCCATCACCGTTCCGACACTAGGCGTGAGGACACCGTCGGCGGGGTCTCATCCGGGTGAGTCGGCCCGCACGAGTGACCACGTACACGACCACGGGCAGACCACGTACACGACCACGGACAGAACACGGGCACGACCACGGACAGAACACGGGCACGACCACGGACAGAACACGGGCACGACCACGGACAGAACACGGGCACGACCACGGGCAGACCACAGGCATGACAACCGGCCGGTCGCGACCGGCGATTCCTGGACAAGCGACCCCCGATGCCCTGGTCCGGCGCGCGCGTCTCGCTCGTATGCTCGGTTCATGACCGATGCTCAGAGCGGACGCCCCACCTCCAACGCCATGCGGCGCGCACTCAAACGCGCCCGTGACGGTGTCGCCCTCGATGTCACCGAGGCCGCCGTCCTGCTCCAGGCGCGCGGTGACGATCTGACGGACCTCTCGGCGTCCGCCGCCCGCGTCCGTGACGCGGGCCTGGAGGCGGTGGGCCGGCCGGGCGTGATCACGTACTCGCGCAAGGTCTTCATCCCGCTCACCCGCCTCTGCCGTGACAAGTGCCACTACTGCACCTTCGTCACCGTCCCCGGCAAGCTCCGCCGGGCCGGCCACGGCATGTTCCTGTCCCCCGACGAGGTGCTGGCCATCGCCCGCGAGGGTGCGGCGATGGGCTGCAAGGAGGCGCTGTTCACGCTGGGGGACCGGCCCGAGGACCGGTGGCCCGAGGCGCGGGAGTGGCTGGAGGCGGAGGGGTACGACGACACGCTCGCCTACGTACGGGCGATGGCGATCCGGGTCCTGGAGGAGACGGGCCTGCTGCCCCACCTCAACCCGGGCGTGCTGACCTGGACCGACCTCCAGCGCCTCAAGCCCGTGGCCCCCTCGATGGGGATGATGCTGGAGACGACGGCGACCCGCCTGTGGTCCGAACCGGGCGGCCCGCACCACGGCTCCCCGGACAAGGAACCGGCCGTACGGCTGCGCGTACTCGAAGACGCGGGGCGCTCCAACGTCCCCTTCACCACCGGCATCCTGATCGGGATCGGCGAGTCCTACGAGGAGCGCGCCGACTCCCTCTTCGAGCTGCGGAAGACGGCCCGCGCCTACCACGGCATCCAGGAAGTCATCGTGCAGAACTTCCGCGCCAAGCCGGACACGGCGATGCGTGGGATGCCCGACGCGGAGCTGGAGGAGCTGGCCGCCGCCATCGCGGTGGCCCGGCACATCCTCGGCCCGTCCGCCCGGATCCAGGCCCCGCCGAACCTGGTGGACGCCGAGTACGCGCTCCTCATCGGCGCGGGCATCGACGACTGGGGCGGGGTCTCGCCGCTCACCCCCGACCACGTGAACCCCGAGCGCCCCTGGCCGCACATCGACGAACTGGCGCGGAAGACGGTGGAATCCGGCTTCCAGCTCCGCGAACGGCTCACGATCTACCCCGAGTTCATCCAGCGCGGCGAGCCCTGGCTCGACCCCCGTCTCCTCCCGCACGTCCGCGCCCTGGCCGATCCGGAGACGGGCCTGGCCCGCGAGGACGCGATCCCGGCCGGTCTGCCCTGGCAGGAGCCGGACGAGGGCTTCAGCTCCTTCGGCCGCACCGACCTCCACACCACCATCGACACCGAGGGCCGCACCGGCGACCGCCGTGACGACTTCGACGAGGTGTACGGGGACTGGGAGGCGCTCCGCGAGGCGGCGGCCCCCGGCATGGTCCCGTCCCGCATCGAAGCCGACGTACGCCAGGCGCTGAGCCAGGCCGCCGACGACCCGACGAAGCTCACCGACGACCAGGCGCTCGCCCTGCTCCACGCGGACGGTCCGGCGCTGGACGAGCTGTGCCGGATCGCGGACGCGCTGCGCAAGGACGTGGTCGGCGACGAGGTCACGTACATCGTCACGCGGAACATCAACTTCACCAACGTCTGCTACACCGGCTGCCGCTTCTGCGCCTTCGCCCAGCGCCGCACGGACGCCGACGCCTACACGCTCTCCCTGGACCAGGTCGCCGACCGGGCGGCGCAGGCGTGGGACGTGGGCGCGGTCGAGGTCTGCATGCAGGGCGGCATCCACCCGGACCTGCCCGGGACGGCGTACTTCGACATCGCGCGCGCGGTGAAGGAACGCGTACCCGGCATGCACGTCCACGCTTTCTCGCCCATGGAGGTCGTCAACGGGGCCACCCGCACCGGCCTGTCGATCCGCGACTGGCTGACCGCCGCCAAGGAGGCCGGGCTCGACTCGATCCCCGGCACGGCGGCGGAGATCCTGGACGACGAGGTCCGCTGGGTCCTCACCAAGGGCAAACTGCCCACGGCCACCTGGCTGGAGGTCATCAGGACCGCCCACGAGGTGGGCCTGCGCTCGTCCTCGACGATGATGTACGGGCATGTGGACCAGCCCCGGCACTGGCTCGGCCACTTCCGTACCCTTGCCCGGCTCCAGCAGGAGACCGGCGGCCTGACGGAGTTCGTGACGCTCCCCTTCATCCACACCAACGCCCCCGTCTACCTGGCCGGCATCGCCCGCCCGGGCCCGACGGACCGCGACAACAGGGCCGTCACCGCCATGGCGAGGCTCCTGCTCCACCCGCACATCACCAACATCCAGACGAGCTGGGTGAAGCTCGGTACGGAGGGCGCGGCGGAGATGCTGCGCTCGGGCGCGAACGACCTGGGCGGCACGCTGATGGAGGAGACCATCTCCCGTATGGCGGGGTCGGGTTACGGCTCGTACCGCTCGATCCAGGGCCTGGAGGCCATCGCCGAACTCGCGGGCCGCCCGTCCCGTCCCCGTACGACCCTGTACGGGGAGGTCCCCGCCGAACGCGTCGCGGCGGCCACCGCCTCGGATGGGCATCTGCCGGAGCTGCTGCCGGTGCTGCCGAGCTGAGGGCGGGCGGAGGGCGGTGGGGAGGCCGGTGCGGGGCGGGGAGCGAGCCCGCCCGTACCGGCCTCCCCGCTCTCAGCAGCCCAGGGCGGCGAGACCGGTCGGCAGATACGACCTGACGAAACGCTCAAGGTCCTCGCTGTGGTCCTTCTCGGTGTTCGGCAGGTCCAGGTCGAGGATGTAGTTCTTGCCGGACTTCGGGCAGGGAGCCATCACCACGGTCCGGGTGTGGGACACCACGGCGTTGTCGCTGACGTCCGAGGCCCTGAGCTGCTCGAAACCCCCGAGCTTCCCATCCTTCGCGCGCTTCAGCACGTCGAACTCCCGTTGCCCGGAATGCTCGGTGAAGGCGAACTCCATGGCGTCGTCGATGTAGATCTCGCACGAGAACGGTTGGTCGGACACTGACGACTTGTCCCGTAGCTTCCCGCCGCCGGGCAGGAGTTCCGCGAGCCGGTCCTTGTCCATGTCCCGTCCGCAGGCCTTGCTGGGAACGGTGTACTCCTGTGCGTCGCCGCACGCCGCGACGCCTGCCAGGAGAAGGGCGGTGAGGGTCAGGTGAACGGCGGTGGTCCGCGTCCTTCCGGTCATCATGATCCCACCGTTCCGTTCGCGCTCTTGTTTCCGTTGAGGGCGGCGAGGGAGATGTCCATCTGCCGCAGGTATGCGTCGCCCTCCGCCGAGAGCTCGTGGTCGGGATTGACGCGGCTCCACTCCTCGCCGAGGGCGGTGAGATAGGCCTGTCGGCTCTGGAAGTTCTCGCTCTTGTCGATGGCGAGTTTGTCGTCGATGCGCCCTTGCTCCTCCACCTGCCAGGCGTAGGCGCCGGCGTCCACTCCTCGCTGCAGAACGTCTCCCACCACGGGGACGAAGTTCGCCACGCTCCCTGCGCCGTGGTAAGCCCATTTGGCCGGCCACGAGGGGTCGTCCTTGTCCGTGTCCAAGGCGTGATAGCGCGCAGACTCCATGAACCCGACCGTCTGACCGGCCCGCAGCAGCTCCTCCTTCGGGTTTCCCTCGTGCGGAGCATGCATATCGGCGATGATCGCCTGGTTCACGCCCTCCATGAGCATCCCGTAGGAGTCCTGGTCCCTGGACACCTGCTTCGATACTTCAAGGAGGTCCTTGTAGTCGAGTGGGCCGCTTCCCGATTCCAGCGAACTGGCCGACTGATGCACGGCGTCGCCGTGGTTGCCGAGCAGCGCGGCCATGTCATCGCGGAGTTCGGGCGGGAACTCGTCCTTCTTACCGGCCAGCACGTCCAGGGATTTGTCCAGCACCGCGCGCTGGTCGGGAGTGCGGTCGTAGCCGGTGACCACGGCGGGCTCGTCGGGGTCGAGGCCGGTGCCGGCGGCGAGCAGCGCCTTGCCGAGGGCTTCCCGCGACTGCATGGTGCCGTCGCCCTTGCCGAAGGGGTCGTCCTCGTCGTAGAACTCCCGCTCGGACAGCAGATAGTCCGCCATCGTCCTCGTCGGCGCGTTCGGGTCGTCGTTGTCGCCGGGGAGTTCCTTGAGAAACAGGTCCGTCGCGAAGTCCGGATTGTGCGACACGGCCTTGAGGTAGCCCGCCATGGGGTCGCTGCCCGGCGTGCCGCCGGCTCCCGTGTAGTCGAGCTGGGCCGCGATAAGTGGGTTGCCCCAGACGGACGCCGGATTGAACTGAGCTCCCTTGGACTGCTCGAACGTCCGCACCGCACTGCCGTAGTCGTCCAGGAAGCCGCTGTCGAACTTGCCCTTGACCATGAGATTGCTCATGATCTGGAAGCCGTACGGCTTCACCATGATGCCCTCGTGGCCGAACTGCTTGCCGCCCGAGGCGATGATGTCCTTCTTCCAGGCATCCATGGCGGGACTGTCCACGTGGGACGCGGTCGCCAAGGACATGCTGAGGTTCTCCTGGACCTGGCCGAGGAACCTGGCCCTTTCGCCTTCGGGCGTCTTCCCCTGGCCCGGGTCTGCGATGTCCCGCCAGAACTGCATCGTGCCGTCCGCGCCCAGCGTGGTGGCGAACCGTTCGCTGAATCCCGGATTGTCACGCTGGTCGATCAGCATCTCGTTGAAGCGCTCGATCTCCTTGTCGCTCCACTCCGAAGGATCGCTCTCCTTCACCTTCTTCGCCCAGTAGTCGGCGTCCGCCTTGCCCTGTCGGTCGTCGGCCTCCTTGAGCCCGCCCGGACCGTCGCCGGTGAAGTCATGCTTGTTCTTGGCGAGGGCGCGCAGGGCGCGGGCCACGATGCGGTCGGTCTCGCTCGCCTCCCGGAGAACCCGCTTGACCCGGCGCTCCGCGACGGCGAGTTCCTCGTCACTGGGGGTGGGGATGTCCCCCTTGCCCGCCGCGGCGCCCGAGGGCACGGAGGCGATGGCGCTGCCCTTGGCGTTGATGTAGATGTTCTGCTTGGCGACGTCGTCGATGACCGTGCGCAGGGCGGCCTTGTGCTTCTTGAAGGCCGCGCTAGCGTCGCGCAGGATGCCGAGCACGCTCGTGGCCTGGCCCGCCACGTCCTGGAACTCGACGGCCGTCTTGGAGACGAAGTCCTTGGTGACGGTGGCGTTGAGGCCGTTCCAGTCCGCGGCGTTCGCCTCCGTCTGCAGCCTCTTGGCGTTCACCCCGCCCCCGTCACCGGTGGAGAGTGCCTTGAGGCGCCTGGCCATGGTCTCCCAGTCCGCGATCGCCGTGTCCAGTGTGCCCAGGCGCAGATCCGTCAGTTCCTGCGCGGTCATCGTCTCGGTCGCCATGCGTTGTCCAGCCCCCGTGTGTTCTTCGCCGGAACTTTCCGGTTTGCGGAAGTTACTTTATGTAGCTGTCGATCTTGGAGACGGGCATGCTCGTCGCGACCTGGACCTGGTCCTTCGCGTGCTGTGCGCGGCTGTAGTCGAAGTGGTTGGAGATGTGCGCGCAGGCGTCCTTGAGCGTCTTCGTCTGGCTGTTCCACGCGTCGTGGAGCTCGGTCAGGGCCGCGCCCATGTCGAGCCCGTCGTTGAACAGGTCGATCGACGCCGCGAACGTGCCGGGGCGGGCGAGGTCGCTGTCCACGCCGAATTTCTGGCGCAGTTCATACGCGGTGTTGCCCATCCGGCCCAGCTCGTCGTCATGGACGGTCAAGTCGCCGGTGCCCGTGGTGCCGCCGCCGGGGGGTACCCCGTTGAGCTGAGTGGAGGCGGAGGACCGCTGCGCCGCTTCGCTCTTGAGCTGTTCCCATTCGTCCCATGCCATGAACTGAACCGTCCCCCTGCGCGCGGTTGACCACGAACTCATTCACCCTGCACGTTAGCAACCTGCGTGTCATGTGAACCTGTCGGAGGGTGATCCACACGACTCGGTCACACCCGTAGGCGTCCGTCCGGGTGCGGCATAACCTCGCGGGATTCTGAAAGCCCCGCCCCTGGGCCAGATCCGGCAGTCGTACGACGCCGTCGCCGCCGACTACGCCCGGTCCGTGAAGAATCCGAGCGAGCTGGACCCGTCCTCGCGCGCCGTGCTGGGCGGCGTCCTGGCGTTCTACTCCACGCGTCATCTGCCGTCGGAGTCGCTGCCCGGAGTGTTCGCCGAGTTCCATCGGGGTTTGATCGTTTGCCGGGTGGACGCCGACTGAATGCCGGCGGGCAGGTGGGAGGCGGTCTTCCGTTTCGCTTTGTCATGCTCCGGGCAATTCTTGCGGGGGTCGATCCCCGTCACCGCGAGTCGATGTGTCCGATGAATCAGGAGCGAGAAGCCATGCGAACTCCGCCGAAACCGACAACTCCGACCGGGATCCCCGGCGCCGCACCCGCTGTCGCGGGAGCCCCCCTGCTCTCCGTCCGCAACGGGTCCGTCGCCCGTGCCGACGCCGGTGCCGCCCGCAGGCGCGCCACCCGCACCGCCGCCGTACTCGCCGCCGCAGGTCTCCTCGTGCTGGGCACCGCCTCCGCCGCCCACGCCGACCCGCCCGGCAACCTGCCCCAGAACGCGGGCGGTTACGAGCAGGCGTTCTCGCCCGCCTTCGACTACGACGGCGACGGCTGCTACGCCACCCCCGCCATCGGCCCGGACGGCACGCTCGCGCCCGGGCTGAAGACGAGCGGCGCGATCAACGGCAGTTGCCGGGACCGATGGGACCTGGACAACTCCCAGACGTACGCCCGCTCGAAGTGCAACAACGGCTGGTGCGGCATCGTCTACGCGAGCTACTTCGAGAAGGACCAGGCCGTCCACGGCAGCGGACTCGGCGGCCACCGCCACGACTTCGAGCATGTGATCTCCTGGGTCAACCAGGGCTCCGACCAGGTGGACTACGTCTCGACCACGCAGCACAGCACGGTGAAGACCTACCCGCGCTCGCAGGTGCGGTTCGACGGTTCGCACCCCAAGGCCGTCTACCACAAGGACGGGCCGAGCACGCACTTCTTCCGGCTCGCCAACGGCAACGACGAGCCGCCGGAGAACCACTACGGCAACTGGCGCTACCCCCCGGTCGTCGACTGGAACGGCTTCCCCAGCACGGGGTTGCGCGACAGGCTCATGAACGCCGACTTCGGTGCCGCGACCATCAAGGTCACCGACAAGGACGACCGCTTCCGCAACCTGCTCAACAGCTCCAAGCCGGCGGGCATCCCCTTCGACCCCTGGGCCTGACGGCTTCGGAGACGGCCACGGAGAAGGTCATCCGGGCGGGCGGCGCTCCTCGTCGTGGCGGGGCAGGCCGCGCAGCAGGGTGCCGAGGTAGAGGCCGAACGGAGGCTCGGCCGGGGCGTCGCCCGCCGCCGCCAGCCAACGGACCACGCCGAGGCCGAAGACGGACCAGTTCTGTTCGGCCTGCGGGGTGTCCGCGCCGCCCGCCCGGAACGCGGCGACGGCGCGGTCGTGCAGCCGCTCGAAGGACGCGGGGTGGTGGCGGTGCGGGCGGGCCACATGCGCGGCGTATCCGGGTACCGCCAGGAACTCGTCGTGCATCGCCCACGCCAGCCGCTCCAGCCAGTCGAGCCAGGTCCCGGCGTCGGGTTCGTCCCCGGGGAGCACCCGGTCCACCATGACCTCGCTGACGAGGTCCAGTACGCCGTCGCGGTCGGGCACCCACCGGTACAGCGACGAGTGCGAGACCCCGAGCCTCGTCGCGAGCTCACGCATGGTGAGCGTCGCCACGTCCCCCTGCAAGGCGGCATCGGCGATCCGCTCCCGGCTCAGCCGGGGCGGCCGCCCGGGCCCGTTCCTTCCGGTGCTTTTCATCGGGGCAAGCGTATGCGGGGAGGAATGAACCCTTATTAGTGACCAGTGGTCGCTAATGCTGTTAGGGTCGGCTGATGGACATGCGGGAAACGGCACGGACACCACGCGAGATCGACGCCTCGGGGCTGCCGATGGACCAGGCCCAGGCGCTCGTCCTCGACGAGCTGCGCGCTCTCACCGAGCGCGTCGAGCCCTTCACGGCGATCCTCCTGATGCCCGCACCGCCGGAGGGGCGCCCTACCGCGGCCGTGGCAACGGCGTCCGGCACCTCCTCGGCCGACCGCGTCCGCACCCTCAAGTCGATCCGGCCCGGCCTCGCGGCGTACTGCCTCGGTCTCGCCTTCGTGGCGCCGGCGGACATCCCGGCGGAGCGCGCGGCAGAGATCCACAGCGGCGAGCAGCTGTGGGGGTGCCCGACGATGGCCACGCAGGACGTGAGGGCCGCCCGCGCCTGGGCGGGGGCGCGGGCCGAGGGGTGACGAGGGAGGCTCGGCGGGAGGGGGGTGACGAGGGCGGCTCGGCCGAGGGGTGACGAGGTCGGCTCGGCCGGGGGAGCCGGCGGCTCGGCCCGGAAGCCTTGGGGGCCGGTACTCAGGGAGTGCCGGGAGAATCCGCACCGACAGATGAGAAGGTCCTCACCTACATTCGGACGAAGTGGGTGCGGGGCCGCCCCCGGCCCGCGACCGAAAACCCTCCATCCGGATGCGGCGGTCCCGGTGGCCCAGCGATGCCGGGGCCATGCGGCGTACGGTCACGGTCAGCTGTGGTGCGTTCTTATGTCCTGACGGCCTCTTCCTCGTGACCGAACGGAACGGCGGGGGGCTACTACGCGCCTATTCCCGATGGTCCGATTCCCTGCCGTCATGGCCGGAGAACATACCGAGAGCAGGCACCGTTCTCAGAAGTGCCCCGCACGCGCGCCCGGGGCGAATGGGGGGAAAGGTGTCGCTGCTTCGGTGCGTCGTCCGTCGCTCAGCTGGTGTGGACCCGCGTCATGTTCCGCTCGGCGAGCGGCGCGTAGTACTCGGTGAACAGTTTGCCCACCAGTTCGCCGCGGCTGGAGACCCCGACCTTCTCGAAGACCGCCTTGATGTGGTCCCGGACCGTGTGCGGGGAGAGGTGCAGCTGAGCGGCGATCTCGCCGGTCGGGAGGCCGCGTGCGATGTACTGGGTGACCTCGGTCTCCCGGTCGGTCAGTTCGTACGCGTCCACGATCAGCGGGACGATCTCCGAGGTCTTCGCGGGCTCGATCACCACCGCGGACGCGCCGAGCCGGCCACCCGCCTCCCGGAGGCAGGAGGCGTGGCAGACCAGCCAGCGGCCGGCCCGGTTCCGTACGCGTGCACGTGCCTGGCCGCGGTCCCGCTGCTGGGCGACGGCGCGGGCCTTCATCGCGGTCGCCTGGACCCAGGCCGGCACCCGGATGCCCTGGGGGGAGGGCACGGAGGGGCCTTCGGGGAGGGTGTCGAGATAGGCGAGGGCGTCGTCGTTGACCGACAGCAGCGCGCCGCTCGGATCGAACAGGAGGAGCCCGGGGCCGTGCGGAGCGTCCGGCAGCGGCTGCGGGGCGGGTTCGGCGAAGGAGCGCAGCTGCTTGGCCAGCGGAGTGAGGACGGAGGCGATCAGCTGGGTCTCGGCGTCGTCGAAGGCCGGGCGCCCCTCGGCCCGGAACAGGCTGATGTGACCCTGGGGGTGGCCTCCCACGCGCAGCACCGCGCGCAGTTCGTCCTGGAAACCGCGGGGCCGCATGAAGGTCTGGTAGAGCGTGCTGCGCGCGGGCAGGTCACCGGTGGTCTGCCGGAGCCCGGCGACCGGGACGGAGGCCTGCGCCAGATCGCGGAACAGGTTGACGTTCTCGGTGAACAGCTCGGATTCCCAGTAGACGGCGCAGCCGCCCTCGTCCAGGTTCTCCGCGCGGATCGGCGCGGTCATCATGCCGGTCACCGGGTCGGTGACCCGCCATACCGCCGCGTCGTACGGGATGAGCCGGCGCAGCTGGGTCGAGGCCTCGGCGAACATGCTGAGCGCGTCGGTGGCCTTCGCGGACCGGGAGAGCAGTTCCGCCCGGCCTACCGAGGTGCGCGAGATCGTCGAACTGGTCATCCCCCGACTGTGTCAGCCCCGCCGCCCGGCTCCAACCCCCCGTCTGAGGGGGACGGTTCTTTCACGCCGCTTCTCCGGGGGGCTTCGCCCCCCTTGATTGCGGGATGGGAACCGCGCCCGTATCCCGCAAGTGTGCCGTTCATGCGGATTGGGATTATCGGAGCGGGAATGCTGGGGCTTGCCGTCGCCCGGCGGGCGGCGCTGGCGGGCGCCGCGGTGCAGCTGGCGGACCGGAGCATCGGACGGGCCCGAGCCGCGGCGGCCGGGGCGACGACGGCGGGGGCGGCCGGCACCGTGGTGGCCACCACGGTGGCCGCCGCGCTCCGGCCGGAGATCGTGGTCTTCGCGATCGGGTGGCCCCAGGCTCTGGAGCTGACCCGGCTGCACGCCGGGCTGCTGGCCGGCAAGGCGGTCGTGGACCTGAGCGTTCCCTCGCGGACCGATCCGGCGTCGAGCGCGGTCCGGCAACTGGTCGGTCTCGCACCCGAGGTGCGGTGGGTCAAGGCTCTGACCACCGCCGACGCCGGTGCACTGCACCGGGGGTCCAGCGACGGGCTCCCGGTGGACGTGTTCGTCGCGGCCGATGACGACCGCGCCAAGGTGGCCGTTGTGGAGTTGTTCGACCGGTCGGGGCTGCGCGCCTTCGACGCCGGTGGCCTGGACAACGCCTGGGTGCTGGAAGGCATGGGGCGGCTGGGGCAGGAGGTGGGAGAGCGGCTTCAGCTCAGCGAGAGCTGGAGCTTCAAGTTCATGCCCAGCTGGTGATCTCCCGGACATTGCGGTTGAGTTTCAGGAAGGCGTTCACATATGTCTACGCACCATCAATTCTCCGTTCTCGGTCCACTCGTCGTCCAAGGTGCGCACGGGCCCGTGCGCCTCGGCGGAAATCGGCAGCGGATTCTGCTGACCCTGCTGTTACTGGAAGCGAACCGGGTGATCGGCGTGGGCCGGCTGATCGAGGCGATCTGGAGAGAGGCGCCCCCGGCGACGGTCCGCAGCCAATTGCGGATCTGCGTATCCGGCCTCCGAAGACTTCTTTCGGCCGCTGGGGTCGCGGCCGAGATAGAGACGCACCCCTCGGGCTACCTGATCCGCGTGCCCCGGATGCATCTGGACCTGTCCCACTTCGAGGATCTTCTCAGCCGGGCGCGGATGGAGGCGCGGTCGGCGTCACCGGAACGCGCGGTCGTGCTGTTCCAGCAGGCGCTTCAGCTCTGGCACGGGCCGGTCGGGTCCGGGCTGGGAAGCTCGCTCCTGGAGACCGTGGCCCTCAAGGTGAACGAGGACCGGCTGTCCGCGATCGAGGACCGCATCGAGCTCGAACTCGCCCTGGGCCGGCACCGCCAGGTGCTGGGCGAGCTGAGCCGGCATGTGGCGGAGAACCCCTTCCAGGAGTCCCTGTGCCTCCAGTTGATGCTGGCGCTGTACCGGTCCGGCCGGACCGCGGAGGCGCTGTCCGTCTACCGGGACACGCGCAGGAGGCTGGCGCGGGAGCTGGGTCTCGAGCCGAGCGAGAAGCTGCGCATGATGGAGCGGCTGATCCTGGACCGGCGCCCGGCGGGAGAGCTCTCGCCGAGCCTCACCCTGGTGCCGCCGATCCCCGTGCGCGCCGTCGCCACGGGGCCGCAGGACCGGATCGCCCTGCTGGAGCGGGAGATCGCGGACCTGCGCGACGCGAGCATGGCGCGTGACACGAGCGTGCGTCCCGGCTGACCGCTGTCCGCCACCGCGTGCGTGCGTCCCGGCTGACCGCTGTCCGCCACCGCGTGCGTGCGTCCCGGCTGACCGCTGTCCGCCACCGCGTGCGTGCGTCCCGGCTGACCGCCGTCCGCCACCGCGTGCGTGCGTCCCGTGTTCCCGGGGCCGACGCCGGGGCCGGGCCGGGGTCGGGGCCGGGGCCTCGGCCGGGGTCGGGGCCCCGGTGGAGGGGTGCCTCCTCTCCCATCCCCCCTAAGCAGGGGATGGGAGAGGGCCCGCCGGACGAGAACACTGCTCCTCATCGCCGCCGCGCCATGCGGGACCGCCGCGCGGCACGGGAGGAAGGACACGATCGTGGCAGGACAGGCCGGACACGCCGATATCGCCGAGAGCGCCCTGGACGGGCTCGTCGCACGGCTCAAGGGTGAGGTCTTCACTCCGCGGGACGCGGGGTACGAGAGGGAGCTCGCGGGGTTCAACCGGGTCGGGCGGCACCGGCCGGACGTGATCGTCGCCGCCCAGTCGGCCGGGGACGTGTCCGCCGCGGTGTCCTTCGCCGCCCGGGAGGCGCTCCCGGTCGCCGTCCAGGCGACCGGCCACGGCATCGCGGCGTCCGCGCGCGGCGGTGTCCTCGTCTCCACCCGCCGGATGAACGCGGTCGCCGTCGACCCGCTGACCCGTACGGCACACGTGGAGGCCGGAGCACAGTGGCACCAGGTGATCGCCGCCGGCGCGCCGCACGGCCTGGCGCCGCTCAACGGGTCGTCGCCGCTGGTCGGCGTCGTGGGCTACACGCTGGGCGGCGGGCTCGGTCCGCTGGGCCGGCAGTACGGGTACGCGGCGGACCACGTGACCTGCATCGAGGTCGTCACCGCCGACGGAAGCGTCCGGCGGGTCACCCGCGACGAGCACCCGGACCTGTTCTGGGCGCTGCGCGGCGGCAAGGGGAACTTCGGCATCGTCACCGGGATGTGGTTCGGCCTGCTGACGGTGCGCCGGCTCTACGGCGGCGGGATCCACTTCCCCGGGGAGCAGGCGGCGCAGGCCCTGCACACCTGGCGGCAGTGGACCGCGACCGTCCCCGAGGAGATGACCTCCTCCGTATCGCTGCTGCGGCTGCCGGACGTGCCGGACGTGCCGGAGTTCCTTCGCGGGACGTTCGCCGCGCATGTGCGGATCGCGTTCACCGGCCCGGCCGAGGAGGGGGAGCGGCTCGTCCGTCCGCTGCGCGAGTGCGGTACGCCGCTGGCGGACACGGTCGCCGAGATGCCGTACACCGCGGTGGCCGACATCCACCAGGACCCGGTGCATCCCCTGGCGTACCACGAACGCAACATCGTGCTGCGGGAGTTGGGCTCCGAGGCCATGGAGGCGTTGCTGCGGGCGGCCGGAGCCGGTTCGTCGTGCGCCGATCTGATGGTCGAGGTGCGGCACCTCGGCGGCGCGCTCTCCCGGCCCGCCGAGGTACCCAACGCGGTCGGCGTCCGCGAGGGCGCGTTCACGCTCGCGACGCTCTCGCCCCCGGACTCGCCGGACGTGGTCCTCGGGGCGATGGAGCCCTGGAGCACGGGCCGCCGCTATCTGAACTTCCTCGCGGGCGCGGACACGGCCGACTCGGCGGCGGAGTGCTTCGACCCGGAGACCCTGGGCCGGCTGCGGCGCGTGAAGGCCGCGGTCGACCCCGACAACCTCTTCCGGCTCAACCACAACATCGCGCCTCTTCCGTAGGGCGGCAGCCGCCCGCGCCCGCATCGCCGAGCGGGCCCTCGCGCTCCGGTGGACCGGGGCGGCCGAGCCGCCGGCGATGCGACAGGTTCTCGTCAATCCTTGGAGCCCATCATGACCACGCACGAGGCCGCGTCGACCGCGGCCACAGGCACCGTCTCCTCCCCGGGGGCCCGCTCGGACGGGCTGCGCTACGGCGCCCTGTTCGGCCCGGTCGTCTTCGGCGTCACCGCCGCCGGCGTCGCCCTGCCCGACGTGGCGTCCTCGCTCGACGCCTCGTCCACCGCCACGGCCTGGGTCCTGACGGCCCACGCGCTCGCCCTCGGCGTCGGCACCGCGCTGTTCGGCCGCCTCGCCGACACCCGGGGCGTGCGTGCCGCCCTGCTGCTCGGCTCGCTGGCGCTCGCGGTCGGCGCGGTCATCTGCCTCGTCGCGCCCAACCTCGGCGTCCTGGTCGCCGGGCGCTTCGTCCAGGCCGCCGGCTCCGGCGCCATGGCGGCCTGTGCCATGGCGCTCACCGCCTCGGTGCCGCCGGACCGGCGGCCCCAGGTCTTCGCCGGATTCGGGGCCACGATGGCGATCTTCTCCGCCAGCGCCACCCTGGCGGGCGGTGTCTTCACCGAGTGGGTGACCTGGCGGATCGCCCTGGTCCTGCCCGCGCTCTCCCTGCTCATCGTTCCGCTGTGCCTGGCCGGGGCGCCGGCGCGCAAGAACTCCGGCCGCTCGATGGACCTGCCGGGCGCCGCCCTGCTGACGCTCACCGCCATGTCGTTCCTCGTGCTGATCCAGTCCTCCGCGCTCGCCCTGAGCACCCCGCTGGTGATCGCCACCGCCGCCGTACTGGTCCTGTCGGCCGCCGGACTCACCTGGCGTACCCGCGGCAGCGACACCTCCTTCGTGCCGCGCGCGCTCGTCACGGACCGCGTCTTCCTGAAGGCCGCCGTCATCGGCATCGGCGTGTACGGGGGCCTGTTCGCCGCGATGTACGCCGTACCGCAGCTCCTCGTCAGCGACCACGGCTGGAGCGTCCTGTCCGTCGGCGTCTGGCTGCTGCCCGGCGCGGTCGTCGGCGCGGTGCTCTCCAGGCTGGCCGGCCGGCTCACCGCGGGCGACCACGGCAACCGGCTCCTCGCCGCGGTCTCGCTCGCCTTCGCCGCGGCCCTCGCCGGCGCGCTGACCGGCTCCGGTGTGCTGCTGCTGATCCTCGGCGCCTCGCTCGGCTTCTCCGCGTTCTCCGTCACCCAGGTCTTCACCACCGCACTGATGTCGGGACACATCGAACCGGCCCGGCGCGGCGGTGCGATGGGGCTGCTCAACCTCACGTTCTTCGTCGGCGGCGGCGTCGGCAGCGCCACCGCGGGCGCGCTGGCGAAGTCGATGTCGCTCTCCACGGCCCTCGGCGTGGTGGCGCTCTTCCCGCTGATCGCCGCCCTGGTCGCCTTCACCCTGGGCCGGCGCACACCCTGACGCCCCAGGGCCCCTCACGCGCCTCACCGGACCGTCCGTCCGCGCCGGACCGTCCGTCCGCGCCGGACCGTCCGTCCGCGCCGGACCGTCCGCCCGCGCCGGACCGTCCGCCCGCACCGATCCGTCCGCCCGCACCGATCCGTCCGCCCGCGCGGCACCGCAGAACGGTGCCGCGCGGGCGGACGCGTTCCACGACGCACAGGCGATACGTGGCCGATAGGCCTCGCCAGCACGATGGGTGCCGTACCGCCCTTGCCCCGTGATCAGGAGAGCGGAAGACCGACATGAGCCTCATCGATGATCCCGAATTCGACAGTCACGTAGTGAAGTTGATGGCATGGCACTTCGGTGCGGAGACCGGCTCGCCGTTCTGGCTGGGAAAGCTGGACGGGCTCGGGTTCGATCCCGTCGCCGACGTCCAGGGCCTGGCCGACCTGACCCGCTTCCCGGACGTCAGCGCCGAACTCCGTTCCGTACCGGCCCAGGACCTGATCCCGCGGGGGCTGTCGACGCGTCCCTTCCGGGTCTACGACTCGGGCGGCACCACTGGATCGCCCAAGCGCATCGTCGACAGCGCCTACCGGTCGCAGGTGACCGAGTGGGCGCGGGAACGCCTGATCGCGAGCGGCGTCCCCGCGGACGGCAACTGGCTGCACCTGGGGCCCGGCGGCCCGCACGTCATCGGGTTCGACACGGCCCGCTACGCCGCGCTCGGCGGCGGCGTCTTCTACACCGTCGACCTCGACCCGCGCTGGGTGAAGCGGCTCCTGTCCCAGGGGCGCGGCGAGGAGGCCGACGCGTACATCCAGCACCTCCTGGACCAGGCGGAGACCATCCTGGAGAGCCAGGAGGTCGCGGTGCTCAACACCACCCCGCCGCTCCTGGAGGCGATCTGCGCCAGGCCCCGCCTGTACGAGCTGGTGCACGCCAAGGTCCGCGCGATCATCTGGGCCGGGACCTCCATCAGCCGGGAGAGCCTGACCCAGCTCGGCGACGTCTTCTTCCCGGCGGCGAGCGTCGTCGGCGTCTACGGCAACAGCCTGATGGGCGTGGCTCCGCAGCGGCCGGCCCGGCCCGGCGACGCCCACCCGTGCGTCTTCGAGCCGTTCCCCGAGACCACGCGCCTCCACCTCGTGGACGAGGACGGCGAACCGGTGGCCTACGGCGAACGCGGCCGGGTCCGCCTCCACCTGGTCTCGGAGGAGATGTTCCTGCCGAACGTCCTGGAACGGGACACCGCGATACGTGTCGAGCCGGTGGCCGGCTCCGCCGTGGACGGTCTCGCCGATGTGCAGACCTACCGCAGCCTCGACGACGTGGCCATCATCGAAGGGGTCTACTGATGAGCACGGTCGCGCCCCCCGCCGTCGTCCTCGATCCGCGCGTCTGCGGTCGCCGCGTCGCCAGCGCCGACCGCACCCGCCTGCCGAGCGTCCTCGGCGGCGACCTCGCCGACATCGGGACCGCGCCCCGGCTGCTCGCGGTCGCCGCGCTCAACGAGATCCGCGCCCACGCGGACGGCAGACCGCCCGCCTTCGAGGTGTTCACCGAAGCGGCCCGGCTCTTCGGCACCGCGACGCTGGACGGCGAGAGCCCGCAGGAGTACGCGAGACGCGTCTGCCGCGCCACCGGCCTCACCGCCACCGCTGTCGAACAGGCCGTCGCCGACCTGACCGGCGAACTGCGCGCCCTCCCGGCGACCACCGCCGCCGAACTGCCCGCCACCGGCTTCGGCGACGGCTTCGACACCCGCTGGGTGCCGCGCGGAAGGGTCTTCGCCGCGGTGATGGCGAGCAACCACCCCGTGCCGAACATCTCCTGGGCGCAGGCGCTGTTCCACGGCTACAGCGTGCTGGTCAAGCCCGGCAGCCGGGACCCGTTCACCCCGGCCCGGCTGCTCGCCGCGCTGACCGAGGCGGGCCTGCCGCCCGCCAGGGCCGCGTTCCTGCCGTGCTCGCGCGAGGTCGGCGAATACCTGCTGCGGGAGGCCGACCGGGGCATCATCTACGGCGGCGACAGCGCCGTCGCCACCTGGCACCAGCGGGAATCGGTGGCCGTCCGGGGCCCCGGCCGGACCAAGGCGCTCCTGGACCGGGCTCCGGACGACGCCGTCATCGACCACCTCGCGCTCTCCGCCTCCTTCGACGGCGGCACCCGCTGCACCAACCTCTCGGCGGTCCTGACCACCGGACCGGTCGAGGAGGTCGCCGACCGGCTCGCGGAGCGGCTCGCGCGGCTTCCCTCGCTGCCGGCGACCGACGAGGCGGCGACGCTCCTGGTGGTGAACCGGGCCCGCGCCGAGCGGCTGCGCGAACAGGTCGCCGCCCTCCGGGCCTCGCTCACGGACCACAGCGCCCGCGCCGGGGAGCCGGAGACCGTCGTGGAGCTGGCCGACGGTTCGTTCCTGCTGCGGCCGGTCGTCCTCTCCGCCGACCGCGCCGACCACCCGGCGGTCGGAACGGAACTGCCGTTCCCGTTCGTCGTGGTGGCCCCGTGGACGGAGGCCGACGGCGTGGCGCCGCTCCGCGACTCCCTCGTCCTCAACCTGCTCACCGACCGCGAGGACCTGGTGGAGAGCGCGGTCCGGGAGCCGAGCGTCCGCAAGGTGACGCGCGGACGGGTCCTGCCGTGGACCGCGACGCCCGGAATCCCGCACGACGACAACTACACGCAGTTCCTCCTGGAGCCCAAGGGCGTCGTCGCCCGGCGCTGACGTCTCCCGCCGACCACCCCCCGAAACGCACGAGACCCTGAGAAAGGCAGTCCGCATGCCCATGAACAGGCGAGAAATGGTCACGGCCACCACCGGAGCGGCGCTCGTCGCCGCCGCGGCCGCCGTCCCCCTGCTGAGCGGCGGCGACGGCGAGAAGGCCGCCGAGGCCGCCGCCGCACCGGGGAAGGCCACCGCCCAGGAGCACACCGAGCGCTACCTCGGGCGGTCCATACGCGTCGCCACCCCGGCGGAAGGCGGCGGCGTCTTCATCGACGGCCGGCCGCTCCACATCATGAAGTTCGCCGACGACGCCTACCTCAGCTCCATGTGCCACTACGAGATGGCCCCCACCCCGCTGCACGCCGCCCGGCGTGCCGTCGAGGAACTGCGCGGCGCCGCACTCCAGCCCTCCACCCACGGCACCCACGTCACGCACCTCTGACACCTCCGGAACCGGCCCCGCAGCGAAGGAAGCCCAGCAATGGTCCACGTACGCAAGAACCACCTCAACATGACGGCCGAGGAGAAGCGCCGGTTCGTCAACGCGGTCCTGGAGATCAAGAGACGAGGCATCTACGACCGGTTCGTCAAGCTCCACATACAGGTCAACTCCACCGACTACCTCGACAAGGAGACCGGCAAGCGCCTCGGCCACGTCAACCCGGGGTTCCTGCCGTGGCACCGGCAGTACCTGCTGAAGTTCGAACAGGCCCTCCAGAAGGTCGACCCGCGCGTCACCCTGCCGTACTGGGACTGGACCACCGACCACGGCGAGGACTCGCCGCTCTGGTCCGGGGAGTTCATGGGCGGCAACGGCCGGCCCGGCGACCGCCGCGTCATGACCGGGCCCTTCGCCCGCCGCAACGGCTGGAAGCTCAACATCAGCGTCATCCCGGAGGGCCCGGAGGACCCGGCCCTGAACGGCAACTACACGCACGACGACCGTGACTACCTCGTACGGGACTTCGGCACCCTCACCCCGGACCTGCCGACCCCGCAGGAGCTGGAGCAGACGCTCGACCTCACGGTCTACGACTGCCCGCCGTGGAACCACACCTCCGGCGGCACACCGCCGTACGAGAGCTTCCGCAACCACCTGGAGGGCTACACCAAGTTCGCCTGGGAGCCGAAGCTCGGCAAGCTCCACGGCGCCGCCCACGTGTGGACCGGCGGCCACATGATGTACATCGGCTCGCCGAACGACCCGGTGTTCTTCCTCAACCACTGCATGATCGACCGCTGCTGGGCCCTGTGGCAGGCACGCCACCCGGACGTGCCGCACTACCTGCCGACCGTGCCGACCCAGGACGTGCCCGACATCAACACCCCGCTCGGGCCCTGGCACACGAAGACGCCGGCGGACCTGCTCGACCACACGCAGTTCTACACCTACGACCAGTAGGGCCCCGCGCCCTGCCCCCACGCGGCGGCGCCGGACAGCGGATCACCGCTGCCCGGCGCCGCCGCGTTCTGCGTACCCCACCGCACCGAAGCCCCACCGCACCGAAGCCCCACCGCCCCCCCACCCCCCCCACCGCCCCGCACCTCCACCGCACCCAACCGAACCGGGAGAGACTCCGTGTACGCAGTACTCGCTCTGTGCTGGCTCGTCGTCTTCTTCGACGGCCTGGACGTCACGGTCTACGGCGCCGTCATGCCGTACATGCTCGACGACACCGCCTTTGGGCTCGACGCCGCGGCGGCCGGCCGGATCGGCAGCTGGACCACCTTCGGCATGCTGATCGGCGCGCTGACCGCCGGCAACCTCACCGACTGGATCGGCAGACGCACCGTCCTGGTCTGGTGCGTGCTGCTGTTCTCCGCCGGATCGGGCGTCTGCGCGCTGGCCGGTGACCCGTTCCAGTTCGGCGCCGGCCGGTTCCTGGCCGGACTCGGCCTCGGCGGCCTGATGCCGATCTGCCTGGCCGTGGTGGCGGAGTTCTCCCCACCGCGGCGGATGGCCCTGGCCACCGGAGTGCTGATGACCGCCTACCACGCGGGCGGCATGGCGGCGACGGGCCTGGGCCTCGCGCTCGCTCCGGACCACGGCTGGCGGTGGCCCTTCGCGGCGGGCGTGCTGCCCGCGCTCATCGCCGTACCGCTGCTGCTGCGCCATCTGCCGGAGTCGCCGGGCGTGCTGTACGCCCGCGGCCGGTTCGAGCAGGCGCGGTTGACCGCCGAACGGTACGGACTTCCCGAGCCGTCCGCCGAGGACGCGCCGGCCGCCGGGGCCTCGGGCCGGCTGCGCGCGGTCCGCGACCTCGTGGCGCCGGGCCGCGCCCTGGCGACGCTGCTGCTGTGGGCCGCCTCGTTCTGCGGGCTGCTGCTCGTGTACGGCATCTCCACCTGGCTGCCGCAGCTGATGCGCTCCGCCGGCTACGGCCTGTCCACCTCGGTCGGCCTGCTCATGGTCATCAACGCGGGCGGCATCGTCGGCATGCTGGTCGCCGGACGGGTGGCCGACCGGTTCGGCGCGGTCCCCGTCGCGACCTGCTGGTTCCTGCTGACGGCGGCCGGACTGGCCCTGCTGGCCACCGGCCCTTCGCTGGGCCTCACCTACGCGGTCGTCGCCTTCACCGGCGTCTGGCTCTTCAGCGCCAGCACCATGGTCTACGCGGTCGCCGGACGCTTCTACCCCGCCGCCGACCGCGCCGCGGGCCTGGGCTGGGTCACCGGGGTGGGGCGGCTCGGCGCGGTCGTCAGCCCGATGCTCGGCGGAGCGCTGGCCGTCCGGGGGATGGGGAGCGGCGGGTTTTTGGTCTTCGCCCTCGGCGGAGTCCTCGGAGCCGTGACCGTGTTCCTGGTGCCCCTCGTCGCGGCGGCCCGCACCCGCACGGACGCCGGCCGCGCCGCCGGGAGGGAACCGGGCGACGCGGCCGGGGCCGGGCGGGAGACGGGCTCCCGGGTGGGACCTACTTCTCCAGGCAGAACTCGTTGATCGGGTAGCCGACGTGACGGTCCTCGACGGGCAGGTAGCCGAGGACCGTGTCGCCGGGCTTCAGCTCGGTGCTGTTGAGGACCGTGCCACCGGGACCGAGGACCCGGACGTGCCAGTCGTCCTGGAGGATCAGGTTGACGCGCCGGCCGTCCGGGGCCTCGGCGTCGATGGAGATCAGCGGGCGGGTCTCGATCTTCACGCGGCCCACGGTCACCAGCCGGGTGTTGCCCTTGATGTCGACGGCGGTGAGCTTGCTGCCCGTCTTCAGCTCGCTGAGGTAGTTGGTGCGCTCGTCCTTGCCCAGCGTGTACGAGTGGATGGCGCCGGCGTTGACGCGGAACGGCCGGGTCGGCATGTACGGCAGCGGGTGGGTCTCGCTGACGCAGAGGATCATGCCCTTGGAGTGCGAGCCGACCAGGATGCCCTCGTCCTCGCCGAAGTGCGTGGTGGTGTCCACGCAGGCCCGCTCGCCCATGCCGATGTGGCTGGTCTCCACGACGCGCAGCTCGGTGAGGTCGAGGTTGGGAATGCCGGCCTCGGCGATCCGCTTCAGCTCGGCGGCGTCGCCGACCGTCTTCGGAGCCATCATCACGCCGTCCGAGCCGTGCTCCAGCACGCCGAAGAGGATCTCCGCCTCCTCCAGGTCCTGCGCGATGGTCACCATCGAACCGGTGGCGCGCGCGGCGGCGGCGATCACGATCTCCAGCGGGATCTTGGTCGGGTCGCGGAACAGCAGGACGGACCACTTCTCGGTCCGCGAGGACTCGCAGGCGTCCTCCAGCGTCGGCGCGTCGATGATCTCCACGAACCGCCCGAACTCGATCTCCGGGTGCTTGATGGCCAGTTCGGCGGGGGTCACACCGTGCTGCGACGGGTCGACGACGACGACCGTCGCCTCGCCGAACTCCTCCGGGATCTGCTTCCCCAGGACGAGCAGGACCTTGGTCACGGTGGGCGGCAGGCCCGCGAGGTGGGCGGGGTCGTCGGCGACCAGCGCCTCCACCCGGTGGTGCAGAGCTTCCTGGACGATGGCGGCACGGGCCTCACCCACCGAGCGGATGTCGAGCCAGGTCAGTTTCGAGGACGAAGCCGAGGTCGAGGACGAAGTCGAGGTCGAGGTCGAGGTCGAAGCAGGAGACGAAGACATGGAAGAACTCCTCAGTAGCGATGGGACGTGAACAGGGCGGGGACTCGTGGTGCGGAACAGGGTGTGGACGCCGGCCGGATCAAGCGGCTCATGGCGCCGGCCGGATCAAGCGGCTCCGGGCGCCGCGCCGGCCGGAGCCCGGACCGCGCCCCTGTCGCCGCTGTTGTGGATGAGGTCGGAGAGCTTGTCCGCCATCGCGCCGGGATCATGGGCCTGGAAGACGTTGCGGCCCATGGCGACACCGGCCGCGCCGCCGCGCAGCGCGTCGTCGACGTAGGCGAGGGTCCGGCTCTCGTCGCTGTCGCGCGGTCCGCCGACCACCACGACCGGAACCGGCGAGGACGCGGTGATCTCGGCCATCGCCGCGACCGATCCGACGTACAGGGTCTTGACCAGGTCGGCGCCGAGATCGACGGCCACCTGGACGGCGTGGGCGACGAGCGCCGGATCGCGCGGGTTGTCGATCTTGGGGCCGCGCGGATACATCATCGCCAGCAGCGGTACGTTCCAGCGGTCGCAGGCCTCCGCGACCGCCGCCATGTCCGCGATCTGGTGGCGTTCCTCGTCGGAGCCGAGATTGACGTGGACGCTCACCGCGTCCGCGCCCATGCGCAGGCTCTCCTCGACGCTCGACACCAGGTACTTGGCGTTCGGGTCGGGTGCGTGCACGGTGCTGGCGCTGAGGTGCACGATCAGCGAGGTCCGCGTGAACCACTCCGGGTCCACATGACGCAGCGAGCCCTTGTGCAGGACGATCCCGTCGACGTGGTGCGACGCCAGTTCGCCGACGAGCGCGTCGAGGCGGTGGGCGCGGGTCAGCGGGCCGTCGGTGATCGAGTGGTCGAGCGGGACGATGAACAGCCGCTCGGGGTCGTGGTGATGGAGCCGTTGGAGTCGCAGACTCCTGGCGAAGGGCGCGTTCGGGGCCATCGGTGCTCCTGTCGGGTGTCGCCGGAGAGCGTCGGCGGAGGGTTTTCCGGCCGGGATCAGGGCCGGGGAGTGAGGCTGGCGGGGACCGCGCCCGCTTCGGCGCCGAGGCCGAACTCGCTGTGCAGCAGGCCGACCGCGCGGACCGCCTCGGAGCGGGGAACCGTCACCGAGACCCGCAGCTGGGACGCGGACAGTGACCGGGCGCTGATGCCGGAGCCGACGAGTGAGGCCAGCATCCGGGACGCGTACTCGGGTCGGCTGAGCAGTCCCTGACCGACGATCGAGACCTTGGCGACCTGGTCCTCGACCTCGACTCCGTGCCGGTGCGGGGCCATGAGATCGCTGAACGACCGGCTGACGTCCGCCGCGTGCGAGCGGTGCACCGTGAGGCCGAGGGAGAAGCCGCCGCCGGGCGCGGAGGAGACCGTGGTCATGTCGGCGGGAATGGACTCCTTCGCCAGGAACCGGAAGACGGCGGCGGAGGGGTCGGGGGTGTCGTGGGTGCGCAGGGTGATCCGGGCGACGTCGGCGTCGTGGACGACGGCCATCACCGCGGTCCTGTCCTCAAGCATGTCGTTTCCGTCTCGTCGATGGATACGGGTGCCGGTCCGCGCGGCCGTCGATCGGCCCACGAGGATGTCGACGTCGTAGAGGGCGGCCAGTTCGACGGCCCGCGCGTGCATGACCCGGGCTCCGGCGAAGGCCATCTCGGTCATCACGTCGATGTCGACGTCGGGCATGAGCCGGGCGTCGGTGACGACCCGCGGGTCCGCGGTGAACACGCCGGGTACGTCGCTGTAGATCTCGCAGTGGCCGGACCGCAGTTCGGCCGCGACCGCGACGGCCGTGGTGTCGGATCCGCCGCGGCCGAGCGTGATGATGTCGCCGTCGGCGGTGACGCCCTGGAAGCCGGCGAGCACCACGGTCCGCCCGGCGTCCAGGAGCGTGTGCAGTTGGTCGGTGTCGACCGCGACGATGACTCCCGCGCCGTGCGGTCCGGTGGCGAGAACGCCGCTCCGGGAGCCGGACAGCGCGGTCGCGGCCAGGCCGCCCCGCTGGAGGGCCATCGCCATGAGCGCCGCTGAGGCGGTCTCGCCGGTGGCGAGCAACTGGTCGAGTTCGTGGCCCGCCGGGTGCGGGTTGACCGCGTCGGCCCGGCCGACCAGCTCGTCGGTGGTGTCGCCCTGTGCGGAGACCACGACGACGACGCGCCGTCCGGAGCGGGCGAGCGCGCCGACCCGGTCGGCGACCTGACGTACCTGGGACACGGTGGCGAGCGAACTGCCGCCGTACTTCTGGACCACCACGTCGCCGCCCGTGGGACGGCTGCCCTGCGTAGTCACGCGCTGCTTCCCCCCGCCTTGTCGGGCCCGGCTTCCCGAGCACTGCGACGAGCTTCCAGGAGGGGGATATCGACGCCGTGTCTCCGTCGCACCGGCGGGCTATTGCGCGCGTATCAGGACAGGGCGGACGGGGCGGGGGCCGGCCCGGGGCCGGTGGCTCAGGCGCGTCGGCCGCCGGTGATCGCCTCGCCCGCGTGGATGATCGAGCCGAGCATGGTGTGGGCGGCCTGGAGCTGTTCGATGGAACGGCCCATGCGCTCGCGTTCACGCTTGAGGTCCTGGGCCATTTCCTCGCAGGTCGGCGCCAGGATGGCGCCCTCCTCGGCCATGCAGGGCAGCACTTCCCGGATCAGGTCGGTGTTGAGCCCGGCCGCGAGCAGGATCCGGATCCGGCGTACGGCGGCGACGTCGGGCTCGCTGAACTCGCGGTAGCCGCTGGTCCGTCGCCGCGGTCGCAGCAACCCCTGCTGCTCGTAGTACCGCAGGCTCCTGGTGCTGATACCGGTGCGCTTCGACAGCTCGCCGATGAACATGTGACTCCCGGCACAGAAGATTGACTCTGACGTCAATGTCAAGGTCTAGCTTCACCGGCATGACAACGAACCGCAAGACCCAGCACCGTCCCACCATCGACCCGCAGGCCCTGGCCGGCCGGAAGGCGGTCGTCACCGGCGGCACCATCGGCATGGGCCGCGCCATCGTCCGGGCGCTGACCGACCGCGGCGCCGAAGTGATGTACACCGGGCGCAGCGACCGGCGGCTCGCCGAGGCGCAGGCGGCGCTCGGCACCGCGCTGGCGCACCCGGTGCGCTCCGACGTCACCGACGCCGGGGCCATCGACGCCCTCCGCGACCAGGTCGCCGACCGCCTCGGAAACATCGACCTCCTGTTCGTGAATCAGGGCATCGCCGAGTTCCAGACGCTCGACGAGGCCACGGAGGAGTCGTGGGACCGCATCTTCGACGTGAACGCCAAGGGGGCCTTCTTCACCGTCCAGCGGCTGGCACCGCTGATGGCCGAGGGCGGTTCGATCGTGTTCACCACCGTCTCCAACGACCAGATATTCCCCGGCCTCAGCGCCTACTCCGCGGCGAAGGAAGCGGTCGCCGCCTTCTCGAAGGTGCTCGCCGCCGAGCTGCTCCCCCGGGGGATCCGCGTCAACGCGATCGCCCCCGGCTTCATCCTCACCCCCACCATGGGCGTCGCCGAACTGACCGAGGAGCAGCGCGCCGAGTTCGTCGAACAGGGCAACGCCTCCACGCCGATGGGCCGGGGCGGCACCGTCGAAGAGGTCGCCGCCGCCGCGTTGTACCTGGCGGTCGAGGCCACCTTCACCACCGGAGTGGAACTGACCGTGGACGGTGGGTTCGGCCAGGGCCTCGGCGTCTGACGGACCCGGGCCGGTAGGTGCCGGGGTCACGGGCGGCAGGACCGGGCCACCCGGTTCCCGATCGCCCGGCCGCCGGCTCCTGGCTGCGTGGCCCCCGCACGGCCGGCCCGGCTCCTGGCTGTGTGGCCCCCGCACGGCCGGCCCGGCTCCTGGCTGTGTGGCCCCCGCACGGCCGGCCCGGCTCCTGGCTGTGTGGCCCCCGTACGGCCGCCGGCTCCTGGCTGCCCGGCTCCCGGCCCGCCGGCCCCCCGGCTCGCCGGGTCCGCTGACAGACTGGCCCGCCGGCCCCCGGCCCGCCGGGTCCGCTGACAGACTGGCCCCATGCATCCGCCGACCCCCCGCCGCCTCTCCCTCCAGCAGATCGTCGAAGGGCAGCGCCGCGCCGCCTTCGTCGGGCGGGAGGCCGAACTTGACCTGTACCGGGCCAACTTCACGCGGCCGCCCGAGGACCCCCGGCACCGGTTCGTCTTCCACGTGCGGGGCAACGCCGGGGTCGGCAAGACCTCGCTCGTACGGGAATGGCGCGAGGCGGCGGGGGAGTTCGGCGCGCTGACCGCATCGGTCGACGAGAGCGCCGACTCCGTACCCGACGTACTCGCCGACTTCGCCGCGCAGTTCGCCGAGCAGGGGCACCCGCTCAAGGCGCTGGACCGGCTGCTCGCCACCTACCGCCGCGCGCGCCACGACGCGGCCGGCCGGCTCGCGGCGGACAGCGAGACGCCGGGCGGGGCCCCTTCCCCCGGGGCGCTCGCCGCCGCGCAGGCCGGGCTGATCGCGGCCGGGGCGATACCCGTCGTCGGGGCGCTCGCCGGAGGCATCGACCCAGCGGTCGTGGCGCGGGGCGCGGGCGGACTGCGGGCGGTCTTCGGGGGCCGGGCCCGGCAACAGGAGGAGGCCCTGCTGCTGGCGGAACCGGTGCGGGTCCTCACCCCGGTCTTCGTCGCCGAGCTGGACCGGGTCGCGGACACCGTGCCCTGGATCGCCCTCTTCCTGGACACCTACGAGCGCACCGCACCCCAGCTGGACCGGTGGCTGGCGGACCTGCTGACGCCCGGCCGGTACGGCGACCTGCCCGCCAACCTCGTGCTCACCCTGGCCGGCCAGCGACGCCTCGACCCCGTGCACTGGGGCGACCGGAGCCGGCTGGTCGCCGACGTACCGCTCGGCCCGTTCACGGAGGCCGAGTCGCGCCAACTCCTGCACGAGCGCGGGGTGGTGACGGAGTCCGTCGTACGGGAGGTGCTGCGGCTCTCCGGCGGACTGCCCGTCCTGGTCTCCACGCTCGCCGCCAACCCGGGGGCGGCCGGGGAGGCGAACGCCACCGCCGTCGAACGCTTCCTGGCGGGGGAGAGCGACCCGGCCCGCCGGGCGGCGGCACTCGCCTGCGCGCTGCCGCGCCGGTTCGACGAGGACCTGGTCGCCGTCGCCGTGGCCGCACCGAGGAACGGGACGCACGCCGTGCCCGATCTCTACGACTGGCTGCACGAGCTGCCGTTCGTCGCCGAGCGGCACTCAGGCCACTCCCGCTACCACACCGTCGTCCGGGCTCCGATGCTCCGCCTCCAGCGCACCGGGTCGCCGCGACGGTGGAAGGCGGCGCACGACCGGCTGGCCGAAGCCTTCGTCGCCCGGCGGGACGCGGCGGCCGAGGGCATCGACCCGGAGCGCCTCTGGGCCGAGCAGCCCTGGCGCCGGGCGGCCCTGGACGTGCTCTACCACCGGCTCTGCGCCCGCCCCCGCGCCGCGCTGCCGGAGGCCCTGCGCGCCGGGATCGAGCTGTGCGGGCAGGCCCCGTCCCGCGCCCGCCACTGGGCCCGGACCCTCGCTGAGGCGGGCGAGGACGCCGACGACGCCGTACTGCGCGACTGGGGCCGGGACCTGCTGGCCGCCATAACGGACCACGGCCCCCGGCCCACCGCCGCCCTGGGCCTCCTCCTGACCCGGGCCGAGCTGACCGACACGGACCGGGCCGCCGCCCTCGTGGTGCGCGCCTGGCACCGCTTCCGCGCCGGGGAGCTGGAGGCCGCGCTGTCCGACCACGGGCGGGCGATCGCCGTGGACCCGCGCAGCGAACGCGCCCACCAGGGCCGGGCGGTGATCCTGCGCTCGCTCGGCCGCTACGAGGAGGCCCTCGCCGATCTGGACCGGGCCGAGGAGATCGCGCCCGCCTGGGCCTGGGCGGTGCGCGAACGGGGGGAGACCTACCGGCGGATGGGCCGCCTGGAGGAGGCCCTGCGCGTCCTGGACCGGGCGCACGCCCTCGACCCGTCCGACGCCGTGCCACTGGGCAGCCGGGGCCTGGTCCGCCATGCGCTGGGCCGGCACGAGGAGGCGCTCGACGACTTCGACCGGGCGATCGCGCTGTGGCCGGAGTACGCCTGGGCGCTGGTGAGGCGGGCCCGGGTCCGCACCGTCCTGGGCGACCCGGTGGGAGCCCTCGCCGACCTGGACCGGGCCGAGGAGCTGTCCCCCGGCCTGGCCGGAACGGAGGGGGAGCGGGGCGAGGTGTACCGGTCGACGGGCCGGCCCGGGGAGGCCGTCGCCTGCTACGACCGGGCCGTGGCCCTGGACCCCGACTACGCCTGGGCGCACGGCAGCAGGGCCCTCGCGCTGGAGGCGCTCGGCCGGATCCCGGAGGCGCTGGCGGACCTCGACCGGGCGCTGGAGCTGGACCCGGACTACGCGTGGGCGCGGGCGCAGCGGGAGCGGCTGGGGGCGGCGGCCGGGTCGTAGGGTCGGGGGATGCGCGATGTGCGGGTGGTGCTGATCGGCGGGACCTCGAACACCGGGAAGACGACGGTCGCCGAGGCGGTGGCGGAGCGGCTCGGATTCGAGCACCGCTCCACGGACGGCCTGGCCCGGCACCCGGGACGGCCCTGGCGGACTCCGGAGCACGAGGTGCCGCCGCACGTCGCCGAGCACTACGGGACCTTGACGACCGACGAACTCCTCGCCTCGGTCCTCGACCACTACGAACGGCTCTGGCCGCGTGTCGAGGAGCTGATCACCGACCGTGCGGGGGCCGGGGCCCCCGGCCTGGTCCTGGAGGGCTCGGCGCTCTGGCCCACGTGGGTCGCCAGGCTGACGGTTCCCCGTACGGCCGCCGTATGGCTCACCGCCGACGACACGGTCGTACGCGACCGGGTGCGGTCGGCGGGACGCTACGAGGAGGCGACGGACGCGGAACGGCACCTCATGGACCGGTTCCTGACCCGTACCGTCCGCTATCAGGCGCGGATGCTGGACGCCGTGGCGGCGCTGGGGCTGTCCCGGGTCGACACGGGCGGTGGACGTACGGTCGAGGAGCTGGCCGATGCCGTGCTGTCGGCCCTGGCGGCCCAGGTGGGGCCCGGTCGCTGATCCCCGCACCGGTCAAAAACGACCTGCGGGACGTCCGTCGACATACCCGTACGTACCCAGATCGCCCCCTCTACCGACCGTTCCCGTTCGATTACAGTGCTTGCGCGGTCGCCCGCAGAGGCCCGCGCGGGCGGGTACGTGGCGACGGGGAGGGTGCGGGGTGAGCACAGGGACCACGGCGGTGTGGGGCCGGGCCGAGCAGCAGGACTTCCGCAGCCGGGTCCGCGGGGCGCTGCTCGGCGGAGCCGTCGGGGACGCGCTCGGGGCCGGGGTCAGCGGGCTGGTGCTGGAGGAGATCCGCGCCGCCCACGGCGTCGAGGGGGTCGTCGACTATGTCCCCGCGCACGGCAGACGCGGCGCCGTCACCGCCCTCACCCAGCTCACCCTGTTCACCGTCGACGGGCTGATCCGCGCCCAGGTCCGCCGCGACACCGGGGCCTGGCACCCGCCCACCGATGTGCACCGGGCCCATCTGCGGTGGGCCGCGACCCAGCACGACTGGGGGCCCGACGAGCGGCGCGAGGACAACGGCTGGCTGGCCGCCGAGGAGTGGCTCTACGCCCGCCGCGAGCCGGCCCGGGAATGCCTGGGCGGTTTCGGCGACCCCGTCATGGGCACCCTCGACCGGCCGAAGAACCCCACCGCCCGGGACGCGGGCGCCCTCACCCGGTCCGCGCCGTTCGGGCTCCTCGTGGGCTGGGAGCCGGGGCTCGTGCTCCAGCTGGCCGTCGAGTGCGCGGCCCAGTCCCACGGGCACCCCGCCGCCCAGCTGGCCGCCGGAGCCTTCGCCCTGCTGGTGCACGGTCTCGCGCGGGGCGAGAGCCTGGACGGTGCCGTGCAGAACGTGCTGGCCCTGCTCGCCGAGCGCCCCGGCCACGAGCCGGTGACCGAGGCCCTGCGGCAGGCCCTCGGCTCCGTGCGGCAGGGCATCCCGGGCCCGGCCCTGATCGAGGCGCTGGGCGCGAGCGACGCCGCGGAGGAGGTCCTCGCCGTCGCCGTGTACTGCGCGCTGGTCAGCGAGGACGTGCGGCACGGGCTGCGGCTCGCGGTGAACCACAGTGGCCCCTCCCGTGCCACCGGGTCGGTCTGCGGGGCGCTGCTCGGGGCGCTGCACGGCGAGACCGCGCTGCCGCCGGCCTGGCTCGCGGAGCTGGAGGGGCGGGCCACGCTCCTCGAACTGGCCGACGACTTCGCGATGGAGATGACCCAGGGCCCCGCCCTGCACAGTCCGGCCGCCGTCGCCCCGGGCTGGCTGGCCCGCTACCCGCGCGGCTGAGGGGCCGGGCGGGCCGGCCTACCCGCGCGGCTGAGGGGCGGGGCGGGGCGGCCTATCCGCGCGGCCGAGGGGTGGGGCGGACCGGCTATCCGCGCGGCCGAGGGGTGGGGGCCGGGCCTCCGTCCTGGGCGGGGATCACGGCGGCCGCCGCCGTACTGTCCCCGCCGTCGTCGTCCCCGTCCCCCTCGTTGATCCGGGTCAGCAGCGCGTCGCGCTCCGGGGTGTCCTCCGGCTTCACGTAGCCGATCAGGATGTAGAGCACGAGCGAGACGGCGAGCGGAACGGACACCTGGTACTGGAGCGGCACCCCGCCCTCGACGGCCCAGTGGATCGGGTAGTTGACCAGCCAGAAGGCGAACAGGCCCGAGGCCCAGCTGACCAGCGCCGCCGTCGGCCCGGACTTCCGGAACGGGCGCAGCAGACCCAGCATGAACGGGATCGCGATCGGGCCCATCAGCCCGGCGACCCACTTGATCACGACGGTGATGATGTCCTTGAACGCGGGGGAGTTGATCTGCGTCGCGATGGCCATCGACAGCGCGAGGAAGGCCACGGTGGTCCAGCGGGCGGCGATCAGCCCGGCACGCTCGTTCCAGCCGCGTGCCGCCTTCGAGAGCGTCGGGGCGATGTCCCGGGTGAAGACGGCCGCGATGGCGTTGGCGTCGGAGGAGCACATGGCCATCGTGTGGGAGAAGAAGCCGACGATGACCAGGCCCAACAGGCCGTGGGGCAGCAGCTGTTCGGTCATCAGGGCGTAGCTGTCGGAGGCGTCCGGCTTCTGCGCGTCGACCAGCAGGGGCGCGACCCACATGGGGAAGAACAGCACCAGCGGCCAGACGAACCACAGGATCGCCGACAGCCGGGCGGACCGGGTGGCGGAGGCGGCCGAGTCGGTCGCCATGTACCGCTGGGCCTGGTTCCACATGCCGCCGTTGTACTCGAACGTCTTGATGAACAGGAATGCCATCAGGAACGTCACCGTGTACGGGCCGGCGGTCGGGTCCGCGTGCCCTTCCGGGAGCTTGTCCCAGACCGTCCACAGGGTGGCGAAGCCGTCGAGCTCGCGCATCACGGCGAACAGCATCGCCAGCCCGGCGAACAACTGGATGATGAACTGGCCCAGTTCGGTGAGGGCGTCCGCCCACAACCCGCCGACGGTGCAGTAGATCCCGGTGACGATCCCGGTGATCAGGATGCCCTGGGTGATGGAGAGCCCGGTGAAGACGGACAACAGGGTGGCGATGGCGGCCCACTTGGCGCCGACGTCCACGATCTTCAGCAGCAGCCCCGACCAGGCGAGCGCCTGCTGGGTCTGGATGTTGTAGCGGTTCTTGAGGTATTCCAGCGGCGAGGCGACGTGGAGCCGCGAGCGCAGCCGGTTCAGCCGGGGTGCGAAGAGCTTCGCGCCGATGAAGATGCCGATCGCGATGGGCAGTGACCAGGTCACGAAGGACGTGATCCCGTACTGGTACGCGATGCCGGCGTAGCCGGTGAACATCACCGCGCTGTAGCCGGACATGTGGTGCGAGATGCCCGACAGCCACCACGGCATCTTGCCGCCGGCCGTGAAGAAGTCGCTGACGTTGTCCACGCGCTTGTGCGACCAGAGTCCGATCGCGACCATCACGCCGAAGTAGCCGATGAGTACAGCCCAGTCGAGACTGTTCATGTCCCCCTCCAGGGGTCCGCCTTGTGAACGGGAACGCACTTCGTCGGTACGGCCGTTCAGCGGTGTCCCCTTGCGGGAGCGGGGACTTCGGGGATTGAACCCCCACTGAGGGCACTCGGTCAAGGCCGCCTGTAGTTCACATATATGAACACAAGTCAGCAAGGAGAACGATTTTACTCGTTCTTGACCTCGTGGGGCGTTGTCGCGAACGTGACCGCGACCACACGATGGGCGGGCACTTCGTCAGGCTGTGCAGAGAAGGTCAGGGAGTACGCGGCAACGCGCGAAGGCCGCACGGGATGCGGGTCCCGTGCGGCCGGGAAGTCGAGAGGGAGGGCGCCTGCGCGAGCTGGGTGGCGCGTGCGTCAGCGCATCAGCTCGCCCGCGTTGACCAGCAGTGACTGGCCGGTGATCGCCCTGGCCCGGTCGGAGGCCAGGAAGACGACCGCCTCGGCCACATCCCCGTCCGTGGCCGGCTCGGGCAGCGCCATCCGCTCGGTGAGCCGGGCCAGCACCTCGGACTCCGGCACGCCCTCGGAGCCCGCGGTGAACCGGACGTACGCCCGCACCGGCGGCCCCCACATCCAGCCCGGCAGCACCGTGTTGACCCGGATCCGGTCCGGGCCCAGCTCCTGGGCGAGCGAGTACATCGCCGAGGTGAGCGCCCCCTTGGACGCCGCGTACGCCGCCTGCCGCACCTGGGAGGGTGCGGCCACCGCGGACTGGGTACCGATCACCACCACCGAGCCGCCCCGCTCCTTGAGCGCGGGCAGGCAGGCCCGGGTCATCCGTAGGGTGCCCAGGAGGTTCACGTCGATGACCGACTGCCACGTGGTGAAGTCCGCGTCCTGGAGTCCGCCGAAGTAGCTGTCCCGGGCGGCGACGTGAACCACCGCGTCGATCCCCCCGAACCGTTCCACCGCCAGGGCCGCCAGCGCCTCGCACTGCGCTTCGTCCGTGATGTCGGTCGGCAGGTGGGCCGTGTGCCGGCCCTCCGGGTCGATCTCCGCCGCCGACCTGGCCAGATTCGCCGCCGTACGCGCTCCGAGCACCGCACGCCCGCCGTCGCGGACGACGCTCGAAGCGACCTGGTGCCCGAGTCCAGGCCCGACGCCCGACACGATGACGGTCTTCCCCGCGAGCAGCATCGGAGCCTCCCGGCCCTGGAAGTTCATCTGACGCACCGTCAGAATATGGGGAAGCGAGAACAGATGGAAGAGGACGGAAGCGGACGGAAGAGGGAGGCGGGCAGGGTGATGGCCGATGGCGCCGGCGCGGGGAGCAGCGGCACGGACAGCGGTGGCGGTACGGGGAGCAGCGGCACGGACAGCGGTGGCGGTACGGGGAGCGAGCGGTACGCGGAGCTGGCTGGGGCGGGGCCGTACGGGGTGCGCCCGGGGCACGCCCTGATCACCATGGTCGAACCGCATCCCGGCCATGAGTACGCGTACAACCGCTGGTACGAGGACGACCACTACTACGCGGGTGCGACGGCCATGCCGTGGATGTTCGCCGGACGCCGCTGGGTGGCCACCAAGGACCTCCAGGAGCTGCGGTACCCGGAGACGTCGGCGGTCGCTCAGCCGGTCGGCGCGGGCTGCTACCTGTCGACGTACTGGGTGACCGAGGGGCGCTACGACGACCACATGAAGTGGACCGTCGCCATCAACAAGCGGCTGAACCGGGACGGCCGGGTCTACCGGGACCGGACCCACGTGTTCACGGCCTTCCAGGACCACGAGGCCACCGTCTACCGCGACGGGGCCGCCGGCCCCCGGGACTTCCACGCGCTCGACCACCCGTACGCGGGCCTCGTCCTCCAGGTCGTCGACGCGGAGGGGCCGGGACAGCGGGCGGAGCTGCTGGAATGGCTGCGCTCGCGCCATCTCCCGCAGCGGCTGAAGGGGTCGCCCGCGGCCATGGTCACGGTGTTCCGGCCGACGCCCCTGCCCGGTGACCGGATGACGTACGTGAAGCAGGTCGAGGGGGTCGACATCCGGCTGACGCTGCTGTGGTTCCTCCAGGAGGATCCGCGGAGCTGCTGGGAGGAGCGCTTCACCGGCCTGGACGCGGCGGTCGCGGAGACGGGTCTCGGGCGGGTCGAGCTGGTCGCGCCGTTCGTGCCGACCGTGCCGGGGACGGACCGGTACGTCGACCGGCTGCGGTGACGCCGTGGAACAGCGCCGGATCGTGCCGAGCCCCCTCGGCCAGGACGGCGAACCGGTCGAGAGGGCTCCATCAGGTGGTTCGGTGGTGCGGTGGTGCGAGGTCAGGCGTTGACCGTGCCCGTGGCGACGTCGCGCACGAACGCGTTCCACGCACCGGGGACGAAGGTGAGCGAGGGGCCCTCGGGGGCCTTCGAGTCACGTACGGCGATGGACAGCGCGACCGGGGACTTGACCTCGACGCACGCGCCGTTGCCCCCGGAGTACGACGACTTCGTCCACTTGTCCGTAGCACCCTGAAGAATTGCCATGTTCACTCCGGTTCAGAGAGTTGGGTGGGTCGCACCAACCTGATTCCGATTGGCGTGATCGACGCTACTCGCCAAGCCCCGTCCATGAGATGGCCGTTCACTCGACCGGATGGTCTTTCCCCGTCAGGCCTTCCGTGGTGAATGGGCGGCGGTGTACCATCCCGCCGCCCATTCACTCCCGGAAGGGCCCGTACCCGATGCGCCGACTCGGACGCGCCGACTCGGACGCGCCGACTCGGACGCGCCGACTCGGACGCGCCGACTCGGACGCGCCGGCTTCGGCGCGCCGGCTCCGCGCGTCAACTCGTGTACGACTTAGCGATCTTGCTGATGAACTCCCGGGTCTGCTCCACGTTCAGCGCCTGCGCCCGCAGGTGTTCGTACATCACGCTGTAGCGCTGCACGTCGTTCGCCTTCTCCAGGTAGAGATCGCTCGTGACGCCCTCGATGTAGACGACGCTGGAGTCCGCGGCGTCCGGGAACTCCAGGATCGCGTACTGGCCGTTGATGCCCGGGTGCGCGCCCATGTCGAACGGCAGGACCTGCACGGTGACGTGCGGCAGGTGGGACTGCTCGACGAGGTGCTCCAGCTGTTCGATCATCACCTGCTTGTCGCCGACCACCCGGCGCAGCGCCGACTCGTCGATCACCGCCCACAGCCGCAGCGGGTTCTCCTGCGCGTTGACCCGCTCCTGGCGTCGCGACCGTACGTTGACGCGCTTCTCGATGTCCGACGGGGGAGCCTCGGGAAGCGCGCCGCTGATCAACGCCTCGGCGTACGCTCGGGTCTGGAGCAGGCCCGGGACCATCTGGGGCTCGTAGACCCGCAGCGACTCCGCGTCGGTCTCCAGGCCGATGTAGACGCTGTACGGGATGTCGCCGAAGGCGTGCCACCAGCCCTGCTGGCGGGAGTCCTTCGCCATCTGCATCAGCGAGTCGACGATGCGGTGGTCCTCGACCTCGTACACCCCGCAGAGGTCGCGTACATCGCGCTGGCTGATGGACCGACGGCCGTTCTCCAGGCGGCTGATCTTCGACTGCGATACCAGCAGTCGCTCCGCCACTTCCTCGGCCGTCATGCCTTTGAGTTCGCGCAGGCGGCGCAATTCCTGGCCCAGCCTGCGTCGCCTGACAGTGGGATTGACGTTGGACGGCACGGAAACGGCACCTCCGGCTATGTAGCTGTGCGTATCTACTGCTCAGCAGATTGCCACCCCTTGCCCCGGCCGCGCTGGGAAACGGCCACACGCGGGGCGCGGGGGCGCACGCACCGGTGTGCGGGAGGGCGCGCAAGCGCACGGGGCAGCCGGTGGTGGTGACTACCGGCTGCCCCGTGCGTGGTGCGGCTCCCGGACCGGGTCCGGTGATGGCGGACGACGGTACGGCGTTGTGCTGTTCTCAGGTCCGTGCGGTCAGCTCGCGGCGGTGTGCGCCATGCTGCCACGACGGGCCTGTGCTTGCGGCTGCAACGGAAGGCCCGCTGCCTGCTGCGTACGGCGTGGCTGGACGGCCACTCCGTTCTGGACGTCCATCACGGCGTGCGCCACGAGTCCACCCATCGGGTCGTGCCTGATCAGGTCCCGGAGCCGGGAGCGCGAAGAGCGCCCCTCGTTCCCGGGGTACAGATGCTTGCCGAGTCCGACCGCGTGGGCCAGTGCGGCGAGCGCCGCGGTCCGCGGGTCCGGCGGTACGCCGGTACGGATCGCGCTGTCCAGCCGGTTCCTTATGTCCCGGCTGATCGCTGTCTCCGTCGCTTGGTAGCGAGTCGTCGGCAGCACTCCGCACATCTGGCCCGCCACGGCATGAACCATGCCGCACCGCTCCAGATGAGCGAGATAGATCTGACGCAGCCCCAGGCGGGGCCCGCCGATCCAGTGGACCGCCCGAACCGGGCTGCCACGACGGCGCAGCAGCTCCAGTGCGGAGTCCAGAGTCGGATCTCCTGTCGGCCGTGGCATCACCACGGCGATACGATCCCCGTCAGGGGCTATCCGTCCTGCCAGAGCCAGCTCCACTAGCTGTGCCCCGGCCAGGCCGAGGTCGAGCGACTGCGGCTGCGCTGTGGTACCCGTGGTCGGGTCCAGAGCGAGCAGCAAAAGCTCCTCCGGGATTGTTCTGCGGCTCCTGCCCATCCATGCCTCCCCGCGTGGATGTCTGACAGGGTGACCCCTCTCACATTGGTCTGTCGAGAGCGCCTGCCTGCTTTGTGAGGGAACCAGTAGGTATGTCGTTCTCGTCTAGCAGCTCGGCCAGGGGTTCACACAGGACACTGGTAGATGGTTCGGACAGCGCGGGGCGACCCCGCAGCGCATGAGGAGGCATCGGTGGCGGGCGAGTCCCCCGACAAAACGGAGCAGCAGAAGTCGTCGGGGACGGCTGCGGAGGAACGCGACCCGCGCTTCGCCGTGTTCCGTGACCCCGGCGCGGACACGGACGCGGACACGGGCGGGAACGCGGATGCGGGCGGGAACGCGGGTGCGGGTGTGGGTTCGGGTGTCACGTCCGACACGGCGACCGCTGTCTTCCGTCCCCGGCTTCCGGAGGACGCCGCCCGGCGCGAGCCCGGGGAGGATTCCGCTGCCGCGGTGCGTGAACCGGAGGCCGCGGCCGAGCCGGACGTCGAGCCGGCGGCCGAGCCGGACGTCGATTCCGAGGCCGGTTCCGGGGCCGAGGCCGACGCGGAGACCGCCGCCGAGCCGGAGAGCGCGCCTGTGACGGCCTCCACGGCCTCTGGGGAGGCCGACGCCCTTTCGGAGGGCGCGGGAGTCGCCGAGGGCGGCACGAGCCCGGACACGGGCGCGGAGACGTCCGGCACGGAGACGGTGGCCGATGCCGATGCCGATGCCGATGCCGGGGACGGCCGGCTGCGTGCCGCGGTGGCCGCGTGGGTCGATGCCGATGCCGAGGGCAAGTCGGCGGCGGACACCCAGGACGACGCGGACTCCGGTGCCGCGTCCGCGTCCGACACCGAGGACGAACCCTCCGCGAAGGACGAGCCGGACGCGGGGCCGAAGGCGATGCCCGAGGCGGACGCGACGCCGAAGCCCGAGAAGGCGGACGGGGACGCGGCGGACGCGGAACCGGAGTCGAAGGGCGAGCCCGACGACAAGCAGAAGGCCGGCCCCACGCCCACCGCCACGCCCGGATCCACGCCCACCGCCACCACCGACTCCACGCCCGAACCGAAGGCCGACGCCGAGCCGGACAGCGCGTCCGACGCCTCCGACCTGCGAGGAATCGATCAGCCCACCGCCATCTTCAAGGCGGTCAAGCCGGTCGGCGCGGCCGACCGGGTCGACCAGGCGACGACCGCGCTGAAGCTCCCGCCGAGCGAGGTCGGCCCCGGGGGCAGGAGCGGGACCAAGTCCGAGAGCAAGCCCGAGACCAAGCCCGGGAACAAGCCCGAGAGCGATGCGGAGCGCACGAGCACGTTCGTGCCGCTGCGCTCCGACGACGTACGGTCCGCCCCCGCGCCCCGCACCCCGGAGCCCGGGGCTGGACCCGCGGCAGGACCCGAGGCGACCTCGGCGCCGTCCTGGGCGGCGGCCGAGCGGACCCGGCAGCAGCCGCTGCCGCCGAGGCCGCCGCTCGACCTGCTCGCCGAGCTGACGAACACCCCGCCGCCCCCGGAGACCCCGGTCCGGACCGCCGTCCGGCGGGTCAAGATCTGGACCCCGCTGGTGCTCCTCCTGCTGATCGTCTTTGCGATCGTGCAGGTGATGCGCCCGCTGCCGGAGCCCTCGCTGGAGCTCACGGCGAAGCCGACGTACACCTTCGAGGGCGGCGAGACGAAGCTGTCCTGGCCGGGCCAGGGGCAGTCGGCCGTGATGGTCGACGGCGTCGGGTCGCTCGGTTCCGAGGGCGCGCAGAAACCGGCCCCGATCGCCAGCGTCGCGAAGGTCATGACCGCCTACGTGATCCTCCAGGAACACCCCCTCAAGGGTGACGAGGAGGGCGAGACGATCACCGTCGACCAGAAGGCCCAGGACGAGTCCAAGCGGCCCGACGAGTCGACGGCCCCGCTGACCAAGGGGCAGAAACTCAGCCAGCGGCAGATGCTCCAGCTGCTGATGATCCCCTCGGGCAACAACGCGGCGCGGCTGCTCGCCCGCTGGGACGCCGGCTCCGAGGGCGCGTTCATCGACAAGATGAACGACGCGGCCAAGGAGCTCGGCATGTCCGGGTCGACGTACACGGACCCGAGCGGGCTGGAGAAGACCACGGTGTCCACCGCCACCGACCAGCTGAAGCTGGCGCAGGCGGTCATGCGCAACGAGGTCTTCAGGAAGATCGTGGACATGCCCGAGATCGAGATCGAGGGCATAGACGGCAAGATCTACAACAACAACAACCTCCTGTTGCAGCCGGGCGTGAGCGGCATCAAGACCGGGTCCTCCACTCCGGCGGGCGGCAACCTGCTCTGGTCCGCGAACACCAAGGTCGACGGCAAGATGCTGTGGATCTACGGAGCGGTCATGGGCCAGCAGGCCGGTACCGGCCGGGTCTACGACAGTCTGGAGCTGTCCCTCCAGAACAGCCTGAAGCTGATCAAGGACGCACAGGAGGCCGCGACCTCGGCGACGGTGGTGAAGAAGGGCGATGTCGTCGGGTACGTGGACAACGGGTTCGGCGGACAGACCCCGGTGATCGCCACCAAGAACCTCAAGGCGGTCGGCTGGTCCGGCCTGGAGGTCGAGCTGAAGGTCACGGACAACGGCAAGGGCATCGAGCACGCCGCGAAGGCCGGGAGCGAGGTCGGCATGGTGACCGTGGGCACCGGCACCGGAAAGGTCACGGCCCCGGTGGTGCTGCAGAGCGATCTGACCGAGCCGGCCTTCGGCGACAAGCTGGCCAGGATCGGCTGAGACACCGGAGCGGGGGAGGGGCGGGCGAGGCTGTGGGCCGCCCCTCCCCGTATATGACAGAGATACGTGCAGGGGGTACGTGTTAGCGTCCCCGGACAACTCAGGGACGCTGGGACGCGTCCTTGAAGAGGTACGGGGCCGGCGGAGGACGGGGAGAGCCGTAGTGACCACCGCGGAGCCGAAGCCCGGCCGCGAGGCGGACGAGACCACAGGGGGCGGGGGCGACGCCCTGCACGTTCGCGTGCCGTCCCCCCGTGTCCCGGAGTCTCAGGAGACCCCTGAGTCTGCGCACTCCCCTGAGCCTCCGGACTCCCCTGAGCCTCCGGACTCCCGTGATTCCCCCGGGGCCCCTGACGCTGGTTCCCTCGCGACCTCTGATTCCGCCGTGGCCGCTGTGCCCGCCGGGGCCACGGGGCCTTCGGGGTCCACGAAGCCCTCCGGGGCCACGGGCCTCTCCGCAGATCCTGCGGCGGGACCCGCCGCTCCCGAGCCGTCGTCAGCCAGGGCCCGTCGCCTGCTGCGGCACCCCGTCACCATCGCGACGGCCGCCGCCGCCGTCGGCCACCTCCTCTGGTTCTTCTTCTTCGCCAACACGGGCGGCGACATCGCCGCGCAGGACGCCTGGGCCGAGTTCGTGGGCCGGCACCCCGGCACGGCGTACAACCTGGCCTGGTACGGGGGCATGCACCCCGTCTCGTACAGCGTGGTCTCGCCCTACCTGATGTCGCTGCTCGGCGTCCGTACGACGATGATGATCGTCGGCACGGTCTCCTCCGCGCTGACCGCGCTGATCCTCGTGCGGGTCCCGGCCGTCCGCAATCCGCTGGCCTGCTCGCTCGCCGGGGTCTTCGCGTTCCTGTGCAACGCGCTGTCGGGCCGGGTGACCTTCGGGCTCGGCATGATGTTCGCCGTCGGCGCGGTGGCCGCGGTGTTCTGCTGGCCCTACCGCTGGCGGTACAAGCGGTGGGCCAAGGCCGGCGTCGCCGCCCCGCTCGCCGCGCTCGCCACCGCCTCCAGCCCCGTCGCCGGACTCTTCCTGGGCGTCGTCGCGGCGGCGCTGTTCCTCCACAAACGACGCCCCGGCGCGTACGCGATCGGGCTCGCCCCGGTCGCCGTGGTGGGGCTGTCCGCCTTGCTGTTCCCCTTCTCCGGTACGCAGCCGATGTCGCTCGGGACGCTGTCGCTGCCGTTCCTCTTCGCGGTCCTCGTGTACGTCCTCGTACCGCGCGACTGGAGCACGGTCCGCACCGCCGCCGCCGTCTACGGGATCGGCACGCTGCTCACGTACGTCATCGACTCGCAGATCGGGTCGAACATCACGCGCATGGCGATGCTGTTCGCCGGAGTGGCGCTGCTCGCCGCCCTGCCGTACACGGTGCCGCGCAGCCGCCGCTGGTACGCCCTGGTCCTGGCCTTCGTGGGCCTCAACTTCTGGATCGGATTCAAGGGCGTGGACGACATCGTCCGGACCGCGCCCGCCGCGTCCTGGAACCGGGAACTGGCCCCGCTGATCAACCAGCTCCAGCAGGTGGAGGCGGAGCGCGGCCGGGTCGAGGTGGTGCCCGCGAGCAGTCACCGCGAGTCATCGGCGCTCGCCCCGTACGTCAACCTGGCGCGCGGCTGGAACCGCCAGGCGGACATGGAGCGCAACCCGCTCTTCTACGACGACACGCTCGACCCGGTGAACTACCGGGAGTGGCTGGACCGCTGGGCCGTGCACTACGTGGTGCTGCCGAAGGACCGGCCGGACAACGGGGCGATCCAGGAGGCGGAGCTGGTCGAGCAGGGGCAGCCGTACCTGCGCGAGATCTGGGGCGACGCGAACTGGAAGCTCTTCCGGGTCCTGGACCCGGTGCCGCTCGCCGACCCGCCCGCGACGGTGGAGCGGGCCGGCGCGGACGAGCTGACGATCACCGTGAAGTCGGCGGGCCGGGTGCTGATCCGCATCCCGTACACGCGCTGGCTCGCCCTCGTCGACGAGGAGGGCAAGAGCGTGGAGCGCCCGTTGGAGACCGAGGAGTCGAAGGCGCGGTCGGAGGCGGACGAGACCGCGCCGAAGACCTATCTCAACACCAACGGCTGCCTGAACAAGGTCGAGGAGGGCCCGTACGGCGACGAGTGGACCGAACTGCTCGCGCCGCGACCGGGCGTGTACCGGCTGGCGGCCCCGTACCAGCTCCAGCCGGGCACGCCCTGCCCCGAAGAGCTGAGCTGACCGTTCCCAGCCCGTGTGCATGAGTGGGTCTTGGAACCACTGATGTGTTCTGGGCTCATCCCGAACGGTTTTGGGTGTGCCTGAGTGCCTGAGTGCCTGAGTGGCACTGAGCGACCGATTGGCTGGGCGGCTGCGCGGAGGCGCGCGCCCGCGAGGGCCGACCGTGCCCCGGCTACCGCACGAAGCCGCGGTCGTGCGGCGACAGACCCGTGGCGGGTCCGGCGGCGCGGAGGACCGTGTCGAGGGCCCGGTCCGGGTCGGCCGAGTAACACCCGCTCGCCCAGGCGGCGTTGGCTTCGATCACGGCCCATCGGCCCTCGTCGTCACGGCCGACATCGACGACGATCGCGGACGGCAGGGTCTCCCCGGCGGCTGCGATGACCTCCCGCCCGAAGGCGAGCGCGTCGCCGCCCGCCGGCCCGATCCGGAGCCTGCCGGACTCGCCGTACTGCCCGGCAGCGTGGACGGCCCCGTCGAGCAAGTGGAGCCGGTACTCGACGGCGAACGTCATCACGTCGCTCACCAGCACGACGGTCGCCGGGTCCACGGCATCCGGGCCGGGCAGCCGGGACCCGTCGGCGTACACGAGCGCCGGAATGCTCTTGTCGTTGGGCGACTTGATGAAGGCGGGGCGTCGCAGCCGGTACGCCTCGTCGATCGGCATCGCCCGGATGTCCCGGCGGGTGAGCGCCCGGGGGAGCCGAGCGAGCCAGTCGGCGGGGGCCTCCAGGAGGGCGATCCCGAGCGCGGGGGCCACGACGTCGGCGAAGGAGGGCCCGGCGTGCAGATGCACGGCGTGCCCTTCGCCTTCGGTGCTGCCGGCCCCGAGGGCACCCAGCCCCTCCGGTACGGCGGAGGCCGTCGCCTCCACGGTGCGCAGCCCGCGCCGCAGCGCGGCGGCACGCAGCGTCCGGGCGGAGGCGGTGAGCCGGGGCGGGAGGACGAGGGTGCGCGGCGGGCGGGTCATGGCCGCAGATCCTCCCGTACGGGGACGCCGCGCCGCACCGGCTTTTCTCGGGGGCGGCGGGGGACGGGTCCGTTGTGCGTGCCCGGGACCACCCGGTTCTCTTCGGCTTTCGAACTGCTCGCGGCCGATCTGGCGGAGTTCGTGCCGGCGCTGCGCCGGACCGACCCGGCGGACGCCCCGCCCGCCCGCCTGCCGCGGCGAGCCCCCAGCCTCCCGCGACACGGCACCCCGTACGACACGGCACCCCGTACGGCGGGACGCCCCGTACGGCGGGACGCCCCGTACGGCGGGACGCCCCGTACGGCGGGGCGTTCCGTACGGCGGTCGCGGCCGACGACGCCACCTGGACGCGAGGGCGGGGCTGGGCGCGCACCATCGCCCGCCCTGATGGAGCGCGCGCACTACCGGGACACGAACCCGGTGAGGGCGAGGACCGCGGCGCACGTGATCGCCGAGATCCTCACCGACCACTCCCGTGCGCGGGTCAGCCCCCCGTCGAGTCCTTGACGCGCGGGACGCGCGGCACGTTCACGGCGGGTGCCGGAGCCACCCCGGGCACGCCCTCACTGAGCCCGAACCGGTCGTGGAACCTCCGCAGGGGGCCGGGCGCGTACCAGGCCGAGCGGCCGAGCAGCCGCATCGCGGCGGGGACGAGCACACCGCGTACGGCTATGGCGTCGATGAGGATGGCCAGCCCGCTGCCCAGGCCGAACATCTGCATGAAGCTGATCTCGGCCGTGCCGAAGGCGAAGAAGCTCACCGCGAGCAGGAGCGCCGCCGCGCTGACGATGCGCCCGGTGCGGCCGAGGCCGTGGGTCACGGCGGACTCGTTGTCCTCGCCGAGATCGTGGAGTTCCTTGATCCGGCTGGTGACGAACACCTCGTAGTCCATGGAGAGACCGAAGGCGACGCAGAACATCAGGACGGTCATCGCCATCTCCATCGGCTGGGCCGTGAAGCCGAGCAGGGAGGAGAGGGCGCCGTCCTGGAAGATCCAGGTCATCACGCCGAGGGTCGCCGCGAGACTGACGACATTGAGGACCAGGGCCCGCAGGGGCTGCACGACGCTGCCGGTGAAGAGGAAGAGCAGGACGAAGGTGGTGACGACGATCAGGGCCACGGCGATGGGCAGTCGGTCACCGATGGAGGCCTTGGAGTCGACCAGTTGGGCATCGGCGCCACCCACCAGCGGGCTCGCCCCGGCGGGCGGATCGGTCGCCCGTACCTCCTTCACCAGGCTCTGGGCCGCGTCCGACTTCGGTTCCAGAGCGCTCACCACGGTGATCCGCTGCGCGTCGGGCCGGCCGAGGGCGGGGTTCCCGGGGCCGGTGGCGGTGGGCTCTCCCCCGGCGTAGCTTCCCGAACCGGTCTCGACGCGTACGACGCCGTCGAGCCCGGACAGCCCGGCCGCGTACGACGCCAACGGGGCCTCGGCCACCGGCTGGTCGATGACGACATGGAGGGCCGATTCCTCGCTGCCGTCGAAGTTCTCCCGCAGCGCCGTGGCGACCTGGCGGCTCTCGGCGCCCTCGGGCAGCACGCGCTCGTCCGGGGTGCCGAAGGTGATGCCGAGCAGCGGGCTCGCCGCCAGCAGCAGCACGGCGAGCGCGGGCAGGGCGGTGATCGCGGGCCGTCGCATGACGGTGCGGGCCAGCCGCCCCCACAGGGGTGTCCGGTCATCGACGCGCCCCCGCTTCACCCACGGCAGCCGGCCGCTGTTGACGCGGTGCCCCAGGACGGCGAACAGCGCCGGCATCACGAACAGCGTGGCTACGGCGGCGACGGCCACGACACCGACTCCGGCGAAGCCGAACGAGCGGAGGAAGTACTGGGGGAACACCAGGAGGGACCCGAGGGCCGCCGCCACGGTCGCGGCGGAGAACGCGACGGTACGGCCCGCCGTGCTCACCGTGGACCGGACGGCGTCGTCCACGCTCGCACCGGCCGACAGCTGTTCCCGGAAGCGGCTGACCATCAACAGGGCGTAGTCGATGCCGAGTCCGAGGCCCAGGGCGGTGGTGAGGTTGGTCGCGGTGTTGGCGACATCGGTGACACTGCCGAGGAGGGAGAGCTGGGCGAACGAGCCGAGGATGGCGATGACGGCGATGACCAGCGGCAGCAGGGCCGCGACCACGCTGCCGAAGACGAACAGGAGCAGGACGAGGGTGAGCGGTATGGCGATGGCCTCGGCCAGGATCAGATCGTCGACCACCTGACCCGACAGATCGCTGCCCACGGCCGCACCACCTCCGGCCCGGACCGTGAGGCCACCGTCCTGTGCGCCGGTGTAGCCGTCGATGATCCGCTGTGCGTTCTTCTGCTGCCGCGTCTCGTCGCCCGTCACATGGGCGAGCACCATGGCTTCCCGGCCGTCATCGGAACGGAGATCGGGGCTGCCGGTGTCCCAGTACGAGACGACATTGGTCAGCCCCTTCTCCTCCTTGAGGCCGGCGACCAGGCTCTGCCCGCTCAGCCGTACGGCGGGGGATTCGACGGAGCCGTCGGCGGCACGGACCAGCAGCACCAGGTTCGTCTCTCCTCCGAACTTCTCGTCGATGACCACCGCGGCCCGGGAGGAGGGGGACGACGGGTCGTCGAAGCCCCCGCCGAGCAACTTGCCGAACGCGCCCGCGCCGACCGCGCCCATGAGCACCAAGGCCACAGCGGCCACGACGAGTACCGACCGGGAACGGCGGATCGCCAGTTCGGCCAAGCGTTCAAACACGCCACATCTCCTTTGCCTCCAACGGTGAGGACGACGGGTGTCTGCCTGGTGCACAGGGGAGCGGGCGCAGTGCCCCGCGGAGCCCTTCTCCACCAGGGAGGGGCGCGGTGTCGCACGCTTCGTCGCCGTGAACGACGTTAGTGAGAGGACGAGTTGTTGAGCAGTGCGAGATTTACCTGACACCGTCAGGTTTTTCGACCAAGCGGTAGAATTTTCGGGCAGACGGTCGCCGAGGCCTCCCGGTACGGCGGGGTCCGCCGTAGGCTCGGCCGCATGCCCGCAGACGCACACCCGTCGGCTCCGCCCTCCCTGCGACAGCGACGCCGGGCCGTCGCCACCCAGGAGATCGTGAAAGCCGCCGAACTCCACATCACCGAACACGGCTCCGCCGCCCTGTCCCTGCGCGCGGTGGCCCGGAGTCTCGGCATGAGCGTGCAGGCGCTCTACCACTACTTCCCCGACCGGAACGCCCTGGTCACGGTGCTCATAGCCCAGGCGTACGAGGACCTTGCCACCGCCGTGCAGACCGCCGCCGACACCACCCCGCCCGACCCGTCCGTACCGCGCTTCGTGATCGCGGCCGAGGGCTACCGCCAGTGGGCCGTCTCCCACCCCGAGCGGTTCCAACTCCTTTACGGGACACCCCTGCGGAGCTATGCGGCACCCGTCGGCGGCCCGACCACCCGGGCGATGCAGCAGATGAGCGCGGTCTTTCAGCGCGTCCTGTTCGGCGACTTCACCCCGGAGCAACTGGCCGGGGCGGACACGCCCACGCTGTCGCCCCCGTTCCGCGCCCATCTGGAACAGCTGTCACCGGACGGCCTGGCGGCCCTGCCACCGCAGGCGACCGCGCTCCTCCTCAGCGGATGGGGCCACATGCACGGCCTCGTCGTCCTGGAGGTGTTCGGCCACACCTCGTTCCTGGGCGACCACCAGGCCGAGATCTTCCGCCTGGCGATGCGCGACCTGGTGACGGACATCCACCGCCGCATCCCCGCCGGGCACGGGAACGGTCCCGGATGAGAGTGCCGGGACGCGAGCCACTCACGGTGGCGGTCGGTGGAAGGGGCGGGCCGGAGTTACCTGCCGCAGATGGGCGAGCACGTCGAACCACTCGGACGGAGAGCCGCCCGTCATGTGGTGACCGGTGTCGCGTCGCGGGTCGTGGCGTGGTCCGATGAGCCGGGACCTGGAGGTCCGGGTGAGCCAGTCGGCGACCTTCCGCGGAGCGTCCGTGCGGAGGTCCAGCAGATAGTCGCCCAGAGGTGGTACGGGGCCGGGCACCCGGTGGGCCGGGGCGCCGGTGTAGGTGGCCAGTTCCCCCGCACCGAAGATGATGCCGATCGACAGGTACCGGGTGCCGAGGTGTTCGCGCAGGTAGCTCCCCGCGTTCCGGGACGGAGCGGCCGGGCCCGGCGGGAAGCTGACGACCCTGGTGCGCGCGTCGGCGGTGTGGGAGCTGGAGACCAGAACAGCATCCTGCGGCCGGTGTGCTGCTGCCACCACAGGACGTTCTCGGCGAAGAACCGCTCGTAGCAGGCATGTTGTGCGGGCCAGCGGATCGTCGTCGTGGTCGTGGAGCTCGTAGTACTGGACGATCAGCCGTGCGTTGTGGAGTGCCCACGCATGCCCGTCGTGGCCCGGCGCTCCCGCCACCAGGTCGTACGCCGCCGGTGCGCGGTCGCGGAAGGACCGCCTGTCGGACAGGGCCCGGAACCGGCTTGTGTGCGCGGACACGTCGCCTTCGGGGCGGAGGCCGGCGTAGCAGCGCTCCAGTTCGTCCATCAGTGCGGGTTCGGCCCCGCGAACATAGCCGGCCACCGTGTCGTACGCCGAGACCCCCGTCTCATGAGGACTGACCCCGACAAGGCGGACCGGATCACCGGGGTGGCTCTCGTTGAAGACCCGCATCCACCGGACGAGGGCGAGGCCTCCTCGGTGCGGGAGAACGGCTCCGCCGCCAGCAGGGCCACGGGGTCCCCGGTCCCGGAGCGGACATGGGCGTCGAGCCGGGCGACGAGCGTCCCGTCCTGGTCGAGGGCGACAGCGCGGAAGCCCGCCTCACCGACCAGCAGCCGGGCCATCCGCGTCTGGAGAGCGAAGACCTGGTGTGCGCCACGCGTCCCGGCACCGTAGCCCACCACAACCGCCCGCTCACCGACCATGCCGAGCAGCGGAGGCCGAACTGTCCGGCGCTGTCCGCTGGGCGGGTACGGTGCGTGCGCCGCTCCCCAGGCGTCCGCGCAGTCCGTGGCGGTGCAGCAGATCGACAAGCTCGGAGCCTGCCACCAGCTCCAGAGGCTTGCCATGGGCGAAGGTGTGCGAGCCGGGGCCGAAACCGGACGTTGTAACCAGAACACCTTTGTTGGCGCCGGCCGCGACGACATCCTCGACCTGACCGTAGCTCTGGCAGCGGAGTACGGCCTCGCGGTCAGGGTCTGGCTCGAACCCAGGCATCAGTCGATGCGGAGACGCGGGTGTCTGTACCGGATGGTGCTGGTCTGTGGGCCGGACCGGGGAGGCAACTCCCGCGTCCGCTCACGCAAACGGCCCCGGACGAGAGGTCCGGGGCCGAGCAGGTACCACTCCCTGGGGGAGGAACCCCAGGTCAGAGCGGTGATGTGTTGTGCCCCCGGCAGGATTCGAACCTGCGACACCCGCTTTAGGAGAGCGGTGCTCTATCCCCTGAGCTACGAAGGCGCGGGATGTGGTGGAGGCCCCGTCATGGAGACTGGGCCGCCGCCGACAGTGTAGCGGGTGGGGTGAGTGCCGTTCCTCGGGTTTGTTGATCGCGCGCCTGTCGGTGGCCCTGTGTTTTCGCGGCTCGCCTCGGTGCCTCGGGCGGGCCCGCCGTGATGCGCGTCACGGGAACCTGTCCGGGCGGGCGGACAAGTCAGGGAGTGAACTACTCGATGCACGCGCGTATCCGCGCGGGGGATCCGGATGCCTTCCGGGAGCTGTTCCGCGAGCATGCCCAGCTCGTCTTCCGGCACGCCGTCCGGACCACCGGAGACTGGAGCGCTGCCGAGGACGTCGTGTCGCTGACGTTTCTGGAGGCGTGGCGGCTGCGCGGGAAGCTGCGGGACGAGGGGGAGAGCCCGAGGCCCTGGCTGATGGGCATCGCCGTCAACGTGTTGCGCAACAGGGGGCGCGCCGCCCGCCGTCATGAGCGGGCGCTGGCCCGGGTGCCGTTGCGGGACGTTCTGCCCGACTTCGCCGACGAACTCGTCGGGCGGATCGCCGACTCCGACGAACTCGCGGCCGCCAAGCGCGCGTTGGGGCAACTGCGGCGTTCCGAGCGGGAGGTGTTCGCGCTCTGCGTGTGGGCCGGTCTCGGTTACGGCGAGGCCGCGGAGGCGCTCGACGTGCCGGTCGGCACCGTGCGGTCCCGGCTGTCTCGTGCGCGGGCCCGGCTCCGCAGGCTTACCGACAGCGAGTTACGGCGACGGGGCGGCAGGGCGGGGCCCCGTATGACGGAGCTCCGTGTGACGGAGCCCGGCCGGGAGGAACCCCGCAGGACCGAACCTCGGAGGGCCGAACCCCGCACAACGGAACCCGATGGGACGGAACCCGATGGGACGGAACCCGATGGGACGGAACCCGGCGGTTCCGGCGGACAAGTACAGGGTGGCCGCATCGCCGCGGCCCGGTCGAACGAGGAGAGAACCCGATGATCCGCACCCCCTGGCGGCGGCGTGAAGAGCCGCTCGACCACGCGGAACTGGCCCGGCTGCTGCCCGCACCCGGTGATCCGGAACTCTCCTCCGACCGCCTGAGCGGCCTTGAGGAGCACCTGATGACCGAGATCCGGAACCGGACGCCCGACACCGCGCCAGACCCCTTGCCCGGGGCTTCGGCCGGCGCCCCGCCCGCCGGTGCGTACGCGGGGGACCACGCCCCCCGGCCGGCCCGCCGCTCCGGCCGTCGCCCGGTCCTGGTCGGCGTTGCCGCCGCCCTGGCCCTGGCCGCCGCCGGGGTCGTCGGGCTCGCGGGCAGCCCGGGCGGCTCCGGCGGTCCGGAGAGCCCCGGCCGTGTGGTCGCCCCGCCCGCAGGGGCCGTTCCCGCCCCGGTCGTCCAGGTGGTCCGGGGCAGCACCGCGGGGCTGGCGGGCGCGGTGGCCGACATCTCCGGGGCGGCGGCCGGGGCGGAGCTGCCCGAGCCGGGCCCGGGGCAGTTCCTGTACGTCCGGAGCGAGGTCTCCTGGCTGGTCTCCTGGGAGGGCGCCGACGGGAGGAACAAGAGCTACGTCGACAAGATCCATCCTCGCGAGGTCTGGATGTCGCCCGACGGCAGCAAGGGCTGGCTGAGCGAGCCCGACAAGGAGACGATCGGCCGCGACGGTGTCACGCTCGACGACCCCGAAGGAGGGGAGCGCACGCTCAACTCGCCAAGCCACGACTATTTGAAGACCCTGCCCACCGACCCCGATCTCCTGTTGAAGAAGATCTACGACGAGACCCGGGGCATGGGCAACGGCCCCGACCAGCAGGCCTTCAGCACCATCGGCGACCTGCTGAGGGAGCAGGTGGTTCCGCCGAAGCTTGCCGCCGGCCTCTACCGCGCCGCCGCCCGGATCCCCGGGGTGGTCCTCGTCGACGACTCCGTCGACGCGGCCGGCCGGCACGGGATCGCCATCGCCCGTACCGACGAGGAGGACGGCGCGCGCACCGAGTGGATCTTCGACCGCGAGACGTACACGTATCTGGGAGAGCGCACCGTGCAGACGCGCGATGTGGAGGGCATCGAGGCGGGCACGGTCAAGGGGCATACCGCGGTGACGGACCGGGCCGTCGTCGACGCCGTCAAGCAGCGCCCGTCCGGCTCGGCTCCGGGCGAGCGGGCCGCCGCCCCGGCCACCCCGTCCGCCGGAACCTGACCCTTCTTCCCGTGCCCGCCGCCCCGGCCACCCCATCGGCCGGGACCTGACCCTTCTTCCCGTGCCCGCCGCCTCGGCCGCCCCGTCGGCCGGGGCGGGACCCGTCCGTGCGCACCGCTCCTCCGGCCTTGGCGGCGCGCTTCCGTCCGCATAGCGTCTCGCGTAGCAGTCAGCGTCAGCTCAGCGCGAGAGAGGCCGTCCGTGCCGCACACCCACCCGTCCCCGTCCCCGGCCCCCGAAGACGCCGGGGCCCCCGCGGAACGCGCCCGGCGCGCCGCGCGTATCGAGGCCTCCCTCACCGCGCCCGGCGCGCCCTTCGCCGTGGTCATCGGCGAGCAGGGGACGCCGGAGTACGCCGACGGGCCGCGCACGCTCCGGGAGTTCGTGGAGGCCACCTGGGCCTACCGGGACACGCCTTTCCTCGTCGCCGGCGAACAGCGTTACTCCTACGCCGAGTTCTTCGCCGCGGCCTCCGCCCTCGCCGTACGCCTGCGGGAGCGGTACGGGCTCCGTTCCGGCGACCGGGCCGTGATCGCGATGCGGAACCACCCCGAGTGGCAGATCGCCTTCTGGGCGGCCCAGTTGGCCGGCATCGTCGCCGTACCGCTCAACGCCTGGTGGACCGAGGACGAGTTCGTCCACGCCCTGGAGGACTGCGAACCCGGGGTGCTTTTCGTGGACGGGGAGCGGCTGGGGCGGGTCTCCGGCTGGGCCCGGCGGACCGGGACGCGCGTCGTCCTTTTCCATGGGGAACACGGTGCTGGGCACGCGGCGCAGGGGCTCCGCGTCGAGCGGTACGAGGAGTTCCCCGCCCCCGACCCGCTGGCCGCGCCGCCCGACGTGGAGCCCCGGCCCGAGGACGACGCCACGATTCTCTACACCTCCGGCACCACCGGCCGCCCCAAGGGCGCGGTCGCCACCCATCTCGCCCAGGCCGGGGCCGCGCTCAACCCCCGCTACCACGCGGCGGCCTCCGCGCTGGCCCGCGGCGTCATCCCGGGGCAGGGGCCCGCCCCCGTCTCCCTGATGACGTTCCCGTTCTTCCACGTCGCCGCGTTCACCGGCTTCTACGGGGCGATGGCGGCCGGCGGCACCCTCGTCCTGATGCACAAGTGGGACGCGGACGAGGCGCTGCGGCTGATCCGGGCGCACCGCGTCACGCACTTCGCCGGGGTGCCCACCACAGGCCTCCAGCTGCTGGAGGCCGCGGAACGGACCGGGGACGGGCTGGAGAGCCTCACGCTGTTCAGCACCGGGGGAGCCCCCGCCCCGCCCGCCCTGGTCGCCCGCCTCACCGCCCGGTACGGCGAACGCGTCGAGCCCCGCAACGGCTACGGCCTCACCGAGACCAGCGGCGGGGTCCTCGCGCACTTCGGGGACGCCTACCGGGCGGAGCCGGGCGGGGCGGGACGGCCCACCCCGGTCACGGAGGTGAGGGTCGCCGCCCCTTCGGGCGAGGAGCGGCCCGACGGGGAGGCGGGGGAGCTGTGGCTGCGCGGCCAGTCGCTGTTCCGCGGCTACTGGCGCGACGCGGCGGCGACCGAGGAGGCCTTCGGCGACGGCGGCTGGTTCCGTACGGGGGACCTCGCCGTACGCCGCGAGGGGCGGGTCTCCATCGTGGACCGGATCAAGGACGTGGTGATCCGGGGCGGTGAGAACGTGTACTGCGTCGAGGTCGAGGGCGTCCTGCACGACCACCCCGACGTGGCCGACGCCGCCGTCCTCGGCATCCCGCACCCGGTGCTGGGGGAGGAAGTGGCGGCCGTCGTCCGGCCGCGCCCCGGGGCCGGGGTCACCGCCGGGGGCCTGCGCGAGCACGTCGGCGCGAGGCTCGCCGCCTTCAAGGTGCCCGCCCGGGTGCTGTTCACCGACGAGGAGCTTCCGCGCAATGTCACCGGGAAGCTCCTCAAGCACCGCCTCCGCGCCTTCGCGCAGGGCGGCACTGCGGAGGGCGGCACGGGGGAGGGCGCTGCTGCGCACGGCGGCACCGAGGAGGGCATTCCGGAGGGCGGCACGGGGGAGGGCGTTGCGCACGGCGGCGCCGAGGGGAGCGCTGCGGAGGGCGCTTGGAGGAGCGCCGAGAAGGACACCCCAGCGTGCGGGCCGGAGCGCGCTGCGGAGGCCGAGCCCCCGCTCACGGGCGCGTGACCCGCACCCGGTAGTTGCCGTCGCCGTCCTCGTCCAGCACGGATATCCGTACGCCGTTGGCCCGGTCGATGAAGGTCTGGCCGGGGCGGAACGGGGCGTCGGACAGTTCCGCGTGCACGTTGGGGCGCCGGGTGCAGCCGCCGCTGTCCTCCGTGGCGTCGGCGACGGAGACCGGGCCCTGGCCGGTGTCCACGTCGGAGCTGACCTTGTAGATCAGGACCCCCGGCCGGCAGACCGCCTCGTCGTTGCCCGCCGCCGTACGGACCTCCACGGCGTAGCCGGACCGGTCGCTCAGCGGGACGAAGGCGAGCTTGGTGCCGCCCTCGGCGGCCAGCGGGCCGAGGGTGTGCTCGCTGACGCCGGCCCGCGACGCGCAGCTGATCTGCTCGTTGTCGAGCCAGCCGAGCTTCCACTTGTGCCAGGCCAGGAAGTCGTTGTTGGCGCCCCAGTCCTCGGACATGATGTCCCAGTGCCCGACCGAGCCGCCGCCCTCCATCGTGTAGAGGTCGGGCAGCCCGAAGACGTGGCCGTTCTCGTGTGGCAGGACGCGGTAGCCGGTCTCGGCGTACGACCCCGATCCGTCGTCCTGGCGGCTGTAGACGAACGACGTGTTGGAGAGCGGGACACCGTCCGCCGTCGGGGCCTCGTCGTTGCCGGAGAAGGTCACCGAGAGCACGGTGTCCAGCGCGGAGGGGCCGGCGTTCGGGCTGACCAGGACGTTGACCAGGTCGTACGCGGAGAAGTCGACCCGGGGGTCGGCGGCGGCGACGATGTCCTTCACCAGTTGGCGGTAGCCCGGCTCGAAGGGGGAGCCGCGCTCTATCCCGTACTCCGTGAAGGGCATCGGCATCCGCAGCCAGTCCTTGACGGGGGCCTCGGGCCGGTAGACGAGCCGGCCGTAGGAGCTGGCCCTGAACCACTCGGAGGTCTGCGGGAAGAACTCCGCGTACCGGTCCGTCGCGGGTTCCGTTCCCTCCGCGTCCGGGAAGTCGATCATCAGGTTGAGCGCCCTGACCTCGCCGGTCGACCGGGCGTAGCCGGGCGGGGTCGGCAGCCCCTCGGACATCTGTACGCCCATGGTGGCGGAGATTCGGCACGGGGCGAGCGCGGATTCCTGGCTGGTGGCCGCCGGCCCCGCCGAGGCGCGGCCGGCGCTCGGAAGGGTGGTGCTGGCCGAGGCCACGGCGGCTATGACCAGCGCGGTCGCTCCGGCCAGGGCGATCGGGCGGCGGTGTCTGCGTATCCGGTGGCGGGGCTGCCGCATAGAGGCGCCTTCGGGTCCGCGGCAGCCGGCCGACCCCTGACTGCGCTCTGGCGATCAGCCTGTGCCGGGTGGTCCGGGGCCGCTCGCTGGGTGCGCCGATCGGAGGGTTTTCTCCCGGAAGTGTTGTGACGCAGGACACATTGAGGGGGGAAATAAGCGGGGAGCGTCTCCCCGTTTGCATACGTGTCCCCCGCTAAACGGGGAAGCGGTCCCCGGTTACGGATGGGGGTCGGCCGGCTACCCAGAGGGAAGAAGAGGAGGAGCGTCGTCGTGGAGACCACCGCCGGGGCCACCAGGACCGCCGCGAAGGGCACCGCACCGGCAGCCGTCGGCGGCACCGCACCCGCGGCACCGTGCCGGGCGCCGCGCCCGCGGGCCGACGCGCTGCGCAACCGCGAGCGGATCGTCGCGGCCGCGCGCGAGCTGTTCGTCGAGTTCGGGCCGGACGTGGCGCTGGACGACGTCGCACGGCGGGCCGGCGTGGGCAACGCCACGCTCTACCGGAACTTCCCCGACCGGGCCGCCCTCACCCATGAGGTCGTCCTCGCGGTCACCTCCCGCACGACGCTCCGGGCCGAAGAGGCCGCCGCGGCGGAGTCCGACCCGTTCGCCGCGCTCAGCCGCTTCGTGCACGCGGCCGCCGACGAACGGATCGGCGCCCTGTGCCCGATGCTGTCCGGCGTCTTCGACAAGGACCACCCCGAACTGCTCGCCGAGCGCCGACGCCTGGAAGAGGCCGTCGAAGGGCTCGTGGCGCGCGCCATGTCCGCGGGGCGGCTGCGCACCGACATCGCCGTCGGTGACGTACTCGTCGCCCTCTCCCAGCTCACCCGGCCGCTCCCCGGCATCGCCTGCCAGGGCATCGACCGGTTCACCCACCGTCATCTGCAGTTGTTCCTGGACGGACTGGAGTCCCCGGCCCGCTCCGAACTGCCCGGATCGGCGGCGACCTTGGAGGATCTGCGGCGCCCCTAGGACCTGTTGTCGAACCGCTCCGGCCCCGCACCGACCTGAACCTTCCGGCCGTGTCCTGAGAGGCCCGGCCCACCGCCTCACCTCACCTCACTCACCCGTCGCGCGTACCCGAACACGTACCGCCGACGCCCACTTCGCGACGCCTCGGCGCCCTCGCACGTCCTTAGGTGGATACACCCATGCCAAAAACGGCTGACACCGCCCTCCCCGATCCGAGTCGCTGGAAGGCCCTGGCCTTCATCGCGCTCGCCCAGCTGATGGTCGTCCTCGACGCGACCATCGTGAACATCGCTCTGCCCTCCGCCCAGACCGACCTCGGCATATCCGACGGCAACAAGCAGTGGGTCATCACCGCCTACGCCCTCGCCTTCGGTGGGCTCCTCCTCTTCGGCGGCCGGATCGCCGACCTCTGGGGGCGCAAGCGCACCTTCGTGGTCGGGCTGATCGGCTTCGCGCTGGCCTCCGCGCTCGGCGGCGCCGCCCAGAACGAGGCGATGATGTTCGGCTCCCGGGCTCTCCAGGGTGTCTTCGGCGCCCTGCTCGCCCCGGCCGCCCTCTCCCTGCTCGCCGTGATGTTCACCGACGCCAAGGAGCGCGCCAAGGCCTTCGGCATCTACGGGGCCATCGCCGGTGGCGGTGGCGCGGTCGGGCTGATCCTCGGCGGCTTCCTCACCGAGTACCTGAACTGGCGCTGGACGTTCTTCGTCAACATCCCGTTCGCCATCGTCGCCGCCGCCGGCGCGTACTTCGTCATCCGCGAGCCCTCCGGCGCCCGCAACCGCGCACCGCTGGACATCCCCGGCGTCGTGCTCTCCACGCTCGGCCTGGTCGCCCTGGTGTACGGCTTCACCCGCGCCGAGTCGGCCGGCTGGTCGGACACGCTGACCGTCTCGATGTTCATCGCCGCCGTCGTGCTGCTGGTGGCCTTCGTCGTGACCGAGGCGCGGGTGAAGTCGCCGCTGCTGCCGCTGCGCGTCCTCACCGAGCGCAACCGTGGCGGGGTCTACCTCTCGCTGGGGCTCGCCATCATCGCGATGTTCGGGCTGTTCCTGTTCCTGACCTACTACCTCCAGGTCGTGAAGGGCTACTCCCCGGTGAAGACCGGCTTCGCGTTCATGCCCATGATCGTCGGCATGATCACCGGCTCCACCCAGATCGGCACCCGGCTGATGACCCGGGTCCCGCCGCGCCTGCTGATGGGCCCCGGCTTCCTGGTCGCCGCGGTCGGCATGCTGCTCCTGACCCAGCTGGACCTGAACACCAGCTACGCGGCCGTCATCCTGCCCGGCATGCTGCTGCTCGGCCTCGGTATGGGTACGGCGTTCATGCCGGCGATGTCCCTGGCCACGCACGGCATCGAGCCGCGTGACGCGGGCGTGGCCTCCGCGATGGTCAACACCTCGCAGCAGGTCGGCGGCGCCATCGGCACCGCCCTGCTGAACACCATCGCCGCGAGCGCCACCACCGCGTACGTCGCCGATCACGCGGCCCGCGCCACGGACCCGCAGCTCCTGGAGCTCCAGGCCATGGTCAGCGGTTTCGCCGCCGCGATCTGGTGGGCCGTCGGCATCCTCGTCGCCGCCGCCGTCATCGCGATCGCCCTCATCAACACCGGCCGCCCCGGAATGGGTTCGGGGTCCGGTGGGACGGACGGCGCGTCCGACGCGGATGCCGAGGAGGAGTTCAGGATCCCGGTCGTCGCCCACTGACGACGGCGGTTCCTGCCCTGCCCCGCCCCGCCCCGGTAGCGCGCCTGCCCGTGGCTCCCTGCCTCGCGGCTTCCCCGCCTCGCGGCTTCCCCGCCTCGTGGCTTCCCTGCCCGTGGCTCCCCGCCCGTGGCTTCCCTGCCCTGGTTCCGCTCAGCGATCGCTCAGCGGAGCCAGGGCAGATCCGCGTCCGTGCCCTCCGGCTCCAGGCCGGTCGCGAGCACCCGCATGATCTCCCCGAGGCTGCTCACCTGCTCGGGCGTGAGCCGGTCGAACATCGCCTGCCGTACGGCCTCGACGTGGCCCGGGGCCGAGCGGCGGAGCATCTCGTAGCCGTCGTCCGTGAGCACCGCGTTCTGGCCGCGCTTGTCGGAGGGGCAGTCCTCACGGCGCACCCAGCCGTTCTTCTCCAGCCGGGCGATGGCGTGCGAGAGCCGGGAACGGGTGATCTTCGCGTTCCGGGCCAGCTCCGTCATCCGCATCCGGCGGCGGGGCGCCTGCGAGAGCTGGACGAGCAGTCCGTAATAGATGTGCGGCATGCCGGCATCGCGCTGCAACTGGCGATCGAGGTGATCCTCCAGCAGCGTGGTGGCGTGCAGATAGGCGCGCCAGGCGTGCTGCTCCTCGTCGGTGAGCCAGCGCGGCGCGCTGGTGGATGCCATGGTCATGTACTCCACTGTACGACCTTTTCTTGAAAGTTTAACTAGATAGGGCTAAGGTCTCCGGAGGTAGGAGCTTGAAGTTTCAAGAAACCTGCCCCGAGAGATCCCCGCAGGGGGTCCGAAGGAGTTTCGCAGGGCCTCTGAACAACGTTCCCCCGGATGACCTCGGGGAACTCCTGCTCGGACGAGTTCGTGACCGGATCCAGTGCCCCGTGCGCCCAGCGCGGCGCCTGTCGCCCTGGGGCCGCGTCCAGTGGATGGGAGTGCCATGACAGCCACCGCGGAGCGGATGCCCGCCCTCTACCTCTCGCACGGCGCACCGCCGCTGGCCGACGATCCCGTCTGGCCCGGCGAGCTCGCCGCCTGGTCCGCCGGGCTGCCCCGCCCCCGCGCGATCCTGATGGTCTCCGCCCACTGGGAGGAGGCCCCGCTCGCGCTGGGCGCGACCGAGACCGTGCCGCTCGTGTACGACTTCTGGGGTTTCCCCGAGCACTACTACGGGGTGCGTTACGGAGCCCCGGGCGCGCCCGAGCTCGCCGACAACGTCCGCAAGCTGCTGCGTGGCGCCGGCGCGCCGGTCCAGGACATCCCCGACCGCGGCCTCGACCACGGGGCGTACGTACCGCTGGTGGAGATGTTCCCGGACGCCGACGTCCCCGTACTCCAGATTTCCCTGCCGACCCTCGACCCGCGGAAGCTGATGGACATCGGGCGCAAACTCGCCCCTCTGCGCGACGAGGGCGTGCTCATCGTCGGCAGCGGCTTCTTCACCCACAACCTGGCCGCTCTGCGCCACCCGGGCGGCGGGGTTCCCGGCTGGTCGGCGGAGTTCGACGACTGGGGCGACCGCGCGCTGCGGGCCCAGGACATCGACGCGCTGATCGACTTCGAGCACACCTCCCCGGCCGGGAAGCTGGCCCACCCGCGCACCGAGCACTTCGCGCCGCTGTTCGTGACGCTGGGCGCGGCCGAGGACGAGCTGGACCGGGGGCGCAATGTCATCGACGGCTTCTGGATGGGGCTGGCGAAGCGCTCGGTGCAATTCGGCTGAGGAGGTCGGGGCGCTCCGGGTTGGGCCGAGGGGGTCGGGGCGCTCCGGGTTGGGCCGAGGAGGTCGGGGGCCACAGCCCGCTGACTTCGGCGGCCACAGCTCGCCCGAGCCCTCGGAGGCCACTCCCGAACGCTCTAGAAGACCGGCGGGTTCAACTCGATCGCGCGCCGGGCGGCGGAGAACGCGAGCGCGTCGCCCACGTCCAGTGCCGTGTCGGTGAACTTGATGGTGTGATCGTCGCCGTGCGCCGCCGCCCGGGCGAACAGCTCCCCGGCGTCCGGGGCGCCGGACGCGGACGCCGGAACCGGGGCCGCGTCACGGGGAGCGTAGGCGGCGGTGACCGCCGCGCTCGCCGCCCAGGCGGCCCGCAGACTCGGCGCCCACAGCTCGCCGGGCAGCGCCGGCAGGGTGCGCAGGACCGCGTTGGGCGCGGTCGCCGCGTGGACCAGCATGATCGGCTCGCCGTGCGCGTGGGTCGCGTACCGGTGGGTCGAGGCCCGTACCAGCTCCCGGAGCGCGGCTCGCGCCGCTTCCGGCCCTGCGAGCCCCGGGCCCGAGCCGGTGTCCGGTCCTCGCCCCGGTCCGGCGCCCTGTTCCCGCCCCGGGCCGGCGTCCGGTCCTCGCCCCGGTCCGGTGTCCTGTCCCGGCCCCCACCCCGGCCCCGGCCAGTCCGGGAACCCGGTCAGTTGCGCGAACCGGCCCCGGATGCCGCCGCTCCGGTCGGGCACCAGCGGGACCAGGTCCAGTGCCGCCGCGGCGCTCGGGGCCGGGCCGAGCTGCGTCAGGGCGGGCAGGAGCTGGTGCCGGGCGGCCCAGTAGCCGAGGGCGTGGGCCAGCTCCCGGACGCGCGGGGCGCTCTCCTCGCCCGTCAGCAGGGTCCGTACGGAATGGCCCACCCGGATCGCCGGATGCGTCGCGCCCGCGGCGATGCCCGGCAGCAGCCGGGGCCACCACGCGGCGAGCACGTCGCGCCAGGGGGTCTCGGCCGTCTCCCGCTCGAAGTACGCCGTCCAGTCGGCGACGCGGCGCGGGTCGCCGAGCGCCTCCTGCCAGTTCCGCGCGGTCACGGGGGAGCCCGCCTCCGGCATCTCCTCCAGCTTCGGGCCGTACCGGTCCAGCCAGCGGTGCACGGCCGACGCCTGGCCGTGCCGCACGAGGGCCTCCACGGCCATCGGCGCGTGATTGCTGAGCCAGCCGTCGCGTTCCGGCCCCGAGAGGTGGATGCGCTCCAGCGCTTCGTCGAGGGTGCCTGTGGTGTCGTCCATGCGATCACGCTAGGCACGCGCGGGACGGAGCGGATCGGGCCGAGGTCCCGGTCGGTCTCGGACCGGGGTCCGAGGCACTCGGGGCCTCGGTTACCTGCCGGATCGGTCGGCGGACGTACGCCCCCGGGCGGCCCGGGCCCTTCCGGTCCGGCGCGGCGCGGCGCGGACACCCTGAGCAACCCGAACGCCGCCCGAGCCGTCCTTCGGGGTGGGAGCACGGCTTCCCGGGCGCCGGCGGCGGCCGGACGAGGGGCCGTGGGACGTGCGTGTGAGTGCGGTCTCATGCACGAGCCGATTCCGGGTACCCGGCCGGAGAGCCGCAAAGGGGCCGCCCGGCCCCGCCACCGGCTCTGACCTGCGCGTCCGGCGGACACCGGAAGCGGAATCCAGCGGTCGGCGCCGGACAGGGTACTGCATGATCGCGAAAGTGAATGCGCGGCATGGGAATTCTGTCCGGATTCCAGTCGTTGTTTCCATCGGATGCAGGGCACCTCGAAAGGGTGTCGCGACCTACTCAGCAAGGGAGCACGCATGGCAACCCGTGCCGTCGCCCGTCGTACGTCCACCACCTCCGGTGGGTCCGGCCGGGCAGGCAGTGTTCGCGCCGTGGGCGGGGAAATCGCCGATCGCGACCTGGTCGGCATGTACCTGGACGAGATCGCCCGCACACCGCTGCTCGACGCCGCCAAGGAAGTCGACCTCTCCCAGACCATCGAGGCGGGCGTCTTCGCCCAGCAGATCCTCGACGGCGAGGTGGAGAGCGCCGCCGGTGACGCGAAGCGTGAGGAGCTGGAGGCGCTGGTCGCCGAGGGCGAGCGCGCCAAGGACATATTCATCCGCTCCAACCTCCGGCTCGTCGTCGCCGTGGCCCGCCGCTACCCGCGCGCGGGGCTCCCTCTGCTCGACCTGATCCAGGAGGGCAACGCGGGCCTGGTGCGCGCGGTCGAGAAGTTCGACTACGCCAAGGGCTTCAAGTTCTCCACGTACGCCACCTGGTGGATCCGGCAGGCCATCACCCGGTCCATCGCCGACCAGTCCCGCACGATCCGGCTCCCCGTCCACCTGGTGGAGGAGCTTGGCCGGATCCGCCGGGTCCAGCGCGAGTTCAACCGCGAGCACGGGCGCGACCCGGAGCACGCGGAGATCGCCGCCGAGCTCGACTCCAACACCGAGCGCGTCGGCAACGTCCTGGACTGGGCCCGCGATCCGGTCAGCCTCAACATGTCCGTGGACGACGACGGCGACACCCAGTTCGGCGACCTGCTGGAGGACACCTCCGCCGTCTCGCCCGAGCAGTCCGTGATGACCCTGCTCCGCAGCGAGGAGCTGGAGGACCTGATCGGCAAGCTCGACAACCGGACCGCCTCGATCATCAAGATGCGGTACGGCATCGAGGACGGCCGGGAGCGCACGCTGACCGAAGTGGGCAAGCAGCACGGCCTCACGCGGGAGCGGATCCGCCAGATAGAGAAGCACGCACTGCTCGAATTGAAGCGAATGGCCCACGACACGGGCTTTGACGCTGCGGCGTGAGCCAATAACCCGTAATCTCCCCATCAAGCCGGTTCGCACCGGCCGACCGACCGGGTCATTCCGGTCACCCGACCGGTTTTCCCGGTCCCTGAGCTGAGCCCCGGCGCCCACCCCCCCCCGGCGTCGGGGCTCATCCCTGTTCCGGATCGGCCGGGCGCCGGCTCCCGGCGGCGCGGGTCAGCCGGGCGCCGAGGCCCTCCAGGTACTCCACCAGCTGCGGCGGCCCCTGCGCGGAGAACTCGCAGTCCACCAACGCCAGCCGCAACGCCACCCACTCCAGGGAATCGGTGCACGAGGCCCGCAGCCGGCAACCGCCCTCCCCGTCCGGCTCCGGCGCTCCGAGATACGCGGGCAGCCGCCCCGCCACGAACTCCGCCGGCGCCCCGAACCACACATCGAGGCGCAGCTCCGGCTTCATCCGCCGCATCGACCGGGACAGGTACTTCGCCGCGTCCCCGCTCTCCGCGTCGCTCCGAGCCTCGTTGCCCGCCTCGCCGCCCGCGTCGCTCCCGTCGCTCCCGTCGCTCCCCGCGCCCTCGACGGGCAGCGGCCTCGGCGCGAACCGCGCCCCCGTCGCGTACGGCTCGCCGACCCGGTCCACCCGGAACGTACGCCAGTCCTCCCGGCCGAGGTCGTACGCCACCAGGTACCAGCGCTGCCCGGTGCTCACCAGCCGGTACGGCTCGACCTGCCGCTTCGTCCGGGTGCCGTCGCCGCTGCGGTACGCGAACCTCAGCCTCTCCCGCCCGGTGGCGGCCGAGGCCAGCGTCGTCAGGGTCCGCGGGTCGATGGTGGCGCCGTCGCCCCGGGTCAGCGGCACCGTGGCGTTCTGGAGCGCGGAGACCCGGTGCCGCAGCCGGGAGGGAAGCACCTGTTCCAGCTTGGCCAGCGCCCGTACGGAGGCCTCGTCGACGCCCTCGATCGCGTGCCCCGCCCCGGCCCGCAGGCCCACCGCGATGGCCACCGCCTCCTCGTCGTCCAGCAGGAGGGGCGGCATGGCGGCGCCCGCCACCAGGCGATAGCCGCCCACGGAGCCGCGTGAGGCCTCGACCGGGTAGCCCAGGTCGCGCAGCCGGTCGACGTCGCGGCGGATCGTGCGCGGACTGACGGCGAGCCGCTCGGCCAGCTCGCCGCCCGGCCACTCGCGGGGGGTCTGGAGAAGCGACAGCAGTTTCAGCAGCCGTGCTGGAGTATCGGACATGGCTTCAGGATGGCGGACCATCAGGTCATGGTCTGACCTAATGGATGCCTAGGTTCTTCCCATGCCTTCTTCCGCACCCCCGGCGCCCACGGCGTCGTACCTCGCTCCGCCCACGCCGCCCGCACCGCCCGCCCCGGTGAAGACACCGGTGGCACCCACGCCCGCACCGGCCGACCGGCGGCGCTGGTTCGCGCTGGCCATCGTGATGACCGCCGCCTTCATGGACCTGGTCGACGTCACGATCGTCAACATCGCGATCCCCAGCATCCAGCGCGAGACCGGGGCCTCGGTCTCCGCGATCCAGTGGATCACCGCCGGTTACGCCCTCGCGTTCGCGGCCGGACTGATCACGGGCGGCCGCCTCGGCGACATCTACGGGCGCAAGAGGCTCTTCCTCGTCGGCATCGGCGGATTCACGCTCGCCTCCGCCCTGTGCGGCTTCGCGGCCAGCCCCGAGATACTGGTCGCGGCCCGGATCCTCCAGGGCGCGACGGCGGCCCTGATGGTGCCCCAGGTCCTCTCGATCGTGCACGCCACCTTCCCGGCCCACGAGCGCGGCAAGGTCTTCGGCCTCTTCGGCGCGATCGTCGGACTCGGCGCGGTCTCCGGTCCGCTGCTGGGCGCGCTGCTCACCGAGTGGGACCTCTTCGGGCTCGGCTGGCGGCCGATCTTCCTGATCAACCTGCCCGTCGGGATCGCCGGACTGATCCTCGGCGCGAAGTTCATCACCGAGTCGAAGGCCCCCCGGGCGGTCCGTCTCGACCTGCCCGGCGTCGCCCTGATCACTCTGGCGATGCTGATGCTCATCTACCCGCTCACCCGGGGACACGAGCTGGGCTGGCCGCTCTGGGGCCATCTCTCGGTGGTGGGCAGCCTGTTCGTCTTCGGGGCGCTGGTCGCCTACCAGCGGCAGAAGGCGCTGAGCGACGGCTCGCCGCTGATCGAACTGTCCCTGTTCCGGGTCAAGAGCTTCGCCGCCGGCATCGCCGTGCAGCTGACCTTCGGCGTCGGCCTCGGCATCTTCTTCCTGGTCTGGACGATGTACATGCAGATGGGTCTCGGCTGGAGCGTGCTGCGCGCCGGCACGACGGGCATCCCGTTCTCCGCCGCCGTCTCGGTGGCCGCCGGGATCTCCGTGCAGAAGCTGGTGCCCCGCTTCGGCCGCAAGGTCCTTCAGGCCGGTGCGCTCCTCATGATCGCCGGGCTGCTGATCTACCTCTGGGAGAGCGAGCGGTACGGGATGGGCATCACGTCCTTGCAGATGGCCGTCCCGCTGGTGGTCATGGGTGTGGGGATGGGGCTGATCGTGGCTCCGCTGACCGACGCCGTGCTCTCCGAAGTGCCCAAGGAGCACGCCGGTTCGGCGTCCGGGCTGATCAACACCGTGCAGCAGATGGGGACGGCGCTCGGTCTCGGCCTGGTGTCCGTCGTCTTCTTCGGGGCGATCGGCGACCGGCTGGCCCCCCAGGAGGCCGGCCCGGCGTTCGTCGACGCGTTCCAGCAGTCGCTGTGGTGGGTGGCCGGGGTGCTCGCGGTGATCTTCCTGGTGATGTTCGCGCTGCCCGCCCGGCCACGCGCCCACGTCGAGGACGAGGCCCCGGTGGAGGGTGTCGCGGACGTGGAGGGCGTCGCGAACGTGGAGGGCGGCGCGCGCTGATCCGTGTGGGCGGCGTGACCCGGCCCAGCGCGGGCGGTGCGGCCGGCCCCGCTCCGACCGACGCCCCCAGTGACCGGCCTCGGCGGCGAACCCGCCTCGGCCGGTCACGGCGGTTCGGGTCAGCAGATACGGGTGCGGCTCTCCATCGCCGCACGGGCGGTGCGCTCGTTCTCGTACACCTCGCACATGTGGCGGCCGTCGGGCGTCGCCGTGTGCTCGACCTCCCACAGGCTCGTCTCGCTGCCGTCCAGCAGCAGGAACGCGTGCTCGTAGAGCGTGAAACCGGCCGGGCGGCCGCCGACGCGGCACTGACGCCCGAAGATCTGGGTGATGTGGTGGGCGAACGCCGACCGGAGCAGCCGGGCCTTCTGCTCGCCCGGCCGGTCGGCGTTCTCCGCGCGGCGCAGCACCCGGCGGGCGTGGTCCGCGGAATTGTCGGGGGCGTACGTCCGGGGGAGCGGGGCTGACGGGGCGGACATCAGGATCGTCAGCATCTCCAGATCGCCCTGGCCCTCCTGCACCCCCTCGTCACCGAAGGCCGGGGAGTCGGAGAGGCTGCCCGCGAGCCGGGACGCGGCGATGCGGGCGTCGCCCTCGTCGTCGTACAGCTCGTGCCGACGCGGTATCCGTACGTCCCGGCCCCCGCTGTGCACCAGCTCCCACAGAGTGAGCGCGGAGCCGTCGGCGAGGAGATACGTGTGACGGTAGGTCTCGCGGTGCAGCACGGAACTGTGGTGCGACGAGTGCAGCGAACTGCTGTGGGCGAGCGCGGTGCCGAGGCGGTCGACCGTGCTGTCGGGAAGGTCGAAGGAGTTGAGGGCGCGTCGCAGGAGTCGGTCGAGGTGGTGCTCGGTTGTCTCGTACGGATCGCTCAAGGTGGTGTCTCCAGGCCGTCGCCGCGTGTTACTTGGTGCGTGCTTAACGTAGTCCCTGGGTCCGGCATCGTGACCGGGGTTCGTAAAAACGTAGGGCGCTCGCGGAAAGTTCCCCGAGTGTTCCCGGTGCATTTCGGGCGCTTGGGGTGAACTCCCTTACGCAGGTGGCGAGTCGGCCGCCCGCACGACCCTCGCTCACGCCGCGCGCCCCCAGGGCTCCGCCGATCGGATCGACCGCCGACCGCCGACCGCCGACCGCCGTAGAAGCCTGTGCGCCGAGTGCTGCGCGGCTCCGTGGCGCCGACCGCCGTGCGCGTGCGTGGCACCAGGCGCTGTGCGGGTGCGTGCCGGGCGTCGCCGAGCGGGCGGGACTATCGAGACACGCCCTACGGGACAGCCCTAGCCGCCGTACAGCTCCGTGTACGAGAGGAGCCGGCCGCCCGGCCCCTCGGTGCTCCGGGCCGCGCGCACGGCCTTGACGACGGCCCGCGCCAGGACGTCGGCGCCCGCCGCCAGGATCTCGTTGACGGCGGCCGGGCCCTCCGGTGGCACCCGCACCCGCCCGGTGGCCAGCGTGAACACGGTATCCCCGTCGGTCAGCAGATGGACCGGGCGCACCGCGCGGGCCAGCCCGTCGTGTGCGGTGCCCGCCAGCTTCTGGGCCTGCGCCCGGGTCAGGTCCGCGTCCGTGGCGACGACCGCGATCGTCGTGTTGAACGGCGGAGCGGCCCCGCCCCCGGCCGCCTCCGTCGCCTCCCGCTCCCGTGCGAGACGCCGCCCCGCCGCCGCGTGGACCTCGGCCGAAGGGTGGGCCGGCGGCTCCCCGGCCCCGTACTCCCCGAACAGCACCCCGGTCCGGGGATCGACCACCGAGCCCGCCGCGTTCACCGCGACGAGGGCGGCCACCGTGACCCCGGAGGCGAGGCGGGTGCTCGCCGTGCCGACGCCGCCCTTGAGCTGCCCGGCCACCGCGCCGGTGCCCGCACCCACGCCGCCCTCGGCCACAGGCTCCCCGGACCCGGTGGCAGCCGCGGCCTCCACCGCGGCGCGGCCGGTCGACGCGTCGGGGCGGGCCCGCCAGTCGCCGCCCCGGCCGAGGTCGAAGAGGGCGGCGGCCGGAACGACCGGTACCACCTGGGTGGGTCCGGCGCCGACCCGGACGCCCCGGCCCCGCTCCTCCAGCCAGGCCATCACGCCGGACGCGGCGTCGAGCCCGTACGCGCTGCCGCCCGTAAGGACCACGGCGTCGACCCGTTGCACCAGATTGCGCGGGTCCAACGCGTCCGTCTCCCGGGTGCCCGGCCCGCCGCCCCGTACGTCCACAGCGGCCACGGCCCCGCCCTCGGGTGCCAGGACGACGGTCGTTCCGCTCAATGCGCCCGCACCGGCGACCTCGGCGTGGCCGACGCGGATTCCGGCCACATCGGTCAGCGCGTCCAGCGGAATCGGGTACTCGGCGGCCCCGTGGCCCTCGGCCTCGTCCTCGGGGTTCACGGGGTTCACGGGGATCATCGTGCGGCTCCTCCGGTCGGGGTCGGGGCCCGCGGAGGTGCGGGCTGATGTGCTGCGAACGTACCGGCGAGCAGGGCGCGGTGAGCCCGAAGCCCCCCGCCCGGGCAAGGTGGCCCTTGCGACTGTCCGGGCGACCCTCTCACCCTCTCACCCGCCAAAACGGGTCAAAGTGACCCGCATGGTCCTACGGTGGCCGGGTGACCGAGCCCTCAGAAGCCACCGCAGCAGCCGAGCCCGACGTTCCTGACGGCCCCTCGGCCACGTCGCCCTCCGCTACCGGCCCCCGGTCCGTCACCACCCGGGCGACGCTCGTCGGCGTGGTTGTCTCCGCCCTGCTGATCCTCGCGATCGTGCTCGGCAGCCGTATGCTCCGCAACTTCGACTCGGCCCTCCTCCCCTACGCCGTGGCCACGGTCTTCCTCGCTTTCGGCGTCGCCTACCGGTACACCGTCTGGATCTCCGCCCCCGGGGCCCGGCGCCTCTTCAAACAGGGATGGCGCAGCCTCTTCTCCCTGGACAACTTCCGCAGGGCTCCCACCGCCCTGCCGAAGATGATCGCGACCTATCTGGGCTTCCAGAAGTTCCTCGGCGCCCGCTCCCACGCCCGCTGGGCCGCCCACCAGCTGATCTTCTGGGGCTGTATTCTCGCCGCGCTGATCACCTTCCCGCTCACCTGGGGCTGGTTCACCTTCACTTCCGGCACCGGATCGGGACCCGGCTACGAGATGCGGATCTGGGGCTTCAAGATCCTCGGATTCGACTCGCTGAACGTGCTCGGCTGGCTGATGTTCCACGGCCTGGACATCGCCGCCGTCCTCGTCATCCCCGGCGCCTCGTACTTCCTGTGGCGCCGTATGAGGGACCGCGGCGCCTCCACCGGCCAGCGCTTCGCCTACGACCTGGTGCCGCTGATCGCGCTCATCGTCATCTCCGTGACGGGGCTGCTGCTCACCTTCTCCTCGATCTTCCTGCACGGCGGCGGCTACCAGTTTCTCGCGATCCTGCACATGGCGTCGGTCGTCTTCACCCTCATCTACATCCCGTTCGGCAAGTTCTTCCACATCGTCCAGCGACCGGCCGCGGTCGGTATGCAGCTGTTCAAGTACACCGGCCGCAAGGACGACGAGGTGTTCGCCTGCCGCCGTTGCGAGGAGCCCATCGACACCGGCCCCTACGTCGAGAACCTGCGCGGCACCATGCGTGATCTCCGGCTCGACTTCGACACCTGGGCCGCATACTGCCCGCGCTGCAAGCGGGTGCTGCGCGGCAGCGCCTATCTCTCCCACGTGAAGAAGGGCTTTAAGTGACCGCAGACCCGCGAGCTGCTGCCGACCGCCGCACCTTCATCCCCCTGGACCCCTCTCTCGCCCCTCCCGGCACCCGCGCCTTCCGGGACGCGGGCGGCATCCCGGCCGACCAGTGGCACGCCGACCAGAACGGCGAGACGCTCGTCCCGACCCACTGCTGCTTCTGCGGTGTCCAGTGCGGGATGTATCTGCGTGTGGACCGCGGCGGCAAGGTCTTCGGCGTCGAACCCCGCAACCACGACATCAACCGGATGCGGCTCTGCCCCAAGGGCATCAACGCCTACCAGCAGGTCAACCACCCCGACCGGCTGACCGCCCCGCTGATGCGCCGCTCCCGCGACGAGGAGTTCCGCGAGGTCTCCTGGGAGGAGGCGCTCGACTTCACCGTCTCCGAGATCAAGCGCATCCAGCAGACCCACGGCAACGACGCCTTCGGGCTCCTCGGCGGGGCCAGCCTGTTCTCCGAGAAGACCTATCTGGTGGGCAAGTTCGCCCGGGTCGCGCTCAAGACCCGGCACGTGGACTACAACGGGCGCCTCTGCATGGTCAGCGCGGCGGGCGCCAACAAGCTGGCCTTCGGCATCGACCGGGCCGGCAACCCCTTCTCCGACATCCTGCTCACCGACTGCCTGCTCATCGCGGGCTCCAACGTCGGCGAGTGCTTTCCCGTGATGACCCAGTACGTCTGGGGGGCCCGGGACCGGGGGGCCAGCCTCATCGTCATCGACCCGCGCGAGACCGCCATCGCCCGGACCGCCGACATCCACGTCGCCCTCAAGCCCGGTACCGACTCCGCCTTCTTCACCTCCGTCCTGCACGTCGTCATCGCGGAAGGGCTCACCGACGAGAACTACCTCGCCGCCCACGCCACCGGCTGGGAGGAGGTCAAGGCCAAGGCCGCCGAATACCCGCCCTCCCGCGCCGCCGCGATCTGCGGGATCCCCGCCGAGCAGATCGTCCAGGTCGCCCGGACCTTCGCCCGCGCGCCCAAGGCCATGGCCTGGCACGCCCGGGGCATCGAGCACCACTCGCAGGGCGTCGAGAACTGCCTCACCGTGATCAACCTCTGCGCCGCCACCGGCCACATCGGCAAACCCGGCGCCGGCTACGGCACCATCACCGGCCAGGGCAACGGGCAGGGCGGACGCGAGCACGGCCAGAAGGCCGACCTCCTCCCCGGCGGACGCTCCATCATGAACGAGGAGCACCGCCGCCAGATCTGCGAGATCTGGGGCATCGAGGAGTCCGAACTCCCGCCCGCCGGGACCTCCATGATGGAAATGGTCTGGCAGATGCAGCGCCGCGAGATCCGCGGCCTCATCGGCATCTGCAACAACCCCTTCGTCTCCCTGCCCAACTACCGGGTGGTCAAGGAGGGGTACGACGCCACCGAGTTCCACGCGCAATTCGACTTCTTCCTCTCCGAGACCGCGGCCAACGCCCATGTCGTCCTCCCCGTCACCACCTGGGCCGAGGACGAAGGAGTGATGGCCAACGCGGAAGCCCGCGTGGTCAAGCACAACAAGGCCCAGGACCCGCCGCCCGGCGTCCGCACCGACACCTGGGCGATGTGCGAACTCGCCCGACGGCTCGGCGCCGGCGACAAATTCGACTTCCCCGACTCCCGGTCGGTCTTCGACGAACTGCGCGTCGCCTCCGCCGGCACCGTCAACGACTACTACGGCATCACCTACGAACGCCTGGAGGAGACCGGCGGCATCGCCTGGCCCTGCCCCACCACCGACCATCCCGGCACCCCGCGTCTCTTCGAGGACGGGAAGACCTACCACCCCGACGGGAAGATCCACCTCCAGGTCGTCGAATGGCACCCGCCGATGGACCCGTACGACGACGAGCACCCCATGTCGCTCACCACCGGCCGCACCGTCGCCCACTTCCTCTCTGGCAACCAGACCCGCAGGCTCGGCGCCCTCGTCGAACAGACCCCACGCCCCTGGGCCGAGGTCCACCCCTCGCACGGCTTCCGCAACGGCGAGCCCGTCCGCGTCGTCACCCGGCGCGGCAGCGAGGTCTTCCCCGCCCTGGTCACCGAGGCGATCCGCCCCGACACGGTGTTCATCCCGTACCACTGGCCCGTCCCCACCTCGGCCAACGCCCTCACCATCGACGCCCTCGACCCCCGGTCCAAGATCCCCGAGTACAAGGTGTGCGCCTGTCGTATCGAGCACGCCGAGCGGATCGACGAGGTCCCCGCCCCACCGGTCGCGCCCGGCCATGTCGCCTACCCGGAGACCCAGGTCTCCCGTACGGACCCGCTGCCTCCCACGGCCCCCCAGGGCCGTGGCACCTCGGAGAGGAGCTGAAGCCCCATGATGGGCAGAACGATCTTCATCGACCCGGGGCGCTGCATCGGCTGCCAGGCCTGTGTCTCCGCCTGCCGCGAGTGCGACTCGCACCGCGGCAAATCGATGATCCACCTCGACTACACCGACGAGGGTCACTCCGTCGCCTCCCTCCCCACCGTCTGCATGCACTGCGAGGACCCGGTCGCCCCGTGCGCCGAGGTCTGTCCCGCCGACGCGATCCTGGTGACCGCCGACGGCGTGGTGCAGCAGGCCGACACCACCCGCTGCATCGGCTGCTCCAACTGCGTCAACGCCTGCCCCTTCGGCGTACCGAAGATCGACCTCCAGGCGAAGCTGCAGATGAAGTGCAACCTCTGCTACGACCGCACCGCCTACGGTCTCGCCCCGATGTGCGCCACCGTCTGCCCGACCGGAGCCCTCTTCTACGGAACCGTCGAGGAGCTCCAGGCGGAGCGCCCCGGCGTCCAGGTCGCCGACACCTTCGTCTTCGGTGAGACCGAGGTCCGCACCGGAGTGGCCATGGTCGTCCCCGCCGAACGGGTCCAGTGGCCGGTGCCCGGCGGGCTCCCCGTCGTCGAGATCAACGGGAAGGACGTCCGCCGATGAGCGTCACCGATCAGCAGCCGGGCGGGGAACACCCCGCCGGGGGAGACCCGCGCGAGGCCCTCCAGGACCGGATCGCCGCCGACTCCCTCACCACCCGGCGCGACTACCTCCGGATCGTCACCACCGTCTCCGGCGGTCTCGCCGTCGGCGGCATCGGAGTGGCCGCGGGCATGCTCCACCGCCACGGCGACGGCGAAGAGGGCAAGGCCCCCGAGGCGAAGCGCGTCGCCGGACGACTCCTGCCCGGCGAGTCGATCGCCTTCCGCTACCCGGGCGAGGAGGACCGGGCCGTCGCCGTCCGCCTCGACGACGGCACCCTCGTCGGCTACTCCGCCGTCTGCACCCACCTCGCCTGCGCCGTGCTCTGGCGCAAGGACCGGGGCACGGAGGGCGAGCTGTACTGCCCGTGCCACGAGGGAGTCTTCGACGCCCGGTCCGGAGAGGTCACCGCGGGTCCTCCACCACGCGGGCTGCCGAAGGTCGCGGTCATCGAGCAGGACGACGGCAGCATCTGGGCCGTGGGGACCACCCGCTCCGGCGAGAGCGTCGAGGAGGGCCTGTGCCGCCAGCTCGGCGGCGACCGCCCCGACCTCGCCTCCCGCATCGGCTGCCCCGACATCGGCGGCGGCGCCGAATCCCCGCCCCGGGCCGCCGGTGCGCGCGAGCCCTCCGTCACCGCCGAGAACCCGGGCAGGCGGGCATGAGCGACGCCCCGCACCCCGAACAGCCGCTGCCGCCCCCCGGCAGCCACTACCCCACCTACCACCCCGGCAGCGTCGATCCCGAACTGAACCGGCCCGTCCACGAGCGGTATCCGCAGATCCGCCCCACCAGCGGATACGGGGACCCCCGCGTCCGGCACACCGGCCCCGGCCCCGGAGCGGGCACCGACCAGGAGCCGGAGCGCTCCTCGAAACTGACCGCCCGGCTCAGCCTGGCCATGACCGTCGTCATCGGCCAGCTCTGGGGACTGACGGTCCTGATCGACGAGTGGATGGAGGGCAACACCGGAACGGCCTGGTGGGGGGCAGGCTTCCTCTGCCTGTCGTTCCTCGTCGTGCTCGGGCTGTGGCTCATCGACCCGAAGGACCGCTGACACCCACCGCCCGGCCCCACGGCGGCTCACACCTCGTGGTGAGCCGCCGTACCCTGGAGACATGAGCGCCGCCCCCGCCCCCAGCCCGCGCGATGCGAAGCAGCAGCAGCCACAGGAGCAGCCGCACAGGGAACCGAAGCCCAAGCCGGTTCTGGACTTCGACGATCCGCTGGACCGGCAGTCGGCGGACGATACGGACCAGGGGTGGGGTGAGCGGCCTCTCTCCGGCGGCAGCGCCGCCGACCTCGCGCGCTTCCTGGACGAGAAGCCCCCCCACCACATCTGAGCGATGGCCCGGAGGACTACCGGTCCTCGCGCGGGCCCGCGGCTGCCCCGCCCGTTCCGCCCCCCGGGCCTCCGCCCGAGTCCGGTCCGGGGAAGCCGGGCGCGCCACCGGTGCGCTGCGCCACGAGGGCGTCGCGGATCTCCTTCAGCACCTCCAACTCGCTCACCTCCATCGTCTCCTGCACGCCTTCCTTGGCGGCCTGCATGGCCGCCCGCCTGGCCAGGTACTTGGCCATCGGCAGCACCATCAGGAAGTACACGACGGCAGCGGTGATCAGGAAGCTGAGGGCGGCGCTGAGCACCGAGCCCCACAGGATCTCGATCCCGTCCATCTCTCCGGTCTTCGGGTCCGTGGTGCAGGGGCCCTGGAGGCAGGAGCTGTAGCTGTCCAGGTCCTGGGTGCCGAACGCACCGACCAGGGGGTTGATGACGCCCTTGACGACAGCGTTCACGATGTTGGTGAACGCGGCCCCGATGACGACAGCCACCGCGAGGTCGATCACATTGCCGCGCGTCAGGAAGACCTTGAAGCCCTCCAGCAGACTGACCTTCTTCTCGCTCACAGGTGAGCCTTTCTTCGCATGGGCGGTGAGGGGAGCAAACTGCTCCGCCACCCAAGGCGGGAGAAGGCAGCACTGTCCAGCCCGCTGCTTCTCCCGGGGGACGTGATACGACGTCAGTTCGCATCGGACACCGCCACGGCCAGCCGGCCCGAAACGCCCGCGCCCAGCAGCGCCGTGGCCGTCGACCGCTCCACGGACAACACCACCAGCGCCCCGGCCCCCGCCCCGGCGCCGGAGACGTCCGCCGCGAGACCGCCGGACCCTGCGGGCGCGCGCGGCACCTTCGCCACGCGCACCCCTCGCGCCACCACGCGCGCTTCGTCGCCGGTATCACCGACCGCGATCACATCGACCCGGTCCCCGGGGCGCAGCAGCCGTACGGTCTCCGGGTCCGCGATCCTGACCGGCGCGGAGACCAGCCGCACGGACGACCTGCCGGCCCCCGGCGGAGCCTCCGGCGGGCCGGCCTCTCCGTCGGCACCGCTCAGACCGGTGGTGGCCAGCGCGGCACCCGCCAGCGCGAGCCCCGCAGCCGCCGCCCGCCGCTGTCGGCGCAGCACCCGGCGCAGCCGGTCCGCGCCACCGCCCCGCACGCGCAGGGGCCCGAACGGCCCCACCCCGCACGGGGCGGGCACCGGGGCCGGAGGCGGAGACGGGCACCGCGAGGGCGAAGGGGACCGAGACGGGAGAGGAGGAGGCATGGACGCGGGAGCAGGAGCGGATACGGAAACGGATGTGAGCGTGGACGAGGGCGGGGACAGGAACGGGGGCAGGGGCCGGGACGGGGACGGGGACGGGGACGTGGACATGGCCACCTCGATTCGGGCGGACGAGGGCAAGGGGAGGGGAACGCGAAAGGGAACGCGAAAGGGGAGTCCGGACCGGTTGATCCGGCCGGACTCCCCTCACTTTCCCTCGCCCCCGCAGATCCCGCTGAAGCCTGTGGACAGTCCTCGCAATGGGGATAACTCCGTCACCCGTTCCGGCGCGGTCCGCCCTGCCCGAGCGGCGGTGCCCGCTACGGCAGAGCGATCCCCGTGTCGATCCCGTCCAGGGCGTGGGCGCACGTGCAGTTGCGGTTCTCGCTCTTCGGCAGCCCGGCCACCGCGTCGAACAGCACCGAGCGCAGCCGGTCCACGTTGGCCGCGAACACCTGGAGCACCTCCTCGTGCGAGACGCCCTCGCCCGCCTCGGCCCCCGCGTCCAGGTCGGTCACCAGGGTCATCGTCGTGTAGCAGAGGCCCAGCTCACGGGCGAGGACCGCTTCGGGGTGCCCGGTCATGCCCACGACCGACCAGCCCATCGCCGCGTGCCAGCGCGATTCCGCACGGGTCGAGAAGCGGGGTCCCTCGACGACCACCAGGGTGCCGCCGTCCACCGGCTCCCAGTCGCGTCCGCGAGCCGCGGTGAGTGCGGCCCTGCGCCCCTCGGGGCAGTACGGGTCGGCGAAGCCCAGGTGGACGACGCTCGGCACGCTTCCGTCGGCCCGGGTCTCACCGTCGTAGAAGGTCTGCACGCGGGCCTTGGTGCGGTCCACCAGCTGGTCGGGGACGAGCAGGGTGCCCGGCCCGTACTCCGGCCGCAGCCCGCCCACCGCGCACGGGCCGAGCACCTGCCGGACCCCGACGGAGCGCAGCGCCCACAGGTTGGCCCGGTAGTTGATGCGGTGCGGTGGCAGATGGTGGCCGCGTCCGTGGCGGGGCAGGAAGGCCACCCGCCGGCCGCCGAGCTCGCCGAGGAAGACCGAGTCGCTCGGCTTCCCGTAGGGGGTGTCCACGGAGACCTCGGTGACGTCCTCCAGGAAGGAGTAGAAGCCCGAGCCGCCGATGACACCGATCTCCGCGGAACTCCCGGTACCCGCCGTACCCGTACCGGAGCCCGATTCGTCAAGTGCGTTCGCCATGCGGTCACCGTATCGGGAGGAGCGATTCCCGGGACGAACGCCCGGACCCCGCCGAGTGGCCTCGGCGGGGTCCGGTGAAAAGCAGATGGGGCGTACGCGGGCTCAGGCGGCCGACGTACCGCTCGACGAGGCCGGCGCGGAGGCCGACGACGAGGAGGAGCCGGACGAAGAGGACGACGAGGTCGTCGCGCCCGCCTTCGTGTCCGAACCCGACGACGAGGACGACGCGGAGTCGGACGACTTGGCGGCCGTCGTCGCCGGCGTGCTGCTCGACGAGGAGCCGCGGCTGTCGTTCCGGTAGAAACCGGAACCCTTGAAGACGATGCCGACCGCGGAGAACACCTTCTTGAGGCGTCCGTCGCAGCTCGGGCACACGGTCAGGGCATCATCGGTGAACTTCTGCACCGCCTCGAGGCCCTCGCCGCACTCGGTGCACTGGTACTGATAGGTCGGCACTTGCTCCTCCTGGCACTCTCACTCAATGAGTGCTAACGACGGTCCATACTGACGTATTCCGTTGAATCAGTCCACCGCGACCGGCTCGCGGTGACCGATCGCACGTGCGATCGTGCGTCCCGAGGGCCTCGGAGTCAGCCGCGAACGCAGGGCCAGCAGGGTCATCAGCGCCAGCACGGTTCCGGCCAGAGGCACCAGGAAACCGGTGCTCGCGCCATGGGCGTCGGCGAGTTGCCCCGCCACGGTCACGGCCGCGGCCTGTCCGAGCGCCACGGCGCCCGTCAGCCAGGTGAAGGCCTCGGTGCGGGCGGAGGCGGGCACCAGCGCGTCGACCAGGGTGTAGCCGCTGATCAGCGCCGGAGCGATGCAGAGGCCGACCAGCAGGCCGAGCCCGGCCAGCAGCGGCACCGAGTGCACGGCCCACAGGCCGGACGCGGTGAGGGTCAGCGCCACGTACCCGACGATCAGCCGTCGGCGCGGGCTGCTCTTCCAGGCGATGGCGCCGCAGGCGATGCCGGCCAGCATGTTGCCCGCCGCGAAGACTCCGTAGAGGACACCGTTCACCCCGGGGTGGCCGATCTCCTCGGAGAACGCGGTCAGTGAGACCTGCATCCCGCCGAAGACCGCGCCGATGCCAAGGAAGGCGACGGCCAGGACGCGCACACCCGGCACGGAGAGCGCCGAGGCGTGCGGTTCGGCCGCGGTGGCCGCGTTGCGAGGGGCAGGCTGGGTGGCGCGCTGCGCGGCGAAGAACAGGCCGCCGACCAGAGTCAGGGCGGCTTCCGTGATCAGACCGGCCGCCGGGTGCACGCCGGTGCAAAGCGCGGTGGCGATCACCGGGCCGAGTACGAACGTGAACTCGTCCGTCACCGACTCGAACGCGGCCGCGGTGGACATCAGCGGAGAGGCGGGCCGGTCGGGGGTCGCCCCCAGCATCGCCGCCCAGCGGGCCCGCACCATGGGGCCGATCTGCGGGATGGAGGCGCCGGTCGGCACGGCGGCGACGAACAGCGCCCACAGGGGCGCGTCCGCCAGCGCCAGTACGGTCAGGGCGCTCACGGAGACGGCGTGGAGGAGCACCCCGGGCAGCAGGACGGCGCGCTGACCGAAGCGGTCGGCGAGCTTGCCGCTCTGCGGGGCGAACACCGCCATGGAGACGCCGGAGACCGCCGCGACGGCGCCGGCGCTGCCGTACGAGCCGGTCGTGTGCTGCACGAGGAGGACGATGCCGATGGTGAGCATCGCGAAGGGCTGCCGTGCGGCGAAGCCCGGGAGGAGGAAGGTCCACGCACCGGGGGTGCGCAGGAGTTGCCCGTATCCGGGGCGGTCGGAGACCGTGGTCGCCACGGTCCTTGCCTTTCTGCCGCCTGGTGGCCCTGCTTCCCGGCGCCCTTGTGGGGCGGGCCGGACGGAAGCGGCCGAGAGCTGTCCTCTTCGCGCGGAACTGCGGTAGATGCCGGGCGACTCGCTGCAATCGGCGAAGAAACGCCGGGCGAAGAGACACCACGACCGCCATACGGTCGCGCCAGCTCTGCTTCAGACAGAGTTGGTCGATCAGGTTTGCCCTTAATCGTACAGGTAGGAAACCCTGTGTGCCTGTGATTGCGCACAGGGCTTCCCTATCAGCCTGTGATCTGCGACGCGTGCGCTGCCGATTCCCTGAGTCGTCACCTCAAAGGGCCTCAGGAGGACTCCAGGCAGCAGCCTCAGGGACGGGTCTTCGTGCCCCGGCCGTTGCCGCTGCTGCCGTTCACGCTTCCACTGCCATGTCCAGTTCCACTTCCACTTCCACTTCCACTTTCGCTGCCGTTGGCACCGGCGCCGCCGAGCTTCTTGGCCAGCTTCATCGCCTGGGGGATGGCTGAACCGCCCTGGGGCCCCGCCGTGCCGGGCGCGCCGGCGGCGGGGGATTTACCCGTGCCCAGCCAGCCGGCCAGCTTGCCGCCCTCGCCGACCGCCCGCAGCCGTTCCTCCGCCCTGTCGCGCACCGGATCGGTGGCCACCACCAGGAGTTCGTCCCCGCGCCGCAGCACCGTCGCCGGGGACGGCACGAAGCTCTTGCCCTCGCGGACCACCAGCGTGACCGCGGCGCCCGCCGGGAGCCGCAGCTCGCCGACCTCGACGCCGTGCATCCTGGACTTCGGGGGGATGGCGACCGACAGCAGGTGTCCGCGCAGCCGCTCCAGCGGGGCCGACTCGATCCCCAGGTCGGCGGCCTCGGCCGGATCGTCGGCGATGTTCAGCTTGTTCGCGACCCAGGGGAGCGTCGGCCCCTGGATCAGGGTGTAGACGATGACCAGGACGAACACGATGTTGAAGATTCTCGTACTGCCCTCCACCCCGGACACCATCGGAATGGTCGCCAGGACGATGGGCACCGCCCCGCGCAGCCCGGCCCAGGACATCAGGACCTTCTCGCGGGCCGGCAGCCGGAACGGCGCGAGGCTCAGGAAGACCGACAACGGCCGCGCCACCATGGTCAGCACCAGGCCCACGATGATGGCGGGCCAGAAGTCGTCGACCAGGTCGTGCGGGGTGACCAGCAGGCCGAGCAGCACGAACATGCCGATCTGGGCCAGCCAGCCGAGCCCGTCGGCGAAGCCCCGGGTGGCGGGCCAGTGCGGCAGCTTGGAGTTGCCGAGGATCATCGCGGCCAGGTAGACGGCGAGGAACCCGCTGCCGTGGGCCATGGCGCCCGCCGCGTACGCGGAGACGGCGATGGCCATCACGGCGATCGGGTAGAGGCCGGAGGCGGGCAGGGCCACGTGCCGCAGTCCCAGGGATCCCAGCCAGCCCACCGCTATGCCGATCGCGGCGCCGATGGCCAGCTCCATGGCGATCTCCGCGACCAGGACGTACCAGTGCTCGACCGGGCCGACCGAGGAGAACGCGACGACCAGGATGACGACGGGAGCGTCGTTGAACCCCGACTCGGCCTCCAGGACCCCGTTGATCCGGGGCGGCAGGGGCACCTTGCGCAGGACGGAGAAGACGGCCGCCGCGTCGGTCGAGGAGACGACCGCGCCGATGATGAGGGCCTGGCGCCAGTCCAGGCCGACCAGGTAGTGCGCGGCGGCGGCGGTGATGCCCACGCTGATGCCGACGCCGACGGTCGAGATCACCGCGGCCGCGGGCAGGACGGGTCTGACTTCTTTCCACTTCGCCCCGAGTCCGCCCTCGGCCAGGATGACGACCAGGGCGGCGTAGCCGAAGACCTGCGTCAGCTCGGCGTTGTCGAACTTGACGTCGAAGATGCCGTCCTGCCCCAGGGCGATCCCGATGCCGAGATACAGGAGCAGGCTGGGGAGCCCGCTGCGCGAGGAGACCCGTACCGCCACCACGGCGACGAGCAGGACGAGCGAGCAGACGAGCAGGAGTTCGTTGAGCGCGTGGACAGTCAGGGTCCGTTCCTTCCCTGCGTGCGCCTGCCGGATCGTCCTCCGGCAGCCAGTTACTTCGTTACCTTACCTAATCTTTAACGACTCCTTGACGGCTTCGAGTGTTCGTGCGAGGAAGACGCAAATGGATGCATCCCTATACCGCGTCCGAGTGGCTTCTCCGCTGCGCCTATGGTTGCTCCTGCACTCCCAGGACCACCCTGCCCCTCGAAGGACAGCGATGCCCGCCAACACAACCGCCTCTTCCGGCCCTTCCGACGCGAAGAAGCCCGGCAGGAAGAAGGGGCGACGCGCCCGCCTGCTCGTGCTCGTCCTGGTGCTGGCGCTCGTCGCGGGTGTCGGATACGGGGCGTACTGGTCCGTGTCCACCGTGCGGGCCTCGTACCCGCAGACCACCGGGTCGATGACCCTCGACGGCCTTTCCGGCGACGTCGAGGTCAAACGTGACTCCTACGGAATCCCGCAGATCTACGCGGACTCCGACGCCGACCTCTTCCGCGCCCAAGGCTTCGTCCAGGCCCAGGACCGCTTCTGGGAAATGGACGTCCGGCGGCACATGACGTCCGGCCGGCTCTCCGAGATGTTCGGTTCCGGACAGGTGGAGACCGATTCCTTCCTGCGCACGCTCGGCTGGCGGAAGGTGGCGCAGAAGGAGTACGACGAGGTCCTGGACGAGAGCACCAAGAAGAACCTCCAGTCGTACGCGGAGGGCGTCAACGCGTATCTGAAGGGCAAGGAAGGCCGGGACATCTCGGTCGAGTACGCGGCTCTGGGGCTGACCAACGACTACAAGCCCGGCGAGTGGACCCCGGTCGACTCGGTGGCCTGGCTGAAGGCGATGGCGTGGGACCTGCGCGGCAACATGCAGGACGAGATCGACCGTTCGCTGCTGACCAGCCGCCTCGACAAGGACCAGATCGAGGACCTGTACCCCGGCTACCCGTACAAGCGGAACAAGCCGATCGTCGAGAACGGCGCGATCTCCTCGGTCACCGGGGAGTTCGACCCCGAGGCCACCCCGACGGACGACATCGGCTCCACGACCCCCGAGGGCGCCACCGAGGGCCTGAACACGCAGATGGCCGCCCTCTCGGACACCCTCGACGAGATCCCGGCGCTGCTCGGCCCCAACGGCAACGGCATCGGCTCGAACTCCTGGGTCGTCGACGGCAAGCACACGACGTCCGGCAAGGCGCTGCTCGCGAACGACCCGCACCTCGCGCCGATGCTGCCCTCGCTCTGGTACCAGATGGGCCTGCACTGCCGGGAGCTCTCCAAGACCTGCCAGTACGACACGGCCGGCTACACCTTCTCCGGCATGCCTGGTGTGATCATCGGACACAACCAGGACATCGCCTGGGGCCTCACCAACCTGGGCGCCGACGTCACCGACCTCTTCCTGGAGAAGGTCTCCGACGACGGCTACCTGTACGACGGCGAGACCAAGTCCTTCAAGACCCGCGAGGAGACCATCAAGGTCGCCGGCGGCAGGGACCGGACGATCACCGTCCGCGAGACGAACAACGGCCCCCTGGTCTCCGACCGCAGCAAGGAGCTGGACAAGGTCGGCCAGAAGGCTCCGGTCAGCAACGCGGCCCCGGACCGGGCCGACGGCTACGCGGTGGCGCTGAAGTGGACCGCGCTGGAGCCCGGCAAGTCCATGGACGCCGTCTTCGCGCTCAACCGGGCCAAGGACTTCACCACCTTCCGGAAGGCCGCCGAGAACTTCGAGGTCCCCTCGCAGAACCTCATCTACGCCGACACCGAGGGCAACATCGGCTACCAGGCCCCCGGCAAGATCCCGGTCCGCTCCAAGGGCTACGACGGCACGGCGCCCGCGCCGGGCTGGGACCCGGAGTACGCGTGGGAGGGGTACATCCCCTTCGACGAGCTGCCGTACGAGTACAACCCGGACCGCGGCTTCATCGTCACCGCCAACCAGGCCGTCATCGACGAGAAGAAGTACCCCCACCTCCTGACCAAGGACTGGGGCTACGGCGCCCGCAGTCAGCGGATCAACGACCTCCTGACCCAGAAGATCAAGGGTGGCGAGAAGGTCTCGACCGATGACATGCAGAAGATGCAGATGGACAACTTCAGCGAGATCGCCGCACTGCTGGTGCCCGAGCTGAAGAAGATCAACATCTCCGACCCGAGCGTCCGCGAGGCCCAGAAGCTGCTGGAGGGCTGGGACTACACCCAGGAGCCCGACTCGGCCGCCGCCGCGTACTTCAACGGCGTCTGGCGCAACATCCTGAAGCTCGCCTTCGGCAACAAGCTGCCCAAGGAGATGCGGGTCGAGGGCGACTGCCTCAACGTGCCGCCGGCCAAGAACAGCGGCCCGGTCGACCAGCAGAAGAAGCTCGTCCGCGAGTGCGGCCAGCGCGACGGCGACACCGCGCAGCCGGACGGTGGCGACCGCTGGTTCCAGGTGGTCCGCGACATCGTGGACGACCAGGACAACGAGTGGTGGAAGGCCCCCGCCCGGGGCCGCGAGGACGCCCTGGAGAGCCGGGACGACCTGTTCGCCCGGGCGATGGAGGACGCCCGCTGGGAGCTGACGGCCAAGCTCGGCAAGAACATCTCCACCTGGAGCTGGGGCCGCCTGCACCGGCTGACGCTGAAGAACCAGACCCTCGGCACCGAAGGCCCCGGCCTGCTCCAGCGGGCGCTCAACCGAGGCCCCTGGAACCTCGGCGGCGGCGAGGCGGCCGTCAACGCCACCGGCTGGAACGCGGCGAGCGGCTACGACGTCGTCTGGGTGCCGTCCATGCGGATGGTCGTCAACGTGGGGGACTGGGACAAGTCCCGCTGGATCAACCTCAGCGGCGCCTCCGGCCACGCGTTCAACGCGCACTACACCGACCAGACCGACAAGTGGGTCGACGGTGAACTGCTCGACTGGTCCTTCGGGAAGGAAGCGGTCGACGCGTCCACCGTCGACACGCTGACGCTGAAACCGTAGGTCTATCGAGGGTGCACGAAACGCCGCGCTCCGGCCGGCGTGACCACCGCGTCCACGGGGTGGTCGTGCGGTTCCGAGGGGACCCGCGCGACCACCTCGTCGTCGTACAGGAGCACCACGAGCGAAGGGTGCGCCCCGGCGGCCGTCAGCCGGGCCAGCACCCGGTCGTAGCTGCCGCCGCCCCGCCCCAGCCGCATCCCGGCCCCGTCCACCGCGAGGCCGGGCAGCAGCACCGCCTCGGCCTCCAGCACGGCGCCGGGGCCCAGGCGCGGGCCGTCCGGCTCAAGGAGCCCCCGTCCGGCCGGGAGCAGGTGCTCCGGGCCCTCGTAGGCCGCCCAGTCCAGGTCGTTGTCGGCCAGGAGGACCGGCAGCAGCACCCGGACGCCACGCCCGCGCAGCGCTTCCAGGAGGGCGCGGGTTCCCGGTTCACGCCCCACGGAGACGTACGCGGCGACCGTACGGGCGTCGGCCAGTTCGGGGAGGCTCAGGGCCGCCCCGGCAAGAACAGCGGCCGTCCGGGCGGCGTCCTCCTTCGTCAGGCGGGCCCGCGCGGACAGGAGTTCGCGCCGCAGGGAGCTCTTCGCGGACGGCTTTCCGGACTTGTCGGTGTTCAAGGGTGACTCGCGCGATTCTCGTATGGGCATATTTAAGGACGAAGTTAACCGGAATATCAGCTTCCGGCCGTGTGCAGCCGTTAAGGTCTGCACATGACTCAGTCGCACCCCAGGATCAGCAAGGCCGTCATTCCGGCAGCAGGTCTCGGCACCCGGTTCCTGCCCGCCACGAAGGCCACTCCCAAAGAGATGCTGCCTGTCGTCGACAAGCCGGCCATTCAGTATGTCGTCGAGGAGGCCGTGGCGGCGGGCCTCTCCGACGTGCTGATGATCACCGGCCGCAACAAGCGTCCCCTTGAGGACCATTTCGACCGCAACTACGAGCTGGAATCCGCGCTCACCCGCAAGGGCGACGCCGAACGCCTCGCCAAGGTCCAGGAGTCCAGCGACCTGGCCACCATGCACTACGTGCGCCAGGGCGACCCCCGCGGTCTCGGGCACGCCGTGCTCTGCGCCGCCCCGCACGTGGGCGACCAGCCCTTCGCGGTGCTCCTCGGCGACGACCTGATCGACCCGCGCGACGCGCTGCTGGCCCGGATGGTCGAGGTCCAGGAGCGCGAGGGCGGCAGTGTCATCGCGCTGATGGAGGTCGAGCCCTCGCAGGTCCACCTCTACGGCTGCGCCGCCGCGGACGCCACCGTCGACGGCGACGTGGTCCGCATCACCGACCTGGTCGAGAAGCCGGACCCGGCCGACGCCCCCAGCAACCTCGCCATCATCGGCCGGTACGTCCTGGACCCCGCGGTCTTCGCCATACTGCGACACACCGAGCCGGGCCGCGGCGGCGAGATCCAGCTCACCGACGCGCTCCAGCTGCTCGCCGCTGACGAGAAGATCGGCGGCCCCGTGCACGGCGTCGTCTTCAAGGGCCGCCGCTATGACACCGGCGACCGCAGCGACTATCTGCGCGCCATTGTCAGACTGGCGTGCGAACGTGAAGACCTGGGGCCGGACTTCCGGACCTGGCTGCGCAAGTACGTCGCCGAGGAGATGTAACCCCGTGAGCAGCACGATCTGGTCGGTGGACGAGCACCTGGACGACATCCTCGCGACGGTGAGGCCGCTGGAGCCCATCGAGCTTCAGCTGCCGGAGGCGCAGGGCTGCGTCCTCGTCGAGGACGTCGTCGTGGAGGTGGCCCTGCCGCCGTTCGACAACAGCTCCATGGACGGTTACGCGGTCCGGATCGCCGATGTCGAGGGCGCCAGCGAGGAGTTCCCCGCGGTCCTCACCGTCATCGGCGACGTCGCCGCGGGCAGTGCGGGGCTCGCCGACGACCAGGTCGTGGGACCGGGACAGGCTGCCCGCATCATGACGGGCGCGCCGCTGCCCGCCGGCGCGGAGGCCGTGGTCCCGGTGGAGTGGACCGACGGCGGTACGGGCGAGGGCCCGGCCGCCGCCATGCGCGCCCACAGCGACGCGCCCGAGGGCGCCACCGGCGAGGTCAGGGTGCACCGGCCGGTCGTGGCCGGCGCCCATGTGCGCGAGCGCGGCAGCGACGTCAAGCCGGGCGATCTGGCCCTGGCCGCCGGATCGGTCGTCGGCCCCCCGCAGATCGGGCTGCTCGCGGCGATCGGCTGCGCCACCGTGGTCGTACGGCCCCGCCCCCGCGTGGTCGTCCTGTCCACCGGCAGCGAACTGGTCCAGCCCGGCGAGCAGCTGACCGGGGGCCAGATCTACGACTCCAACAGCTTCGCGCTGACGGCCGCCGCCCGGGACGCCGGAGCCATCGCCTACCGGGTCGGCGCGGTGACCGACGACGCCGAGACACTGCGCGCCACCATCGAGGACCAGCTGATCCGCGCGGACATCGTCGTTACCACGGGCGGGGTCAGCGTCGGCGCGTACGACGTGGTCAAGGAGGCGCTGTCCTCCGTCGGGGACGAGGACGAGCCGGGCGGCGGGGTCGAGTTCCGCAAGCTCGCCATGCAGCCCGGCAAGCCGCAGGGCTTCGGCTCGATCGGCCCGGACCACACCCCGCTGCTGGCCCTGCCGGGCAACCCGGTCTCCGCCTATGTCTCCTTCGAGTTGTTCGTCCGCCCCGCCATCCGTGCCCTGATGGGCCTCACCGACGTGCACCGCCCGACGGCCCGCGCCCGGCTGAGCGCCGACAAGGCGCTCACGTCACCGGACGGCCGCCGCCAGTTCCTGCGCGGCCGTCACGACGCCGAGGCGGGGACGGTCACTCCGGTCGGCGGTTCCGGTTCGCATCTGATCGCCGCGCTCGCGCAGGCGGACGTGCTGATCGTGGTACCGGAGGACGTCACCTCGGTCGAGCCCGGCACGGAGACGGACGTGATCCTGCTCGGCTGACCGCCGCCCGGTGGCGGTACGGTATCTGCCGCCGTGCCTTCCGGGGGACCCCCTCCGGTTCCCCGAGGCGAAACCGGCGCCCCTACCGCTAGGCGGAGTGAGTTGAGTACGCAGAACAGGCTGACGCACATCGACGAGGCGGGCGCGGCCCGCATGGTCGACGTGTCGGAGAAGGATGTGACCACCCGCGTCGCCCGCGCCGCCGGCCGGGTGCTCGTCTCGCCGCGCGTGATCGAGCTGCTGCGCGGCGAGGGAGTCCCCAAGGGCGACGCCCTCGCCACCGCGCGGATCGCCGGGATCATGGGGGCCAAGCGCACCCCGGACCTGATCCCGCTCTGCCATCCGCTGGCCGTCTCCGGCGTGAAGGTCGATCTGAGCGTGGCCGACGACGCGGTGGAGATCACGGCCACCGTGAAGACGACGGACCGCACGGGCGTCGAGATGGAGGCCCTCACCGCGGTCTCGGTGGCGGCCCTCACGGTGATCGACATGATCAAGGCCGTCGACAAGAGCGCGGTCATCACCGACGTACGGGTCGAGGCGAAGTCGGGCGGCAAGTCCGGCGACTACCGGCGCACCGCCCCGCAAGGACCGGACGCGTGATGCCGCCCGGGCCCGGAGCCTCCGGCCACGAGCGGCGGACGGCCGGGACGGGTGCCTCCGGCCACGAGCAGGGGGCGATCGCACCGGGTGTCCCTGGCCACGAGCAGGGGCCGATCGCACCGGGCGCCTCCGGCCGCGAGCGGCGGAGGGCCGAGCCCGCCGGCGTCGAGCCGCCCTCCCCGCTCACCGCTCTCGTCGTCACCGCCTCCAACCGCGCATCCGCCGGGGTGTACGCGGACCGGGGCGGCCCGCTGATCGCCGAAGCGCTGACCGGCCTCGGCTTCACGGTCGACGGCCCGCAGGTCGTCCCCGACGGCGATCCGGTCGAGGCGGCCCTGCGCGCGGGCGTCGCCGCCGGGTACGACGTGATCGTCACCACCGGTGGTACGGGCATCTCGCCCACCGATGCCACGCCCGAGGCCACCCGTCGCGTCCTCGACCACGAGATCCCCGGCATCCCGGAGGCGATCCGGGCCGAGGGACTGGCCAAGGTCCCGACCGCCGCCCTCTCCCGGGGCCTCGCGGGTGTGGCCTCCCGCACCCTGATCGTCAACCTCCCCGGCTCCACCGGAGGGGTGAAGGACGGGCTGGCGGTCCTCGGCCGGCTCCTGGTGCACGCCGTCGATCAGCTCCGCGGCGGCGACCATCCCCGACCGGGGAGCCCGAGCTGAACATCGCGACCTGGCCGGTGACGCTGACCGACGGCGAGATCGTCCTGCGCCCGATAAGGATGCGTGACCAGCGGGCGTGGCGCGAGGTCAACCGGCGCAACCGTGACTGGCTGCGCCCCTGGGAGGCGACGGTCCCGCCGCCCGCCCCCGGCGGTCCGATGGCGCAGCGCCCCACGTACCGGCAGATGGTCCGCCACCTGCGCGCCGAGGCCAACGCCGGGCGGATGCTCCCGTTCGCCATCGAGTACGAGGGCCGGCTGGTCGGCCAGCTCACGGTCGCGGGGATCACCTGGGGCTCGATGTGTTCCGGGCACATCGGTTACTGGGTCGATCAGAGCGTCGCCGGGCGCGGGGTCATGCCGACGGCCGTGGCCCTCGCGGTGGACCACTGCTTCCGCGCCGTGGGCCTGCACCGCATCGAGGTCTGCATTCGCCCGGAGAACGGCCCCAGCCGCAGGGTGGTGGAGAAACTTGGATTCCGTTCGGAGGGCGTGCGCCCGCGCTATCTCCACATCGACGGCGACTGGCGTGACCACCTGATCTTCGCCCTCACCGCCGAGGAAGTGCCCGAGGGAATGCTCCGGCGCTGGCGCCGGTCGCGCCCGGTGACGCCGAGAGGCCCGGACCGACCGGCGAAATAAAATAAATGTTCGAATATGATCGCCTGATGACCGCTTTGGGTCGGGCTATCGGCGGCTGTTGATCCGAACCATCACAAAAAAAGTCCGGGATATCGGCCGGATCGTGCGACACACCGGGCCAATTGGCGGATCCTTCCGCGCAAACCCCTCTACGGTGTGAGCGTGAGCAGCAGCGGCCTCATCTACGCAGTCATCGTCGGGGCCTGGGCCGCCTACTTGGTACCGATGTGGCTCCGCAGGCAGGACGAGCTCAACGAAGCCCGTCCGACGGAACGCTTCAGCACCGCCATCCGGCTGCTGTCCGGTCGGGCGGCGATGGAGCGCCGGTATGCCAAGGAGCTGCGGGAGCGCACCGCCGAGGAGGCGACGCCCGACGTCGACCCGGACCGGGAAACGGATCGTATGGAATCCGTGGACGTCCGGGCCTTTGCCGCGCCTCCGGCGCACACGGAAGCCAGGCTGACCGACCCGGCGCACGCTTCCGAGCGTGCCCCGGACCACCAGGCGTCCGACCGCCCGGCGCGCGACCGTCAGGCGCACCAGCGCCGGTCCGACGAGCGCCCCGCGGACCACGTGCCCCTCGCCCGGCGACGCCCGCGCTCCGACGGGGCCGACGCCGAGCGGGCCCGGCGTGCCCAGCGCTCCCAGGTCCTGGCGCGGCGCAGGCGGACCACCGTCGTCCTCTTCCTGGCCTTCACCCTCGGGGCGGTCGTCGCGGCGGTCGGCGGCCTCGGCTTCCTGTGGGCGCCCGCCGTGCCTGCCGTGCTGCTGAGCACGTACATCGTGCATCTGCGCGCCCAGGAGCGCCGGCGGTTCGCCTTCACCATGGACCGCCGCCGGGCCGAGGTCGCGGCACAGCGGCTGCGCGAGAACCGCCCCCGCAAGCACCAGCCCGCGGCCCCCGCCCCCGCCGAACCCGACGACGACTCCGAGGCCCACCACCGGGAGCCGGAGCCGACGCCCACGGTCTCCCCCCAGGAGGCCGGCCGCCGCGCCCTCGTCGAGCAGACGGATCACGCGGAGTGGGTGGACCAGCAGCGCGAGCGCGGTCGCGTCCAGGGCGACAGCTGGGAGCCCGTTCCCGTACCGCTGCCCACCTATGTCACCGCTCCCGTCGCCCCCCGGGCCACGGGAGGCGTGGAGGTCAACGACCCGGAGACCTGGAGCGCGGCCCGCTCCAGCACCGTCGAGCCCACCCAGACGGGCACGTCGCATCCGACGATCCCCGCGGTCGACCCGGCCCCGCGGCAGCGCACGAACCCGTCCCGCCGCAACCGCGACCGGGGCCGGACGCCGCTCTTCGACCAGTACGACGACGAGGACCGGCCGCGTGCGGCCAACGAGTGAGGCGGCGGGTGGAGCTCGGAAATCCCGACACCGCTGACCAGCGGAGGAACGGATTTCCAAGCACCCCTGTGGGGGTGCTAGAGTTTCACACGTCGCAAGGGCCTGTGGCGCAGTCTGGTAGCGCACCTCGTTCGCATCGAGGGGGTCTGGGGTTCAAATCCCCACAGGTCCACAGCGCAGCAAGCCGTTGACGGTTGAGTACGTGGACGGTTGACGAATGCCCGCCCGGTCATCATGACCGGGCGGGCATTCATTGTTTCCCAGTAGATCGGTCGGTCGGGTGAACAGGCATCAGCTGTGCTCCGGCACCCCTGGATGCGAGTGGGGCCCGGACGTCCACCGTGCCGGGCGATGGGGAGGGGAAGCGGGTCTCGCGCGGAATCCGGGCCGCAGGCAACTGCCTATTAAGATGCGGTCGGGGCACCGGGTAAGGGCAGTGCGATTGTCCGGTGACGAGGCCACAATGACAGGTGGCAGGAGCTCCGTCGCTCTCGCCGAACTGCCTTTCTTCCTGTGTTCATCTTGCCGACGTCGACCCTCTTGGAGGTCCCCCGGTGACGCCAGCCGAGCGGCCTTCCGCTCCGAAGCCGGGCCCTCCGCCGCGCCGAGAGCGCTGGTTCCAGCCGCGCCGTTCCGGGTTCCGGTGGGAGCAGGAGGGACTGGAACATGTACGCGAGCTGATGCCGCAGGTCGAGCCCCACCGGGCGTGGGCCACGTTTCAGTTCACCGGCGCCTCGGGTCGGGTCAACGAGTGTGACCTGCTGATCGCCGTGCCGGGAGGTCTGTATCTGCTGGAGCTGAAGGGCCACCCAGGAAGGGTGGTGAACCACGGTGACACCTGGCAGTTCCACGACGAGCGGGTACGCACGCTCAGAAACCCGCTGCATCTCACCGATCTCAAGGCCAAGGAGCTGAAGGAACAGCTCACTCGCGCGGCGCGTGCGCTGAACGAGGACCCGCGCCACGTTCCGTTCATCAAGCCGGCGGTTTTCCTGCACGCCCCGGATCTGGTGAGCGAGCTCGATGAGTTCCAACGCGCAGCCGTGTACGGGCGCAACGACGGCTGCAGCGGGCTCCCAGGGGTCTGGGACGGCCTGCTGAGCTTGCCGCCCGAGCGTGAGAGCTGGCGGGTCACCCAGCGGACCGGTCTTCTGCTCGAACGGTTGATGAAGCACATCGGCGTCAGCCATTCCATGGCTCACCTGCGCTATGGCGACGGCTGGCGTCTTGAGCCGCGAGCCCTGGACGCGGGCCCCGGCTGGGAGGACAGGCTCGCCACCCGCGATGACGAGCTGGTCAAGGAGAGCGGGCGGGTCAGGATCTACCTCGCCGGCCAGGCAGCGTCGACGCAGCAGCGCGACGCGGTGGACAGGGCGGCCCGTCGCGAGTACCAGGTACTGCAGGGGATCAACCACCGAGGCATCGTGCAGGCCGTGCAGATCCGTGAACACGCGGGTGGACCGGCGATTCTGTTCCGTCACCGCGCCTCGGATCTGCGCCTCGACGCCTACCTCGATGCGTACGGCAGCCGGCTGTCGCCCAAGGACCGGCTGGATATGGTGCGTCAGCTCGCGGAGGCGGTGCGGTACGCGCACAACCGGTCCTTGTATCACCGTGCCCTCTCTGCCCGTTCGGTGTACGTATCGGCCGAGGAGGACGGCAGCGATCCGGTCATCAGGGTGGCTGACTGGCAGACGGCGGCGCGTGACTTCAGGACGACGTTGCACCGTTCTCTCGGTGACAGTCCGCTGGACTCCGGATTGATCGCGGATGTCGCGCAGGTCTACCTCGCCCCCGAGTCAGGCCAGGAGTTCGCCGACCCGGTGGATCTCGACGTGTTCGGGCTGGGCAGTCTGGCGTATCTGCTGCTGACCGGGCGTCCTCCTGCCGAGCGGCGCAGCGCTCTGGTGGACCGGTTGGCAGGAGAGGGCGGACTGCACCCTTACGCGGTCGCTGACGGGGTGTCCACCGCCCTCGATGATCTGGTCTACCAGGCGACCGCGGCCGACGTTCGCCACCGGCCGGTTTCGGCAGAGGAGTTCCTGCGCCTTCTGGACGAGGCCGAGATCGATGCGGCGACGCCGGACCCGGTCGGTGCACCGGTCGCGGATCCGCTGACAGTGCAGCCCGGGCAGCCGTTGGACGGGAGCTGGACGGTTACGAGGGTTCTCGGTACCGGAGCCACGGCTCGTGCGCTGCTCGTGCGCCGGGCCGGTGACGGTCCCGAGGCCCAAGCAGACTACCCGCGGGTCTTCAAGGTCGCCCTCGACCACGAGAAGGACGCCCGCCTCTACGCGGAGGCTGCCGCGCTCAAGGAGGTCGGCGGCGGACAGATCGTCAAGCTGCTCGCGGACCCCCGGGAGCTCGGCGGACGCACGGTGCTGGAGATCGAGTACGCGGGAGGCTTCCGCCCTTCCGCCGACCGCGACCCGGTCAGCCTCGGTTCGCGGCTGCGCGGTGAAGGCCGGCTGGGCTACGACCAACTGGAGCGTTTCGGCAACGACCTCTTCGCGGCCTTGGACGCCCTCGCCGCCCGGGGGGTGCGCCACCGTGACATCAAGCCGGACAACCTGGGGCTCTTCCGGCGCAGCGACGGCTCCTGGCAGCTGATGCTGTTCGACTTCTCCCTTGCCGATGTGCCGGACCGGGATGTCCAGGCGGGTACCCGTGGCTATCTCGATCCGTTTCTGGGTGGGAGCCGCCGCGCGCGCTACGACGATCATGCCGAGTGGTATGCCGCCGCGGTCACGTTGCACGAGATGGCTTCCGGGGAGCGCCCGGTGTGGGGCGACGGTTCCATCGACCCGCTGACTGTTCCGAAAGCGAAGCTGTACGTCGCTGGAGAGCTGTTCGACCAAGCGCTGAGTGAGGGGCTGACCGACTTCTTCGAGCGGGCGCTGCACCGTGACTCCGAGCAGCGTTACGACACCCTGCGCGATATGCAGGAGGCATGGCGCCGACTGTTCCGTACGGCCGATTCGGCACGTCCGGCGACCACGCCGGCCACGGTCGGGATGACCACCGAGGACATTGAGGATGCCCGTGAACAGGCTGCGGCGGTCGCCGATCTGCGAACGCCGCTGGAGGCGGCGGGACTGTCGCCGCGTGCCGTTTCTGTGGCTGCTTCACTCGGCGCCTCGACGGTCGGGGCACTGCTCGATGTCCCTCCGCACACGATTTCCCGGGCGCGCGGTGCCGGGAACGCCATCCGCAAGGAGCTCAACCGCCGCCACCGTCAGTGGTCGCATGATCTGCGGGAGCGACCCGAGCCGCGTAAACCGCCGACGATCGCGCTGGATGCTCCCGAGGACGCGCTGGAATCGGTGGAGACGCTTGCCGCGCGGCTCATGCCCCCGGAGGGGCAGGGACGTCGTACGAAGCCGCGCCCCGATGTCGTACGCGCCACCCTTCAGCTTCCGGGCGGCGCCGACTTGGGTGACTGGCCGGCCCAGACCGCCATCGCCAAGGCGCTCGGGATCAGCCAGAACACGGTCTCCACACACCAGATCGCCGCGGTCGAGCGGTGGGCGGACCTGCTGTGGATGGACCGGATCCGGGACGAACTGGTAGCGATACTCGCCGAGCAGGGCCGAGTGATGACCGCTGCGGAGCTGGCGGACGAGCTGCGTGTCCGCCATGGAGCGGGTGATGGTGAAGCGGCTGACACACCGGCCCGGGCGCTGGCCGTGGTCCGTGCTGCGGTGGACACGGAGGCCCGGAAGAGGGACGAGGACTCCGGGGCCGTGGCCCCGGCACGGCTGGCCATGCTGCGGCGGGACGGCCGCGTGCTGCTGGCGCTGGAGGACCAGCCGGGCGCGGACGAGCCGACACCGGCCGAACTCGCCGACTACGCGGCAGCGCTGGGAGTCGTGGCAGCCGGTATCGCTGACCGGGACCCGTTGCCCGGCAGGGTGACGGTGCTGAGGGAGCTCCGTGCGGTCGGCGCCCCCGATGGCATGATCCCGCTGGCCGACACCCGGCTGGTGGACCTGGCCGCCGCCATGGCACGTGGTGTCGGGGTCTCTCCGCGACTTGAGCTCTACGCACGGGACCTCGGTCTTGTCCAGGCGCTGCGGATCTCTCAGGCTGCCGCAGGAGTGCGGGCCGACGTGGGGATCGGCACCGACGACCTGCTGGCCCGGGTGCGTGCCCGCTTCCCCGCGCTGACGGCGCTCGCCGACACCACGTACGTGGAGCTGGAGGAGGCCCTGGGCAAAGCCGGATTCCCGCTCGCGCATGATCAGCAGCGCAAGCGGTTCCTGCCGCGCGCCAGGGAAATCGTCACCTGGCACACCGAGCACACGGTGTCCGCCTTGGCCAGCACCCGGACCCTGATCGAGGATGCGCAGAGCGAGCTGGCGCTCGGTCGCGATCCGCGCCGGGTCCGGGCGGCGCGCCTTCAGGCGGCTCGCAGGCTGGGCGGTTTCGTCGCCCTCACGGTCAAGGGGCCGGAACTTCCCGGCGTGGCGGATCGGTTGGCGGAGCGCTTCGACGTGACGCCGCTCGCTCTGGACGATCTCCTCCTGACGACGCTCCGGGAGCTGGCCCAGGAACAGCGGGTGCCCTGGGAGGCACTGCTGAAAGCTGACGCGGTGTATGCCGCCTCCGGGAGTATCGGTGCCGGCCTCGCTTCCTACGCACGCTTGGCGATGGAGCGCGTCGTGTCCCGTGTCGCGGAGCTGGCGGCGGCTTCCGATCCGCGTACGGTGCTGCTCGTTCACCGGGCAGGGCTGGTGGCCCGTTACTGGGAGGCGGGGGGGCGGGAGCTGCTGGTCGCCTTGCAGAATGCCGCCGGGCGCCCGGCCGTGGCCCCGCATGGGCTGTGGCTGCTCGTGCCGATGGAAGACCCTGAGGCCTCGCCGGCCCTGGACGGCCGTACGGTGGATGTGGTGGACCGGGCTACCGGGTGGGTGGTGCTCGATGGTCTGTTCCTGAAGGAACTGAAGTCCGGGACCTGGGAGACGACGGGGTAATACGCCCCCCGGGGTAGTGGTTTGAGTCTCCGAAATTCTTCTCATCGGGGAGTGGGCCGGATTACGATCAGTTCTGTGCCGGAACTGACGCAGGAACAACACTTCGCCTCGGCCGCGACGCGGCACTTCCGCGACGGCGACTATCTCCGGAAGGGCAGCTGTCTGCCGTCCGCCGATCATCTCTACGGATTCGCGGCGGAGTGCGCGGTCAAGAGCCTGCTACTGCGCTTCACAGAGGTGGCGATCGGGCCGCTGGAGGGTGAGGAGAAGCCGTCGGCCAAGCCGCGGGTGAGGCACCCGGAAGATGCTGAACGAATCATCGAGTTCGGCCACGTCAACGAACTGGTCCGAGAGATCAAGCTGTTCGCGAGCGGACGCTCCGGAGCGCCACTCCACGCCCTGCTCGACAGCGATCTCCGCGTTTTCAAGAAGTGGAATGTCAAGTACCGGTACTTCGACGGGGGCTGGGCACAGGCCGACGTGGTGGACAAGCGCCGGGACGCCGCGCATCGCATACTTTCCCTGCACGAAGAAGCTGTGATCAACCGAAGGCTCCCGTGACCCTCTCCTCCTTTCCCGTGCGCTTCGACGAAGCCCGTGAGCACGCCTTCGCGATCGCCCGTGCGGCAGCGGCCGAGGGTTTTCCCGTCCTCCTGGTGCGGGATGTTCTCGGTTGCTTCACCCTGGTCGTCGACGACCAGGACCGTCAGGAGGCCGCGGCCGGGCTGCGGCAGTCCTGGGAGGGGGAGTTCGAGCGCCGGACAGGCCGCTATCGGTCCGACCGGGCCGTTCTCGTCGCCTCGGAAATGTTCTCGGCCGGCGCGCTGCTCAACTCCACGCGCGCGGTGCCCGATCCCACGGGGCCGGCTGCCATGGGATCGGTTCACTTCCTCGACAACACGGTGGTCGGCGAGGACTGGGCGAGGGTGAGCACGCCCGCGCCGGAGCCCGGGAGCACTCCTACGCACCGCACGGTGCTGTACGGGTTCAAGGGCGGTGTGGGCCGCTCGACGGCCACGGCCATGCTCGCCCGGCACCTGGCGGACCGGGGCCTCTGCGTCCTGGTCGTCGATCTGGACCTGGAATCGCCCGGCGCCGGACCGCTCCTGATGGGCAAGGAGTTGCCCCGCCACGGCCTCGTGGACTACTTGGTGGAGGCAGCGGTCGGCAACGCCGAGGGCCTGGAGTTCGTGACCCGCTCGCCCTACACCCCCCGCCGCACGGGCAACAGCATCGGTGAGCTGTGGGTTGCCCCGGCCCGAGGACGTGACGCGGAACCGGGCGAGGTTGCGAACGCGTACGTCGACAAGCTGAACCGGGTCTACACCGACACCCCTGAGGCGTCGTTCGCGACCCGTCTGGAGGGGGCGGTCCACGCCTGTGAGGACGCGGTGGCACGTGATGGCGACCACGAGCGGCGCCCCGACGTGGTGCTGCTGGACAGCAGAGCAGGCATCCACGACATCGCCGCCGTCGCGATCTCCCGCCTCTGTGACCTGGCGCTTCTGTTCGGCACCGACAACGCCCAGACATGGAGCGGCTACGGAGACCTGTTCGCCGCCTGGCAGTCCTCGGGTCAGGCTCCGCGTATCCGGGAGAAGCTGGGCATGGTCGCCTCGATGGTGCCCGACTCCGTGCACTTTCCTCTGGAGTCCTACCTGGAGCGGTTCCGTGCCCATGCGTACGAGTGTTTCGAGGCCCTGTACGACGAGGTCGCGGCGGACGAGGCGCAGGACGGCGGGCTGAACGACGAGTCGGCTCCGCACTGGGCCGTCCCCATCCTGTTCGAACCGGGTCTGGTGGGCATGGACGCGGCCGACGCTCCGGGCTGGCAGGACCGCCGCTTCGTGCAGGCCGCGTACGGTGAGTTCCTGGAGACCACGACCCGTCGCATCGAGATGGACCTGCGGGGGCGCCCGGACCAGGAAGGACCCTGATGACGGCCGAGGCCCCGCTCACCGCCGCCGAGTACCGCGACCTGTTGTCGGCGGCGCTGGAGGAGGCCCCGTACGCGGACACCCGCCCGCCGTCCCCGCACACCCTGTTCATGCCCGACTCGCACCGTACCGCCCTCTACGTCGATACGACGGTGGTGCCGGGCGGTCGTGGCGTCGGCAAGACGTTCTGGTACCGCTCGCTGCTCGACGAGGGCCTGCGCGATCTGGCTTCCGCCGAGTACCGCATCAGCAGGTTGCGCCGTGTGACGGTCTCGCCCGGCCACGGCCTGGAGATGCTGTCCGCTTGCTACCCGGGCCCGCAGGTCCTTCGGAGCCTGGTGGCGTCCGGGGACACGTACGACATCTGGTACGCAGTCCTTCTGACCGCTCTGGGCCAGGAGGAACTGCGTGCTCTGCCCAACTGGTCGGACAAGGTGGCCTGGGTACGGTTCAATCCGGAACAGGCCCAGCGTACGGTCGAGCACGCGGACCGGGAGGCGTACGGGAAGAACCTGGTTCACCTGCTGCTCTTCGACGCCCTGGAGCACCTGCACACCGACCGGGAACAGGCGGACCGGCTGGTCGGCGGCATTCTGCGGCTGGCCCTCCAGATGCGCTTCGGTACCCGGAACATCCGGCTGAAGGTGTTCATCCGCCCGGACATGTTCGACTCGGCCCGGCAGCACTTCCCGGACGCGTCGAAGCTGTCCGGATACGCGGCCGAGCTGACCTGGAACAGGACCGACCTGTACGGGCTGCTCTTCCACTGCCTGGGCAACGAGGACAGGGAGACGGCCCGACGCTTTCGGAGGAGCACCGGAGGCTGGGGTTCCGAACCGGACGGCACGCGCCACGTCCCGCCACTGCTGCTGCGCAACGACGAGGACACGCAGACCCTGTTGTTCGAGCAGATCGCGGACCCCTTCATGGGCAGCAACTTCCGCAGGGGGAAGCCGTACACCTGGCTGCCCAACCATCTGATGGACGGGTTGGGAAGGATCAGTCCGCGCAGCTTCCTCCAGGCGCTCCTCACGGCGGCCGAGCGCACGCACACCGGTTACCGGGGCCACGGGCGGGCCCTGCACCAGGAGGCGATCCGCACCGGTGTGCAGGAGGCGTCGCAGCGCCGGGTCGACGAGGTCGGCGAGGACACCCCGTGGGTGGAACTGGCGATACGGCCGCTCGCGGGCTGCCAGGTGCCCATCGAGAAGCGGACGGTGCTGGAGACGTGGGCCCGGTCGGGTCTGCCGGCCGAACTGGCGAAGGACTCCGCTCGCTACGCGCAGGCCGACGAACCGCGTCTGGTGCGGACCGGCCCGCGACATCCGGACGACCTGCCCCGGCTGATCGATGAGCTGATGGCCCTCGGCGTCATGACCCCGCCCCGTCGTGACGGGCGCCTGGACCTTCCCGACGTGTACAGGATCGCGTTCGGTCTCGGCCGCCGTGGCGGGGTGCCGCGTCCTTCCTGAGTCTGGCTCGAACAGCTCGGAATTCGGCGCAGTTACTCCTGTGAATGTTGCTCTGTGCCTTGTTTAGGATGAAAGTCGAACGTGTCGACGGCATGTGGGCTGTTGTCCTCAGCTGCGACGCACAGGCGGAATCTACGGGCCACGGGGGAATCGATGGCGTGGGACGAGTGGGAACAGATCAAGGCCGAGGTCGCCGCTCGGCATGACAGCGGTATGCAGCTGAACAGCTCGGGCGGTGCCGCGGGATCGGCGGACCTCAGGACTGACGCAAAAGGCAAGCGCGGAGCGGTCGAGGCGCTGAGGGAGCACATCCGTCCGGGTGTCGGCAGAGCCGGCGTGCACGCCGATGAGGAATCCGATGCGGCGGAGGGCGAGTTCAAGGGCTGGGCAACCGGTGCAGGCCTGCGGGACGCCCACAAGGAGTGGGCCCTCCAGGTGAAGAGCTTCAAGGCGCGCCTGGAGCAGGACCAAGTGGCGTTGAGTAAGGCGAAGAGCGACCTCCAGTACGTCGACCACGAGGTGAAAGGTTCCATGACGGCCGTCGACGTGCCGGGTCCGGCCGACCGCCGGGACGCCTGACCACGTCGTCCGCCCCGCACTCCGCGAGGAGTGGACGGGGCAACCCTCGGCAGAGCGAAGGACAAGAGTTGCTTACCTACCAGGATGTCGTCACTGTCCGGCTGAGTCCGCTCACCACGGCCGCCGCTGCGTGGGCCCGAATGGCCGACGGGTTCGAGGATCTCGGCGAGGCCTATGGGACCCAGGTCCAGGGTGTCGCGAAGGGCGGTGTCTGGGTTGGTGAGAGCGCCGACGCGGCTGCCTCCCGCTATGCGGTGTCGCGCCGGCAGTTCGACGCCGCTGTGGTCGAGGCCCGGGCCATCGCATCGATTCTGCGGGACATCCACGCGCAGTTCGTCGAGCGCATACGTGCGGTGACGGAGCTGGTGGAGTCGGCGCGAAAGGCGGGCCTGTACATAGACGCCACGGGGCGGGCGCACCTCGACACGAGCAAGGTCGATGAGCCAGAGGGCGGCCTCTTCGACGAAACAGCTCGTGCTGCCAACGAGATGAGCTGGACCACCGCGGTGCTTTCCGCGGTGCGGGCGGTGGATGACGCGGATGAGGGAGCCAAGCTTGCGCTCCGTGACGCGGCAGGCATCAAGGATTTCTTCGAGGAGTTCGCGGACAACCTGACCGGGGCCGGACACTCCTTCAACGCGTCGGCTGTGGATGACATCGAGGTGGTCGAGGCACGCGAAGCCAAGAAGTACGCGGATCAGCTCCTGGCGGGCAAGGCGCCCGATGACCCGGAGGAGTACGCGCGGCTCATGCGTGACAACGCCGACGACGAGAGGTTCAGCCGGACGGTGCTCAACCACCTCGGCCCCGAGGGAACCATCAAGGTCACCAACCAGCTCAACACCCTGGCCTACGACTCGGACACGGGCAGCAAGCAGCACTACCTCGGGGCCGAGCGGGGGCTGGCCAACGCGCTGGCGACGGCGACGCAGGATCCGAGATCCCCGTTCTACAAGGAATTTCAGGCCGGCCTGAAGGAGTCCGGCATGAAACGGTACGACTGGCAGGGGGAGAAGGTCCGCGGATATCAGTCCATCGTCACCCTGATGCAGCACGGCGAAGGCTACTCGGACCAGTTCATGCATGATATCGGTGACGATCTCATCGCTGTCGAGAAGGCCGACAAGGGGAACGACAACTGGGACCTGCCCAAGAGTTTCGTCACCTCACGCGACGAATGGTTCGCGAATGACCCTCTTGACGGCCTGCTGGGTGTCATGAGCAAGGACCCCGACGCGTCGGCGGCGTTCCTCGACCCGCAATCTGACTCCCGCTCGGCAGACGGCAGAACGAAGGACGGCAACGACCGGCTGGAGTACCTGACGCGCCATCGGGACTGGGGTGTCGTCGACGGGCACCCGCGCATGCGCAGCCCGTTTGATCCCGACACCGTGTGGGGTGACCCGTTGCGCCACAGTGATATCGAGGATGCTCAGGGCCGTGCAGGGTTCGGTGCGGCTTTGGTCGCGGGAACGACCGGCATCGATCCGAACAACTCGGGCGGTGGCTATGTCGAGCATTCGGAGGCCAACAACCGTGTCTTCGAGGGTGCGTTGAAGCATCTTTCAGCAGAGGGAGACGATCTTCCTCCGAGCCTTCGTACACCTATGGCGGTGGTCATGGGAAATTATGGGAATGAGGTGCACGCCACGGCCAGTTCTCAACTGGAGGATCTCAGCCCCTTGGATCGGCAAGAGGTTCTTGAGGTATCGAAGCAAATCTCGCGCGATCGATTCGCTTACTTCACACTCCAGGACTCCATAAACCGGGAAATCGTCCACGACATCAATACTGGAGAGGGTGGGCACGAGGAGACCTGGAGGAGAGCAGGTCACACTGTCGGATTCCTGGAAGAGGCCCGCTACCAAGGGCTGGCGGTGGATGCGGATGACGCGAAAAGCAAGGCAACCTGGGATGCCAAGATGGACTATCACACCTGGGGTGGGGTGGCGAACTTCATCCCCTACGGAGGCGACGCCGCGCAGCGGGGTGTAGATGCGTTGACGTCTAAATGGCTCGAAGGTGAGACGGAAAAGATCGAGGAAGGCAGGGCAAGGGACAGCACGGCAACGTCTATTGACCGAGAGGGGCGGATCGCGGCCCTGGCTGACATTTGGAGAGCGGCGAATCCCGGTGAGATCGACGGTAACTCAAGGGAGTCCACGATCTCAGACATCAATGGCACTGCAAATGACGGAAATCGCACGGCGCGCGGTTTGGCGGGCAAGGGATCATGAAGCCTAGAAGAATCTACGGCATGGTTGGTGCCGCTCTTGTTGTCCTTTCTGGGTGTTCAGGTGGCGAACCGGAATACGGGTACTCTATTCCGGCGAAGATCTGTGAAGTCGGAGTCGACGAGTCCGACGTCAAGCCCCTTCTCCCCCCAGGGGAGGCGATGAAGGCCACTGCTGTTGAAGTGGGGGAAAAATCCGGCGAGCACCGCAGTTGTCGGTTGGTCGTGGATAAGGAGATCGGCTTGGCTGTATCTATTGCGCGCGATAGTGCAGTCGATGATGTCGCGGAATTCGGTGCCGAAGAATATACGGACTTCCGGGAGGTTTCGCTGGGTGGTGCCGTGACGAGTGCGGGAGTCGGGGCCGACGGTGCCGCCGCGTGGATGAAGTGCCAGCCTAAAGGTGGTCAACCTCAATTCGAGATGGACGGCTATCCGTATAACCACCTCGTTCTGAAGGTTCACATCGGCGGAGGAGGGAAGGGAGGTGATGAGGCGCAAGAGCGTCGAATCGACTTGGAAAAATTCATGCGTTCCTATGTTTCAGGCGTGCAGGGCGTCTGGTGCGAGTGACTTTTTTGCGATTTTCTGAGTAGTATTTACTGGAGAAAAGCCGCGATCGCTGTGCATTCGTCAACCGTGGCTGCGGCTGATTCCAGGCGTAGGCTGACGGGAGCCTGGCCAGGTGGCCCCGCGCAATGAGAGATAGGCGGGCTGTCGGCGAGCGGCGAGGACGGGCAAGCCCGCAATGACCTGGCGACTGGAACGGATCGTGAAGGGCGTCTGGCGGAGCTGTCCAAGGTCTGGCGCGAGAGGAACCCCGAGATGGAGCAGAGCGAAGATCTCTGGATGTCCGCTGAAAGGATCGATGACGCTGCTAATAACGGAACGCTACTGCGCGTCGCTTGGTGGGTCTGGGGTCATGAAGCGTCGGTTCGGTTTCGTTGGGATGGGTGCTTCCGTGCTTTTCCTCGCCAGTTGCACAACCGACAACGGTGGTTACGAATATTCTGTTCCGCACAGTATTTGTGATGTTGCGGTGACTCCATCGGATCTGAAGTCGCTGCTGCCTCCTGGGGAAAAAGTCAGGGAACGCGCCAGTGACGGCGTATTGGGTCCTGGAGCCGGCCGTGGCTGTAGCGTGATAGTTGATGACAGGCCGGATCTGACGATTTCTATCTCTCGGCAGGGTGGGGAGGTGGATATCGCGCGAGAGGCGTCCGATAAGTATGTTGATCTGAGGCGTGTTTCGCTGGGTGGGGCTGTTACCAGTGCGGCGGTGGGTGAGGACGGTGCGGTTGCGTGGATGGTGTGCGTGCCGAAGTCGGGGCAGCCGCGGTACGAGTCGCCGGAGACCAAGTCGGGGAAATATGGGCACTTGGTTGTGGAGATGCGCATCGGTGATGATGTCGAGAGGTCAGTGCCTGTGGAGGAGTGGCGTACGCACGTCGAGAAGCTTCTGCGCTCCTACGTTCCAGGGGTGATGGAGGGATGGTGCGAGTGAGCTCTCCGAGGGCGAGGATAGGGCTTTCTGGGTGATCTGCCCCAGGTGGCCGATGACGGACCGCTCCCGGTGCCGTGACATCACCCTGATGTGAACGGGAGGGCCCGGCCCTCCTGATGTCCACCGGGGCGCGTCCGACCCGAGGGTGAGTCGTGACCTAAGCCGGGGGCGACGGGCGTGGCCGGGGGCGCGGGTGGTTGTGCTGGCAGGATGGGTGCACGCGCCGTGACCGCACGGCAGGTTTGTCGGGGATGGGAAGAGGGTTCCGCCGGTGTCGTCTGAGGAAGCCCGTACGACGACGGGTGCGTCGCAGGACCGCGAGGCGATGTTCGAGGATCTGCTCAAGGAGTTGCAGAAGCAGGTCGCACTGCTGGAGGCGGACCTCTATGAGCGGTCACGCAGCGAGGAATTCGGTCAGCCGCTGCGCGCGGAGTACCAGCGGGCTGTGGCCGCGGACCGGACGGGTGACAGCTATGGGATGTGGCTCGGCGGGCGCCTGGTGCAGATCGCCGCCGCCTGGGTCCTGGGCTGTGTGTTCGTCCGATTCAGCGAGGACAACGGCCTGATCCCCGACGCCTGGCTGTCCGGTCCCGGCGAGCGGCTGCTGGAGGCCCAGGACCGGCACGAGGAGCACTTCCGGCGGTTCCCGGACCAGAACGACCGTGACTGGCTGAAGGCCTCCTTCGACGCCCTCGCCGACGCGCACCCCACGGCGAAGGGCCTCTTCGACGAGCGCCACAACCCCATGGGCGAGGTCACTCCCTCCTATGAGGCGGCGGCCCGGCTGCTGGCCTTCTGGCGCGAACGAGGTGCGGACAACGAGGTCCGCTACGACTTCACCGACCCCGAGCTGAACACCCGCTTCCTCGGCGACCTCTACCAGGACCTGTCCGAGTACGCCCGCAAGACGTACGCGCTGCTCCAGACCCCGGTCTTCGTCGAGGAGTTCATCCTCGACCTCACGCTGGAGCCGGCCGTCGAGGAGTTCGGCCTGGACCCGGTGTGGAAGCACAGGCCGGACGGCTGGCGGGGTGAGGTCGACGAGGACGAGCAGGTGCGCGGTCTGCGCTGCATCGACCCCGCGTGCGGTTCGGGCCACTTCCTGCTCGGCCTGTTCGAGCGGATTCTCGCGAAGTGGCGTGAGCTGGAGCCGGGCACGGACCGGTGGCTGCTGATCCGGCGTGCCCTGGAGTCGGTGCACGGCGCGGACAAGAACCCGTACGCGGCCTCCATCGCCCGGTTCCGCCTTCTGGTCGCGGCGCTGAAGGCGGGCGAGGTGCGCGAGCTCCGCCGGGCTCCCGCGCTGCCGATCCGGATCGCCGTGGGGGACTCTCTGCTGCACGGCCGGGAGGCCGGCCAGGAGGACGGGCGGACTTTCGACGACGTCGTCGAGCGGGAGGTCTTCACGTACCGGACGGAGGACGTCCAGGACTTCGTGAAGAGCACGGACCTGCTGGGGCGCGGCTCGTACCACGTGGTGGTGGCGAACCCGCCGTACATCACGGTCAAGGACAAGCAGGAGAACCAGAACTACCGGGACGTGTACTGGGCCTGCTCGGGTAAATACGCGCTGTCGGTGCCGTTCGCCCAACGGATCTTCGAGCTGGCGATCCGGTCGGGCGGTGATCAGCGCAACGGTGGCTTCACCGGGCAGATCACTTCCAACTCCTTCATGAAGCGGGAGTTCGGGAAGCTGCTCATCGAGTCGTTCTTCCACGGTGGGCCGTACAAGGACCCGAAGAGCCGGCGCAAGCGTGACTTCGGCGGGGTGGAACTGTCGCACATCATCGACACGTCCGGGGCCTATATCCCTGGGCATGGGACGCCGACGGTGATCCTGGCCGGCCGGAACCAGATGGCACGGCAGGCGGAGCCGATTCGAGCTGTGCTGGGTGTGCGGGGGGAGGCGGCCGTCCCGGAGAAGAACACGCTCGGGACTGTCTGGGTCGCGATCACCGAGCAGGTACGGAGGCCGGGGAGCGAGTCCGAGTGGGTGAGCGTCGCGGATGTGGAGCGGGGGCGGTTCGCTTCGTATCCGTGGTCGCTGAGTGGCGGTGGCGCCAACGGAGTGATGGAGGCCCTGGTAGACCACACGCGGAGGCTGGGGAACGTCATCGAATCCATTGGATTCCACGACATCCTGGGCGAGGACGATGTGTTCGGTGCCGAGCGTCTCCCTACAGCGTGGAAGCAGGAGAAGGTATCCCGCAGGCCTCTTGTTACGGGTGATGTCACCAGAGATTGGCTTGCAAGTACGGAAGCCGTAGTGCTTTGGCCTTACCGGGACGAAGCTGTTGACACGTCCTTGCAGGGCACTGCCCTTTTTTGGCCCTACAGGAGTAGTTTGCGTGCGGGCTTGACTTTCGGCAAGACCCGAGAAGAAAGAGGCATGGAATGGAATGAACACATCATGCTTTCCTGGCGACGCACGAAAGCTGCGATGCTCATCCCGTTTTCTTTTGTGGCGACGCACAATCACTTTGTGCTGGATCGCGGTGGGAAGGTGTTCAACCGCTCTGCCCCGGTGATCAAGTTGCCGGAAGGGGCTACTGAGGATCAGCATCTTGAGCTGATGGGGGTTCTCAACTCTTCGGCTGCCTGCTTCTGGTTGAAGCAGGTGAGCCACGACAAGGGGAGCCAGGGAATCAATGAGGGCTTTAAATCCCAGGAGTGGGAACGGTTTTACGAGTTCACGGGCACCAAGCTTCAGGAATTCCCTCTCCCGGCGTCCCTCCCGCTTGCCCTCGCGCGCGAACTCGACACCCTCGCCCAGAGGCTGGCCGAGTACGAGCCCTCCGCCCTCGTTGTAGATGGCGTCCCCGCCCGGACGGCCCTCGCCGACGCATCCATGGCGCAGGAGCGAATCCGCGCGCGCATGATCCTGCTCCAGGAGGAGCTGGACTGGACCGTGTACGGGGCCTACGGGCTGCTCACGTCCAAGGAAGTCGCGCGCACCACACTGCCCGGAGACCACGCAGCGTTGGGCGAGCCCGAGGTGCCGCAACTCCGCCTCGGTGAGCGCGCCTTCGAGATCCTCCTCAAGCGTCAGGTGGATGCCGGAGACGCAGACACTGCTTGGTTCGAGCGTCACGGTTCCACGGAGACTGCCACCGCCGAGATTCCCGCTGACTGGCCCGAGGCCTACCGCAAGGTCGTGCAGGCCCGCCTCGACCTCATTGAGTCGAACCGGGACATCCGGCTCCTGGAGCGCCCCGAGTACAAGCGTCGCTGGTCCGTCGAGCCGTGGAAGAAGCGCGAGGCCGCCGCCCTCCGGTCCTGGCTGCTTGATGCCGCCGAGCGCAAGGACCTGTGGTTCGAGGAGCGCAACGATTTTGTCGCGCCCCGCACGCTCTCCGTCTTCCAGCTCGCCGACGCCCTGCGGCACGACGAGGACGTCCAGGCCGTCGCCGCGCTCTACGCCGCCGACCACCTCGACAATCGTGACGCCTCCCTCGCGACCGTGCTCGCCTCCCTCATCGAGACCGAGCACGTCCCGTACCTCGCCGCGCTCCGCTACAAGGAGTCCGGCCTGCGCAAGCGTGAGGACTGGGAGCACGTGTGGGAGCAGCAGCGCGAGGAGGACCGGACCGGGGAACGGATCGGCATCAGCGTTCCGCCGAAGTACACCGGTGCCGACTTCCTCAAGCATTCCTACTGGTCGAACCGGGGCAAGCTCGACGTGCCCAAGGAACGGTTCGTCTCCTATCCCGGAGCCTCCACCGACAACGACCCGTCGCTCCTTCTCGGCTGGGCCGGCTGGAACCATCGTGACCAGGCCGAGGCTCTGGTGAACCTGCTGATTGACCGTGCCTCGGTGGACGGCTGGAGCGTGGACGACCCGCGCTTCGTTCCGTTGCTCGCCGGGCTGCGGGAGATCATGCCGTGGGTGCACCAGTGGTACGACGCGTATGACGAGGAGTGGGGCGACAACCCCGCCCAGGAGTTCCAGACCGCCCTGAACCGTGGCGCGGTCGACCGCAACCTGTCACAGGACGATCTCCGCGCCTGGCGCCCGGAGAAGAAGCGGGCCGGCCGGAAGAAGGCCGCCGAGTAGGGGCGGGCACCAGTCGCCTGACGTGCTACTCGACTCCAGTAGCCGTCAGGCGGGGCTTTCGCCTTTGACCGGCGGCTTCTTCACGACGAACGAGCCCTTGCCTCGCACGGTGACGATGAGCCCCCGTTCGCGGAGTTCCTGCGCTGCGCGGCGGGCGGTCAGGCGTGCGACGCCGTACTCGTCGGCGAGGTGGTTCTCCGAGGGGATCGGCCGGTCGGGTGCCAGCTCTCCAGAGCTGATCTTGGCGGCGACCATGTCGGCCAGTTGCATGTAGAGCGGCTTCGCGCTCATCGGGTCCAGGGGTGTCTCCACAGCATCCGCATCGCTCATACGTCCAACGTAGAGAAGGGTGACCCTGCACGCCTGGGTGAATCCCTCTGCACTTGTATGTAGAGGGCTGCATGGAGATGTAGCCTTCTGTTGCGACGAAGCAGGACCCCGGCGAGGTGGCTAGACCTCCCGGGGCGCGGCCAACGCTGAGCTAGGAGCGTCGACATGTACGACCTTATCCGCCGGACCACCGCATGGCTGCTGAGGCTGATCCTCGGCCCCCGTACCGGCAGCCACCGTGCCGGAACCGCCCCCGCGCGTCCCGGCCGCACCTCTGCCCGTACCCCCGCGCCCCCCGCAACCGCCTGCGGCCGGGCCCGTCGCCAAGGGGCACCGGGGCCCGACTCCCGCCGCCTTCCCGCCGCCCGGTCTCCGTACGGGCTGGACCACGTACTCGACGGCGGGGCGAGCGCGCTGGTGCGCCCGTACCTTCTCGCCGCGGACCGGGAGAGCGCGCAGCGGCGTCGCCGGATCGCCCTGGTGCTCGCCGCCGACTTCGGGCTGGACCTCGACCTGCACGTGCTCGGGGCGCAGGGGGTGGCGGCCTGATGGACGCCTTTCCGGACGCCGCCTCTTCGCCCCGACTGCTTCCCTGGTCGTCCTTCGGGGGCAAGCCGTGCTACCTGGTCACCGACGACGCGAGCAGCCGCCTCTCCGCGCTGGCCGACGACGTGGAGGACCAGCAGCTGGAGACCGGTGCCGAGGTCCTCCACCGGGCACGCGCCGTGCTGGGGGACACCATGTCCCCGTACGGAGAAGTGCGCTATGCCGGGATCAGGCTCGCCGAGTGCCTCAGCGATGCACTGCGAGTTGCCGAGTCCCGTGGGATGCGTCTGCCGTACGTATCCGATGAGGACGAGGAAGAGGACGGCGGCCCGGACGATGGCGAGGGCCTGACCGAGCACGAAGCCGTGGGCCGGGACGTGGGCACCGGCGACGCCGGCGACACCGCGGCACCGGGGCGGACTGAACCGAACCGGTGAGCCGTCCGATCCGGCCCCGATAGCCTCCACCGGCGCACCCCACGGCGTGCGCGTGGCTCGTCCACTCCCGTACCCGTACCCGTACCGGGGCGGGGGTGTCCGGGCTCTTTCCCCGGGGCGTCCCTGGCTGTCCTGCCGAGCTGGCAGGATGGAGGAGACGTGAAGAGGGCCCGGTGGCGGGCCCGGACCGTCGAGGGACCGGTCGGCAGGGCCGGGCGGACGCGGCGTGAACGGGAGCGGCTGATGGCCAGGGGCAGCGATGTCGTGCTGAGGGATGTTCTCCACATCAAGGAGGACGCCCACGCGGGCGACTTCAAGGTCGCCCTGACCGAAGGCTTCGGTGACGCCCAGGCCGGTTCGGTGGCCGACTACGTGGTCACCGAGCAGCTGGCGAAGGAGTTCGACAAGGCACTGCGGCTGGTGCGGGGCGCGGTACGCAAGAACACCTCGTACGCCGCCTATCTGCACGGCTCCTTCGGCGCCGGCAAGAGCCACTTCCTGACCGTGCTGCACGCGGTGCTCAACGGGGACCCGGCGGCCAGGGAGAAGCCCCGGCTGCGTGAGGTGGTCGGGGAGCACAACGACTGGCTTCCGGGCAAGAAGTTCCTGATGGTGCCCTACCACCTGATCGGCGCCGCCAGCCTGGACTCCGCGCTGCTCGACGGCTACGTGAGGGCGGTACGTGCCGAGCGCCCGGAGGCGACGACCCCAGCGGTCTACAAATCCGACGGGCTGCTGGCCGACGCCTGGTCGATGCGGCAGTCGCTCGGCGACGAGGCGTTCGCGCGGCTGCTGCCCACCAGCGGGAGCGCCGCGCCGACCGCGCCCGCCGCGGCTGCCGAGCCTGCGAAGGGCGACGGGCTGGCACCGATCGGCTCGGCCGTCGCCGAGGGCGGCCTGGCCCCCATCGGCGCCGTCTCCGCCGGGGGGTGGACCGGCGCCGAGCTCGACGCCGCCTTTGCCGCGCCCGCGGGCGACGAGGGTCGCAAGCGACTCGTCTCCGCTCTCCTCAGCGGGCCCATGAAGTCGTACGCCACCGGCAAGGCCGGCGATGTGAACGCGTTCGTCTCCCTGGACGACGGACTCAGCGAGATCAGCAAGCACGCCCGGTCTCTCAACTACGACGGGGTGGTGCTCTTCCTCGACGAGCTGATCCTCTGGCTCCAGGCCCGGATGCGGGAGCGCACCTGGGTCAACGAGGAGATCCAGAAGCTCGTCAAGCTCATCGAGTCCGGCAACGCGGACCGGCCGGTGCCGATCGTCTCGTTCATCTCCCGGCAGCGTGACCTGTCCCAGCTCGTCGGCAAGGACATCCTCGGTTCCGACGTCCAGAACATGGAGCAGGCGCTCGAGTATCTGAAGGAGCGCTTCACCGTCATCAACCTGGAGGACCGCAACCTCCCGGAGATCATCAAGGAGCGGGTACTCAAGGCCAAGCCGGGCCAGGAGGAGGTCCTGGAAGGCGCCTTCGCGGGCATCGACCGGTCGAACCAGCAGGTCAAGGACATCCTGCTGGACGACGAAGGCGCCACCAGCGCGAACTGGGACGACTTCCGTGCCGTCTACCCACTCTCGCCCGCCCTGCTGAACGTGCTCGTCGCGCTCTCCGGCGCCCTCCAGCGCGAGCGCAGCGGACTGAAGCTGGTCCAGCAGCTCCTGGAGAAGAACGCGCACGCGCCGCTCGGGCAGCTCATCCCGCTCGGCGACCTGTGGGACATCCTCGTCGACGGCACCGGGGCGGCCTTCACCGAGCAGCTCAAGCACGAGTCCGACGCCGCCGAGAAGTTCCACACCAAGGCGCAGCAGCATCTCCTGGAGCAGTACGGCCGCGCGGACCACCCCGACTTCCTGGCGGACGACCGGTTCGTCAAGACGCTGCTGCTAGCGGCGCTCGCCCCCGACGTACCGGCGCTGCGCAGGCTCACCGGAGCGCGGCTGGCCGCTCTCAACCACGGCTCCGTCCGGTCGCGGACCGTTCCGCCCGGCGACAAGGTCGCCGACCGGATGCAGGCGCTGCGCGGTACCTTCCACAGCGAGCTGCTCGCCGAGGGCCGGACCGACCCGGTGTTCTCCCTGCACCTGTCCGACCTGGACATCGAGCCGCTGCTCGACGCTGTCAGCGGTGAGGACAAGGTCGGTGTGCGCCGGGTCTGGGTGCGCGACCAGCTGTGGGAGCTGTTCGGCGTCAAGGACAGCCTGCTCGTCCAGAAGGAGATCGTCTGGCGGGGCACCCGCCGCACTGTGGAGTTCGTGTTCGGCAACGTACGCGACCCGCGCGAGCTGGCCGACGAGCACTTCACCCCCTCCGACCGGGGAAACATCCGCTTCGTCGTCGACTACCCCTGGGACGACGACGAGCGCCGCTACCCCAGCGACGACTACCAGCGGGTGGTGGAGCTGAAGAAGAACGGGCTGTCCGCCGCCACCCTGGTCTGGCTGCCCGACTTCTTCTCCGAGCAGCGCAAGGCACAGCTCGGCCGGCTGATGCGGATCAACTTCCTGCTGGAGCGCAACCGGCTGGACGAGTACACCCGTACCTACGCGCCGGACGACCGGGTCAAGGCCCGGCGCCAGCTGGAGATCGGCCGCGACACCCTCACGCACACCCTGGTCGCCTCGCTCGGCGAGGTGTACGGCATCTCGGCTCCCAGGGAGGGCACCAGGGCCGTCGAGGTGGTCGAGGGCCGTCACGTCCTGTCCCTTCTGCCGCAGTTCTCCCGCCCCGAGCTGGAGGGCGGCAAGCAGTTCACGGACAACGTGGTCCATCTCGCCGACGGGATGTTCGCCGCGCTCCACCCCAAGCACCCGGACTTCGGCCCCGACCGGCACGGCCAGCGCAAGGCCGTCACCCCGGCAGAGCTGCGGACCACCCTGGAGTGGATCACCCGGGCCATGGACGACGGGGGACGCGCGGAGATCGACAGCAACCACGTGGCGACCGTGAAACGCATCGTCGAACCGCTGGAACTCGGCACGGTCCACGACGGCCCGCTCGTCCTGCGCGCGGACTGGCGTGCCCGTATCGGCCAGGCCGCCGCCCAGAACCAGGAGCGGGACAACCTCTCCGTCGAGGACATCCGCCGCTGGATCACGGGGGAACCCCTTGGCTACTCCGGCCTGGACAAGCAGACCACCAACCTGCTGATCGCCGCCTACGCCCTGCTCGACGACCGTGCGTGGGTCCTCCAGTCCGGCCCCGAGAGCACGGCCCCCGACTTCCTGTCGATCGGCCCCCCCTGGCGGCTGCGGGCTCTTCCGCTGCCCGACGCCGAGGAGTACGAGAAGGCCAGGGACCGGGCCGCGCACCTCTTCGGCGTGCCCGCCAAGCCTCACCCGTACGCACGCAACGTCAACCGGCTGGCCGCCGACGTACGCGCCAAGGCGGACCAGTACGAGAAGCACGTGGCGGGGGTGCGCAGCGCACTGGACCGGCACGCGGAGCTGATCGGCCTCGACGCCGGTACGCCCGCGCCGCGTGCCGCGACCCTGCGGGACGCCGCGACCGTGCTCGCACGGCTCGGGCGGCACAGCACCGACGCGACCGCTCTGGTCAGGGAACTCGCCGCCGTCACCCACCAGACCCCCGCCCGGGAACTGGCCCACACCATGGACAGCGCCGAAGACGTCCTCGCCGCCCTGGACGCCACCGACTGGCCGGTGCTGAAGCGCGTCCACAGCCTCCGGAACCGGGACGACAGTGTCGGCGACCGGGCCGGCCGGCTCTTCGAGCACATCGCCGAGACCGTGCGGGCATCGGAGTTCGAGCGGCCACTGGCGCCCGTGCTCCGTGAGGTGCGGTCGACCGCCATGGGCATCTTCGACGCGGCGCTCCAACTGGAACGGACGGCGCCGCTGCCACCGGCTCCCGTGCCGGGGCCCGAGGCGATCTCCCTCACCGACCACGGAAACCCGGCGGTCTCCTCGCAGCAGGAACCGTCGGCGGGGCCTGCGGAGCCCGAGTTCCTGTGGCCGGCGTCCGGCGTGACGAACGGTTCCGTTGCCGAAGGCGCGGCAGGTGCCGCGCTGCCCGGTCCCCGTGCTGCCCGACGGGTCGTCCAGGCCGGAGCGAGCGGGCTGGAGACGCTCCTCACCGGTGAACTGGCGGCCGTGCGACAGGAGATCCAGGACTTCCGGGCGGGGAACCCCGACACGCCTGTGGAGATCATCTGGCGTGCCGTCGACCCCGGTGCGCAGACCGGTGGCGCCGCAGGCTCCGGTTCCTCGGGCGGCTCGGGGGCGGGCCCCGGTTCCCCCGACGGTTCCGACGGTATCGGAGCCAGTACGGAAGGGCATTGCTGATGGGTACGCGCCCCGCCGTGGGCCGGCGCGCCATCGAGGTCCTGCTGGAAACGGAGCTCCCCGACGCAGCGGGACGGCGGCTCGTCCTCGTCGACGCCACCTACGAAGGCCCCGGGCAGGACACTGAGTTCACCGTGCGCGTCGGGGACGGCAGCCGCCGGGTCCGCGTCACCGACCAGGACTCCCCGCTCGGTATCTGTGACGTCTGGCAGCGCCACCGCACCGAGGACGACCCGGACGGAGACAGCGTCCTCGTCGTCACCGGAGCGGTCCCCGCCGACCAGCTCGGCTGGGACCTGCGGGCCCACGCCGTCCGTCACCGGCCCCTGGCCGTGGACCGCGCCGAGATCGTCAAGCAGCTCTTCGGCGCCACCGACGCCGACCCCAGGATGGCCGGTGAACGCTGGCTCCTGGACGCACTGCTGGAAGCCGAACCGGCCGACGGATGGCCGGCTGCCGGAGCCGTACTCACCCGTGACCACGCCGTGCGCACCCTTCTCGCCGCACGACTCGGCCTCGGGGACACCACAGCGGACACGCTCGACCTGGACGCCGACACGCTGTTCGCCTGGACGCGCACGCCCACCGGCCCCGCCCGCTACGCCGCGCTGTCCGTCCCCGAACGCGACGGCCTCAGCGACTGGCTCGCCCGGACCGTCGGACCGGCCGCACCCACCCTCCTGGCCCTCGCCGCCGACGGACGCGGCGCGGACGTTCTGCCGCTCGGCGCGCTCGCCTCCGCGGCGCTCGCCTCCGCCGCGCCCGAATCCACCGGCTTCGCACTCGGCACTCTCTTCGGCCCCGCGCTCGCCTCGTTCGACGCGCTGCGCCCCTTCGCGGACGCTGTCACCGGTGTTCTCACCCGCTGGATCGCCCAGGCCGAAGGCCACGGGCAGCAGCGGGCCGACGCCCGTGCCCGGGTGCTCGACATCCTCGACCGGGCCGACCGGCTCGCCGACGACGCCCGTCTCGGACCCCTGACCGGAACCGACCGACTGCTTCCCTCCGGCTACCGGGCCCGGCTGCGCCACCTCGCGAGCATCCTGCAAGGCCCCGCGAGCGAAGCGGGGACCGCGCTGCGCGACCTCACCGGGCACCACCTCGCCGCGCTGTACGCCGACTCCACCGAGAACGCCCGCACAGCGGTACGTCTGGGCCGCTGGCTTCAGGAGCCCGTGGAGCCGGTTCAGTCGGTGGCACAAGGCGTCCACCGCCATATGACGTCCTTCGGCTGGGCCGACATGGCCGTAGGGATCCTGGCCGAGGGCGACACCTCACAGGACCCGGCCGTGGCGGGCGCCTACCAGCGACTGATAGGAGCCGTACGGGCCCGACGTGCCGCCTTGGACGAGCAGTTCGCCGACCGGCTCTCCCTCTGGAGTGAAAGCGCCTCCAAACAGGCCCCCGGAGGCGTGCTTCTCATCGAGGAGGTACTGGCCGAAGCCGCCGTGCCGCTCAGCAGGCCGATCGAACGCGACGGCAGCGGAGCACCCGTCCCGGCGGCCGACCGCGAGCGCGGCCGACCGCTGATCCTCGTGCTCGACGGCATGAGCGCCGACGTCGCCGTGCAGCTCGCCGGTGCGCTCGACCGGCGGGCATGGACCGAAGTGGTTCCCAAGCCACGCCCCGGCGAGGAAGCCTCGCGCCGGGCAGCCGTGTCGATGCTGCCGTCCGTGACGACCATCAGCCGTGCCTCCCTCCTGTGCGGCCGACCCACCGAGGGCGGACAGAGCACCGAGCGTGCCGGGTTCGCCGCCTTCTGGAAGAAGCGTCACCGCACTGTTCAGCTCTTCCACAAAGGGGGGTACGAAGGGCCCCCGGGACACCGGCTGGCCCCCGAAGTGCTCCAGGCGCTCGCCTCCGACGACATTGTCGGAGTCGTTCTCAACACCGTCGACGACGCGCTCGCCGACGGGCGGGAGGGCGCCCGGGGCCGGTGGACGCCCGAGGACATCGGCAAACTGCCCGACCTGCTGAACGAAGCGCGCAACTACGGCCGTCCGGTCCTCCTCGTCTCCGACCACGGCCACATCATCGACCGCACCCCGCGCGGCCACGGGCAGCGGCCCCAGGCGGACAAGGCCGAAGGCGCTCGATGGCGCACCGGGGCCGCCGGGGACGGCGAGATCGAGGTGTCCGGCCCACGCGTGCGAGGCCGGATCACCCTCGCCTGGAACGAGGAGGTCCGCTACACCGCCCGGCAGGCCGGCTATCACGGAGGCGCCTCCCTCGCGGAGGTCACCGTGCCGGTGATCACCCTGGTGCCGTCCGCGGACCTGGTGCCCGAGGGGTGGACCCTGCTGCCGGCCGAACGGATCGCGCCGGACTGGTGGAACGACGAGAGGAGTTCCACCATCGAGGTCGAGCCGCCGACGGCGGAAGCCGCAGGGGCGGCCGTCGAGTCCTCCGGGTCGGCTGTGGAAGACGTGAAGCCTGCCGCGGACGCCGACACGACGGTGGTCCTCGGGAGGCGGCCGGAGACCCTGGCCCCGGAGACCCCGGCCCCGGAGACGCAGGCCCCGGAGACGCAGGCTCCGGACGCGTCCGGTGAGGACAGCGTCGGTGCACGCGCCGTACGGTCCGCTTCCTACCGGTCCCAGCGTGAGTTCGTCCGTGGTGCGCCCCCGGACAGGGCCGTCGCCGCGGTGCTCGACGCACTGCTCACGGCGGGGGGAAAGCTGTCCCCCGGGGCGGTGGCCGCCGCCGCTCAGGCTGCCACGGGCCGCTCGCAGCGCAACCCGGAGCGCTTCGCCACCGTCCTGGAGCGCCTCCTCAACATCGACGGCTACTCCGTGATCCGGCTCGTCGAGTCCGGACGCACCGTCCAGCTCGACAAGGCACTCCTGGAGCAGCAGTTTCTCGGAGCGACGGCATGAACGCACCGGCATCCGACGTCAGCGTCGTGCGGCGACGTGACGTGACCGACGCGCTCCGGCGCGGTACCGTGCCGCAGAACGGCCTCGGGCTTTTCGCCGTTGGTCTGGAGCGCTTCGAAGCGGCCCTCGACGACGACCTGTCCGTCGCCGCCCGGGGAGGTTCCGCGTTTCACGCCCTGCGGGGTGAGTACGGCTCCGGCAAGACATTCTTCGCCCGCTGGCTCGCCGAACGCGCCAAGCGGCGCGGGCTCGCGGTAAGCGAGGTGCAAGTCTCCGAGACCGAGACGCCCCTGCACCGCCTGGAGACCGTCTACCGCCGACTCGTCGAACGGCTCACCACGGCCACCCATCAGCCGTCCGCCCTCAGAGCGGTCGTCGACTCCTGGTTCTACGCCCTGGAGGAGGAGGTCCTCGCCGGTGGTGACGTCCCCGACGAGGACGAGGAGGCGCTGGCCCGGGCCGTCGACGAGTTGCTGGAGCGCCGGCTCGCCGATGTCGCCCGTACCACCCCCGCCTTCTCCGCCGCCCTGCGCGGCTACCGCCGAGCGGTGGCCGCCGGTGACGGCGCGCACGCCGAAGCGCTGATCGCCTGGCTGGGCGGGCAGAAGTCGGTCGCCGCCTCGGCCAAGCGCGCCGCAGGCATCCGTGGCGACCTCGACCACTTCGGCGCCCTCGGCTTCCTCCAAGGGCTGTTGACCGTCCTGCGGGATTGCGGGCACCCCGGGCTGTTGCTGGTCCTCGACGAGGTGGAGACCCTGCAGCGGGTGCGCGGTGACGTTCGGGAGAAGTCCCTCAACGCGCTGCGCCAGCTTCTCGACGAGATCGACGCCGGGCGCTTTCCCGGCCTTTTCCTCGTCATCACCGGCACGCCGGCCTTCTACGACGGACAGCAGGGCGTCCAGCGTCTTGCGCCGCTCGCCCAACGGCTGGCCACCGACTTCACGACCGACACCCGCTTCGATTCGCCCCGCGCCGTCCAGCTGCGACTGGCCGGATTCGACCTGGACTCGCTAGGGGAACTCGGGCGCAAGGTGCGGGATTTGTACGCCGGCGCGGCCCGGCACCCTCAGCGGCTCGCGGACCGGGTGGACGACGCCTACCTCGACGAACTCGCCCGCGCCGTCACCGGATCCCTCGGCGGCAAGGTGGGTATCGCCCCGCGGCTGTATCTGCGCAAACTGGTTGCCGATGTTCTCGACAGGGTCGACGAGTTTCCCGACTTCGACCCCCGTACGCACTACGCACTCACGCTGAACAGTGGCGAGCTCAACGAGACGGAACGCAGCGCCGCGCACGGTGCCGGAGACATCGCCCTGGAACTGCCTGACGACCCGGCCGATCCATGAGAGAACCGGCCGACGTCTTCGACCTCCTGGACCCCGTTCTCGGCCACCACATCGTCAACGCGCTCGGCTGGCGCTCGCTGCGCCCTCTCCAGGAAGAAGCGATCGAGCCGCTCCTGGGTGGGGAAGACGCTCTGCTCCTCGCGCCCACGGCCGGGGGAAAGACCGAAGCGGCGGCCTTCCCTCTGCTGACGCGGATGAACCGGCACGGCTGGAAGGGCACCAGCGTGCTGTACGTGTGTCCGCTCAAGGCGTTGCTCAACAACCTTCATCCACGGCTGCGGACCTACACCGGATGGATGGGCCGTACGGCCGAGCTGTGGCACGGCGACATCACCACGGGCCGACGGCGCCGGATCCTCGCCCAGCGCCCCGACATCCTGCTCACCACACCCGAGTCGCTGGAGTCCATGCTGGTCAGCACTCACGTCGACCACCGTGCCTTCTTCTCCGGACTTCACACCGTCGTCATCGACGAGGTGCACGCGTTCGCGGGCGATGACCGCGGATGGCATCTGCTCGCTGTCCTGGAGCGTCTGAGCCGGATCGTCGGCCGACCTCTCCAACGGGTCGGTCTGTCCGCCACCATCGGCAATCCTGACGAGCTGCTGACCTGGCTGCAGGGCTCAGGACACGGGCGTCGGCCCGCGCGGGTGGTGGCACCGCACCTCGCCGAAGCGCACCGGGCGGACATGCGGCCACAGGAGCGGGCTGTCCCGGGGCCACCGCCCGGCGATGTGGAACTCGACTACGTCGGTTCCGTCGTGAACGCCGCCACCGTCATCGCGGGCCTGCACCGCGGTGAGAAGCGCCTGGTCTTCTGCGAGACGCGCCGGACCGTCGAGGAACTGGGTGAGCAACTGCGCCTGAAAGGCATCACGACGTTCCTGTCCCACGCCTCGTTGTCCGTGGACGAACGGCGCCGTGCCGAGGAGGCCTTCGCCGAGGCACGCGACTGTGTGATCGTCTCCACCAGCACCCTGGAACTCGGCATCGACGTGGGCGACCTGGACCGTGTCATCCAGCTCGACGCGCCGTCCACGGTCGCCTCCTTCCTCCAGCGCATCGGCCGCACCGGGCGCCGGGCCGGGACCACACGCAACTGCCTCTTCCTCGCACTCGAACCCGAGGGTCTGCTGGCGACCGCAGCCCTTCTGTCGCAGTGGTCCCGCGGCTGGGTCGAACCCGTCGTCGCTCCGCCCGAGCCCCGCCACCTGGTGGCCCAGCAGCTCCTGGCCCTGTGCCTCCAGGAACACCGAGTGGGGGAGAACCTGTGGCAGGAGTGGTGGGGCGGTATGGGCCCCTTCGGTTCCGGCGCGCTGCCCGTTGTCCGTCATCTGGTCGAAGAGGGATACCTGGATCAGGACGGCGGACTGCTGTTCATCGGACCGGAGGCAGAACGACGCTACGGGCACCGGCACTTCATGAACCTGACCGCGATGTTCACCGCCCCGCCGGAGTTCACGGTACTCAGCGGCAGGAACGAGATCGGCCGCACCGACCCCGACCTGCTCACCGAGGAGATCGAGGGCCCGCGCAAGCTGCTCCTCGCAGGCCGCAACTGGCTGGTGACCTACATCGACTGGACGCGCAAGCGCTGCTTCGTGGAGCCTGCGGACGAAGGGGGCCGCGCACGTTGGAACGGCTTCGGCGGAGAGCGTATCCGCTCCTTCGCGCTGGCCCGTGCTGCCCGGGACGTGCTCCTCGGTCAGGATCCACCGGTCCGCCTCACCGCCCGCGCAACGGCGAAACTCGCCGAAGCGCGTGAGGCCCACCTGCACGTCGTCCACCCCGGCGGCACGGTGGTCAGCCGGCACCATGACGGTGAGGTCCGCTGGTGGACCTGGGCGGGCCACCGCGCCAACGCGACGCTGGCTGCCTCGCTGGCTTCGGTGGCGGCCCCGCATCGGCGTGTCAGCGACCAGTGGATCCGGCTCCGCGACGACATCACGCATCAGGTCTGGCAGACGGCCCGCGCGGATACGCAGGCGGGATTGTGTCTGCCGGATGTCAGCAGCAGGGCGATCCGTGGCCTCAAATTCGGAGAAGCTCTGCCTCCCCGCCTGGCAGAAGCCACCCTCGCTGCGCGCATGGCGGACGAGAAGAGCGCCGGAACCGTCCTCGCCGAACCGGCGCGCTTCATCACGCTGAGCCACACATAGCCCCACATCAGGGCCTGCCACCGGACGAGCCGAAACAGCCCTAGGTGTATTGCCCTGTGAGGTCGTGTCCGCAAAGTCTCGTCTGGCCGGATGGCGGACGACGATACTTTGCGGACACTCCCTAGAAGACTCCTGAAGATCTTGCTCGGGCCGACTGTTTCACCCCGGATTGCCGGTAAATGTCAATCAGGTCGAACCAGTGCAACCCGGGCACGATTTCAAGATCTTCATCGGTCTTCTAGCAGCCGGGGCGCCGTCGCGCGGTCTTCTTGGCGGCTCTTCGCGCCCGGTCGGGCCGGTCGGCCGTGACCACCGGTGGCGTTGTTGGTGATGCCCCCAGGACCTTGGACGCGAAGGCCGACCATGCTTGGGCGTCAGCACCGTTGAGGTCGTCCGTCCACATGAGCGAACCGTTCCGTCCGCCACCCTGTGTATGTGGAAGGACGCCGTTCTCTGCGTACCAGGTCTTCTTCAGTTCCCACTTCCGGGCGTAGTCGGGCAGGTCGAGCATTCCCGCGTGCTCCCAGTAGACCGTGCGTCCATCGGTGGTCGTGATCGTGAAATCGGGCCGGACGACCCGCCCGTCGATTCCGGTGAAAGGCCCCTCGTACTGCCAGTGGCCGGGGACGAGCCGGTCGAGGATGCCGGCGATGATGACCTCGTTCTTCGACGCCATGGGGATGCCACTCGCCGACACGTGGATGAGCTTGCGGTCGAAGCGGCGAGTTGTGCCCTGGATATCGAGTGCTACCGGATGTGGCGGGTCGAACAGATCGGTCAGCCGCCGGGCCGTCTCCGAGCGCCACGGCTGTGCAAGCTCGCGCAGATCGGCGAGCGTACCCTCGTGCAGAATGACGATCTTGTCCTTCTGTCTGGTGAGGGCGGTGTACATGAGTTCCCGGGAGACGTTCGCCCGGGCAGGGAGGATGAGGAAGGTAGTGCGGAATTCGGAGCCCTGTGACTTGTGGACCGTAACCGCCCATGCCAGTTCCAGTGGTGCGTCGTCGGATTGCGTCGGCCGGTACGCGTACTGGAACCCCTCCTGTGAGGAGAACTCGACGTTGAGGCGCAGCTGGGACTTGGGCGTCTTCGCCGTCGGTACGGTGCGCCCGATCGCAACGCCGATCTCGCCGTTGGCCACGTAGTTCAGCGCGTTCTGCTTGGGCCATGCGTTCGAGCGCCTGTTGGTGGTCTGCATGACCTTGTCGCCGCGCACGATCAGCTCGGGCCCGATGGGCTTCGGGATGTTGGCTCGACGGTTCTGCTGTGCCCACCTGGTGTCGCTCGACCGGTAGGTGCGCTTGATGTGGCGGTTGAGCTGGACCGTACCGAACGCCCGGGAGCGGGCCGGGGAGAGGATCTGCCAGTTCTCGGCATGCCCGCCCGCTCCCATCTGCCAATTGAGGTATTCGCCTTGGATGACGCCGCCATAGGTGAGCGCGAAGGCTCGCTCCGGGTCCGGGTGACGGTCGAGGTCCAAGTTGTGCCCCAGCTCGTCCGTCAGTGCCTCGACAGCGGTCCTGTCGCCCCAGGGCACGTAGCGCACGCTGGGCAGGTCGGGGTTGTCGGTCAAGTCCGCCCAGATGGTTTCGTCGCCCGCCCCTCGGGTGTTGTCGCCGAACCAGGCCGCCAGTTCGAGGTCGTGCCGGGTGCCATGGCTTCCGTCGGCGAGTTGGCGTCGGGGCACCTGGAGTTCGACGTATCCCGGTGCGACCCGTACCCAGTCGGGGAAGCTCTCGGGCCGCATCTTGTTGACGAGGTCGACGAAGGGCCGGCCGGCACCGATCGGAGGGAGTTGTCGCGGGTCGCCGACGAGGATGATCCGTTTGACTCCGGCAAAGGAGTCGAGGGTGGCCGCGAGCATCTCCTCGGTGAGCATCGAGGCTTCGTCAATGACCACCAACGCGTAGGTCTGCCGCGGTTGCTCGTCTCCCCGCACGAGGTACCGGCCGGACTTCCCGTCGTACCTGTGGGTGGCGCTCAGGTACGACGCCAGGGTCCTGGCGGGCAGCTTCACCTTCGTTTCCAGCTGAACCTTCGCCTTGCCGGTGGGGGCCAGGAGCAGCACATTGCCCGCGGCCGCTCCGACGTACTCGACCAGTGCGCGCAGCAGTGTGGTCTTGCCGGTTCCCGCTGATCCGATGAGCACCGAGAGGGGCGCGTCGTGAAGGGCCGAGAGGCCGGTGGTCTTCTCGGCACGCGCGCGCTCCTCCAACTCGTCGAGCTTTCCCGTGACGTTCTGGTTGCGGTCGAGGGCACCGTCCAGCATCTGTCTGGCGTCGGGCACCGGACCGAAGCTTTGGCGTTGCTCCTGAGCCATGATCCAGTTTCGGACAACGGACGCGGTTTCGTCGAACCTGGTGAGCTTGTACGCGGGAGTGCCGTCGGCGAGAGAAACGCTGGCCAGAGGAGACCACTCCTCCCACTCGTTGATGCCGTCATGGTCCAGCTCCTGGGCCTCCAGGATCATCCTGGTCAACACGGGCGGTTGGGCGAGTGGCACATCGAGCGCGAGCGCGATGGCCTCACCTGCCGGTACGACGGTGTCGCCCTGCCGTCCCCGTCCTTCGAGAACGTCGGTCAGCAACGCCTCGATCCGACGCCGGTCGTGGGGGCCCTCCAACGCGACGGCATCGGGAACCGGAGACTTCCACGTGACATGGGGCGGGGGAAAGAGGGCGCGGTCAACGGTGCTGAACGGTACGTGGTCCGCAGAGCCGTAGGTACACGTCGAAGCGAAGTACGGGTTCTGGAGCAGTTCCTCGGCCGACATCTCGACGTCAGTGTCGCCCTCGATCAGCATCTGCACCTGGGCCGGGGAGATGTCGAACCCGGACAGCAGACGCAGCACAGCCTGATGCTCCGGCGGCACCTTCCGCCAGATTCTTGCCTGGAGGGCGCCGAGATGCGCGTTGATCCCACCCGGCGCGCGGGATGGATCGGCGAGGACGGTGTGGAGGAGATCCCAGGGGTCGGTCGTCTCACCTGCTTCTGCCATCACTGCCCGCGCCGCCGCATATGGCTGTTGGACGCCCATCGCCTTGAGGAAACCCGGCAGTCCGGGAACAGGGCCGCGCAGCTGCCAAAGACGCTCGATCTGGACCTGTAGCCAGGTGAGGCCTGTGTCGGGCAGGGTCACGCCCAGTTGCCGCATGCCCTCGGCGGCCGACTGCAGAGAGGTGAGGGCTTCGATGGCGGCATCGTCGGAAAGGTGCTCGGTGACGTACGAGAACTCGACGACACGGCCCTCGGGTGCCCACGCCAGCGCCTTGTCGACGTCGATGCCCTGGTCCATCAGGGAGACGATCCGCTGGTACGGCAGGAGGAAGCCGTCGGTCATGTCGGCTCGGAGCGAGTGCTCGACAACCGTCTCCCACATGGATGACGTGAAAGGCGGGTCTCCTGATTGGTTCCACATCGGCGGCGGAGTGACGCGGCTGATGCGCGCGGCGCCCACCAGTAGCCGGTCGGTGCGCTGCTCCTGAAACGGCGAGTGCTTCAGATAGGCGAAGACCAACGAGTCACCCGGAGCGACGGCTTCGAAGAAGGTGTCCATGACGGCACGTTGGTTGTCTCCGTCCATCACCCATGGAGGGGCGGAGTTCAGCGCGGCGTCAACGGCGTCCTCGGCGACATGGCTGAACGAGGGAACCCGCTCATGGCCGACCTCGTGCGCGAGGGTGTCGCGGTTCATCCAGCGGAAGGGAACCGCCTCGAAGGCGTAGCCGGGGATTGTGACGCGGGTGTCGTGGAGCTTTCCCTGCAGGGCACGGCTCTTTTGGTACGGATGCTGCTTGAGAACCGTGTAGCCGAGTGGAGACATGAACGTCGCGCGTTCGCTCAGGCAGGGGAGTCGGTTCTGGTCGAGGATGTCTATCCCGGTGCCGGCGTGGGCGAGCTCGAACGAGTCGTCTCGCTCCTTACCGATCGCGGTGAGTAATGTGCATGACGAGTTTCCCAACGGGTCATCACAGATGAACTGGTCCCATGGGCGGTCCCGCCACGGAACCCTCATCGACAGGTGTTGAATGCCAGTCATGGCAGGAGGTCTATCACCTGCTACCGACACCGTCCGGTCTTCAGCCCTATTGGTGCCTTCGCCCGCGCTCGGTCGCGCGGGCACCGACCGTGACCAGGCCGCCCCTCCACGGTCGAGGCGCCTGGCGGCGCGTCCGACGCGGGTTGCCACCTCGCATCCTCGACCAGGACGGTGGCGGCGACCCTCCTGGGCGTGATGGCGATCGCCTCGTCGGCTTTCTGAAGGCGAGACGGTTCGAGCTCTGTTGTCGTGTGGTTCATGGTCCTCTCCGGATCGGTCCGTTGGGCCTCACGAAGACGACGACGTCTGCGGCGTCGATCTCTCTACAGTTCTCGGCCAGTTCTGTAGAAAAGAACCCCATCTCCGCTTCTTGTCGAGGCAGTTCCGGCTGAGCCAGAGTTCGGGGCGCGGCGACAGGAACATGTCATCGCCGCCGGGCAGTGTCCATGGAACACATCGCGCTTCCCCAGGCGCGGTGTGGCCACCCCCCCCATTGTCTGGACGCTCGCCTGCGTAGCGGAAGGAATCGCGTGAAGCACAGCCGGAAGAAGAACGCGCGCAGATACATCGTCGCCGCATCGATCGGCGCTCTCCTGTCGGCCGGAGTCGCCACAGGGGCCTACGCCGGGGCGCCGACGGAGCCCTCGGCTCCCTCGGCTCCGGCGTACCAGCCGGAGATGGTGAAGGCGCTCGCCACCACCCTGGGTGTCAGCGAGAAGGCCGCGGTGCGGCGGCTGGACCGCGAGGCCGACCAGCAGGACCGGTTCGCGGAGCTGCGGAAGGACCGGGTCGACACGCTCGGGGCCTTCTTCGCCGAGGACGGTTCGCTGATCGTCAACGCCGCCGACGCCGAAGCGGCGAAGGACGTCCGGGCCGCTGGGCTCAAGGCCCGTGTCCCCGAGCGCGGCGAGAGCGAGCTGGGCCGGATCAAGGCGCGGCTCGACGCCAAGGCGCTCAAGAGCGCCCCGGCCGGGGTGTCGGCGTGGTCCGTCGACCTCGCCTCGGACACCGTGACCGTCGAGGTCAACGGCGACTCGGACGCCGCGACCCGCAGCTTCCTCAAGGCGGCGAAGAGCAACGGTGCCGCCGTACGCGTCGTGAAGGGCCAGGAGAAGCTGGAGACCCAGGCCGTCGTTCCGCCCGGCAGCCGGATGACCTTCAACGGCTACCTGTGCTCCGTCGGTTACGGTGCCAAGGACCGTAACGGCAGGCAGGTGCTCGTGACCGCCGGGCACTGCATCGAGGATCTGCCGGCCCTGGCCTACAACGGCACCCGGTTCGCCAAGGGCACCCACACCCGGTTCGCGCTGGGCACCCGCAGCGTGGACATGGGCATCGCGCACGTCGACGCCGGCCACTCGATCGGCCTCGACGTCACCACGTACGGCCGGGCCGGCACCGTCCCGGTCAAGGGCAGCAAGCGGGCCCCCTCGGGTGCGGCGCTCTGCAAGTCCGGTCAGACCACCCAGTGGACCTGCGGCAGGGTCGGCTCGTACAACGTCAGCGTCACCTACACCGACCAGAACGGCGGTCCGGACACCGTCGTGACCGGCCTGGCGAGCTCCAGCGTCTGCACCCAGGGAGGGGACAGCGGAGGCGCGTACATCTCCGGTGACCAGGCCCAGGGCATGACGTCCGGCGGTCCCAGCAACCAGCGCTGCAACGGTCAGGTCAACTCGCCGGGCTCCTCCTACTTCCAGCCGCTCGACAACGCCCTCGCGTACTACGGGCTGACGCTCAACACCAAGTAACCGCACCGGAGCTCAAGACCGGCCGAAGGCCACCCCCCCCAGACGCGGGAGGCCGTCCACTCATCCTGGGCGGTCTCCCGTTCCACTTGTTCCCGTCCCGTAGTCCCACGCCACCCCGTGGACACCGGGCTTGCACCGGGAGGTGAGGACATGGACGTCGTGCGATTCGCTCAGCGGGATGCGCCGCCGGGCGCGGGGCGGGGCGCCGACCTTCTCCCGGACGTAGCGGTGGCAGTCCGACGGCAGGGCGCCGGGGTGGAAGAAGACCTGCTGGAGGTATTCGTGGAGGTTCGTCCGCGACCAGCGTTCGTAGTGGGTGGCAGGCGTCTCGGACGGGCTCACCTCGACCGCGTAACTCACCACCGTGGTGTCCAGTTTGGCCAGCTCCCGGCCGAAGTGGATCTCCAGCACGAGGGATTTGAGCCCCTTCAGATAGGTGGCCTCGGCGAGGCGTCCGCAGCTGACCCTGATGTCGACCGGCTCGGCCGCCTCGTCGTCGAAGCTGAGTACGAAGATCGCCCGGTCGGCCCCCGCCCGGCTGGCCCGCAGAACGTTCGTGGTGGAGATCGCGCTGAGGGTGCCGCTCTCGCCCATCCTCACGATGTCGTGGACCATCAGGGAGCTGGTCTCCTGGTTGAAGTGGCGGAAGCGGGCGCCGAGCGCCTTCTCGACCACCGAGTCCTCCCCGAGGATCTGGAGCGCCGCCCCCTCCGCGCCTGGCGGGGTGATCCGGCCGCGCGGGCGGCGCGGTCCGAGCAGCGAGCGCAGGGCTCCGGCGGGCAGTTCCAGGATCTCCTCCAGCACCTCCACCGCGCGCAGGGACCGGGCCCGTTCGGGCTGGCTCCGGCCGCGCTGCCAGCTGCTGAGGGTGGCCTGGCTGATGGTGATGCCGCGTACCCTGAGCCGGTCGCTCACCCGCTCCAGGGACAGCCCGCGGCGGTTCAGCGCCTCCCGCAGGGCCCTGGGGAAGGTGTCGGCGCCGGTCGCCGCCGCGTGCAGGGCCGAGGTGGTGATGGCCTCGCCCGTCCGCGCCGCGGTGGAGTGTGCCTCGGTGACCTGCGCTTCGGTGGCCCGTGCTTGGACCACCCGCGCTTCGGTGGCCCGTGCTTGGACCACCCGCGCTTCGGTGGCCCGTGCTTCGACCACCGGCGCTTCGGTGACCTGTACCTCGGTGACCCGTGCTTCGGTGGTGTCCGGGCCGGTGGAGTCGCTCGCTCCGCCGCCCGTGGCCTCCGGCAGCGTGACGCCGGTGTCCGCATCGCTCGACATGTTCCTCCCGTTCCCGGCACTCTCTCGGCGGGACGGCCTACGGGCCCCCGCATACTGGTTGACCACCGGGCGGGGGGCGGATAACAAAACCCTCAGGGGTGACCTGTCCCACATCCCGGTGGCGAACCGAACGAAGGGCGTGAACGGCGTGGACAGCACCGCTCTGGTCATCGCGGCGAGGAACGGCGACCGGGCCGCGGGGGAACGGCTGGCCGCCCAGTACCTCCCGCTGGTCTACAACGTCGTCGGGCGCGCCCTCAACGGCCATCCGGACGTGGACGACGTGGTGCAGGAGACCATGCTCCGGGCGCTGTCCGGACTGCCCTCGCTGCGCGATCCGGCCCGCTTCCGCTCCTGGCTCGTCGCCATCGCCATGAACCAGGTCCGCACCCGCTGGTCCGGTCTCGGCCACCGCCCGGCCCCGCTGGAGGCGACCGACGAGCCGGCCGACCCCGCCGCCGACTTCGTCGACCTGACGATCCTGCGCCTCGAACTCTCCGGCCAGCGGCGCGAGACGGCCGAGGCCACCCGCTGGCTGGACGACGCCGAGCGCGACGTGCTGTCCCTCTGGTGGCTGGAGACGACAGGCGACCTCACCCGGTCCGAACTCGCCGAGGCGCTCGGGCTTTCCCCGCAGCACGCCGCCGTACGCGTCCAGCGGGTGAAGAACCAGCTCGACGTCGGCCGCGCGGTCGTCCGGGCCCTGGCGTCCGACCCCCGCTGCCCGGCACTGGAGGATCTGCTGGGCGACTGGGACGGTACGCCGACGCCGCTGTGGCGCAAGCGGATCGCCCGCCATGTACGCGGCTGCGCCTCCTGCTCCGACGGCAGTGCGGGGCTGGTTCCGCCGGAGGGCCTGCTCTCCGGGCTCGCCCTGGTGGTGCCGCTCTACGACAGCGGGCAGCAGGCGGCGGTGGCCCTCGCCTCATCGGCGGCCCCGGCCGCCGCGTCCGCAACCGCCCCGGCCGCCTCCGCGCCGCTCGCCTCCGCCCCCTCCGCCTCCGGCGCGTTCTCGGCCGGGAAGGTGGCGGGGCTCATAGCCGGCGCGGCCGCCGTGACCGCCCTCGCCGTGCTGATCTGGCCCTCCGCCCCCGCCCCGCCCGCGTCACGGGGCGGGGGTGCCACATACAGCCCCCCACCCCCGCCGCCCGCGGCCGCCCCCGCCGAGCCGCTCCCCACGCCCACCACGGCCTCGCCCTCGCCGACGCCGAGCCGTACCGCCGCCTCCCGGCCGCCCACCGTCGCCGGTCGCCCGTCGACCGCCGCCCCGCCCGAGCCCGCCGAGCCGCGCTCCCGCCCGGAAGCGGGCGTGGTCACCCGGGTCAACACCCTGCGCGCCGCGAACGGCTGCCCGGAGCTGGAGACCGACCCCCGGCTGACCGAGGTGGCCCAGCGGCACTCCCAGGACATGGCCGCGCACGACTACTTCGACCACACGGACTCCTCGGGCCGGGGCGCGGGCGACCGGGTCGACGCCACGGGCTACGACTGGTCGGCCGTCGGGGAGACCATCGCGACCGGCATGAGCGATCCGGCGGCGGTCGTCGAGGAGTGGCGCAACAGCCCGGGCCGCGACGGCGACATCTTCAACTGCGATTTCGTCCATGTGGGCGTGGGCATCGCCGACTCCCCGCGCGGCCCCTACTGGACCCAGGTGCTGGCCACCCCGCGCTGAGCGGCCCTCGGCCGACTGTCAGTGGCGGGTGCCAGACTCGGTCGGCATGGAGAACAGCGTGCGGCTCAGGGATGTCGAACCAGCGGACCTGGAGGTCTTTCTCGCGTACGAGCACGATCCCGAGGCGGTCCGGAGATCGCGCTTCCCTCCCCGGGAACGGGAGGCGTTCATGGCGCACTGGACGTCGAAGGTGCTGGGGGACCCCGCCAACCTCGTGCGGACGGTCGTCGTGGACGGCGAAACGGCGGGGAACATCGTGGCCTGGTGGGACGGCGAGCGGCGCTACATCGGCTACTGGCTCGGCCGTCCGTACTGGGGACGGGGCATCGGCACCCGGGCGTTGACCGCGTTCCTGGAGCGGGAGACGGTCCGCCCGTTGTACGCGGACCCCGCCTCCGGGAACACCGGCTCGATACGCCTGCTGGAGAAGTGCGGGTTCACGGCGACCGGCACGGAGCGGCACGGGGAGGACGAGCACGTGGTCCTGGTGCTCGGCGGGGGCGCCTGAGCGATCGCCCCGCCGGACGGGCCGGCTCCCCGGCGCCCGGGTAGCCGGGCAGCCGGGTCAGGCTCCGGGCGGCAGGAGCGGCTTCGCCATGCAGATGCTGCTCTCGTACTCCCGGTAGTAGCCGAACTTCTCGCAGACCGTGTAGCCGCTCGACGTGTACAGCGCGATGGCCTCGGGCTGCTGGTCGCCGGTCTCCAGGACCATCCGGGTCCGGCCGGCGGTGCGTGCGTCCTCCTCCAGGGCGGCCAGCATCCGCCGGGCCAGGCCCCTGCCGCGCCCCTCGGGTATCACGAACATCCGCTTGATCTCGGCGTCGCCGTCCCAGTAGCCCTCGGCGTTGCGGTTCTGGGTCCGCCAGCCGCCGGTCGCCACGGGGCGGTCCAGCTCGTCGTAGGCGAGCAGGTACAGGCCGCGCGGCGGAAGGAACATCAAGGGGTCGAGCTCTGTGAGATCGCCCCCATCGCCGTAGCGCTCGGCGTATTCGAGCTGCACCTGATCGTTGAGTTTGACGGCGTCGGGGTGGTCGAAAGGCCGTGTCTGAATAATCATGCTAAATATCGTACATCTATGCGTAAGGGGGGAGTGGGTACTGTTTCGGGATGCTCACCGTTACCAGCGTAAATGTCAATGGGCTCCGCGCCGCCGCCAAGAAGGGCTTCGTCGAGTGGCTGGCGGGGACCGACGCCGATGTGATCTGCCTTCAGGAAGTGCGGGCCGAGCTCGCCCAGCTGCCCGAAGGTGTGGGCGCTCCCGAAGGGTGGCACACGGTCCACGCGCCCGCCGCCGCCAAGGGCCGCGCCGGCGTCTCGCTCTACTCGCGGCAGGCCCCCGAGCGGGTCCAGATCGGCTTCGGCGGCTTCGGGGCCCCCGGGGCGGAGGAGTTCGACGCGAGCGGCCGGTATGCGGAGATCGACCTCCCCGGTGTCACCGTCGCGAGCCTGTATCTGCCCTCCGGCGAGGTCGGCACCGAGCGTCAGGACGAGAAGGAGCGCTTCATGGCCGCCTTCCTGCCCTACCTTCAGGGATTGAAGGCGCGGGCCGCGGCGGACGGCCGCGAGGTCGTGGTCTGCGGCGACTGGAACATCGCCCACCAGGAGGCGGACCTGAAGAACTGGAAGGCCAACCGCAAGAGCTCCGGCTTCCTCCCCGAGGAGCGTGCCTGGCTGACCCGGGTCCTGGAGGAGGCGGCCTACGTGGACGTCGTGCGGGCGCTGCATCCGGAGGTCGAGGGGCCCTACAGCTGGTGGTCGTACCGGGGGCGGGCCTTCGACAACGACAGCGGCTGGCGCATCGACTACCAGATGGCGACCCCGGGGCTGGCCGGACGCGCGGTGAAGGCCTGGGTGGAGCGGGCGGCCACGCACGGCGAGCGCTGGAGCGACCATGCGCCGGTGACGGTCGTCTACGAGCGGTAGTTCCCGGCCGGCACCCGGAGAACGGGTCCACGCCTCGGGTCCCCGGCCGGCACCCCCGGGAAATCCGGCCGACGCCCCCGGGGAACCGGAACCGGCCGGCACCCCGGAGAATCCGCCCGACGCCCCGGAGGATCCGGCCGGCACCCCCGGGGGCCCCGGCCGACGCCTCCCCCGGGGGCCCCGGCCGGCACGCGGAGAACGGGGTCCACGCCCCGGGTTCCGGTGGGTGCCCCGGGCGAGGGGGCGGGTCAGTCGGACTTCGGGGGCTGTGTGCCGTCCTCGCGGCGCAGCCTCCGGTCGAAGGCCATGGACAGCTCGGCGTCCACCACCGCGCGGGCCAGTGGGCGGAGTTGGGCCGGTTCGGTCTCCTTGGCGTGGGCATGCAGTACGCGTACGAAGATCTCGGCGAGCGCGTCCGCGTGCTCGCGGACGCGGCGGCCCGAGGAGAGCACCGTGGACAGCGGCACCCCTCCCCGTACGAGCTCGGCCGACACCTCCAGGAGGCGGCGGCTGATGTGCACGATCTCGTCCCCGTCGGTGGCGAGATACCCCAGGTCCAGTGCGGTGGCGAGGTTCTCGGGCGTGACCTCGCTCTCGAAGTAGTCCGCGAGCTGCTCCGGGGTGAGCCGGACCGGGGTCTCCTCGGTCGGTTCGCCCAGGCCCAGCACCTCGGCGACATCGCGGCCGCTCTCGAAGGTGGCCGCCAGGTCGGCGATGCCGTTGAGGGTGTGGCCGCGCTCCAGCAGGCCCGTGATGGTCCGCAGCCGGGCCAGGTGGTGGTCGTCGTACCAGGCGATGCGGCCCTCGCGGCGAGGCGGCGGAATCAGCCCGCGCTCCCGGTAGAAGCGCAGGGTCCGCACGGTGATGCCGGCCTCCCTGGCCAACTCCTCCATGCGGTATTCGCGGTGCTCGCGTCCTTCGGCCACAGGGGCACCCTATGTTGTACCGCCGGTAACTTTCCTCGGTCCGCCCCCTACCCATCAGTACGGTCCTGCTCTACTCTCCGAACAATGCCAGTGATTGCTGGCAGAGTCGTGTGACGTACCGCGGGAGGCGGCAGCATGGCCCAGCAGGAACACGTACGTGTGGCGGTGATCGGAACCGGATTCGGGGGCCTGGGGGCCGCCGTACGGCTGCGCCGCGAAGGCATCACCGATTTCGTCGTCCTGGAGCGGGCCGACTCGGTGGGCGGCACCTGGCGCGACAACAGCTATCCCGGCTGCGCCTGTGACGTACCGTCCCACCTCTACTCCTTCTCGTTCGCCCCCAACCCCGACTGGCCGCGCACCTTCTCCGGGCAGGAGCACATCCGGGCCTACCTGGAGCGCGTCGCCGACAACTTCGGGCTCCGCCCGCACATCAGGCTGAACCACGAGGTGAAGCTGATGACCTGGGACAAGGAGAACCTGTACTGGGTGATCGAGTCCGCCGAGGGGGCCGTGCTCCACGCGGATGTCGTCGTCTCCGCCACCGGGCCGCTCTCCGACCCCAAGACGCCCGACATACCAGGGCTCGACTCCTTCCCCGGCAAGGTCTTCCACTCCGCGCGCTGGGACCACGACTACGACCTGACCGGCAAGCGCGTCGCGATGGTCGGCACGGGCGCGTCCGCGATCCAGATCGTCCCGGCGATCCAGCCGAGGACCGCGAAGCTCACGCTCTTCCAGCGCACCCCGCCCTGGGTCATGCCGCGCGTGGACCGCACGATCAGCAAGGCCGAGCGGGCACTGCACCGCGCCGTCCCCGTCACCGGCACGGCGCGCCGCGGACTGCTGTGGGGCATCAGGGAGTTGCAGGTCAGCGCCTTCACCAAACACCCCGACCAGCTGGGCCTGGTGGAGAAGATCGCCAAGTCCAACATGGCGCGGGCCATCAAGGACCCTGCCCTGCGGGCGAAGCTGACCCCGGACTACCGCATCGGCTGCAAGCGGATCCTGCTCTCCAGCACCTACTATCCGGCCCTCGCCCAGCCCAATGTGGACGTCGTCGCCTCCGGGCTCAGCGAGGTACGCGGTTCCACCGTGGTCGCCGCCGACGGGAGCGAGGCGGAGGTCGACGCGATCATCTTCGGCACCGGCTTCCATGTGACGGACATGCCGATCGCCGAGCGGGTCGTCGGCGAGGAGGGCATCACGCTCGCCGAGTCCTGGAAGGACGGCATGAACTCGCTGCGCGGCGCGACCGCCGCCGGGTTCCCCAACTGGATGACGATCATCGGCCCCAACACCGGGCTCGGCAACTCCTCCATGATCCTGATGATCGAGTCCCAGCTGAACTACCTGGCCGACTACCTGCGGCAGTTGAACGTGCTGGGCGGACGTGCCGCGCTCGACGCCCGTTCCGCCGCCGTCACCGCGTGGAACGACCGGGTCCAGCAGCGGATGAAGCGCACCGTGTGGAACACCGGCGGCTGCACCAGCTGGTACCTGGACGAGGCGGGCCGCAACACCACCGTCTGGCCCGGCACCACGGGTGAGTTCCGTCGGCAGACGCGTTCGGTGGACCTCGCGGAGTACGACGTCGTCCGGGCCGGCGCGGCGGGCGGGACGGGGCGGGCCGCCGGGAGCGGACGCGTACCGGAGCAGCCGGGCCGCACCGATCGCGAGACCGTGACCGCCGCCTCCGGCACGGCTTCCGACTCCGTCGCCGAGAAGGCCGCGCGATGAGCCGCCTCCTGCACCGAGACACCGTACCGCCGGTCCCAGCGGCCGAGCTGACCGCGCGCTCCGCCGACGGCTCCCGGATCCACGTCGAACTGCACGGCCCCGAGGGCGCCCCGGCGGTGGTCCTGGCCCACGGCTGGACCTGCAACACCCGTTTCTGGGACGCCCAGATACGCGACCTTGCCGCCGACCACCGGGTCATCGCCTACGACCAGCGCGGCCACGGGCTCACCCCCGCGCCGGGGCCCGGCGGCTACAGCACGGACGCGCTCGCCGACGATCTCGAAGCGGTCCTCGCCGCGACGCTCGCCCAGGGCCGCAGGGCGGTGCTCGCCGGGCACTCGATGGGCGGGATGACGGTGATGGCCGCCGCCGCGCGCCCCGGACTCCGCGAGCACGCCGCCGCCGTGCTGCTCTGTTCCACCGGAGTTACGCGGCTGACCGCCGAGGCCCGCGTCCTGCCGCTGCGCGCGGGTGCGCTGCGGACTCGGCTCACCACTGCCGTACTGGGCGCGAAAGCACCGCTCGGGCCGGTCAACCCGGTCTCCAGGAAAGTCCTCAAGTACGCGACGATGGGGGCCGGTTCGGCTCCGGACCGGGTCGACGCCTGCGCCCGCATCGTGCACGCCTGCCCGCGCCGCGCGCGAGTGGCGTGGGGCCAGGTGCTCGCCGAGCTGGACCTCGCGGCGGGCGTGCGCGAGCTGCGGGTGCCGACCGCGGTGATCGCCGGCACGGACGACCGGCTGACCCCGCCGGTCCACGCGCGGGCCATCGCGGCCGCGCTGCCGGTCGGGCTCGGACTGACCGAGCTGGCGGGCATGGGGCACATGACGCCGGTGGAGGCCCCGGAGGCCGTCACGGCGAAGATCAGGGAGCTGGTCACCCGGTACGTCGCCACGGGGGCGGCCGCCGAGCGGAAAGCCGCCACGGCGGAGAGGGAGGATGTCGCATGAGCGGCAAGCGCGGTCTTGAGGGCCAGGTCGTCGTCGTCACCGGCGCGGCCCGGGGCGTGGGTGAGCTGCTGGCCCGCAAGCTGTCGGCCCGTGGGGCGACGCTGGCGCTCGTCGGCCTGGAGCCGGACGAGCTGAAGCAGGTCTCCGAGCGGCTGCACGGCGAGAGCGGCCACTGGTTCGCCGATGTCACCGACCACGCGGCGATGGCCCAGGTGGCGCGCGAGGTCAAGGAGCGCTTCGGCAAGGTCGACGTCGTCGTCGCCAACGCGGGTGTCGCCGCGGGCGGCCCGTTCGCCGACTCCGACCCGGACGCCTGGCGGCGGGTCATCGAGGTGAACCTCATCGGCGGCGCGGTCACCGGGCGGGCCTTCCTGCCGGTGCTGATGGAGAGCCGCGGCTACTTCCTCCAGATAGCGTCGCTGGCCGCGATCACCCCGGCCCCGATGATGACCGCGTACTGCGCGTCCAAGTCGGGCGTCGAGGCCTTCGCGCACAGCCTGCGCGCCGAGGTCGGCTACAAGGGCGTCAAGGTCGGCGTCGGCTACCTCTCCTGGACCGACACCGACATGGTGCGCGGGGCGGACCAGGACGACGTGATGCGCGAGCTGCGCCGGCGGCTGCCGTGGCCGATGAACCGTACGTACCCGCTCGGCCCGGCCGTCGACCGGATCGTGGACGGCATAGCGCGGCGCTCCCCGCACGTGTACGCCCAGTGGTGGCTGCGCGGGATGCAGTCGGTCCGCGGTTACCTGCCGTCCGTCATCGCGATCGGCGGGCAGCGCGAGATGCGGCGGTTCGAGCCGCGGCTGCACACCGTGCCGAAGGGGCTGGTGGGGGCCGGGGGAGCGGCGGACCAGGACGCGCGTGCGGAGCGTGCTGACCGTACGTAGCGGTACGAAATGCGAGGGATGTCGGGCCGTGCAACGCTGGGCGAGGCCCCGCAGGGGGCCGTCCCCCACCTACCCCGCGCATCCCACAGGAGTGAACAGCATGGGTATTTCGGACCAGTTCAAGGACAAGGCGCAGGAGCTCGCCGACCAGGCCAAGCAGAAGGCCGGTCAGGGCAAGGACGAGGCCAAGGACCGCGCCTCCCAGGGCCGTGACCAGGAGTCGGGCTCCTCCTCGGGCATGAAGGACCGTGCCGAGGACGCGAAGGACAAGGCGCGCGAGCGTTTTGACCGTTGACGGTCACTGAGGTGTGACGCGTGCGTGCTGCGGTTCGCGCGTGCGTACGCGTCGCTCCAGGAGGCGCACCCGGGTGACCGGGTGCGCCTCCTGCCTGTGCGGACACGGGGGCACTCATGCGCCCATCTCCCCCGCACTTCTGCCAGAACGTCTCGGGCATGCGCCCTGCTCCCGTGGGGCTGGGCCGGCCAGACCGCTTTCCCAGGCCCAGGCGGCGATGCCCACCCGGTTGCGGGCCTTCAGCTTCGCCTGGACGTTCGCAATGTGGGACTTGGCTGTGCCCGCTGAGATGAAGAGTTTCTCGCCGATCTCGGCGTTGGTGAGGCCCTCGGCGACCAGCCGGGCAATCTCCTGCTCCCGGGCGGTGAGAGGCGACAGAGCCGTGGGCGCTGCTGGGGCGGGCGCAGGGACGAGGGTCTGGAGCAGGCGGACCGTGATCTGGGGGCTGATGAGGACGTCCCCGGCCATCGCCGCTCTGACACCCTCGATCAGCAGCCCGGGGCCCGAGCGCTTGAGCAGGAACCCGCAGGCGCCGTCGTGCAGTGCCGTGCGTACGTAGTCGTCGTGGTCGAAGGTGGTGACGACGAGGACACGCATCGGGTTGGGTACGTCCGGGCCGGCGAGGCGGCGGGTGAGTTCGAGGCCGTTCAGGACCGGCATGCGGATGTCGGCGAGGATCAGGTCTGGGCTCAGGGTGCGTGCGAGGTGAACGGCGGTGAGGCCGTCCGCCGCCTCGCCGACCACGGTCATGTCGGGCTGCGAGCCAAGAATCAGGCGGAAGCCGCTGCGTACGTCCTCCTGGTCGTCGGCGATCAGGATGCGGGTCGGGCCGAGGGGCGTCGTCATGAGGTCTCTTTCGGGAGCGTGGCAGGCAGGACGGCGGTGAGCTGCCAGCCGCCGTCGCCGTGCGGCCCCGCCGAGAGGGTTCCGCCGAGGGCCTGGGCGTGCTCGGTGAGTGCGGGGAGGCCGAGGCCGCCCCGCCAGGCGCGGCGGCGGGCCGGGGCGGTGCGGGCGCCGCGGTCATTGGTGACCCGGATCTCCACGGTGGTGGCGGTGGGGGTGAACGTGACGGTGGCGCGGGGGGCGCCGGGGGCGTGTCGGCGGATGTTGGTCAGCGCCTCGAGGACGATGCGGTACGCGGCGGAGCCCGCCTCGCGGGAGAGCGCCTCCGTGGCCAGGGGAGGCAGGTCCAGATGCGCCTCGGTGGCTCCCGCTGAAGTGAAGTCAGCTATCAGCGCAGGCAGTTGGGACACGTCGGGGAGCGGCTCGGCGGCGGGTGCCTCCCGGCCGTGCAGCATCTGTACGGTCCGGTCCATCGCGGCCAGGGCGCTCAGGCCCGCCTTTTCGATGCGTTCCAGGGCGAGCACCGTGTGGGAGGGGTCGGTGGAGGCGACGAAGCGGGCCGCCTGGGCCTGGACGACGATCCCGCTGATGTCATGGGCGACGAAGTCGTGCAGGTCGCGGGAGAGCTGAAGACGCTGGGCGCTGCGGGCCTCGGCCACCGCGCTGCGGCGCCGCAGTTCCTGGCGGCGGGGGTAGGCGCCGGCCACCAACGCGGCGGCTACGGGAAGCAGCCAGAAGGTGGCGATTCCGATGGATTCCAGGAAGGACTCACCGTCGACCAGCGGCAGCGGCCAGAGGATCACCGCAATGGCGGTCAGCGGGAGGGCCGACTTGAGTTCGCGCAGGGGTGACCAGCGGGTGACCACGGCCAGCAGGAGCAGCAGGACGGCGGTCTCCGCCAGCTTCCAGCCGGAGTCGAATCCCGCCTTCGGCAGAGCGAAGCTGGTGGTCAGAGAGAGGGCCGCACAGACCGTGGTCGGGCGGGCGAGGCGGCCGAGCCGCTGACGAACTGCGGCACGGGGGCGGGCAACGGCCCACACCAGCGTGCCCGCGGCCGCGAGCGACGGCAGAGCGCCAAGCACCTGGACGGCCGAGCCGGTTGATTCCCACATGGTGGTCAGCGTACGGATGCGCGATGTGGCGGGGCTCTCTGCCGAACGGCATAGGAGGGCCGGGCGGCGGCGCGATCTTTGTGCCGATCGGCGGATGGGATCGAGGCGCACCAGGGGTGAAGCTTGAGCCGTTCGACCGACCACGGCACTACAAATATCGTGCAAGGCAAGGGAGTTCATTATGCGCAACGCCGCAATCGGCGCTACAGCAGCCGTCGCCGTCCTCGCCGGGCTGGTAGTCGCCGGGCCCGCTCCTGCAGCCCCGGCTGCGTCCGTCGAGAGGAAGCCGGCGAAGACCGCGAGCGTCCACGGGGAAGCGCGAATCTCCTACATCGAGTCGATCAACGACGACATCCGCTTCACCATCCACGCCGAACAGACGCCGTTCACCCGGCCGATGCCCCCCACGGCTCCCGAGGGACTGTCCACAGATGCCCGGGGCACACTGAAGATCTCCCATACCCCCCGGGGCGGAGCCACGGGGTGGGCGGAGGCCCAGGTGGACTGCCTGGTCACCAGCGGCCGGACGGCGACCCTGACCGCAGTCGTAACGAAGTCGAACGTCGAGGAGATCGGCGCCCGGTTGGGCATCAGCGTCCAGCAGGGCGGGAAGGGCGAGCCGGACCGGCTCGGCTTCTCCTGGGGGGTGGTGAACGTCGACCCCGGGCACGTCGATGAGAACGGCCGGCCCGCAAGGCCGCAGGCCGGTACGTGCATGGCCCCCGCACCGTTCACGACCGTGGTCAAGGGTGGCTTCAAGGTGGTCCACGCCGAGATCACCAAGTCTCCCGCGCAGCCCGAGGCGGCGATCCGCCGTGGCTGACACCCTGGCTGTCGAGACGCCTGTACCAGGCGCGCCGCAGGTCCCCCGTTCCGTCCGCCTGGCGGCGCACGCAGCCGCACTGACCCTGGCGCCGTCCGGGCTGTGGCGTATCGCCATCGCCCTGGGCTGGGACTCCGGATTCACCGATGAGGTCCTTGGCCCGGAGAACTTTCCCGGCGAAGGGTCCCCCTATCTGATCGGACTCAGCCTGTTCGCCGAGGCGCTCGGGCTGCTCACCCTGGGCCTGGTCCAGAGATGGGGCGAGGAACTTCCGCGCTGGGTACCGGTCCTGGGCGGCCGGAGAATTCCCGTATCGGCCGCGGTGATCCCTGCCTCGCTCGGTGCGGCGTTCGTCACCTTCATCACGTTCACCGGTGCGTTCGGCTGGAACGATGCGGACAACATGGGTGCCGTCGGATCACCCGATGGCGCCCACTACTGGCTGATGACCGCCTGCTATCTGCCACTGCTGGCCTGGGGGCCGCTGCTCGCGGTAGTCACGGTGGCCTACTACCGACGTCGGCGTTGGGGTCGCTGAGTCCGGCAAGCGGGGTTCGGCGTCCCGATCCCGAGGCGTCGACATGGACGATACTGGCGGCAGTCTCATCGGGTTCCTCAGACGGTCTTCAGGAGCCCTCGGATCTGTTCGGCGAGCAGGCGGGCGTCGGGGCGTGAGGTGGTCGAGGCCGGGGCCGGGGTGGCGGCACCCGGGCCGGACCGGCGGCAGGGGCCGCAGAGGCCGTCGGGGAGGGATTCGGGGCGGCCCGGGGCCCCGCATTCGGTGCACTCGACCAGTAGACGGTGGGCCGTGACGCCCGGCGCGGGGGGCGTGGGCGGCAGGTGGGGCGGGAGTTTCCTGATGAGCCGGTCGCGGACGAAGCCGGCGGGGGAGTCGACCCTGGCCGGGATCCCGCAGGTGAGGGCCTGGAAGAGATAGTCCGCGTCCACTCCCCGGTCGAACCAGCCCTGCGCCAGGCTTTGCAGCGTCTCGCAGTCGGCGGAGGAGAGCGCCAAGCGAGGCTCGTGGCGGCCGAGTTGGGCCAGGGCCACGTAGGCGAGGGAGAGGGCGGCGCGGGGCGACTGCGGCAGTGCGGCCGGTGTCGTGGGGGGCGTCGCGGCGGGCGCTTGTGGCGGCGGGGCCGGGGCGGGGGGCGTACTCGCTTCCGGTGTCTGCGCTTCCTGCTGTTCGGGTCGGCGTACGTTTTCCTCTTCCGATTCCCGCTCGGGATCCGGCTCCGGAGCTTGCGCCTGCGGTGGTACGTGTGCGGCGGGCGCGGGCTCTTCAGCAGTTGCCCAGGGCGGGGGCCCGGTCTCGGAGGTCGTCGTCGACGGGGAGGTCCCGGCGTCCTCCTCCGCCAGGAACGCGTTCCACCACTCGTTGTCGCGGGCCGTGCGTGACCAGAAGGTCCGGAAGGCCCAGCGGACCTGGTCGCCCTCGCCCGCCGGGCGGCGTACGCGGCGCAGGTGTCCGGCCACCGACAGGGCGGTCAGGGCCGAGGACACGGCTTGCTGGCCGTAGAGCGGGAGCTGCTTGGCCAGGGTCTTGATGTCCATCGCCGAGCCGTCGGGCAGGTGGTCGACGAATCCGGCGACATAGCGCTCGCGCTCGGGCAGCAGGGCGAACTCCGCTCCGGTGGCGGGAACCCGGGAAGGTGCCGAGCGCTTGCCGTAGCCGGGCTTTGCCTTCGGGTAAGGGTGTGAGCGCGCGGGTGCACGCAGGGCGGGGCTAAGGTTCTCAGTAGCCACGGGATCGTCTTTCTAGGTTCTTCGGTCTTGTGGTGAGACCCCGGCACGGTGTTGTCAGCACCGGTCGGGGTCGTTTCATTGGGGGCACCGTAAGCAGCCGCGTGATGGCGCCGCAACTCGCTGCGGATTAGTCATACTTGCTGGTCGAGACGGGGGCGGGAGGGAAGGGAGGGGAGGGCGGTTTTCCCAACCCCCCTTGTTTCCCTACCGGTGACAGAAGGAGCTCGAACCTCGGAGCTCGTGTCCCGACACCCGCGTCCCGAAGCTCAAGCTTCGGGCCCGCACCCCTCCCACGTACACCCGAAAGAGTGAGCACTCCCCTTCCGGAGCTCGGCTCTCGAAGCTCGGCCCCCGAGCCCCGGGGGTCACCTCGGTGGCAGCGGTGGCCGTCGCAGGTTCGGGGCCGTTTCGTACGAGGGCGGGGTCGCCGCCGGGTGCGCGGCCAGGAGTTCCAGGGCCAGGCGGACCGCGTCGTCGAGGACGGCGTACCGGCCCTCCGCCCAGTCCAGCGGAGTGCGCAGGGCCTCCACGTCCGGTTCCACGCCGTGGTTCTCCACCGACCAGCCGTACGTGTCGAACCAGGCCGCGTTCATCGGGACCGTGATCACCGTGCCGTCGCCCAGGCGGTGGCGGCCGGTCATCCCGACCACGCCGCCCCAGGTGCGCTGGCCCACCACCGGTCCCAGCTTCAGCAGCCGGAACGCGGCGGTGATCATGTCGCCGTCGGAGGAGGTGGCCTCGTCGGCCAGGGCGACCACCGGGCCGCGCGGCGCGTTGGAGGCGTAGCTCACCGCCTGGGCGTTGCGGGTCAGGTCCCAGCCGAGGATCTTGCGGGTGAGGTTCTCGACGACCAGCTCGCTGATGTGGCCGCCCGCGTTGCCCCGTACGTCCACGATCAGGGCGGGGCGGGAGACTTCCAGCCGCAGGTCGCGGTTGAACTGCGCCCAGCCCGAGCCGCCCATGTCCGGGATGTGCAGGTATCCGCATTTTCCGCCGCTCAACTCCCGTACGACGTCACGGCGTTTGGCCACCCAGTCCTGGTAGCGCAGCGGGCGTTCGTCGACCAGGGGCATGATCGCCACCCGGCGGGACGGGCCGCCGCCCGCCGGGGAGAAGGTCAGCTCCACCGTCGTGCCGCCCGCCGCCGTCAGCAGGGGGTACGGGCCGGCGACCGGGTCCACCGGGCGGCCGTCGACGTGGGTGAGGACCGCGCCCTCCCTGATCCCCGTGCCCGCCAGCGGCGAACGGGCCTTGGAGTCCGAGGAGTCGCCGGGCAGGATGCGCTGGACGGTCCAGGCGCCGTCCCGGCAGACCAGGTTGGCGCCCAGCAGGCCGATCGCGCGCTGGTAGTGCGGCGGGCCCTCGTTGCGGCGGGCGGGGGAGACGTACGCGTGCGAGGTGCCCAGCTCGCCCAGCACCTCGCGCAGCAGGTCCGCGAACTCGTCCGGCGACGCGACCCGTTCGACCAGGGGGCGGTACTGGTCCAGCACCCCGTCCCAGTCGATGCCGCACATGTCCGGCTCCCAGAAGTAGGCGCGGATGAGCCGCCCCGCCTCGCCGTACGCCTGCCGCCACTCCGCCCCCGGGTCGACCTCGTGCAGGATGCGGCGCAGGTCCAGGAAGACGGTGGAGTCGGTGTCGCCGGGCTCGGTGGCCGGTACGGCGCGGAGTTCGCCGTCGTCCATCACGACCAGGCGGGACGCGTCGCCGCTGACCGCGAACCAGTCGAGGTGGTCGACCAGTTCGGTCCTGCGGGCCTTCGCGATGTTGAAGTGCTCCAGGGTCGGCCGCCCCGACATGTCGGCCGGGTTGGCGAACGTCTCGCCCAGCGCCCCCGAGATCGGCCAGCGCAGCCAGACCAGCCCGCCGCCGCTCACCGGGGCCAGCGCCGAGTACTTGGAGGCGGAGACCGGGAACGGCGTCACCCGGCTCTCCAGCCCCTCGAACTCGACCATGACCGTCGACCCCTCCGGCGTACCGCCTTCCGGCACGTCCACCGGGTCCAGGCCGCCCGCGGCCGGACGGCCGTCGGGCGAGAGGGCGAAGGGGGACGGGGTCGCCGAGGAGAGCGGGACCAGGTACGGGCGGCAGCCGAGCGGGAAGGACAGGTCGCCGGTGTGGACGTCGTACACCGGGTCGAAGCCGCGCCAGGAGAGGAAGGCGAGATAGCGGCCGTCGTCCGTGAAGACCGGGTTCTCGTCCTCGAAGCGGCCGTTGGTGACGTCGACGATCGCCGGGGCGCCGGGGCCGGAGATCCGGGCCAGCTTGATCTGCCGCAGCGAGCGGCCGATGCCCGGGTGCGACCAGGTCAGCCAGTCGCCGTCGGGGGAGAAGGCGAGGTCGCGCACGGGCCCGTTGACCGAGCGGATCAGCTCGGTGAGGCCGGGGTGCTCGTCGACCGGCGCGGCACGGTCCGGGGTCGCCGCACCGGCGGCGGCGTGGAGGTCGGCGCGGGTCGAGCCGCTGGGGGCCTTCTCCCCGGCTTGTGGAGCTTCCGCCTCCGGTTCCAGCAGCTCCGCCTGCCCCTCCCCCGTGTCCAGGAGCAGCAGGCGGCCGTCGTTCGACGCGATGGCGAGGCGTTCGCCGTCCGGGTCGGAGATCATCTCCTGGACCCGGCCCAGCAGCCCGGAGGCCAGCCTGCGCGGCGGGCGGTCGCCGCTGGCGCGCGGCAGATAGGCGATCTCGACGGCGTCGGGGCCGTCCGCGTCGGTGACGTACGCGACCTGACCGCCGCTGCCGAGCATCTCCGGCAGCCGCACCCGGACGCCGGGGGTGTCGGCGATGGTGCGGGCCGGGCCGTCGCGGTGGGTGAGCCAGTAGAGGCTGCCGCGTACGGTGACGGCGCTGGCCCGGCCCGTCTCGTCGACGGAGAGCGAGTCGACGTTGCTGGCGGCGGGCACCTGGTGGACGCGCCGGCCGGTGCGCGGGCCCCCGAGGCGCACCTCCAGCTTGCGCGGGGTGGCGTCGGGCGACTCCAGGTCCTCGACCAGCCACAGCTCGCCCGCGCACTGGTAGATCACCCGGTGACCGTCGCTGGAGGCGTTCCGGGCGTAGAAGGCGTCGTGGTCGGTGTGCCGGCGCAGGCCGGTGCCGTCCATCAGGCAGGAGTAGAGGTTGCCGACGCCCTCGTGGTCGGAGAGGAACGCGATGCGGCGGCCGACGAACATCGGGTTGGCGAGGTGGCCGTCGATGTCCGGGAGCAGGCGTTCGCCGTGCAGCCACAGGCGGCCCATGGCCCCGCCCCGGTAGCGCTTCCAGGCGGCCGGTTCGTGCGGGGGCGTGCCGGTGAGCAGCAGGGTGCGGCGCTCGCCGTCGACGTCGGCGACCGCGATGTCGGAGACCGGGCCCCAGGGGAGCCTGCCGCCGGGGCCGCCGTCGGTGGGGACGCTGTAGGCCCAGGAGAAGTAGGAGAACGGCTGGTTGTGCGAGGAGACGGCGAGGATCTGGCAGGCCTCGCCCGGATCGGGGCTCCAGCCGCAGACCCGGGCGTCGGTCGAGCCCCAGTGGGTGAGCCGGCGGGCCGGGCCGCCGTCCACCGGGGCGAGGTGGATCTCGGGGTCCAGGGTGCGCCAGGTCGTGTAGGCGATGGAGGAGCCGTCGGGCGAGAAGCGTGGATGGCTGACCCTGGTCCGGTCGGCGGTCACCCGCCAGGCCCGTCCGGGGCGGTGCCCGGCGGCGGCGAGGGGGGCGACCCAGAGGTCGTCCTCGGCCGCGAAGCACAGCAAGTCCTGGTGAAGGTGCGGGAAACGGAGATACGCGACGTCGTCACTCACCCCCCAATGTTTTCGGTGCGCGGGGTCCGGGGCAACTTGTGGTGCAGAACACAAGCGAAACGATTTCGTTTCGCTGGGCCGTGCGGGTACGGTTCACGTGTACGAAACAGTTTCGTTCGAGGGTGAGCGGAGCTGCTGAGCAGGACGGACTGTTGAGCGGGACGGACTGTTGAGCGGGACACCGGACAGTGAAGCGAAGGAGGTCGGCACATGGCACGCACCAGGCTGACCCCCGAGCGTGAGGGCGAGCTGTACGAGGCCGTCCTCGATCTGCTCCGCGAGGTCGGTTACGACGCCCTGACCATGGACGCCGTCGCCGCCCGTACCCGGTCGAGCAAGGCCACCCTCTACCGCCAGTGGGGCTCAAAGCCCGAGCTGGTCGCGAAGGCGCTGCGGCACAACAAGCCGGGGAGCCTTTCGGACATCGACACCGGTTCGCTGCGCGGGGACTTCCATGCCGCGCTGAGCCGGACCGACGACTGCCAGATGGAGAAGGACGCCGCGCTGATGCGGGGCCTGAGCCATGCCGTCCATGAGTATCCCGAGCTGCTCCAGGCCCTGCGCGAGCTGCTGATCGAACCGGAGATGACCGGCCTCGACCAGCTGCTGCAACGGGCGGTGGACCGGGGTGAGATGCGCCCGGACAATCCGGCGCTGAAGTACATCCCGCACATGCTGGTCGGCGCGCTGGCCGCCCGGCAACTGATCGAGGACCGTCCTGTCGACCAGGAGTTCCTCATCGACTACGTGGATTCCGTGGTTCTCCCCGCCCTCGGTGTCTGACGTCCCCGTCCCACCCGTACGGCCCTCTCCCCGACGCTCCACCTGACACGCCGCTCTCGTCGTCGGGCTGGTTCCGCATGCCCAATTCCACTCATACGACCTGACCGGGAGTACGCCCCCGTGGCCACTTTCCTCTACAAGCTCGGACGGCTCACCTTCCGCCGCCGCCGCTTCGTCGCCCTGATCTGGGTGGCGTTGCTGGCGGTCGCCGGAGTCGGTATGGCGACCGCGTCCACCGACACCTCCAACTCCTTCTCCATCCCTGGTACGGAGGCGCAGCGCGCCTTCGACCTGCTGGAACAGCGCAACCCCGGCACCAGCGCCGACGGCGCCACCGCCCGTGTCGTCTTCAAGGCGCCCGGCGGCGAGAAGGTGACCGATCCCGCCAACAAGAGCGAGATCACCGGCATCGTCAAGGAGCTGGAGTCCGGCTCCGAGCAGATCGCCTCGGTCGCCGACCCGTTCCTGAAGCAGGCCGTGAGCCAGGACGGCTCGACGGCGTACATCTCGGTCGGCTACGAGGTCAGCTCCATGGAGCTGACCGAAGAGACCAGGGAAGCTCTGAAGGGCGCGGCCGAGGACGCGCAGAGCAGCGGGATGAAGGTGGAGATCGGCGGTGACGCCCTCCAGGTCATGCCGCACACCGGGACCGCCGAGGTCATCGGTGTGGCCATAGCCGCGGTCGTCCTGGTCATCACCTTCGGCTCGCTGGTCGCCGCCGGACTCTCGCTGCTGACCGCGCTCATCGGCGTCGCGATCGGGGTCGGGACGATCACCGCGCTGGCCGATGTGCTGGATCTGGGCTCCACCACCGCGATCCTCGCCACGATGATCGGCATCGCGGTCGGCATCGACTACGCGCTCTTCATCGTCTCCCGTTACCGCGCCGAACTGGCCGAGGGCCGGAAGCACGAGGAAGCCGCCGGACGGGCCGTCGGCACGGCCGGATCCGCCGTCGTCTTCGCGGGCCTGACCGTGGTCATCGCCCTGGCCGGCCTCTCCGTCGTCAACATTCCGATGCTGACGAAGATGGGCCTGGCCGCTGCAGGCGCGGTCGCCGTCGCCGTCCTCATCGCGCTCACCCTCGTCCCCGCCGCCCTCGGCTTCGCGGGCAAGCGGGTCATGGGGCGCAAGGCGCGCAAGGCCACGGAGGCGGAGAAGAGCACCGAGGCCAAGCCGAACATGGGCACCCGCTGGGCGCGGTTCGTGCTGCGCAAGCCGGTCTGGGTCATGCTCGTGGGCGTTCTCGGCCTCGGCGTCATCGCCGTACCGGCGGCCTCGCTGGAGATGGGCCTGCCCGACGACGGCGCCCAGTCGGAGTCGACCACGCAGCGTCAGGCGTACGACATGCTCTCGGACGGCTTCGGCCCCGGGTTCAACGGTCCGCTGATGACGGTCGTCGACACGAAGAACAGCTCCGACGGCAAGGCCGCCGTCGCGCGGGTCTCCGAGGAGATCGAGTCCATCGGTGTCGTCGCCGTCGCCCCGGCCACCTTCAACAAGGCCGGCGACACCGCGACGATCGTGGTCATCCCCAAGGACCGGCCGTCCTCGACGGCCACGGAGGACGTCGTCCACTCCATCCGCGACGCGGGCGAGGACATCAAGGCGGACACCGGGGCCGAGGTACTGGTCACCGGCGCCACCGCGATGAACATCGACTTCTCGCAGAAGATGAACGACGCGCTGCTGCCCTACCTGGCGCTCGTCGTCGGCCTCGCGTTCCTGCTGCTGATGCTGGTCTTCCGCTCGATCCTCGTCCCGCTGAAGGCGGCCCTGGGCTTCCTGCTCTCGGTGGTCGCGGCCCTCGGTGCGGTCGTCGCGGTCTTCCAGTGGGGCTGGCTCGGCTCGCTCTTCGGCGTCGAGCAGACCGGTCCGATCATGAGCATGATGCCGATCTTCATGGTCGGCGTGGTCTTCGGCCTCGCGATGGACTACGAGGTCTTCCTCGTCACGCGGATGCGCGAGGCGTACGTCCACGGAGAGAGCCCCGGGCAGGCCATCGTGACCGGCTTCAAGCACGGTGCACGGGTGGTCACGGCCGCGGCGGTGATCATGATCGCGGTCTTCTCCGGCTTCATCGGCTCCGCCGAGCAGATGATCAAGATGATCGGCTTCTCGCTGGCGGTCGCCGTTCTCTTCGACGCCTTCGTGGTGCGGATGGCGATCGTGCCCGCCGTCCTGGCCCTGCTCGGCAAGCGGGCCTGGTGGCTGCCGCGCTGGCTGGACCGGGCGTTGCCCAACGTGGACGTGGAGGGCGAGAAGCTGCAGAAGCAGCTGGCCGACGAGCCCGGCTCCGAGCAGGGGCCCGGGGACGGCGGCGGCGAGGGTGAGCGCGAGCTCGCCCGCGTCTGACCCGTCCGTCCCGACGGTGCCCTCCCAGCTCCGGGGCCGGGTCTGAGCGGAGCGTGGCCCCGGAAGCGCCGGTTACCTGTGGGGACGGGGACCGGGGCACAGCGAAAGCCCCCGTGCGCACTGCACGGGGGCTTTCCTCTTGCGGTGTTTCTCCGGTCGAGGGCGGGCGAGTCGTCGAGGGCGGGCGAGGTGCGGGCGGGGCGCCGCACGCGGTCAGCGCGCTGCCGGGTCGCGGAGGAACAGCGACTTCGACCACAGGTAGCCGAGCACCACCAGGCCGAGGCTCCAGCCGACGGCCAGCCAGCCGTTGTGGCCGATCCCGGTGCCGAGGAGCAGGCCGCGCAGGGTCTCGATGACGGGGGTGAAGGGCTGGTACTCGGCGATCGGCTGGAACCAGCCGGGCATGGTGTCGGCCGGGATGAAGGCGCTGGAGATGAGCGGGAGCAGGATCAGCGGCTGTGCGCTGTTGGCGGCGGCCTCCGCGTTCGGGCTGGCCATGCCCATGCCGACCGCGATCCAGGTGAGCGCCAGGGCGAAGAGCGTGACGAGTCCGAAGGCGGCCAGCCACTCCAGGGCGGTGGCGTTGACGGAGCGGAAGCCGATGGCCACGGCCACGGCTCCGACCAGGACCAGACTGGCGAGGATCTGGAGCACGCTGCCGACGACGTGCCCGGTGATCACGGAGCTGCGGTGGATCGCCATGGTGCGGAAGCGGGCGATGATGCCCTCGGACATGTCGGTGGAGACGGACACCGCGGCCCCGATGACGGTGGAGCCGATGGTCATCATCAGGATGCCCGGGACGATGTAGGCGATGTAGTCGGAGCGGTCCCCGCCGCCGATGCCCGCGCTCATCACGTCGCCGAAGATGTAGACGAAAAGCAGCAGGAGCATGACAGGTGTGAGGAGCAGGTTCAGGGTGAGGGAGGGGTAGCGCCGGGCGTGCAGGAGGTTGCGGCGCAGCATGGTGTTGGTGTCGCGGACGGCGAGGGCGAGGGTGCTCATCGGAGGTTCTCCTTCGGCTGGTCGGCCTGTGCGGGCACGCTGGTGGAGGCGGTGAGGGCGAAGAACACGTCGTCGAGGTCGGGGGTGTGGACGGTGAGTTCGTCGGCCTCGATGCCGACCGCGTCCAAGTGGTCGAGGATGGAGCGCAGTTCGCGCTGGGTGCCGTCGCTGGGGATGGAGAGCGACAGGGACTCGTCGTCGGGGGCGGCCTCGGTGAGCGCGGAGGCGGCGGACCGGTAGGTGTCCGGGTCGGTGAAGCGGAGCTTGACGTGGCCGCCGGGGACGATCCGCTTGAGCTCATCGGCACTGCCCTCGGCGGCGATCCTCCCGTCGTTGAGGACGGCGATGCGGTCGGCCAGCTCGTCGGCTTCTTCGAGGTACTGGGTGGTGAGGAAGACGGTGACGCCGTCGGCCACCAGGCCGCGGATGATGCCCCACATGGTGTGGCGGGAGCGTGGGTCGAGGCCGGTGGTCGGTTCGTCGAGGAAGATGATCCGCGGGGAGCCGACCAGGGTCATGGCGATGTCGAGGCGGCGCTTCATGCCGCCGGAGTAGGTGGACGCGGGCTTCTTCGCGGCTTCCACCAGGTCGAAACGCTCCAGGAGTTCGGCGGCGACCCGCCGCCCCTCACGCCGGGGCAGGTGGTGGAGGTCGGCCATGAGGAGCATGTTCTCCTCGCCGGTGATCAGCCCGTCGACGGCGGAGAACTGGCCGGTGACGCCGATCGCGGCGCGGATGGCCTGGGCGTCGGTGGCGAGGTCGTGTCCGCCGACGCGGATCTCGCCGGAGCCGGCGCCGGGGGAGACGAGGGTGGAGAGAATCTTGACGGCGGTGGTCTTGCCGGCGCCGTTGGGGCCGAGCAGTGCGAAGACCGTGCCGGCCGGGACGGCCAGGTCGATGCCGTCCAGGACGGCCTTGTCGCCGTACGACTTCCGCAGCCCGTTCGCCGCGATGGCCGGATGAGTCATGGTCGTTGCTCCTCGAAGAGTGCGTTCAGGGGGCGCGTTCGGACGGTGCGTCCGGGGCGCGATGAGTGCGGGTCAGAGGCTGCGGGCGGTGATGTCGCCGTGGGCGGTGGTGGCGCGGATGTCGAGCTCGGCGGTGCCGTCGTTCTTGAGGGCGTTGCTGACGCGGCCGTGGTCGGTGCCGGCGTCCAGGGCGGCCGAGACACCGGCGGCGGCGGTGACCGAGATGTCGCCGGACCGGGTGCGGAGCACGACCGCGCCGCGCAGGGCTTCGGCGATCCGGATGTCACCGCGGGTGGTGCTGATCTCCGAGGGGCCGCCCAGCCGGCCGACCTCGACGTCCCCCTCGATCGCGGTGAGGCGGAGGCTCGCCGCCTCGTCGATCTTGATCCGGCGGTAGGCGCCGTCGAAGGCGACATCCCCGAGGCGTCCGACGCCGCGGAGTTCGGCGGCGCCCGAGCGCGCCTCGACGTGGGACCCGGCGGGCAGTTGGACGGTCACCTCGACGGAACCCGAGTCGCCGAGGATCCGGTTCCCGGACGCCGGGGCCGCGATGCGCAGGACGCCGTCGCCGTAGGCGACCTCGATCCGGTCGGCGGCCTTCACGTCCCGGCCCCTGGAGGCGTCGGCGGGCCGGACCTCGACGGTGGCGTCGCCTCGGTCGGCGGCGATGAACTGGACCCGTCCGGCGGGGATGTCGAGGACGGCGGTGACCGGGGCGGTGGTGTCGAACTTCTGCATCGTGCTCTCCTTGCACTCGTCGTTTCCGATGAGGGAAAAGCTACGTTGCCTTTACGGATTGCTCAACAGGTTCGTTGCAAGTAACTCTCGAAATAGCAGGTCGGAGCCGTTAATTCGTTGCAATGCTGCTCGCGATTAACGCAACGTCAGCTAGGGTTGCGTTGCAATAGATTGAGGGTGAACGCTAGAGTGGGGGCTCCGTGGACCACGAAGGAGAACCGCGATGCCGGGAGGCAGACTCACTCAGCAGGAACGTCAGCAGATCGCGCTGGGGCTGGCCGACGGCCTCGCCTACGCGGAGATCGCCAGGCGTCTGGACCGTCCGACCTCGACCATCACGCGTGAGGTGATGCGCAACGGCGGCCCCACCGCCTATCGCGCCGATCTGGCTCACCGTGCCACCGAACACCGCGCGCACCGGCGGAAGCAGGCGGCCCCCCGGGAGCCGCAGTCGTCGGCGCAGCCCTACGGGCGCGATGCCGAGGCCGTGCGGGAGTACGAGGAGCAGTTCACCACCGTCATCATGGGTTCGGGCATGCCTCTGATGATGTCCAGGGTGCTGGCCTGCCTCACCCTCACCGACTCGGGCAGCCTCACCGCGCCTGAGCTCGCCCAGCGCCTCCAGGTCAGCCCGGCGTCCATCTCCAAGGCGATCGCGTTCCTCGACAGCCAGGGCATGGTCCGCCGGGAACGCGACGAGCGCCGCCGTGAGCGCTACATCGTCGACGACGACATCTGGTACCAGTCGATGATGGTCAGCGCCCGGGCCACCGCCCAGCTGGTCGACACCGCGCGGCAGGGTGTGGGCGTCCTCGGGCCCGGCACTCCGGCCGCCGTCCGCATGGAGAACGTCGCCCGCTTCCTCGACTTCGTCTCCGAGGGCATAGCGCGCGCCGCCGAGCAGGCCCGCGACATTCTCCACGCGGCGCCGGCACCGGATGCGGCGCCGGCACCGGATGCGGCGCCGGCACCGGATGCGGCACCGGCACCAGATGCGGCGTCGGACGGGACGCCGAACGGGACGCCGAACGGCTCTGACGGGCCGGGTTCAGGCCGCGGCTGAGTACCCCTCCCTGCCCCCTCCCGGCGCTCCTCCCCGCGGCGCTTCAGCCGTGGGCGGGCTGTGTGCCCTGTTCCGCCTGTGCGCCCCGTTCCGGCCGCGTGCCCCGCTCGGGGCGGGCGGTGCGGGACGGCGGCTGCGGCTGGGATTCCCGGCCGGCGTCCGGCGCGGTGGCCGGTGTCTGCGCGCGAGTGCGGGCGAGGAAGCGGATCAGCGTCCGGATCTCGAACTGGAACACCTCGACTCCGTCCGTCGAGTGAAGCTCCACGATCAACTGCGTACGGCCGCACGGCCAGACGCGGACGTCGCCGCGCTCGATCGGGGTCCGCAGGCCGCGTTCCAGGAGGTCGCGGCCGAACGGCCAGTCGGTGCCGTCGGGCAGTCGTATGTGTACGGCGCGCCGCTCGTCGGCGGGGTCGTAGCGCAGGTCGACGGGGACCGGGCGGGTCAGGGGGCCATCGGTGATGAGCCGGGCGCGCGCATGTACTTCGATCACAGGGGACATGGGCCGGCTCCTCCTATATGTATCGCTCTGCCCTCTAATGTCCCATATTTTACGAAAGTGGCACGATGGGTCCGATCTGCCTCGGACCCGCAGGAGGCGGAGCCTCCCCTGCGTGTACCCGTACCCGATGGTTTCATCGATGCACCTGCCGAGGTCACCGCGCTGGCGGCCACCCACGATCTGCCGTACGCCCCTTGAGCTCTGGTTCCGTCGGCGTAAACAGGTCGTGACAGCACGGTGGTGACGGCGACCCGCCCCCCGAACACCCTGGCGGGACGTGCACCATGGGGGGATGAGCGGGAGCGCGGGAGTGAGCACGACGGCGGGCGCGGAAGCGGAATCGGGATCGGGATCAGGCGCGGGAGCGGAACCGGACACGGGGGCTGAACCACGCACGGGATCGGGATCAGGCACGGGAACCGAACCAGACACGGGAGCGGACGTGACCGGGGCCGACGCCGTGGCCCAGGCCGGGACCGAAGCCGGGACCGACGCCGTGGCCAAAGCCGTCACCGTGGACGTACGGGGCACGGTCGCGCCCGGGTTCGAACCGGTCGCGGAGGCGTTCGTCCGTAACTTCGAGCAGCGGGGGGAGCGCGGCGCAGCCGTGGCCGTCTACCGCCACGGGCGCAAGGTCGTCGACCTGTGGGCCGGTACGCGCGACGTCGACGGCACCGAACCGTGGGCCGTCGACACCGTCCAGATCGTCCGCTCGGCGGGCAAGGGCATCGCCGCCGCCGTCCCCCTGCTGCTCCACCAGCGCGGGCAGGTCGATCTGGACGCCCCGGTCTCCACCTACTGGCCGGAGTTCAAGGCGAACGGCAAGGAACGCGTCCTCGTCCGCGACCTCCTCGCCCACCGGGCCGGGGTGCCCGCCCTGGACACCGCCCTCACCCCCGCCGAGGCCGCCGACGGGGTCTCCGGGCCCGCCGCCGTCGCCGCCCAGCGCCCGCAGTGGGAGCCCGGCACCGACCACGGCTACCACGCCCAGACCTACAGCTGGCTGATCGGCGAACTGGTCCGCCGCGCCACCGGCCGCACCATCGGTCGCTGGATCGCCGAGGAGATCGCCCGCCCGCTCGGCCTCGACTTCTGGTTCGGGCTCCCGGCCGACGAGGCCCACCGCATCGGCCGTATCGGCCCGGTGGAGCCCCCGGCGGCGGCCACCGCGTCGGGCGCCCTGCGCGTACGCCCCAAACGCTCCGTCGTCGAGGCCTACCGGGACCCGGACTCCCTCACCCGCAGGGCGTTCGGCGCGATCGCCCCGTTCCCCGACGAGAACGACCCCGCCTACCGTGCGGCCGAACTCCCCGCGTCGGGCGGCATCGCGACCGCCCGGGGCCTGGCCCGCTGCTACGCCGCGATGATCGGCCCCGTCGACGGCCACCGCCGCCTGTTCGCACCCGCCACGCTCACCCTGGCCCGTACGGAGGAGTCGGCGGGCCCGGACCGGGTGCTGGTCGTCAACACCCGCTTCGGCCTGGGCTACATGCTGCACGGCCCGGCGTCGCCGCTGCTGGGCCCCGGATCGTTCGGACACCCGGGCCGGGGCGGCTCCCTGGGCTTCGCGGACCCGGAGTCGGGCATCGCGCTGGGCTATGTCACCAACGGCCTCCAGAAGGGAGTCACCGCCGACCCCCGTGCCCAGGCCTTGGTCAGAGCAGTACGGTCGGCGCTATGACTCCAGCACCCGTCCAGCCCCCGGCCGCCCGCTTCACCGGATACAGCGTCCTGGTCACCGCCGCCGGCCAGGGCATCGGCGCGGCAACGGCCCGCCGCCTGGCGGCGGAAGGCGCCTCCGTCCTCGTCACCGACCTCGACGCGAAGCGCGCCGCCCACACGGCGGCGGCGGTACGCGAGGCAGGCGGCACCGCCGAATCCCTCGTCTGCGACGTGGCCGACCGGGCGGCGGTCGAGGCGGCCGTCGCCCACGCGGTCGCCGCCTTCGGCCGGCTCGACGTCCTGGTCAACAACGCCTACGCGGCGGGCCAGGACACCCCGCTCTTCGAGGACGAGACGGACGAGGTCTGGGAACGCGACCTGGACATCACGCTCTCCGGCCCGTTCCGCTGCGCCCGCGCCGCACTGCCGCACCTGGTCGCCTCGGGCCGGGGCGCGATCGTCACCATCGGCTCGGTCAACGGGGAACAGGACTTCGGCGGCCACGCGTACAGCGCCGCCAAGGCGGGCCTGACCAGCCTCACCCGTACGCTGGCGGGCCACGCCGGACCGCGCGGTGTACGCGTCAACCTGGTCGCTCCCGGCACGATCCGCACCGACGCCTGGGCGGGCCGCGACGCCGAACTGGACCGGGCCGCCGCCCTCTACCCGCTGGGCCGCGTCGGCACCCCCGAGGACATCGCGTCCGCCGTGGCCTTCCTCGCATCCAGCGACGCGGCCTGGATCACCGGGACGACGCTGCGCGTGGACGGCGGGATCCTCGCGGTGAACACGGGCTTCCGGCAGGCGATGGCGCAGCCGTAAGGACGCGGCCGCAGATCTCGCCGTCTGCGCGGGCGACGAGGTGGCCGGGCACCCACCGTGCCCAACTACCGCTCGGCGCTCAGGGTCATCAGCATCTCGGGGTTGGGCACCGGGACGAACCCGACCTTCTCGTACAGCTCGTGGGCGTCCATCGTGGCCAGCAGGGTCCGCTTGAGTTCGTACGGGGCGAGGTGGTCGCGCACGGCGGTCGCCAGCCGTACGCCGAGGCCCCGGCCGCGATGCGCCGGGTCCACGTAGACGTCGCACAGCCAGGCGAAGGTCGCCCGGTCCGTGACGACCCGGGCGTAGGCGACCTGGGCCCCGTCGGGGCCGTAGACACCGAAGTTGAGCGACCCGCGCATGGACCGCTCGACGAGGTCACGGCTGCGGCCGAGTGCCCAGAAGGCGTCGGTGGAGAGCCAGTGGTGCACCAGGGCTATGTCGATGCGGTCCGGGTCGGTGTCGATCTCGTACCGGTCGGCGCACTGGTTCCCGTTCCCGTTCCCGTTTCCGTTCTCGGTTCCGTTTCCGTTCTCGTCTGTGCTGTGCGTGGTGGACGTCATGGCCTGGGATCGTAGTAGCGGCCCGCAGCACCGGTGGCGTCCGCGCGGTGGCGCTCGCTCTGGAGGGGACGGCAGGTGGGCGCGGGTTGGCCGGACGGGATGATGGCCCCCGACGGTTTCAGTCGTCTCGCTCGCCGCGTTGGGACAGCGCCACTTCCAGGCGGGCGATGTCTTCGGCGTCCTTGGCCCGGCGCGGCATACCGGGCACCCAGACCGGAGTCATTCGCTTGATCTCGATCTGTCCCTGTGGGCTGACGATGGGGGCCTCCAGGCCGGCGAGGCGACCAGGGGCGGCAGCGGGCATGGCCTCGGGCCACAGGGTTCCGGCCCACGGCCCACCAGCGACGCAGGAGCGGCCGGCCTCGTCCTCGGACAGGAGCGTGACGCTGATCTCCAGACCGGCTTTGGCGAAGTCGAGCTGCTGCTGTGGTGGCGGTCCGACGACCGGCTCATAGCCGCTCCGCGCCAGGGCAGCGGCCAGTCTTCCCGCGTCGGCCTCCCACGCGAACCAGTCGATGTCCCCGTGGTCCCGCGTGATCTCGCCGAGGAAGAAGTCCATCGCCCAGCCACCGCGAAGCCACACGGCGACGTCGTTCGCCTCGGCGACCTCCATGACCTCGGCAATGAGCCGGAGCTGCTGACCAGCACGTCGGGTGTCCACAGCTCGGCAGACTATGCGGCACCCGCCACCCCGTCACCCTCGATAGCGCAAACGTCCGCGTGCGTGCGCGAGGGACGTCGACGCCGCGACTTGGTGCCGACCGACGACTGGATAAACGAGGTGATTACGCCGGGCCGGCCCGACACACTGGTCCGATGCAGTACGAGGAAGAGCCGTTGCCCGGCGGCAATGTCAGTGACGGAGTCGTTCGCGTCGGAGATACCGTGCGCCGCCCTGCCGGCCCGTGGACGCCAGCAGTCCATGCCCTGCTCACTCACCTGCACGAGGTGGGATTCAAGGCGGCGCCTCGCCCGCTGGGCCTTGACGACCGAGGCCGCGAGGTCCTGACGTTCATGCCAGGACACGTGATGTGGCCCGATCGCTTCTCGCAGCTGGATACCGCGCCTCGACTGGCCCGCGTCGCCCAGCTGATCAGGGAGTTCCACGAGGCAGTCCAAGGCTTCAGGCCGCCATCCGACGCCTGCTGGCAGAAGCTGATCCCCGCTGACAGCAGTGACATCATCGCCCATCACGACCTGGCCCCATGGAACCTCATCATCGGAGACGACACGCAGTGGGCCTTCATCGACTGGGACGGCGCAGGCCCCGGTTCTCGCTTGTGGGACGTCGCCTACGCCCTCCACGGGTTCATCCCGCTTTCCGCGGATGCCGCATGGCAACGCCGTGACGCCGCTGACCGACTGAGGGTCTTCGTCAACGCCTACGGCCTCGACGAAGCGGAACGCCGTGAACTCGTCCCCCTGCTGGGACGCCGTACGCGTTCCATGCATGACTTCCTGCTCGACCAGGCGGCCCAGGGCGTGCAGCCCTGGGCCAGGCTCTGGGCAGAAGGCCACGGCGATGTCTGGCGAAGCGACGCCGAGTACATCGAGCTGCGCGAAGACCAGTGGACGCACGCGTTGCTTGCCGACTGAAGAACCCCGGCCAAGGCCGTCGCGACACTCAGAGAGTTGCGACGACCCCTGGAATTCGCCCCCGCCCCGTCGCGGGCCCCTCACCCCGAGGCATGGGGCGACGCGTCAGCGGCCGTCCGTGAGCCGTTCGGGGGACGGCGCGTACCACCTCGTGGACGCCGCGAGAGCCCACGGACCCAGCGGGAGCCGGCTCGTCTAGCGTCGCCGCATCCGCACCGTGAACGCCCGGAGGAGCCCGTCCGTGAATTCCTGGCTGCCCGAACGACGACGCTCACTCCTGTGCCTGCTCCTCGCGGTGAGCGCGGCCCTGGTGCTGCCCCTCGACAGCGTCGTGCGGATCTCGGCCTACGACGTCGGCGTGCTGGTGTTCTTCGCCTATCTGGTCCCGTACCTGACCATCACCTTGACCGCCTTCCTGAGCGCCTCGCCGGAGCAGATCCGTACCTGGGCGGACCGCGAAGCCCGAGGCACGTTCCTTCAGCGGTACGTCCTGGGCACCGCGCCCGGGCCGGGGGCGTCCATCCTCATCGCGGCAGCCGCGCTGGCCGTGGCTGTCGTGTGGCTGCCCGGCCACCTCAGCACCACCTTCGCCGAGGGGCCGCGCGCCCTGATGGCGCTGTCGCTCGTCGTCATCGCCTGGACCTGCGTCGTCGTCGCGTTCGCCGTTGCCTTCCAGGCCGACAATCTGGTGGAGAACGAAGCGGCGCTCGACTTCCCCGGAGCGGGGGCTGCGGCCTGGGCCGACTACGTCTACTTCGCCGTGGCCGTCATGACGACCTTCGGCACCACCGACGTCAACGTGACCTCCCGAGACATGCGGCGGACCATCTCGGCGAACGCGGTCATCGCCTTCGTCTTCAACACGGTCACCGTCGCCAGCCTGGTCTCCGCGCTCCGGGACTAGGGCGTGCCGTCAACCGCCGTCGTCGCCCGGAGGGCGGCCCTGCGGGGTCAGGTGCGTGCTCTCGGTGTGCCGGGCGCCGGTCCTCGGAGGCAGGAAGGTGTTGCATCGTCAGCTCGAACACCCTCTGGTCATGAGCGAGGTGCGTAACGCGGCTGTGCAGGTGATGCCGATGGGTCGGGAAGAGCGGGTGATCGAGGGGGGGCGGGGCACCTTCTGCTGGACGAGTCGCCGGAGGCGGTCCTCGTCGCGGTGCGGGAGATCTGCGAGGCCGTCGCGACGGGGTCATGAGCCGCGACGGTCTGTCTGCGCGCCGGTCTGTCTACGCGGCGACCGGCGGGGTAGGCGGAGGCGGGAAGGCCCCTCTGACCGGAGGCACCCCCTCCGACCTGCAGATAGGTGTCCGATAAACGTATCCGTGGTTCCGCATAACGATGACGTCACCCGCCCAGCATCTTCATGGACGCACGCCGATAATGTGATCTGCATCACTAAAGATCAGCTAAACGGCGTGGTACAAATGCCCAACTTCGCAGGCGGAACCCTTGCCGAAGCGGAGCGCCGGGACCGCCCCGGTGGCAGGCCAGAGCGACCGTCGCCGTCGTCCACTCCATGGGACACGCCGGATCGCCGACCGGACGACGACGTTCGCTCACCCCTCCAGATACGACCCCCATCGCACACCGACCGGCGAAGACACCCCACCTGTCCGCTGTTCCCGCGTCATCGAGGTAGCCAACGTGTCACTCGAATCCATAACCGAGAACGTCGACGAAGCCGTCAGCGGGTTCTTCGAACCGATAGCCGAATGGCTCGGCGAGATCGTCTTCTACGCCGTCCCCGTCGGCGGGACGGACCTCCCGCTCATCGTCGCCTGGCTCGTGGTGGCGGGCCTCGTCTTCACCGGCTGGTTCGGATGCGTCCAGGTACGCAAGTTCCGTCTCGCCGTCGACGTGGTGCGCGGCAAGTACGACGACAAGGACTCGGCGGGCGAAGTCAACCACTTCCAGGCCCTGACCGCCGCCGTCTCCGGCACGGTCGGCCTCGGCAACATCGCCGGCGTGGCCGTCGCCGTCTCCATCGGCGGCGCCGGAGCCACGTTCTGGATGATCCTCTGCGGCCTCCTCGGCATGGCCACCAAGTTCGTCGAGGTCACCCTCGGCGTGAAGTACCGCGAGGTCCACGCCGACGGCACCGTCTCCGGCGGACCCATGCACTACCTGCCCAAGGGGCTCGCCGAACGCTTCGGGAAGAACGGCAAGAGCTTCGGCAAGGTCCTCGCCGTCCTCGCCTCGATCATGATCCTGTTCTTCGGGCTCTTCGGAGGCAACCTCTTCCAGGTCAACCAGTCCTACGCCCAGCTCGTCTCCGTCACCGGCGGCGAGGACGGGGCGATGGGCTCCTCCGCGGGGGCGCTCTTCTTCGGCATCCTCGTCGCCGCCCTCGTCGGCATCGTGCTACTCGGCGGCATCCGCTCCATCGCCTCGGTCACCAGCCGGCTCATCCCCGCGATGGCCGGGATCTACATCGCCGCCTGCCTCGTCGTCATCCTCGTCAACGTCACCGCCGTGCCCGCCGCGATCGGGACGATCATCGAGGGCGCCTTCAACCCCGAAGGCGTCGCGGGCGGTGTGCTCGGCGCACTGATCATCGGCTTCAAGCGTGCCGCGTTCTCCAACGAGGCCGGCCTCGGCTCCGCGCCGATCGCCCACTCCGCGGTCAAGACCAAGCACCCCGCCAGCGAGGGCCTGGTCGCCCTGCTGGAGCCGTTCATCGACACGGTCGTCATCTGCACCATGACCGCGCTGACCATCGTCATCGCCAACCCCGCCAGCTGGGCCGAGGCCCGCAACGACGACTCCATCGGCGGTGTGACGATCACCTCGGACGCCTTCGAGACCGTACTGCCCTGGTTCCCGTACGTCCTGACCGTCGCGGTGATCCTCTTCGCCTTCTCCACGGTGCTGACCTGGGGCTACTACGGCCTCAAGGCCTGGACCTACCTCTTCGGCCGCAGCCGCACCAGCGAGATCGTCTTCAAGTCCCTCTACACCCTGTTCGCCGTCTCCGGGTCCCTGCTCACCCTCCAGACCCTCATCGACCTGGCCGACGCGGTGCTCTTCTCCCTGGCCGTCATCAACATCATCGGCCTCTACCTCCTCGCGCCCATCGTCAAGCGCGAGCTGAACACCTTCCTCGAATACGTCCGCACCCGGAAGGCCGGCGGAACGGACGGGGACAGGAACGACGAGCCGTCCAAGACCACCGCCTGAGGTCTGCCTCTCACCATCGGTGATCGATGCCCCTCGCCCCTGCCGGTACGCAGGGCGGGGGGCATCAACTCGTGTGCAGCATCAGGCCGATGCCCACCACCATCAGCCCCGCCGCCGCGATCCTCGGGGCCCCGAAACGCTCCTTGAAGAACAGTGTGCCGATCGCCGCGCCGACGATGATCGACGACTCGCGCAGCGCCGCGATCGGGGCGAGCGGGGCCTTCGTCTGGGCCCAGAGGACCAGCCCGTACGCGGCCACGGAGAGGGCCGCGCCGAGCAGGCCCCGTACGGCGAACGGCTTGAGCTGCGTGATCAGTTCGGCGCGGCGGCGGTAGTACGCGTACGCCGGGATCGCCAGGCCCTCCAGGACCATCAGCCAGGCGACGTAACCCAGCGGCGTGCCCGAGGCGCGCACGCCGACGCCGTCGACCGTGGTGTACCCGGCGATGGCCAGGCCGGTGCCGAGGGCCGCCACGATCGCCGGCCAGTGCGGGCGCTTGCCGGAGCCCCGGATGCCCCACAGTGCCAGCCCGACCAGCCCGGCCGAGGCCACCGCGACGCCCGCCGTGGCCCAGCCGTCCGGGCGCTCGCCGACGAACACCGCCGCCAGGACCGTCACCACCAGCGGGGCCGTGCCCCGGGCGATCGGGTACATCTGCCCGAAGTCGCCGAGCGTGAACGAGCGCATCAGCAGCAGCATGTACAGCACGTGCAGGGCGGCCGAGGCCGCCAGGTACGGCCAGGCCTCCGCCGCCGGGAACGGGGCGAAGAGGGCCATCGCCGCGCCGATCAGCAGACCGCCGCCGGAGATCAGCGTGAACGAGAGCAGCTGATCCTTGATCGCGTGAGCGATGGCGTTCCAACTGGCGTGCGTGACGGCGGCTATGAGGACCGCGAGGGCGACCAGAGGGGTCACTGGGCGGGCTCGCGCACATCCGCGACCGTCGCGCCCGCGTGCGCGATCAGCGTTTTCGGGTCGAGCGGGAACACCGTGTGCGGGGTGCCCGCCGCCGCCCACACCACCGGGTGGTCCAGGAGGCGTCGGTCGGCCAGGACCCGGGTCCTGGTGGCGTGGCCGAAGGGCGGTACGCCGCCGATCGCGTACCCGGTCGTCTCCCGGACCAGCTCCGCGTCCGCCCGCTTGACCTTCCGCACGCCCAGCTCACGCCGTACCAACTCGACGTCCACCCGCGAGGAGCCGTCCATCAGGACCAGCACCGGCACGCCGTCCGCCGTGAAGACCAGCGACTTGACGATCTCGCTCAGCGAGCAGCCGACCGCCGCCGCGGCCTCCGCCGCCGTACGGGTCGCGTCGGGGAAGCGGCGCACCTCGACCTGGAGGCCCAGCTCGGCCAGCGCCTCGGCGAACCGGGGATGGGCGTGGGAGACGGGGGCGGCGGGAGTGGTTTCGAGGGGTTCGGGAGTGCTCATGGCTGCACGCTAGCCGGTCGGTGCGGTATGCATGCAGGGGTTCCGGGGGGTGGGCGCCGCACAGGCCCTGGGCGGCCGCGCCCCGCCGCGTACGCCGTTCCCCTGGGACGGGCAGGTGCCCTCACTCCGTCCGGTGGGAGCCCGGGGTGTGGCCGAACGTGCGGCGGAACACCTCGATGAAGGCGCTGGTGGACGACCAGCCGCACTGGTGCGCCACCGCGGTCACCGGCGTCCGCTCGGTCAGGAGGATCAGGGCGTGATGGAGACGGAGCTGGGTGCGCCACTGCGGGAAGGTCATGCCGAGGTCGCCGCGGAACAGCCGGGACAGGGTCCGGTCGCTCGCCCCGACCTGGCGGCCGAGTTCGGCGAGCGTACGGCTGTCGCCCGGGTCGGCCCGGAGGATGTCGCAGAGGGCGCGCAGCAGCGGGGCGGCGGGCGTCGGCAGGTGCAACGGCTGCTGGGCCGAGGCCCGCAGCTGGTCGAGGAGGACGGCGCGGAGGCGGGCCCGTTCGGGGCGGCGGTCGTCGCCCTCGGCGCGGGTGTAGGCGATGAGCAGTTCGCGCAGCAGCGGGCTGACGGCCAGCACGGTCGGTGTGTCCAGGCCGAGCGGATTTTCGGTGACGGGCAGCCCCACCAGGTGCAGATCGAGTTCGCCGTAGGCCCGGTGCGCGTGCACGGTGCCGGCGGGTACCCAGATCGCGCGCGTGGCCGGGGCGACCCAGGACCCCGCGCTGGTCGTGACGGTCAGCACCCCGCGGCCCGCGTAGACGATCTGGTGGTCGTCGTGCCGGTGGGCGTCGATCGAGCCGCCGGGAGCCAGCCGCCGGGTGCGGGTCGGGGCCACCGGATCGTGCCGGACGGCAGGCTGGTGGATGTCAGGCTGGTGGATGGAAGCCTGCCGAGTGGCAGCCTGCGGGGTGGCAGCCTGCGGGGTGGCAGCCTGGCGGATGTCCGTCATCATGTGGCAGTTTATCGAAAGCGCGACAGCGGCCCCGGGTCGGACCATGGCGGCATGCGAAGGAACACGCCGATCGTCCTGCTGTCCGTGGGCCATGCCTGTGTCGACGTCTACCAGGGCTCCGTCGCGGCCCTGGTGCCGTTCTTCCTCGCCGAGCGCTCCTACTCCCTCGCGGTCGCCTCGGGCATCGTGCTGGCCGCCTCGCTGCTGTCCTCCGTGGCGCAGCCGCTGTTCGGCGTACTCACCGACCGCTGGGCCATGCCGTGGCTTCTGCCGGTCAGCACGCTGCTCGGCGGTGTCGGCATCGCGCTCAGCGGGCTGAGCGGCTCCTATGCGCTCACCCTGGTGTTCGTCGCGCTGTCGGGGATCGGGGTGGCCGCCTACCACCCCGAATCCGCCCGGGCCGCCCGGATCGCCGCCCGGGGCAGCCACCGGGCGATGGGCTGGTTCTCCACGGGCGGCACGGTCGGCTTCGCGCTCGCCCCGCTCATGGTCGCCGCCGCGATGAGCGTCGGAGGGCTGCGCTGGACGCCCCTGCTCGTGCTGCCGGCCCTCGTCGGCGCCGCGCTGTGCCTGCCGGTCGTGCGCGTCCTTCAGCAGCGGCAGGCCGCCGGGCCCCGGACGACGCCGCCCGCCGGGAGCGACGACGTCGCCTCCTTCGTGCGGCTGTCCCTGGCCGTGGTCTTCCGGTCGATCGCGTTCATCGGCCTGAGCACCTTCGTCTCGCTGTACGTCCGCCAGCGCCTGGGCGGCGGTATCGCCGTGGGGACCGCGGCCCTGTCCGTGCTCTACCTCGGCAGCACGGTCGGCGCGGTGCTCGGCGGGTCCCTGGCCGCCCGGTGGGACCGGGTGGTGGTCGCGCGCTGGTCGTACCTGGTCACGGTCGCGGCCGTCGCGGGCGTGGTGTGGGTGCCCGGCCCGGCCGTCTTCCTGTTCCTGGCGCTGACCTCGGCCGGCCTGTACGTGCCCTTCTCGCTCCAGGTCACGCTCGGCCAGGACTACCTGCCCTCCCGGGTCGGCACCGCCAGCGGTATCACCCTCGGCCTGACCGTCAGCGTCGGCGGCCTGGCCAGTCCCGCCGTCGGGGCGCTCGCCGACGCGACGTCCCTCCAGACCGCCCTGGCGCCGCTCGTGGCGATGCCCCTGCTGAGCTGGCTGCTCTTCCGCACCCTGCCCGAACCGGGTGTGCCGGGGGCCGAGTCGCCCGGGGCCGTCGCCGCCGCGCGCTCCGGGAGCGGGGCGGCGGAACCCGGATGACCCGGGCGGGGGGCCGCGGCCTCAGCGACCCGCCTTCAGCACCTCGGCGACGACCGGGCCCGCCGCGTCGCCGCCGTGGCCGCCGGTCTGGACGACCGCCGCCGCGGCGAGGTCGTCGCTGAAGCCGGTGAACCAGCTGTTGGAGGTGTCCTGCCCGTCGACCTCCGCCGAGCCGGTCTTGGCTCCCTTGTCGCCCCCCACCGAGGCCATCGCCTCCGCGCCGGTGCCCCAGGCGGCCGTGGCGCGCATCATCGTCGTGAGCTGCTGGGTGACGGACGGCGACAGCGACCGCGAGGCCGTCGCCAACTGCCGGTTGTCCAGGGACTGCGGGACGATGACCGGCTGACGGAACCTGCCGGTGCGGGCGGTGGCGGTGATGGACGCCATGTTGAGGGCGTTCATCTGGACCGTGCCTTGGCCGATGTACTGGGCGGCGGCCTCCCCCTCCACCTCCTCCGGCACACTGCCGTCGGTCGTGACGACACCGGACTTCCAGTCCAGACCGATCCCGAAGACCTCCCGCGCCTCCTTGGCGAGCGCCGAGTCGTCGTCGACGTCGTCGATCAGCTTGACGAAGGCGGTGTTGCAGGACTTGGCGAAGCTCTGCGTGAACGTCGAGCCGTCCGGCAGCGAGAAGTGCTTCAGGTTGTGGATCGTACGGGTGTAGTACCTGGCTTCCTTGGGGCACTCCGCCGCCCCGTTCGCCGTGACCAGGCCCTTCTCCAGCAGCATCGCCGCCGTCATGATCTTCAGCGTGGAGCCGGGCGCCTGCTTCCCCTGCAACGCCGCGTTGAACCCGGTCGCCGGGTTGTTGGCCACCGCGCGGATCGCCCCGGTGGACGGCTTCACCGCGACCACGGACGCCTCCGGGAACTTCTTCACCGCCCGCTCGGCCGCCGCCTGCGCGTCCGCGTCGATCGTCGTCTGCACCTTGCCGGGCTTGCCCTCGGCCAGCGTCAGCAGGTTGACGTCCGGCTGGGTCTCGTCGGCGGGCTCGATCCACGTCTCGACGCCGGGCGAACCGCCGGCGCTCTCCCCGTACTTCTCGCGCAGCGTGTCCAGGATCGGTCCGAGCGAGGGGTACTTCTCCTTGGTCAGTACCTTCCCGTTGTGGTCGACGGCCTCGATCATCGGCGTCGAGGACTCGCCCGTCTTCAGCGTCGCCCCCTCCGTCAGCTGCGGATGCACGACCGTCGGCGCCCAGTCGACCAGCGCCTTGCCCGTTGTCAGGCCGCGCACCACGGTCAGCTCCGAGGCGTACGACAGAGGCTTCGACTCCCCGTCGTACGAGACGGTCGCCTTCACCGTGTAGGGCACCTTCGTGCCGACCGCCGGGCCCGGGGTGATCTTCACCTTGCCGATGCGGGCGTCCTCGCCGTACGAGGCGAGCACCGGCTCCGCGCCCGCCTCGTTGTTGGTGAGGAGCGACGCGGCCGTCGCGTCCCCCGCCGCCCACGCGTCGAAGAAGCCCTTCGACGTCTCGGCTATCTCCTCCGCGCTCGGCGGCCCCGTCTTCACCTTCGACGACTCGGACGCGCTCCGCGTACCGCCGTCCCCGCCGACGGTGTCGCCGAGCATGCTGTACGCCCCGTAACCGATCCCTCCGGCCACCAGGACGAACGCTCCGCCGATCACGGCGACCTTCGCTCCACTGCGCATCTCGCAGTCCCCCTCCCCTGGAGAGCCCCCTGAACACGTTCAAGGGGCAACCGTGAGGAACCCTAAAGGCTTTTGGCAGGCAGGGAGGACGTTGTTACCGGACCGGAATGCTTGGCCGGAAAGCGTTCTCCGCTGTGTGGCGGTGGCCCGCGGTGGGCAGACTGGCCGGGAACACACGGGGGAGTGAGCGTCGGGGGGCGTGCGGCATGGGCCTACGTGGGCATGTGGCGGTGGACCGGTGACGGCGTATCACATCAAGCGTCTGCCACCGGAGATCCTGCCCGACGGCGCTTGCACCACCTGGTCCGTGACCGGAGGCGGCACGGTCTCCCGGCTGTCCGGCGGCGTCGCCGTCTGGCCCGCGGCCGATGCGGAGCGGTGGCGCAAAGCGGGGGTCCCGGCCGTGCTCGCCCCGGTCGCGGGCGGCTGGATCCTCGCCGCCCTGGTGGCGGCGGCGTACGTCCTCCTGTTCGGGATCTCGTCCGGCTCCGAGGCGTGGGGCGGCGGGACCGGGGGCGGGACGGACTGGCTGAGGTACCCGGGCGTGGTCCTGCTGACCGCCCTGCCGTTCTGGTACCGGTACGTCCCGGTCGCGGCGGTTCCGGCCGCGCTGTACGTCGCTGTGGCGGCGGGGCTGTCCCTGGCCCGGCCCGGCGACTCCGACCGGCCGGCGACAGCCGGTCACCTGGTCGTCCTGGCCGTCTGCGCCTCGGTGCTCGCGGGAAGCCGCCTCCGGCTGCGGGCCCGCAGCCGACAGCGGGCCCTGGCCATCGAAGCGGCCGGAACGCGTCGCTTCCCGCTGCCCGACCGCGTTCCGGAATCGGACGGCCATCGCGGCCACGCGCAGGTGTACCTCGGGCTGGCGCTCTGCCTCGTCGCCGTGGGGATCCTGACCGACGGCCTGGTCGAGGACCTGACCTCGGGCGGCGTCGGGTACGACGCCGTCGGCCAGCAGCGCATCGGCCTGGTGTTCCTCGTCACCGGTACGACCTTCGGCGGCTGGGGTCAGCTCGCCTACCGGGCGGCGCGGCGGCTGCACGAGAAGGAGCAGCCGGCCCTGATCGTGGGCGTGCGCGCCGGAGCGGACGGGCGCCACTGGATCTGCGCGGACGCCCGCACCCGCACCGCGCCGCCCCTGATCGCGTACACCCCCCGCACGAGCGACACCCGCGAACGGACGCGGCTCCTGGGCAGTGGCTCGGCGTACGGGGTGGGGAACGGGCACCACGACATCGACCCGAAGCACGAGCCCTTCGAAGCGGTCCTGTACGGCACCCTCGCGGAGGGCGACGAGATCGTCCTCGCCTACGCCTGCGCCGAATACCACCGCCACCAGGAGATGGGGCGGATGTACGCGACCGTGACCACGGCCCTGCTCCGCCCCGACCGCCGCCACCGGCTGGGCCCGTGGGAACCGGCGGACGGCGCCGCCCGGCAGCAGGAGCGGCTGCGCGAGGGCCGGGAGCGGGTGGAGCGCCAACGGAGGGCACAGCGCGAGGCGGAGGAGCGCCGCAGGAACCCACCGCCCCGCCCGTCGCGCGGGAGCGGCTCCGGCAACCGGCACAACGGGGGCGGCTGTGGGTCCAGCTGCGGATCGAGCTGCGGAGGCGGTTGCGGGGGCGACTGAGCCCCCGGAACCGTCGTGCCGGCTGCCGCGCTACCGCCCTACTGCGCCCAGTCGAAGACGTCCGACTCCAGGTCGATCTGCGCGGTGCCGCCGCCGAGGTTGAGCCCGCCGACGCCGTCCTCCAGCTCGAAGACGTACGGGGTCAGCCCCTCGGGCATCCCCTGGCAGGGCATGATCGTTCCGCCCAGGTGCGAGGTCCCCTCGATGGACGACCAGAACTCCTGGAGCTGCTCGTCCTCGGAGGACCAGGCGGCCACATAGCCGCCCGCGCCGTCCTCCGACGGGGCGATGCCGGTGTTGGCGTCGCCGGTGCGCTCGCCGAGCCAGACCGTGGTCTCGGGGGCGCTGTCGTCCCAGGCGTTCTGGCCGCGGCTGTACCGGTCCCCGAGGCCGGGCGGGCGGATGTCGGCCGGAGGATCCATGCGGGGCGCGGCGAACTCCTCGGCGGTGAGCCACAGGAGCGCGTGCGCGCCGCCGATGAGGTCCTCCAGGTCCCGCTGCTGGGGATGGCGCGCCGCGGCCGTCGCGGCCACCGCGGCGAGAAACGGATCGGCGCCCTGCTCGGCGGTGGGCGCGGTGCCCGCCAGCAGCTCGGCGACGCCTTCGATGTCGTCGGCGACATGGTCGTCGGCGTGGAAGAGGGAGAGGGCCACCAGATTCTCGCCCTTGCGCCGGTAGTCCTCCGGCAGTTCGAGGGTGATGACGTGAATCATCGGCAGTCCGGTGACGAGGCTCCGCGGCCACGCGGCCGTGCCGATGCCGGGCGCACGACCGCCGCACCACCCGGCGACGCGGGCACCGGGCAGATCGGTCTCGGTGAGCTTGCCGGGGCGGACCGTCAGCTTGTCCGCGGATTCCCCGAACCTCAGTTCGTACGCCTTCACTGTGTGCCTTCCGTTCGACTGCGACGGCGCTCAAGCTACGCGAGGGCACGGACACCCCGGCCGTGGTTGCCGACACCAGGCAGCCGGGACCGGTCCGGTTATGCCTGCATCAGCTCCTGAAATCGCCTCGGTCACCCGCCTACCCTGCTCGGACACGAGGATCACGAGGATCACGAGGATCACGAGGACGCGGAACGTCGGCTCGACGCCGACGATGCCGACGAACCGACGGGCAAAGGGGGGCGAGCCAGGTGGACGGCGAAGCGAACGGGGGCGCGTCCGGAGTGCGCGCCCCGGCGAAGACAGGCGCGGCCGGCGGCGGAGCGAACGGGCTGGGGCCCCGTGCGTCCATGCTGATGTCGTTGGCTCTCGGCCTGCTGCTGGGGGCGCTGTCGGCGATGGTGATGTTTCCGGCGGCAGAGCACCTGCGCTCCCTCCAGGACGGCGAGCGGGCCCAGGCGACCTTGCACACCAGCGGCGCGTGCATGACGGGCCAGTGCGAGGTCACGTTCGAGGCCGGCGGGCAGACCGTGGTGGCGGACCTCCCCGTGGGCAGCGGAGGCGGCAAGCGGTCCGTCGGCGCGCCCATGACCGTCCGGTACCAGGCGGACGACCCGCAGGTGGTCGCCCGCGAAGCAGACGTCGGGGGTGGCGGCGCGGCCCTGCTGGCGTGGATGTCGGGCGGGGCCGCCGCGTTCTTCCTGGTGCTTTCGGGGGCGGCCGCGATCTTTCTGGCGCGACAGCGGCGATCGTGAAGGCGATGATGTGAGAGCGATGTGTGAATGCCGAATTGCCGGGCACCAGGACCTTCGCAACGAGGTTCTGGCGACATTCGGAACCGGGCGGTACCGGTGAGGTGCACTGAGGCCGTTGTGAAGCGCAGGCGCATACGCGTCTGAACCGACTTGACGATGGGAAACGAAAATGATCATTCTGGGGCTTATTCTGCTGATCATCGGCCTGCTTGTCGGTGTGGGGCTCCTGACGACCATCGGCGGAATTCTCATTCTGGTCGGCGCCATCCTGTGGATCCTGGGTGCGACCGGCCGCGCGGTGGGCGGGCGAAAGCACTTCTTCTGACCTTCGGGTTCAGAAGAAGGATCCGGGAATCCGTCGACCGGACGGAATCCTGTGGAATGCGGGCGGGGGGGGGGGGGGGGGGGGGGGGGGGGCGGGGGGCCCCCCCCCCCCCGCCGCGCTCCGGACGCATAAGGCCTACGCATAAGGCCTACGCGCACGGCCTACGCATACGGCCCAGGCGCACGGCCTACAGGTGCGTCGGCT
>NZ_JBIRKB010000012.1:0-198739 GCF_044329855.1 Streptomyces sp. NPDC017520
GCCACGAACTGGAGGAGGTCGGCCGGGAGTACGCCGCCGACGCCATCGTCGTGGGGGGGGGGGGGCGGCCCCGGGCCCGGCGCGGGGGGGGGGGGGGGGGGGCGGCCCCCCCCCCCCCCCCCCCCCCCCCCCCCGCCCGCATTCCGGCTTCCTGCCCCGCTTCACGCCGTGGTGTCTACACCCACGTGTCCAGCCACATCCGGTCCCGCCACAGGTCCTCCGGGATCTGCGTCCCGGTGAACAGCGGCCAGAAGTAGATGAAGTTCCAGACGATCAGGAGCACCAGCACGCCCACCGTGATCGCCCCCAGCGTGCGGCGGCGTTCGCCGGTGGGGTCCTGGGTGGTGAGGCCGAGTTCGGCCCGGGTGCCCGTGCCCGCCGCCGGGCCCGCGATCGCGCCCAGCATCATCGTCACGGCCAGACACAGGAACGGGACGAAGACCACCGCGTAGAAGAGGAAGATCGTCCGCTCCTGGTAGAAGAACCAGGGCAGCCAGCCCGCCACCACACCGCAGGCGATCGCGCCCGCCCGCCAGTCGCGGCGGAAGAACCAGCGCCAGAGCACGTACGCGAGGGCGAAGCAGGCCAGCCACCACAGCAGCGGGGTGCCGATGGCGAGCACCTCGCCGGCGCACTTGCCGGTCGCCGATTCCTTGCAGCCCGCCTGCTCCTCGTAGTAGTACGACACGGGCCGGCCCAGCACGAGCCAGCTCCACGGGTTGGACTCGTAGGTGTGGCCCGAGGTCAGGCCGACGTGGAAGTCGTACACCTGGTTCTCGTAGTGCCACAGGCTGCGCAGCCAGTCCGGGAACAGCCAGCCCCAGGAGGAGTCCTTGCCCTCGGTGGCCGCCCAGTTCCGGTAGTAGCCCTTGTCCGTGACGATCCAGCCGGTCCACGACACGACGTACGTGACGATCGCCACCGGCACCGTGGAGAGGAACGCGGGAACCAGGTCGCGGCGCAGCACCGCCTGGTACGGGTGCACGGCCCCTGCCGTGCGGCGCGCCCCGACATCCCACAGGACCGTCATCAGGCCGAACGCGGCCAGGACGTACAGGCCGTTCCACTTCGTGGCGAAGGCCAGGCCCAGCATCACGCCCGCCGCCAGCCGCCACGGCCGCCATCCCAGGCGCAGGGTCTCCGCGATCCGGGCGTCCGGGCGCAGCACCCCCTCCTCGTCGACCGGCAGCGCGCCGGCCAGTCGGCGGCGGGCATGGTCGCGGTCGGCCACCAGGCAGCCGAACGCGGCCAGCACGAAGAACATGACGATCAGGTCGAGCAGCGCGGTCCGGCTCATCACGAAGTGCAGCCCGTCCACCGCGAGCAGCAGCCCCGCCAGGCAGCCCAGGAACGTGGAGCGGAACAGCCGCCGGCCGATCCGGCAGAGGAGGAGCACGGAGATCGTGCCGAGCACCGCCACCATGAAGCGCCAGCCGAACGGCGTGAAGCCGAACAGCTGCTCGCCCAGCCCGATGATCCACTTGCCGACCGGCGGATGCACCACATAGCCCGGGTCGGTCGGGATCGGGACGGAGGAGGGGTCCTTCAGGATCAGTTTGTCGACGTCCTTGGGCCAGGACCCCTCGTACCCCTGGTTGACCAGCGCCCACGCGTCCTTCGCGTAATACGTCTCGTCGAATATCACCGCGTGCGGCTGGTCCAGCCGCCAGAAGCGCAGCAGCCCGGCGACCAGCGTCACCAGCAGCGGGCCGCCCCAGCCGGCGCACCGCACCAGCCGGTCGGCCACGTGCGGCGGGATCGCGAGCACCGACCACACCTGCCGCCCGGGCCGGGTGTACGGCGGGTCCAGCCGGTCGCGGAGAGAGGTCTCCCGGCGGGGAACATGGCCGAAGCGGCGCAGCCGCCGTTGCCAGGAGGTCGGCTGTTCGCCGAGCGGCTCCCCGGCGTCTTGGCCCCGCCGGGTCTCGGGTGCGGTACTCGTCACCGCGCCATCGTAGGGAACGCATCTGTGCTCAGGGCGCTGCCCGTGCTGCGAGGATGGCTGTTGTGACTGGAACGACTGGAACGCTCGTGCTCGCAGGGACCCCCATCGGTGACGTGTCGGACGCCCCGCCACGCCTCGCCGCCGAACTGGAGCGGGCCGACGTCGTCGCCGCCGAGGACACCCGGCGGCTGCGCCGGCTCACCCAGGCGCTCGGCATCCACACCTCGGGGCGTGTCGTCTCCTACTTCGAGGGGAACGAGTCGGCCCGTACGCCGGAACTCGTCGAAGCCCTGACCGGCGGAGCGCGTGTCCTGCTCGTCACGGACGCGGGCATGCCGTCCGTCTCCGACCCCGGCTACCGGCTCGTCGCCGCCGCCGTGGAGAAGGACATCCGCGTCACCGCCGTCCCGGGGCCCAGCGCCGTACTCACCGCGCTCGCGCTCTCCGGGCTGCCCGTGGACCGGTTCTGCTTCGAGGGGTTTCTGCCCCGCAAGGCCGGTGAACGGCTCTCCAAGCTCCGGGAGGTCGGGGACGAGCGGCGCACCATGGTCTTCTTCGAGGCCCCGCACCGGCTCGACGACACGCTCGCCGCGATGGCGGAGGTCTTCGGCGACGGGCGCCGCGCCGCCGTGTGCCGGGAGCTGACCAAGACGTACGAGGAGGTCAAGCGCGGTCCGCTCGGCGAGCTGGCCGTGTGGGCCGCCGACGGCGTACGCGGGGAGATCACCGTCGTCGTGGAGGGCGCCACCGACTCGGGCGACGAGGGGCTGGACGCCGAGGAGCTGGTGCGGCGCGTGCGCGTGCGCGAGGAGGCGGGGGAGCGGCGCAAGGAGGCGATCGCCGCCGTCGCCGCCGCCGCGGGGCTGCCCAAGCGGGACGTCTTCGACGCGGTGGTGGCCGCCAAGAACGCCGAGAAGAGCGAGGGGAAGAGCGCCGAGAAGGGCGCTCCGCCGAAGCCGTAGCGCCTAGGGCGTCTCGGTCAGCAGGCCGTACGCCGTCGCGACGAACGTGTCCGCCCGGTGCACCCGCCGCGTCGCCGTCGCCGCCACCGCGAGACCCGTGTCCGGGCGGAAGCCCAGGAACGCCTGCTGGCCGAGGGTCGCTCCCGCGTGGAAGAGGACCGGGCCGTACGGGGACGGGTGGTGGAACCACGTGAGCGTGTGGGTGTGCGCGTGCCGCAGGCCCCGCCGCAGCAGGGGGCGGGACACGTCGGCGAGCGCGGCGCCCAGCGTCGGGTCCCGGAGGCCGGGCCCGCCCGGACGGTCCTCCAGGTGCGCCTCCAGGAACGTCAGCAGGTCCAGCGGGGTCGCCCGGACCGCGCCTGCCGCCGTGAAGCCCCCGGTGTCCAGCGCGGGCACCGGCGTCCCGTCGCGGCGGTGGCCGACCGCCTCCGCGCCCTCCGGCCCCGGGCGCAGCCGGGTCGCGTCCAGGCGCAGCGGGGCCAGCACCTGCTGGTGCAGCAGGACCTCCCACGGGGTGCCGGTGGCCGCCGCCAGGGTGTGGCCGAGGACCGAGACGGCGAAGTTCGAGTAGTGCCAGCGGGTCCCGGGCCGGCGGCGGGGGCGGGCCCGCAGGAAGGCCCGGACCACCCGGTCGGCCGGGTAGCCGCCGTACGGGTCGGTGGACCAGCGGGGCACCGCCTGCGGGTAGAAGTCGGCGGGCAGGCCCGGCAGCCCCGAGGTGTGGGTGAGCAGATGGCGCAGGGTGATCCGGCGCACCGCCGGGTGCACCGGGAGGCCCGGGGCCAGCAGGTCCGCCGCCCGGTCCGCGTACCGCACCCGGCCCTGCGCCACCAGCCGCGCCAGCAGCAGCCCCGCGTACGGCTTCGACGCCGAGCCCAGCTCGTAGCCCAGCAGCTCACGGGGGACCGGGCCGGGCTCCCCGCTGCCCCCGGTGTGGACGGTGCGCACCCCGTTCCGGCTGACCGCGAGCACCAGGTCGGGCGCGTCGATCGCACCGGCGGCCTCGGACAGGAGGCGTGCGGTGGCCGGGGAGCCGGGGGTGTCCACACGGACCGCCGTCGTGTCGGTCATGCCGGGGCCGGGGCGGCGGAGAGGTCGGACAGGGCCCGGGACATCGCGAGCGCCGAGGCGAACGCGGCGACCAGCGTCGGGTGGTAGACGAGGTCGAACACCGACTCCTCGTCGCCCTCCGGCATCCCGCCGACCACCGGCATCGCCCCGTCCGGCTGCTGGGCCTGCGCGAGCCCCTGCCAGGCCGCCGGGTCCAGCGTCGGTTCGGGGAGGCACGCGTCGACGACCAGCAGCTCGCCCAGCAGGTCCCAGCGCTTCAGGTCCAGCCAGTCGTCCAGCCAGACCGGCAGCCACAGCGCCAGGTACTCCGCGATGTCGGCGGGCAGCCCGGCCGGCTTCTCGCCCCAGTCGGTGAGGTGGAAGACCGTGTGCGTGATGTCGTAGCCGATGTGGCCCTCGACCGTCCACGGCTCCGCCCGCCGCGCCAGCCAGGTGTGGGCCAGCGCCGCCGTCTCCGGAATGCTCGGCTCCACCCCGAAGCGACGCTCGATCGCGCTCAGGCCGAGCCGCCGCACCGGCAGCACCTCCAGCGCCGCCCAGCTGGCCAGCCGGTGGTTGAGCCGGATCGCGGACTCCAGATCCGGCTGCCGGTAGCCCAGCTCCCGGAACGGTACGTAGACCTCCAGCGGCACCGGCGACAGCGGTTCGCGCCGCTGGCCCTCCAGCAGCCGCGCACCGGAGTCCAGCAGCTCGTGCCAGGCGTGGTCCAGGAGCTTGTGGGCCAGGGAGGACTGCTGCGCGCCGGCCACACCCTCGCGGAAGATGACCTTGCCGATCAGCGCCAGCTCGCCCAGCGGCTTGAAGCGGTCCAGCATCCCCGCCTCCGGCGGCGGGTCGGTCTCCAGCCGAAACCCCTCCCGGTGTTCGTACAGCCAGCCCAGGGCCTTCGCCCCGACGTCGTGGATCTGCTGGACGCCGCTGCTCATGCGGTCCGCCTTTCCCGGCCGGGCGCGGACCCGTCCGTCTGCCCCGGTGACCGCAGCGACCTCAGGGACAGGGCCGCGGCGAAGGCCGTGACGAGCGTGGAGTGGTAGCAGTCGATGAAGGGGTAGGGGTCCGGGGCCGTCGTGTCCCGTACCGGTGGGCCGGTCTCCGGGACGCAGCCGCTCCCGTGCTGTACGTCGGCGAGCACCGGCCACACCGCGTCCAGCAGCGGCCCCGGCGCCGGGCCCGGCAACGAGGCGGCCACCGCCAGCAGTTCGCCCGTCAGGTCCCACTGGCCGCTCTCCAGGCAGCCGTCGGCCCACGCGGGCAGCCAGGTCCGCAGATAGTCGTCGATCCCCGCGGGGACCCGGTCGGGCATCAGGCCCCAGTCCGTGAGGTGGAAGACGGTGTGGGTCAGCGCGTAGCCGGAGGGGCCCTCGAACATCCAGGGCTCGGACAGGCCGCCCAGCCAGGTCCGGGACAGGACCGCGCCCGCGTCGGTGTGGGTCACCACGCCGACCCGCCGCTCGGAGTTGACCAGGCCCAGCTGCCGGTTGGCGTGCTGCTCGGTGTGGGCCCAGGCGCGGGTCGCGGTGAGCGGGCGGGCCAGGGCCTCGAAGCCCTCGTGGCGCAGCCCGTACCCGGCGAAGGCGGCGTAGATCTCGTACGGGTACGCGGCGAACGGCTCGGCGCGCAGCAGCTCCAGCAGCAGCTCACCCGCCTCCACCTGCTCCCAGGCGTACGCGACGAGCTCCCCGGACAGCTCGTGCTCCGGGGAGCCGGGGGCGGTGGCGCGGCGGATCGTGGAGCCGAGCTGGGCCAGCTCGCCCAGGGGCTTCAGCGAGGCGTTGACCTGGGTGTGGGGTTCCAGGACGTCGTCGGGGAGCGCGAAGCGCGCCCGGTGCGCGTCGGTCCAGGCGAGGGCTCCGCGCAGGACGCCGGGGAGGACCGCGAGCGCGCCGCCGGGGACCGGGTGCTCCCGGTGGGCCCCGGGCCCCGGACCCGGCCCCGGGCGCCCCCGCGGGCCCTCGGCCGGACGGTCCTGGGAGGGGCCCTCGGTCGCGGTCGTGGTCACCGTGGCCTCGCTTCGGCCATCAGCCGGGCGGCCCGCACATGGAGGGCGACCCTGGGGTCGTGGCCGCCCATCAGCTCGACGAAGTCCAGGCCGCGCTCCAGGCCCAGCGTCGCCGGTTCGCCGCCGATCGCCGCGAGCCAGCGCCCCGCGCCCGCCGCCTGGAGCCAGTCGCGCCGCCGGACCGCGCGGACGAAGCCGCGCGACAGGTCGACGGCCCGGTCCGTCGCGGCCTGTCGCACGGCCGAGGGGGCGGCCGGGACGGCCAGCGGTGCGAGGACCGAGAGCTGGTGGGTGAACGCCTGCCAGGGCGCCCCCTCCAGCCAGGCGGCGTCGGGCTCCGCGTACGCCGCGGGGGCGGCCGCACCCGGGGGAGGCGGCGTCATCCGCTGGAGCGTGGAGATCATGTGCCAGTGGCTCCAGGCCGTCGCGGCCGGAGCGTCGGGCTTCGGCGGGAACTCCCGCACCGCCCGGTCGAGCACGGCGACGTCACCCGGATGCGGATGACGTCCGTAGAGAACACTGGGCAGCAGCAGGTCGGCCCCGATGACCCGTGCCGCCGCGATTCCGGTCCGATTCTCCTCGTCGATTCCCGCCGCGCCGCACACCGTGGCGAGGTGGTCCCCGCTCCGAAGAGCGAGGACCACCTCTGTTGCCAGGTCATGCACGGCGCCCGCGAGGGGCGACGAAGCATGTGTCTGGTCCATGTGCCGTCGACTAGCCCTTCTTCGGGCGCGGGGTCGGGGGCGAGAGCAGCAGCGCGCCGCCGCCCGCGAGAAGCGCGAGATAGGCGCATTCACGGGAGTCGCGGTACAGGCCTTCGACCTCGCCCGGGTTGAGGGCGGCGTCGAGGTCGAGCTCGACGTCGGTAGCAGTGGTGTCCGTGGTGAACATGGGTTGTTCCCCGTCCTGTGGGAAATGGGGTGGACGTAACGAGTGAAAAGGAGGAATGGGTGCGCCGCAAATCGGCGTCCGACATCCGGGGAAATCGCGCTTTCAATTGAATGGTGAATTCATGGGGCGCGGGCAGGGAAAAAGCCTGGGAATTCAGGGAAGCGAGGCGGGTGGACGGGGGTGGTGCGCCGGGCGCATTCAGGACGGGCGCACGGCGCGCTCGGGGGCGCTCGGTGGTCCGGCGGTCACGCGCCGCCCTCTCTTGGTCCACTCCACTGCCATGCGTCGGCAAAGGGCCTCCAAAGGAGGCCAAGAACGCACCAACATCGGCTCCGAGCTGGTGCGTCCGTACGGGTGCAGGTGTCCACTGGAAGGGAGACGGGCCACCCGCTCGAAACCTCGGGCGGGCCGCCCGTCCCCGGAGCGCGTGACCCGCGGCCAAGAGGAGCAGGCATGAGCGAGATCGCAGCCACCACTGTCCATGAGGCGTATGCCTTCGCCTGCATGAAGTGCGGGTACGGCTGGGAGCAGTCCTACGAGATAGAGCACCACGTCGACGTCCACGGTCACGCCTTCGTCGTCTACACGGCGGACGGCGAGCGCGTGCCCTCCCCGCTCTCCACGCCCACCTGCACGAACTGCGGCGGACACGTGGTGCGCATCATGCGGGCGGGGCGGGTCGCCGGCGTCCAGGAGCTGCTGCGGAGGCAGCGGATACCGCGCGCGGCATCCGAGGCCGCCGCGAAGGACCGGACGGTGTCGACCGCCGCCGCCCCGGCCCGCCACTGGCGCCTGGCCGACCTGCTCCACCCCTTCCACCGCAAGTGAGTCACCCCGCAGGTGAGGCACCGGGGGTGACAGCGGCCTGGCGCCCCGGGCGACACCGGCCGGCCACCGCAGCTGACATGACACGGACCAACCACTGCGGGTGACGTGATCCTTCCAGCGCGGACGGGGTGGGCCTTCCGTCGCGGATGACGTACCCGGGTGGCTTCCGCAGCCGACGGTCGTACGAGGGTGGGGCCCTCGTACGATCGTCGGCATGAGCCGTACCGAAGCCCCGCCGCTGCCCGAGCCCCTGCGGGTTCCGGTCGCCGACTCCCACACCCACCTGGACATGCAGGACGCCACCGTGGAGGAGGCCCTCGCCCGGGCCGCCGCGGTGAACGTGACGGCCGTCGTCCAGGTCGGCTGCGACGTGACCGGCTCCCGCTGGGCCGCCGACACCGCGGCCGCGCACCCCGCCGTACACGCCTCGGTCGCCCTGCACCCCAACGAGGCCCCGCGCATCGTCCACGGGCACGCCGAGGGCACCGCGCGGCAGGGTGCGAGGGAGCCCGGCGGCAGGGCAGCGCTGGAGGAGGCGCTGGCGGAGATCGACGCGCTGGCCGCACTCGACCACGTACGCGGGGTCGGCGAGACGGGCCTGGACTTCTTCCGCACCGGACCCGAGGGGGTCGCCGCCCAGGAGGAGTCCTTCCGGGCCCACATCGAGATCGCCAAGCGGCACGGCAAGGCCCTGGTCATCCACGACCGCGACGCGCACGAGGACGTCCTGCGGGTCCTGCTCGACGCGGGCGCGCCCGAGCGGACCGTGTTCCACTGCTACTCCGGCGACGCCGACATGGCCCGGATCTGCGCGCGGGCCGGGTACTTCATGTCCTTCGCGGGCAACGTGACCTTCAAGAACGCCCAGCCGCTGCGGGACGCCCTGGCCGTCGCCCCGACCGAGCTGGTCCTCGTCGAGACGGACGCCCCCTTCCTCACGCCCGCCCCGTACCGCGGGCGGCCCAACGCGCCCTACCTCATCCCGGTCACGCTCCGCGCCATGGCCGAGGTGAAGGGCCTGGACGAGGACGTGCTGGCCGCCGCGATCTACGACAACACAGCGCGCGCGTTCGATTTCTGACCGCCGGGCGGGCCCGGCTTCCGACCGTCGGGCGGGCCCGGTTTCCGACCGCCGGGGCCCCCGCGGGCACGCTTTGCGGCCGGGCCGCGCCGCGGCCGTAGGCTTACCGGGTGAGCAGCACAGAGCCCGACGCCCTCCTGGGCCCCGCAGACATCCGCGACCTGGCCGCGAAGCTGGGCGTACGCCCCACCAAGCAGCGCGGTCAGAACTTCGTCATCGACGCCAACACCGTCCGCCGCATCGTGCGCACGGCCGAGGTCCGCCCGGACGACACCGTCGTCGAGGTCGGCCCCGGGCTCGGCTCGCTGACCCTGGCGCTGCTGGAGGCGGCGGACCGCGTCGTCGCGGTGGAGATCGACGACGTGCTCGCCGCCGCGCTGCCCGCCACGGTCCGGGCCCGGATGCCGGAGCACGCCGACCGCTTCGCCCTGGTCCACTCCGACGCGATGCTGGTCACCGAACTGCCGGGCCCGGCCCCGACCGCGCTCGTGGCGAACCTCCCGTACAACGTGGCCGTGCCCGTCCTGCTGACCATGCTGGAGCGCTTCCCCAGCATCGAGCGGACCCTCGTCATGGTCCAGGCCGAGGTCGCCGACCGGCTGGCCGCCCGCCCCGGCAACAAGGTCTACGGCGTGCCGTCGGTGAAGGCCAACTGGTACGCCGAGGTGAAGCGCGCCGGGTCCATCGGCCGCACCGTCTTCTGGCCCGCCCCGAACGTCGACTCCGGGCTCGTCTCCCTGGTCCGGCGCACCGAGCCCATCGCCACGACCGCGAGCCGCGCCGAGGTCTTCGCCGTCGTGGACGCCGCCTTCGCCCAGCGCCGCAAGACCCTGCGCGCCGCGCTCTCCGGCTGGGCAGGCTCCGCGCCCGCCGCCGAGGCGGCGCTCGTCGCCGCCGGGATCTCCCCGCAGGCGCGCGGGGAGGCGCTGACGGTGGAGGAGTTCGCGGCGATCGCCGAGAACAAGCCGGAGCCGGCCGCATGAGTCGCTCGCACACCGGAGGCGGCCCGGTGAATCCCGTGGGTACGGCCGTCACCGTCCGCGTCCCCGCCAAGGTCAACGTCCAGCTGGCCGTGGGCGCCGCCCGCCCCGACGGCTTCCACGACCTGGCCAACGTCTTCCTCGCCGTCGGCCTGTACGACGAGGTCACCGCGGCCCCCGCCGACGGACTGCGCATCACCTGCTCGGGCCCGGACGCCGCCCAGGTCCCGCTGGACACCACCAACCTCGCCGCCCGCGCCGCCCTCGCGCTGGCCGAGCGGTACGGCGTCGAGCCCGCCGTCCACCTGCACATCGCCAAGGACATCCCGGTCGCCGGCGGCATGGCGGGCGGCAGCGCCGACGGGGCCGCCGCGCTCGTCGCCTGCGACGCCCTGTGGGGGACCGGCGCGAGCCGCGACGAGCTGCTGGCCATCTGCGCGGAGCTGGGCAGCGACGTGCCGTTCAGCCTGGTCGGCGGGGCGGCGCTCGGCACCGGACGCGGCGAGAAGCTGACCCCGATCGAGGTCGGCGGAACGTTCCACTGGGTGTTCGCGGTGGCGGACGGCGGCCTCTCCACGCCCGCCGTGTACGGGGAGTTCGACCGCCTCACGGCCGGTACCGAGGTCCCGGAGCCGACCGCTTCCCCCACCCTCCTCGCCGCCCTGCGCTCCGGCGACTCCGGCGCACTCGCGAAGGCCCTGGGCAACGACCTCCAGCCCGCCGCGCTCTCCCTGCGCCCCTCCCTCGCCGAGACCCTGGCCGCGGGCACCGAGGCGGGGGCCCTGGCCGCCCTGGTCTCCGGGTCCGGGCCGACGACGGCGTTCCTGGTCGAGGACGAGTCGGCGGCCCGCGAGGTGGCCGACGCGCTCATGGCCTCCGGGACGTGCCGCGAGGCGCGCACGGCGGTGTCGCCCGCACCGGGCGCCAAGGCGATCTGACCCCCACGCGTCTCCTTCCCCGGCCCTCCGCCCCTCCGCCCCTCCGCCCCTCCGCCCCTCGTACTCACCCGGGATCTGAGTACGGCCGCGCTGCCGCTTCCCGCCCGGCCCGCGCGACCGTACTCCCATGGGATCAAGTGTTCGTGAACTGGCCGGGGCGACGCCCGCCACCCGGGACCGCTACGTCGACCTCCTGCGGGTCGCCTCGCTCGGCGCGGTCGTGCTCGGCCACTGGCTGATGGCCGCCGTCACCCCGGACGGGGTGGGCAACCTGCTCGCCGTCGTCCCCGGGCTCCAGCCGCTGACCTGGCTGCTCCAGGTCATGCCGGTGTTCTTCTTCGTCGGCGGCTTCTCCCACGCGCTGTCCTACCGCTCCCTGCTCCGCAAGCGGTCCGAGGCCGCCTCCGGAGTCTCGACGGACTCCGTCTACTCCGCGTTCCTGCGCGCCCGCCTCCAGCGGCTGCTGCGCCCGACCATGATCTTCGTCCTGGTGTGGGGCGCGGCGGCGCTGCTGGTCCAACTCCTCGGCGGGGGCGGCGGACTGACCGGCGTCACCCTGCGCATGGTGACCCAGCCGCTCTGGTTCATCGGAATCTACCTGGCGATGGTCGCGTTCACCCCGCCGCTGCTGAAGCTGCACGAGCGGTACGGCTGGGGGGCCTTCGCCGGACTGGCCGGGGCGGCGCTCGCGGTGGACGTGCTGCGCTTCGCGGCCGGAGCCCCGTACGTCGAGTTCCTCAACTTCGCGTTCGTCTGGCTGGCCGTCCACCAGCTCGGCTTCCTGCGCGCCGACGGCCGCATCCGCCGCCCCGCACTCCTCGCCGGGGCGGGCCTGGTCACCGCCGGCGCGCTGGTGGCGTTCGGGCCGTACCCGCTGTCCATGGTCGGGATGCCCGGCGAGAAGGTCAGCAACATGGCCCCGCCCACCCTCGCCCTGCTCTGCCACGGCCTCTGGCTCGTCGGCGCGGTCGAACTCCTCCGCGCCCCGGCCGCCCGTCTGCTGGAGCGCCCCCGGGTCTGGCGCACGGTGGTGGCGGCCAACGGGGTGGCGATGACCGCGTTCCTCTGGCACCTCACGGCGATGTTCGGGGTGTACGGGGCGCTGCTCGCCCTCGGCGTCGAGCTGCCCGAGCCGGCGTCGGCCGCCTGGTGGGCCCAGGTCCCGCTGCGGCTCGCCCTCGCGGCGGCCCTCACCGCCGGGCTCGTCGCCGCCTTCCGCACCTTCGAACGCCCGGTCTCCGGGGCCTCCGGGGCCTCCACGACCCCCGGAGGGGCCGGGGGCGGCCCCCTCGCCGCCCTCGGCGCGACGCTCTGCCTGCTCGGCGTACTGGGCCTGTCGATGGTCGGCTTCGGCGGCCTGCTGGAGGGCCGTACCGCCCTGCTGATCGCGATCCCCGTCAGCGCCCCGGCCGCCGTCGCGATGACCCTGGGCGGCTGGCTGCTGGTGGAGCGGGCGGGGCGGGGGGCCGGTGTACGGGCCGGGAATCAGCGGCCGTAGTGGTACCGGCAGGCGGCGATACGGACCTCGTCGTCGACCACCTTGTAAATGAGCCGGTGCTCGTCGGTGATGCGGCGTGACCAGTACCCCTGGAAGCCGTGCTTCAGGGGCTCCGGCTTGCCCATTCCCTCGTTGCCGTTGCGGGCGATGTCCTGGAGCAGCGCGTTGATCCTCTTGAGGATCTTCCGATCCTGGTTCTGCCGCCAGACGTAGTCGTCCCAGGACGACTGGTCCCACACGAACTTCACTCCGCGAGCTCCCGCACCGTGCCGCCGCCGTTCTCCAGACGGTCGATCGAGGTGAGCAGCCGACGGGCGTTCTCCGGGCTCCGGAGCTGGTACGCGGTCTCCTTGAGGGACTCGTACTCATCGAGCGCCACTATCACCACGGGCTCATGCCCGGCGCGCGTGACCACGACTTCCTCGCGGTCGTCCACGACGGCGCTCAGGGTCTCGGCGTACTTCGCGCGGGACTCGGTGTAGGTCATCGTGCGCATGATCGCCTCCCGTGCTGTCTGTACAGCATCCTGTACGTACGGGAAAGTGTACGGCTCCCCGAGAGGCGGCGGCAAGGGAGGCCGGGCCACCACGGCCCTTCCCGCCCCTACGCCGCCCGGGGCGTCTCGCAGCCGTGGTTCTCCGCCGAGCGCTCGGCGAAGCGGCGGAGGGCGGCCCGCAGCCCCCGGTGGTCCACGACCGGCGCCGCGAGCTTCCGGTCGTCCGCGTCGCCGAGGGTGTCCACCTGGAACAGGGCGGTCCCGCCCGCGCCGGGGCACCGGGCGGCCAGCGCGTAGGTGCCGGTCGGCGCGTCCGGGCCCGTGCGGGCGGCGGCGTCGCCGTCCTGCCATTCGTCCAGCCGGACGCGGGCGTACCGGGCGGACGGCCCGTAGGACGCGGTGAATCCGTACAGGAACGCGCCGCGCAGACCGCCCAGGACGCAGTTCTCCAAAGGCGCCGGGGCCGCCGTGATCTCCTGCACCGTGCGTACGCCCCACCGGGCGGCCGTCTCCCCGTCCAGCAGGCCCGCACAGCTTCCCGTCGCCGCGGTGACGGGTTTGTAGTCCCTGCGGGTCGTCGTGACGCCGACCCGCTTCACCCGCCCGCCGACCGGAGCCGCGCAGCTGGTCCGCCGGGCGTACGCCGAGGCCGTCTCCGTGAGGACGGCGACGAGCCGCTCCCGGGCCACCGGGTCGTCGAAACCGCCCCGGCCGAGATCGGCCTCCGCCGTCATCAGCTGCCCGTAACCCGACTCCTTGCCGCAGCTCAGCATCAGGACGGCCCCCGCCTCGTCCGTGTCCTCGTCGTCCGGGTCGAACCGGAAGGACCCGGTCCAGCCATGCCCCAGGGGGGCGTCGAACCCGTCGGAGCCCTCCAGGTTCGTCATGCGTTCGGTCCTTCCGGCCCACAGCACCAGGCCGGCGTCCGTGTCGTCGTCGGACGCGCTGACCGTGCAGTGCCGCCGGTCGCCCCAGCGGGCCGACGAGGTCAGGGATATGCCGTCGAACAGCTCCCGCACCGCCCCGGCCGCGAGATCGCCCTCGCAGGCCGAGTCCAGCGCCCGGTCGTCGCGCCAGGAGTCGTAGCCGCCGGAGACCCAGAAGACTCCTCCCGCCAGCACCGCCGCGGTCGCTGTCCAGACCGCCGTACGGCGTACCCACCGTCTGCGCCGGAAACGGACGTCGCTCACTTCCACACCTTTCCGAGGACCTTCGCCGCACGGCAGCCGGACGAGGTCAGATACGCGTCGAGGATGCGGTCGGCCCGGTCGGCCGCGAGCGCGGCCGCGGCCGTTGTCACCGTCACCCGGCTCAGCGTCCGGGCCCCCGAGCACGAGGACTCGGCCCAGACGGCCAGCACGTAGGACTTCTCGCCGCTCCCCGGCTCCGGGTCCCGGGACAGGGCGGCCAGCTCGGCCCCGTACACCGTGCGCGCCTCGGACAGCAGCGGCCCCCGCCAGCTCGACGAACTCACCTCGGCGAAGTGGTCCAGCCGATTCGCCGGCTTCGCACGCGGCACCCTCAGGAAGCAGGCGTCCGCGTCGTCGGCCGTGACGCCGTCAGGTCCCCGGTCGTCGCGCCCCCAGGCCTTGCCGTCGAGCATCCCGGGCCGGAACCAACGGCAGGCGGGCGGGACCTCGTCGGACTCCCCGGCCCCGTCTCCCGCGGGCCTCGGCAGCGGCCTTACGTCCGAGGGCTCCACCGCCGCACCTCCGCAGCGGCCCCGGTCACGCACGTGGTTGGCTACCGCCGCCACCGCGCTGCCCAGCTCCTTCGCCGAACCCTCCGACCCGTCCGCGTCCAGCGAGGCGTGGACACGGAACCGGGTCACCGGCCGGGGATAACCGGGCAGACCGGCCGGGCAGGCGGCGGTGACCTGGGTGGTGGCGCGGAGGTACGCGGTGGCCCAGCGGGGCTCCTTCGCGGTGTGCGCGGAGATGATGTCCGCGGGCCGCACGCCGGACAGCGGAACGTCCAGCACCGGCACCGCCGCGAGATCCAGCGTCCCGTCCTCGCCCCAGTTCAGCGAGCACCGCAGCAGGGTGCGCGGCCCCCGCCCGGACGGCCCGGTCAGGTCCAGGTCGTCGCGCAGCTCCCAGGTCTCGTCCCCGGGCAGCAGACCGCGCACCGTCTCGCGCGGCAGAACACCACCGCAGGCCGTTTCCAGGACCTCGGCGTTGTGGGCGTCGCGCCGCTCGGACCGGACGAGGAGGAAGCCGGCCGACAGCACCGCGGCGAGCACCACCGCGGTCGCTTTCGGCAGCACCCGGTGACCGATGAACCGTTCCCACGCCGTTGCCGCCACGTCGCCCCCCCGGCCCGCCCTTGATCAGTGGGCGCACGGTATCGCACGCCGCCGGTCCTGCGGCGGGCACGGACACGGAGCGGGCGGTCAGCCCAGCTTCAGGGTCCTCTTCGCCAGTTCGAACGCCGGCAGCATCGCCGTGTGCTCCTCGGAGTCCATCCCGCCCAGGTGCACCACGACCGGACCCTCGGGCGTCGCGACGGCGAAGGCGCGCTCCTTCTTCTGCTCGTCCAGCAGTTCGCTGTGGCCGGTGTATCCGACCTCGGCGCCCGCGAGCGCACCGGCCTTCACCTGCGTGTAGACGGCATCGCTCGTGGTCTCGCCCGCGTTCGGGGAATCCGCCACGAACGCCTCCAGAACCGCGCGCGGGTCGTCCTCGGACGGCTCGCCCTGCCACACCCGGAGGAAGCCGATGTTGCCCGCCGGCTTGGCGTCGATCTCGCAGACCACCTTCACCGTGCCCTGCTCGGTGAGGTCGGCCAGTGCCTCGGCCAGCTCGGGGTCCAGCTCGGAGCCCGGATCCGTCGAGGTCCCCCGCGGTTTCCAGTGCGCGGCGATGTCGAAGGTCACCGGCAGGTCGCACGCCGAACCCGCGCCTCCGACCCGGCCGCCCTTCTCCGCCACCTTCGTGGCGTCGGCCCCGTTCTTGTCGGTTCCGGCCTTGTCGGTTCCGGTCCTGTCGGCCCCGGCCGTGCCCGCCCCGGTCTTCTCCGCCCCCGCCTCGGCCGCCGCCCTCGCGGGTGCGCTGCTCGCCGCCGGCCCGCCCGGGCTCCCGTCGCCCGCCCCGGTCGACGACGAACAGCCGACCAGCGTCACCGTCAGGACCGCCGGTATCAGGCCCCGTACCGTTCCACGCGCCATCGTCATGAAGTCCCCACCCCGCATCGTCTTCCGCACCACCCCGACCCGGGGCTGCTCCCCATGATCGATCGCGGCACGTTATCGCGCTCCGCGTGGCGACTACTCTGGTACGTCGAGCGGTCCTCACCCCAGGGACCCCCGGGACAGGAGTGAAATGGCCGTCAATCTGGTCAATGTCGAGCAGGTCAGCAAGGTGTACGGCACCCGTGCCCTGCTCGACGGTGTATCCCTCGGGGTCTCCGAGGGCGACCGGATCGGTGTCGTGGGCCGCAACGGCGACGGCAAGACCACCCTCATCCGGATGCTCGCCAAGCTGGAGGACGCGGACACCGGCCGCGTCACCCACAACGGCGGGCTGCGACTCGGCGTCCTCACCCAGCACGACTCCCTGGACCCGGAGAAGACCATCCGCCAGGAGGTCATCGGCGATCTCGCCGACCACGAGTGGGCGGGCAGCGCCAAGATCCGCGACGTGCTCACCGGGCTCTTCGGCGGCCTCGCCCTCCCCGGCTTCGAGCACGGGCTCGACACCGTCATCGCCCCGCTCTCCGGAGGCGAGCGCCGCCGCATCGCGCTGGCCAAGCTCCTCATCGACGAGCAGGACCTGATCGTCCTCGACGAGCCCACCAACCACCTCGACGTCGAGGGCATCTCCTGGCTGGCCGGCCACCTGCGGACCCGGCGCTCCGCCCTCGTCTGCGTCACCCACGACCGGTGGTTCCTCGACCAGGTCTGCACCCGCATGTGGGACGTCCAGCGCGGCACCGTCCACGAGTACGAGGGCGGCTACAGCGACTACGTCTTCGCCCGCGCCGAGCGGGAGCGCATCGCCGCCACCGAGGAGTCCAAGCGGCAGAACCTCATGCGCAAGGAGCTGGCCTGGCTGCGCCGCGGCGCCCCCGCCCGTACCTCCAAGCCGCGCTACCGCATCGAGGCCGCCAACGAACTCATCGCCGACGTGCCCCCGCCGCGCGACACCAGCGAGCTGATGAAGTTCGCCAACGCCCGCCTCGGCAAGACCGTCTTCGACCTGGAGGACGTGACCGTCCAGGCCGGCCCCAAGACCCTCCTCACCCACCTCACCTGGCAGCTCGGCCCCGGCGACCGCATCGGTCTGGTCGGCGTCAACGGCGCGGGCAAGACCTCGCTGCTGCGCGCGCTCGCCCAGGCCGCCCGCACCCAGGGCGACGAGCAGCCCGCCGCCGGGAAGGTCGTCGTCGGCAAGACCGTCAAGCTCGCCTACCTCTCCCAGGAGGTCACCGAGCTCAACCCGAACCTCCGGGTCCTGGAGGCCGTCCAGCAGGTGCGTGACCGGGTCGACCTCGGCAAGGGCCGCGAGATGACCGCCGGCCAGCTCTGCGAGCAGTTCGGCTTCACCAAGGAGAAGCAGTGGACGCCCGTCGGCGACCTCTCCGGCGGTGAGCGCCGCCGGCTCCAGATCCTGCGGCTGCTGATGGACGAGCCCAACGTCCTCTTCCTCGACGAGCCCACCAACGACCTCGACATCGAGACCCTGACGCAGTTGGAGGACCTCCTCGACAGCTGGCCCGGGTCGATGATCGTGATCTCCCACGACCGGTTCTTCATCGAGCGGACCACCGACCGGGTCATGGCGCTCCTCGGCGACCGCGCCCTGCGCATGCTGCCGCGCGGGATCGACGAGTACCTGGAGCGCCGGCAGCGGATGGAGGAGGAGTCCACCCCCTCCGCAGCCGCGCCCCGTACGTCCACCGCACCCGCCGCGGCCCCGGCCGTCTCGGCTCAGGAGGCACGCGCCGCGAAGAAGGAGCTCCAGAAGGTCGAGCGGCAGCTCGACAAGCTCTCCACCCGGGAGACCGCGCTGCACAAGCAGATCGCGGACAACGCGACCGACTTCGAGAAGGTCGCGGGCCTCGACGCCGAACTGCGCGAACTCGTCACCGAGCGGGACGAGTTGGAGATGCGCTGGCTGGAGCTGGCCGAGGACGCCTGACGGACGGCGGTGCGGCAGGTGGTAGAACGGGGCGGTAGGGGCCGTACGTTCGAGGGGGACCACGCCGATGTCGCAGCCGCCGCCGCAAGGCGGGCCGGGGGAGCAGGAGGGCTTCGGCGCTCCGTACGAACCGCGGCCCGGCGCGTACGGGAACCCCGTGCCGCCCCCTCACCAGCCGCAGTCCCGGCCCGGCCCGTACGGTCAGCCGCCCGCCGCGCCGTACGGCTACCCGCAGCCGCCCGCCGCGCCGTACGGTCACCCGGGGCCCCGGCCCTCGCCCCCGGGCGGGCGCTCGCGGGGCCGGGTCGCGGGTCTCGTCGCCGCCGTGCTCGCCGGCGTCCTCGTCATCGGGACCGGCGTCTGGTTCGCGGTGGGCGGCGATGACGGCGCCGACGACGGGAAGCCCGTCGCGAAGGAGAGCACCGCCCCGAAGCGGCCCGGCGCCGGGCCGGGCCCGAGGGCGACGCCCGCCCCGGGAGCCGCGGAGATCAACAAGGGACGCAAGAAGGGCGAGGCGAAGGCCCGCTGGGTCCAGCGCAACGGCGTGGACCTGCCGGGGGGTGGCGCCTCCGCCCTCGGCCCCTGGGTCGTCGGCGATGTCGTGGCCAAGGCCATGTACCGCACGGCGTCCGGCTATTCGCTCGACGACGGCGCGCGGAAGTGGAGCCTGCGGCTGCCCTCCGACGTCTGCGCGGCACCCACCCGGCCGACCGCGGACGGGAAGACCGTCATCGGGCTCCTGACCGACACCTCCACGGAGAACGCGGTCTGCGACAAGCTCCAGATGATCGATCTGGCCACCGGCGAGGCGGGCTGGTCCGCGACCTTCGAACGCGCGCCGACGCAGGACGGGCTCGCCAACATCGTCATGGCGATCAGCGGCGACGTCCTGACGATCGGGCGCGTCGGCCGAACCGATGCCTACCGGGTCAGTGACGGCAAGCACCTGTGGGACAGGCTGCCCGGCCCCTGCCAGTCGTACGGTCTCGCCGGCGGAGCCGTCCTGCTCGCCGCTGTCAGCTGCCGCGACCAGCCGGCAGGCGAGTCCGGGGCCGAGCCCGACGACGTCGTCGAGGAACTGCGGCGCATCGACCCGTCCACCGGCCGGACCCTGTGGACGTACGAGGCCGAGAAGGGCTGGCTGATCGATCAAGTCCACTCCGTCGACCCACCGGTGATCTCACTCCGCAAGGGCGGGGCGGTGGAGGGCGAGTGGGCGATCACCGTCCTCGACGCCGACGGAACCTTCCGCTCCCGGCCCATCGCCGGCGACGACGTCCCCGAGGCCCGGTGCACCGGCATGCGCCGGACCGTGGGCGCGAACCTCGACACCTGCGTCGGCGTGACCGCCGACGCCGACACGCTCTACACCGCCACGAAGCACCGGTTCGCGGACGGGGTGCTGACCAACGACGTCATCGCCTTCGACATGAGCACCGGCAAGAAGAAGTGGAAGGTCCCCGCACCCGTCGGCCAGACCCTGATGCCGCTGCGCGTCGAAGGCGGCAGGGCGCTGATCTACCTCAGCCCGCCCGGCGCGAAGAGCAAGGCCAAGGGCGTCGGCGGCGGCATCGTGGAGCTCGGGCCGGACGGCGGCGCACCGCGGCAGGTCCTGCGCCACCCGGCGTCGGCCGCGGTGACCGAGCGCACCTTCACCGATCCGCTCGTCCTCTACACCGGCGGCCGCTCGCTGCTCATGCTCACGTATGTCTCCGCGGCCACCGACGAGGAGGAGATGGAGCTGCCGGCGATGATCGCCTTCGGTGACTGACCATCACCTCCCGCCGGGGCGTAACGGAGGCATCACAAGGCGGTTCTCCCTTGGGAACAGGGGTTGGCCCGAACCGGTGCCCGGCGGCGGGCGGGTGGTAGAAAGAAGCCCCGCCCGACTGTCGTAACACCGCGGAAGCCATGCCCGATTCGCTCCTTTCCGAGGGGAATTGATCCTCTTGGGAATGCGGGGGAGACCGATTCGCGCACCGGGCCGCACGAAGGGGGACGTGCTGATATGAGCCAGCCGCCCAGCCAGCAACCGCCGCAGGGAGGCTTCGGGGCTCCGCAGGAGCCGCCGAACGGAGCTCCTCAGCAGCCCCAGGACCAGCCGAACCTGGCGAACCCGCAGCAGACGCCGCCCGGTCAGCCGCCCCAGGGGCCGCCCCCCGCGCAGCCGCCCGGACCCCCGGCCGGCCCGCCGCAGACGCCCCCGCCGGGCACCCCGGCGTACGGCTATCCGCAGCAGCAGCCCCCGGCCGGGCCCGGCTACGGCTACCCGCAGCAGCCCGGCCAGGCATCCGGTCCGTACGGCCAGCAGGCCCCCGGACCGTACGGCCAGCAGCCCCCCGGACCGTACGGCCAGCAGCCCGGCCCCTACGGTCAGCAGGCCCCCGGCCCGTACGGTCAGCAGGCCCCGGGCCCGTACGGTCAGCAGGCCCCGGGCCCGTACGGTCAGCAGCCCCAGCCCGGCTACGGCTACCCGACGCAGCAGCACCCCGGCGCCCCCGCCCCCGGCGGCCCGGGCTCCGGCCCCGGCGGGTTCCTCAAGAACAAGACCGGCATCGTGGTCGCGGCGGCGCTCGCCGTGGTCCTGGTCGCCGGGGCGGGCACCTGGTTCCTCGTGAGCGACGGCGGGGACGACCCCAAGAAGCCCGTCGCCGGCACGAGCACCGACCCCAAGCCCCCCAGCGAGTCGCCGACGGTCGACGAGGGCGACGGCACCGGTGACGGCCGCGAGGGCAACGACGACCTCAACGCCGGGCGCAAGCCGGGCGAGGCCAAGGTCGCCTGGCTCCAGAAGAACGACGTCGACCTGCCGCGCGGCGGCGCGTCCGTCGAAGGCCCCTGGTTCACCGGCGACCTGGTCGCCAAGGCCATGTACCGCGGCGTCTCCGGCTACTCCGTCGCCGACGGCAAGCAGAAGTGGACGCTGAAGCTCCCCGCCGATGTGTGCGCCACGCCGAACACCGCGACCGCCGACGGCAAGCTCGTCATCGGCGTGAAGGACGGCACCACCGACCGGGCCAAGTGTTCCGTCCTCCAGATGATCGACCTCAACACCGGCAAGGCCGGCTGGAAGAAGACGATCAAGAAGAACGGCACCTGGGACTTCCTGTCGGACATCGGTCTGGCGATCAGCGGAGACACCGTCACGGTGGGGCGCACCGGCAACTCCAACGCCTACCGCGTCAGCGACGGCAAGGAGCTGTTCGGCAACCCCGAGGGCAACTGCAAGCCCTTCGCCTTCGCCGGCGGCGCGAAGCTGATCGCCGCCGCCAGCTGCCGCACCGACGACGCCAAGAACCCGCAGCACCAGGTCCAGGAGCTGGACCCGGTCACCGGCAAGGCCAAGTGGACGTACCAGCCCGCGCGCGGCTGGGAGGTCAGCAAGGTCTACTCGGTCAGCCCGCTCGTCGTCAGGTTCGACAACGAGGCGAAGAAGCAGTACGGCATCGCGGCGCTCACCGAGAGCGGCAAGCTCCGTTCGCAGCTCGCACCCGCGCAGGGCGACAAGCTCACCGTCGACTGCGGGGGCAGCTTCGCGGTCTTCGGCGAGAAGCTCGAAGGGTGCAGCGGCGTCGCCGCCGACGCCAACACCTTCTACATCGCGACCGAGGACGACAGCAGCGGGACCTCGCGGACCAACAAGGTCATCGCGTTCAACCTGAACACCGGGAAGCCCAAGTGGGAGGCGCCCGCCCCGGCCGAGCGCGTTCTGAAGCCGCTGGGCATGGAGGGCGGCGACGTGCTGCTCTACATGCGGCCGAAGTACGACACCGCCGGCGCACTCGTGACCCTGCCGCCGACCGGCGGCACTCCCAAGACGCTGCTCCAGCACCCGGCGTCGGCCGGCCGGATCGAGAACGGCTTCTTCTCGTCCAAGGTCCTCTACCAGGACGGCCGCTCCTACATCTTCAGCAAGCGTGTGAGCGCGAGCAACGACAAGGAAGAGCTGGAGCAGTCGACGATGCTGGTGTTCACCAAGTGACGGTCCGCCACGGCATCCGACCGCGGTCGGCCCCTCCCGGCCCCACGCGCCCCCACACCCACTCGTCTCCCGAGGTACGCACGCCATGACCCAGCCGCCCCAGCCGCCGAACACGCCCCCGCCCGCCGGTCCGCCCTCCGGTGGGTTCGGCGCGCCGCAGGACCCACCGCCGGGAGGGTTCGGGCAGCCGGCCCCGCCGCCCGCGGACCCCTTCGGCAAGCAGCCGGAGCAGCCGCCGCAGCAGCCCGCCGCCCCGCAGGACGCGCCCGCCGGGGGCTACGGCACCCCGCCGCCGGCCGGCGGCTACCCCACCCCGCCCGCGCCGCAGCCCAACGGGTACGGCTACCCCCAGGCCCCGCAGCAGGGCTACGGCTACCCGCAGGGGCCCGCCGGGCATCCCGGACAGCCCGGGATGCCCCAGCAGGGCTACGGCTACCCGACCCAGCCGATGCAGCCGCAGTACGGGGCCCCGCAGCCGGCCGGCGACGGCGGCAAGAAGTTCTCCACCCAGATGCAGATCATCGTCGCCGCGGCCGTCGCCGTGGTGCTGATCATCGGCGGCGGGATCATCTACGCCTCCACCGGCGACGACAAGGGCGGCACGGACGAGGCCTCCTCGTCCGGCGCCACCGGCGGCGAGGCCAAGGGCGGCGAGGGCGGCCTGGCCGGCGGCGAGGAGAAGGCGCCCGCCAACACCAAGTCCACGGTCGCCTTCCAGTTCCCGGAGCCGGTGGTCACCGACATCACCACGGTCGCGGGCTCCTGGGTCACCGACAAGGCGTATGTCAAGTCCGGCATCGCCGAGGTCACCGGCTACGACCGCGACAAGGGCACCAAGCTCTGGTCCTTCCCGCTCGCCGGCGAGATCTGCACCGTGTCCCGGCACATGAGCAAGGACTACAAGGCGGCCATCGTCTTCCAGGAGACGAAGCCGACCAAGGAGAACAAGTACCCGTCGTGCAACCAGGTCGGCGTGATCGACCTGAGCGCCGGCAAGCTCCTGTGGAGCAAGAGCGTGACCTCCGCCACCGGCGGTGACCGGCCGATCCGCTTCGACGAGGTCACGCTCAGCGGGACCACCGTCGCCGCGGGCGGAACCTCCGGCGGGGCGGCCTTCAAGCTGGCCGACGGCGCCTCACTCTGGAAGCCGAAGGTCGGCGCGGACGGCTGCTACGACCGCGGCTACGCGGGGGGCGAAGCCCTCGCCGTGGTCCGCAGGTGCGGCACGTCCGACAGCCCGCAGCTCACCGTGCAGGCGCTGAACCCGACGACCGGCGCGCCGCTGTCCTCGTTCCAGATGCCCGCGGGCGTCGAGTACGCGAGCATCGTCTCCACCAAGCCGCTCGTGGTCGCGGCCGACGTCGGCGACACCGCCGGCGACGGCAGCAGCATCTCCGACTTCTTCTCGATCGACGCGGCCACCGGCAAGCTGATCGTCCGCATTCCCGCCGACGCGGACAAGTACGCGGCGGAGTGCGGCTCCACCGATGTCGAGCAGTGCCAGCACATGGCCGTCGGCAACAACCGGCTCTACCTGCCGACCGAGAGGCACGACGGCACCAGCGAGTACGGCGACACGAACGAGATCGTCGCCTTCGACCTGACCACCGGAAAGCTCCTCGGCGGCCGGGCGGACGCGGGCGACCGCCACACCCTGACACCGCTCCGGATGGACGGCACCAGCATCATCGCCTACAAGGAGGGCCCGTACGACAAGGGCGGCCAGGTCGTCTCCATCGACGGCGAAACCTTCAAGCAGACCCTGCTGATGGAGAACCCGAGCGACGAGACCGTCCGGGAGGCCGAGAAGCGGTTCAACATCGGCTCGGCCGAACTCCACTACACCGACGGCCGGTTCTACATGGCGAGCAAGTCGGTCCACAAGCCCAGCACCGTCAACCCCGACGAGAAGCGCTACCTCGTCGTCGCCTACCGCACCGACTGATCACCGCGCTCCCCCGGGGAGCGTCCCGCAGTGCCAGGCCCCGCCGGTCGATCACCTCACCGGCGGGGCCGGTCGTTTCACCGGCGGGGCCGGTCGTTCTCCGTCCGTGAAGTGATCGCGAAGTCCCGGTCAACGAGCCGTGAACGCAGGCCGACGAGGCCCGGATGGCGCAGGATTCGGCATTCCGGGGGGCTTCTCCCACGTAAGGGCCGCATGGCGTCGAACAAGCGTGTAGCTTGCCGGGGCAGGAGTCCGGGGGCCGGGCGTACAGGGGCTTTGAGGGGTGAGGACCGTGGGTGTGCGGCTCATGGTGGTCGACGATCACCGGCTGCTCGCCGAGGCACTCGCCTCGGCGCTGAAACTGCGCGGGCACCGGGTGCTCGCGGCGGCGGCACCGACGTCCGGGGCGGCGGAACTGGTCGTCAGCAGGGCCCCGGAGGTCTGTCTGTTCGGTACGGCCTCGCCTGCGGCCCCCGGCGTCTTCGACCCGATCACGCGCATCGGCCAGGAGCGCCCGCAGGTGGCGGTGGTGGTCCTCGGACCGGTGCCCAGCCCGCGCGGGATCGCCGCGGCGTTCGCCGCCGGGGCCGCGGGATACGTCCGGCACGACGAGCGCATCGAGGGCGTCGAGCGGGCCATGCTCAAGGCGCGGGCGGGGGAGAGCGCCGTCGCCCCGCAGCTGCTGCGGGGGGCCTTCGCCGAACTCCTCAACCCGACGGCCCAGCCCGACGACGAGGGGCGGCGGCTGCTGCGGATGCTGACCCCGCGCGAGGCGGAGGTGCTGGTGCGGGTCGCCGAGGGCGAGGGCACCCGGCTGATCGCGGCCGGCATGGACATCGCCCCGAGCACCGCACGCACCCACGTCCAGCGGGTCCTGATGAAGCTCGGCGTCGGCTCCCGCCTGGAGGCGGCCGCCCTCGCGGCCCGTACGGGACTGCTGGAGAGGGCCGCGGACGACGGCGGCACGCCGCGGGGGCCGTACCTCCCCGGACAGCGCGGGTGACGTACGGCCCCTGCGGGCACGGCGGACGAGCGGTGGGGCGGGTCAGCCCGCGTCGGACTCCGGCTTCGGGCCCGGGGCCGGGTCCGCTTCCGGGGCCGCCGGGGCCTCGGCAGGGCGCAGCTTCATCCAGACGAGGAAGAACAGGCCGAGCGCCAGCATGGCGAGACCCGTCCACAGGTTGATGTGGACGCCCTCGGCCTTCTTCAGGTCGGCCTCGGACGGGCTGACGCCGGCGATGGTGACGATCACTCCGTAGACCACGAACAGGCCGCCGATGATCCGCCGGATGTCGAAGAGACGGGCGGCGGTGGCGGACTTGCGCTCCAGCTCGGAGACTTCCTTGTGCAGGTCGGACATGGTGAGTTCCTCCGATCAGAACGAGTAGGGGATGTAGCAGGCGGCGGCGAGGACGATCGCGCCCCAGCCGAGCAGCGCGGGCTTGCGGTACCAGGCGCTGTCGGCCTCGTCGAGCGCCTCGTCGGGGTCCGGCGATTCGGTCCCGTACACCAGACCGGCCAGCTCCGCGTCGGGCTTCGGCGCGGTGAAGAGGGTGACGGCGACCATGACGACGGCTCCGGCGACGAATCCGACGATCGCGGAGACGAAGTTGGCGCCCTGGTCGGACGGGATGTCGATGACCCCGCCCTTGTAGATCCAGAAGTAGTTGACCATCGCGGCCCCGGTGCCCGCGACCAGCCCCCAGACACCGGACTTCATCGAGGCCCGCTTCCAGAACATGCCGATGATGAAGACGACGAACATCGGGACGTTGAAGAACGAGAACAGCGTCTGGAGGTAGCTCATGATGTTCGAGAAGCTGGCGGCGATGAACGCCGTGCCGATCGAGGCCAGGACACCGATCGCCGTGATCAGCCGCCCGAAGCGCAGGTAGTAGGCGTCCGGCTTGTCCTTCACCACGTACCGCTGCCAGATGTCGGTGGTGAACACCGTGTTGAACGAGGACACGTTGGCCGCCATGCCCGCCATGAACGCGGCGAGCAGACCGGTCACCGCGATGCCGAGCACGCCGTTGGGCAGCAGCTCCTGCATCAGCAGGGGTATCGCGTCGTTGTAGGTGAGGTCGGAGTCCGGGGTGCCGATCTTGGGCACGATCACGGCGGCGACCAGGCCCGGGATCATCACCGCGAAGACGATGAAGATCTTCGGGAAGGCGGCGATCAGCGGGGTGCGCTTGGCGGCGGAGAGGTTCTTCGCGGACAGGGCGCGCTGCACCTCGGCGAAGTTCGTCGTCCAGTAGCCGAAGGACAGCACGAAGCCGAGGCCGAGGATGATCGTCAGCCAGTTGGCGCCCAGCGGGTTGGCGTCACCGATGCCGGTGCCGCCCCAGGCGGTCATGAAGTCCCCGCCGTGCTGCTTCGTCAGCGAGTCGCTCATCGCGTCCCAGCCACCGACCCGCTTCAGGCCGAGGACGGTGAGGGGGATCAGCGCGGCGAGGATGACGAAGAACTGGAGCACCTCGTTGTAGATCGCCGAGGAGAGTCCGCCGATCGTGATGTAGACCAGCACGAACAGGCCCGCGACGACGATCGCGACCCACTGGGGCCAGCCGAGGAGCGCCTCCACGACGATGGACAGGGCGTAGAGGTTGACGCCCGCGATGAGGATGGCCGCGAAGGCGAAGAGCACGGAGCTGAGCAGGTGCGCGGACCTGTCGAACCGCTGGAGCAGGAACTCCGGCACGGAGCGCACCTTGGAGCGGTAGTAGAACGGCATCATCACCAGGCCGAGGAAGACCATGGCCGGGATCGCGCCGATCCAGTACCAGTGCACCACGGCGACGCCGTACTGCGCGCCGGTGGCCGCCATGCCGAGGATCTCGGTGGCGCCGAGGTTCGCCGCGACGAAGGCGAGCCCGGTCACCCAGGCGGGCAGCGACCGTCCGGAGAGGAAGAAGTCGAGGCTCGTCCTCACACTGGCACGGGCCGCGAAGCCGATGCCGAGCACGACGACGAAGTAGATCGCCAGGATGGCGTAGTCGAGCCCGTTCGTGGGGAGCCGGAGCCCTTCGGCAAGTGTGTGCATGGGGGTACTCGCTTCGTTGCGCGAACTGAACCCGTCGGAACCTACGCCTCTGTGTTCGAGAAATGAACAGTCTCCTTGGGGTTCTTTGTTCGATCGTGATCGAGTGCGGGTGAATGTCCGGGTATGCCGTAGAGAAAGTCCGGTGGGCCGTACGGAATCGAGAGTCGGAATCGAGAGTCACGCGCGGCCATTGACGCGTGTGTTTGCTTGTGATTTATTATGTGCGTTTATGTTGGGAGGATCTGGTGGAGGACCCTGGTGAAGAAGACGGTTACGACCCTCGCCGACGGCCGTGAGCTGATCTACTACGACTCCGCCGACGACACCGTCCGCGACGCCGTCGACCACCGCCCGCTGGATCCCGTATCGACCTCGTCCGAGATCCGCCGCGACCCGCTGCTCGGTGACGCGGTCGCCGTCGCCTCGCACCGCCAGGCGCGCACCTATCACCCGCCGGCCGACGCCTGTCCGCTCTGCCCCACGCGCGACGGACGGGCCGGCGAGATCCCCGACAGCGACTACGACGTCGCCGTCTTCGAGAACCGTTTCCCCTCCCTCGCCGGCGACTCCGGCCGCTGCGAGGTCGTCTGCTTCACCGCCGACCACGACGCGTCCTTCGCCGACCTCACCGAGGAACAGGCCGCCCTCGTCCTCGCCGCCTGGACCGACCGCACCGCCGAACTCGCCGCACTCGACCAGGTCACCCAGGTCTTCTGCTTCGAGAACCGGGGCGCCGAGATCGGCGTCACCCTCGGCCACCCGCACGGCCAGATCTACGGCTACCCCTTCGTCACCCCGCGCACCGAGCTGATGCTCCGCTCGGCCGCCCGCCACCGCGAGGAGACCGGCCGCAACCTCTTCGACGACGTGGTCGCCCGCGAGGAGAAGGACGGCTCGCGCGTCGTCCTCGCCACCGACCACTGGACCGCCTTCGTCCCGTACGCGGCCCACTGGCCCTACGAGGTCCACCTCCACCCCCGCCGCCGCGTCCCCGACCTGCGGCAGCTGGACGAGCGGGCGCGGACAGAGTTCCCACAGGTCTATCTGGAACTCTTGAGGCGCTTCGACCGGATCTTCGGACCCGGCGAGCCGCCGACCCCGTACATCTCCGCCTGGCACCAGGCGCCGTTCGGGGTCCCCGGACGGGACGACTTCGCCCTGCACCTGGAGCTTTTCACCATTCGCCGGACCTCCGGCAAGCTGAAGTTCCTCGCGGGGTCCGAGTCCGGCATGAGCGTGTTCATCAACGACGTGCCGCCGGAGGCCGCGGCCGAGCGACTGCGAGAGGTAGCGAGCAAGTGAGCGATTCCCCGAAGGCCGGCAAGCTCCCGAAGAAGTACCTGGTCACCGGCGGCGCCGGCTACGTCGGAAGCGTCGTCGCCCAGCACCTGCTGGAGGCCGGGCACACGGTGACCGTCCTGGACGACCTCTCCACCGGCTTCCGCGCGGGCGTCCCGGCCGGAGCCGCGTTCATCGAGGGCCGTATCCAGGACGCCGCCCGCCACCTCGACCCCTCCTACGACGGCGTCCTGCACTTCGCCGCCTTCTCCCAGGTCGGCGAATCCGTCGTCGACCCGGAGAAGTACTGGGTCAACAACGTCGGCGGCACCACCGCCCTGCTCGCCGCGATGCGCGAGCACGGCGTGCGCACCCTCGTCTTCTCCTCCACCGCCGCCACCTACGGCGAACCGGTCTCCAGCCCCATCACCGAGACCGACCCCACCGCCCCCACCAGCCCCTACGGCGCGTCCAAACTCGCCGTCGACCACATGATCAGCGGCGAGGCCACCGCCCACGGCCTGGCCGCCGTCTCGCTGCGCTACTTCAACGTGGCCGGGGCCTACGGCAGCTGCGGCGAACGCCACACGCCCGAGTCCCACCTCATCCCGCTGGTCCTCCAAGTGGCCCTGGGGCAGCGCGAGTCGATCTCCGTGTACGGCGACGACTACCCCACCCCCGACGGCACCTGCGTCCGCGACTACATCCACGTCGCCGACCTCGCCGACGCCCACCTGCTGGCCCTTCGGGCCGCAGCCCCCGGCGAGCACCTCATCTGCAACCTGGGCAACGGCAACGGCTTCTCCGTCCGCGAGGTCATCGAGACCGTCCGCAAGGTCACCGGCCACCCCGTCCCCGAGACCGCCGCCCCCCGCCGCGGCGGCGACCCGGCCGTCCTCGTCGCCTCCGCCGCCACCGCCGTCGAGCGCCTCGGCTGGCAGCCCTCCCGCGCCGACCTGGCCGGAATCATCGCCGACGCCTGGCAGTTCGCCCGCCGAGAGGACACGACCACCCCATGACCGAGACCACCGCCCCGTCCACGCCCCTCGCGGAGCCGGACGGGACCGACCCCGCCGTCACCTTCGCGGAGCCGGACGGGACCGACCCCGCCGTCACCTTCTCCGAGCTGTACGGGGGCGAGCCCGACGGCGTCTGGGCGGCACCCGGACGAGTGAACCTGATCGGCGAGTACACCGACTTCAACGACGGCTTCGTCATGCCGCTCGCCCTCCCGCACACCGCCGTCGCGGCCGTCTCCCGCCGCGACGACGGCGTCCTGCGCCTGTACTCGTCCGACGTCCCCGGCGGCGTCGTCTCCCTGCGCGTCGACGAACTCGCCCCGCACTCCGGCCACGGCTGGGCCGCCTACCCCGCCGGGGTGCTCTGGGCGCTGCGCGAGGCGGGGCACCCGGTCACCGGGGCGGACATCGCCCTGACCTCCACGGTGCCCACGGGCGCCGGGCTCTCCTCCTCCGCCGCCCTCGAAGTCGTCACCGCGCTGGCCCTGAACGACCTCTTCCACCTCGGCCTCACCGGACCCGAACTCGCCGTCGTCGGCCGTCGCGCCGAGAACGACTTCGTCGGCGTGCCCTGCGGGATCATGGATCAGATGGCCTCGGCCTGCTGCGTCGAGGGCCACGCCCTCCACCTGGACACCCGCGACCTCTCCCTGCGCCAGGTCCCCTTCGACCTGGCCGCCCAGGGCCTGACGCTGCTGGTCGTCGACACCCGGGTCAAGCACGCGCTCGGCGACGGGGCGTACGCGGAGCGCCGGGCCGGCTGCGAGGAGGGCGCCCGGCTGCTCGGCATACCGACGCTGCGCGACCTGCCGTACGCCGGTCTCGACGCGGCGCTCGCCGCCCTCGCCGACGCCGGGGCGGACGAGTCCGTCGTCCGCTACGTGCGCCATGTCGTCGGTGACAACCGCCGGGTCGAGCAGGTCATCGCGCTGCTCGACGCGGGCGACGTCCGCGCCGCGGGCCCCGTCCTGAACGAGGGCCACCGCTCGCTCCGCGACGATCTGCGGGTCTCCTGCCCCGAACTGGATCTGGTGGTCGAGGCGGCGAACGAGGCCGGGGCGCTCGGCGCCCGGATGACCGGCGGCGGCTTCGGCGGCTCGGCGGTCGTCCTGGTGGAGGAGACAGCGGCCCACGCCGTGGCCAAGGCCGTCAGCGGGGCGTTCGCGGCGGCCGGACACACGGCCCCGGGGATCTTCGACGCCATCCCGTCGGCCGGGGCGCGCCGACTGCGCTGACCCGGCCGACTGGGCTGAGCCCCTCGCGGAGCGCCGCGTTCACAGGTCCTTGACCAGGATGAACTCGGTGACGCCCGGCGGGTAGTCCGCGACCCGGCCGATCTCCTCGTACCCCTGTCCGCGGTAGAAGCCGGGGGCCTGGAAGTCCCAGGTCTCCAACCGCGACCGGGTGCAGGCGCGTTCGGTGCGGGCGGTCCGTTCGGCCTCGGCGAGCAGACGCGCGCCGAGGCCGGAGCCCCGGTGCGGGGCGTCGACCCAGAGCAGATCGACATGCAGCCAGTACGCCCAGGTCCGCCCGGTCAGCCCACCGGCCAGGTCCCCGTGCTCGTCCAACGCCCAGACCTCCAGCGGAACCTCGTTCTCGGCGGGGGTGGAGAGCAGTGCACGCAGGCCGGCCGCGGCCGCGATGTTGTCCTCGTGCAGACGCCCGCTCAGCAGAGTACGACGTTCTTTGTCTACTTCTGTCTCAAGACGGAACATGAATCACACCCTAAACACCCTGGGCGACCAGTTCGGCGAATCGCCTTCCCCCCGTGGCCCTCACCCGTACGCTGATGCTCAGCACCGGTGGGGGCCGGTGCTCATTCAGGGGAGCGAGAGAGCCGGGTACGGCGCCCGGGGGCGGGGCGGCAGGCGGTGCGAAGGCGGCGGCCGGAGCACAGCGGGCCGCGCCGATGCCTCCGGGCGCCGTACCCGCAGCTGTCCGCCCCCACCGATGGGGGTTCTGTGGCGCGTATCCGGGTTCTGGTGGTCGACGACCACCGCATCTTCGCCGAGTCGCTCGCGGCGGCTCTCGCGGCCGAGCCCGACGTGGACGTGTCCGCGGCGGGCAGCGGCCCGGCCGCGCTGCGCGCCCTGGAGCGCGCCGCCGCCGAGGGGCGCGGTTACGACGTGCTGCTGGTGGACGCCGAGTTGGGCGCCGAGACGGCCGGCAACGCACCCGCCGTCCCCGCGCCCCGGCAGGAGGAGACGGGTGTCGTCGACGGCATCTCCCTGGTCGCCGGGGTCAGTTCGGGCCGGCCCGCCGTCCGGTCCGTGGTGCTCGCCGAGAAGGACGATCCACGGGCCGCCGCACGGGCGCTCCAGGCGGGCGCCTCGGGCTGGGTGGCCAAGGACTGCTCGTTGCAGCGGCTGCTGGCGGTGATACGGGGCGTGCTGCGCGACGAGACGCATCTGCCGCCCGCGCTGCTCACCGGCGTACTGCGGGAGCTGACCGCCGCCCGCAAGCACCGCACCGAGAGCGAGCGGCTGGTGGAATCGCTGACGCCCCGGGAGCGGGAGGTGCTGCGCTGCATGGTGGCGGGGCTCGGCCGCAAGGCGGTCGCCGAGCGCCTGTTCCTCTCCCCGCACACGGTGCGCACCCATATGCAGAACGTGCTGGGCAAGCTCGGGGTGCACTCGACGCTGGCCGCGGTGGCGCTGGCCCGCCGGGCGGGGGTCGGCCCCGCCGAACCGCCCCCGGGGGGTCTCCGGCTAAGTGGGAATGTTGTCGAACGGGGCAGTCAACTGGCGCAGTAGCCCGGCCAGTTCGCCGCGCTGATGGCGGGAGAGCTCGCCGAGGATGGCGCGTTCCTGGTCGAGCAGTCCGGCCAGCGACTGGTCGGCCTTGTCGCGCCCCTCGGCCGTGAGCCGGACGAGGACGCCGCGCCGGTCGCTCGGGTCGGGCAGCCGCTCGACGAGGTTCTTCTTGGTCAGCCGGTCGATGCGGTTGGTCATGGTGCCGGAGGTGACCAGGGTCTGGGTGAGCAGTTGCCCGGGGGAGAGCTGGTACGGGGCGCCGGCCCGGCGCAACGACGTCAGCACGTCGAACTCCCACGGCTCCAGGTTGTGCTCGGAGAAGGCGATGCGGCGGGCCCGGTCGAGGTGGCGTGCCAGGCGGGAGACGCGGCTGAGCACCTCGAGTGGTTCCACGTCGAGGTCGGGGCGCTCGCGGCGCCATGCAGCGACCAGTCGGTCGACCTCGTCCTCCATAGCGATCAGTGTAGAGGGTCCCTCGACATGAAGTCTCTTGAATTCAAGTGTCTTGACATCAAGAGATTTTCGGCGTGATCCTGTTCCCCATGACCGCACCCGCCCAGCCCTCCTGGGACCCACAGCAGTACCTGCGCCACGCCGGCCACCGCACCCGCCCCTTCCACGACCTCCTGTCCCGCATCGGCGACCTCCCCGGCCACCCCGCACCCCGCATCGCCGACCTCGGCTGCGGCGCGGGCAACGTCACCGCCCTCCTCGCGGACCGCTGGCCGCACGCTCGGATCACCGGCTACGACACCTCGCACGAGATGCTCGCCGAAGCCGCCGCCCACGCCCGGCCGCCCCTGCTCGACTTCGCCGAGGCCGACGCCGCGACCTGGACGCCCACCGAGACGTACGGCCTGATCGTCTCCACCTCCGCACTCCAGTGGATCCCCGGCCACGCCGACCACTTCCCCCGCTGGCTCGACGCCCTCGCCCCCGGCGGAACCCTCGCCTTCCAGCTCCCCGGCAACTTCGCCGCCCCCAGCCACACCCTCCTGGCCGCCCTCCGCGCATCCGACCGCTGGCGCCCCCTGCTCCACGGCATCGGCGACCGCACCGCCTCCGCCCTGGACCCCGTCGACTACCTCACCCGCCTCCGCGACCTGGGCTGCACGGCCGACGTCTGGGAGACCACCTACCTCCAGACCCTCCACGGCGACGACGCCGTCCTCGACTGGGTCAAGGGCACCGCACTGCGCCCCGTCCTCACCGCCCTCGCCGACGACCCGACGGCCCGCGACGCCTTCCTCACCGAATACCGCGACCTGCTCCGCGAGGCCTACCCGCCCGGCCCGTACGGCACGGTCTTCCCGTTCCGCCGCATCTTCGCGGTCGCCCGGAAGGAGCCGGACGCGTAACCGGCGCTCTACAGCTCCTTGAGCGCGTCCGCCGAGACGTCGATGTCCACCGGGAACGGCACACCCGTCTTCAGCCGGTCGTGATGGATCCCGGTCAGCGCGTACGCCTTCGTCACCGGGTCCAGCTCGTAGACCCGCACGACGGGGTGCTGGTCGGTGCCGGTCATCTCGACGAGCCAGAAGTGCGGGATGCCCGCCGTGGCGTACTTGTGCGGCTTGGCCTCGCGGTCGCGGGCCTCGGAGTCGGGGGAGACGACCTCCACGGCGAGGAGGACGTCGGCGGCTTTGAAATGCGTCTGCTCAAGGCCTGTAGTGGCGGAAGTCTTCACGATGGACACATCGGGTTCTGGACCGTTGCGTTGGTCCAGCACCACCGTCATCTCACGTTCCACCTTCACATCGGCCGGAGCGATACTGCGCAGGCCATTCACCAGCAGGTCGATCGTCTTTTGGTGAAAGCGTCGCTGCGGACTCACGAAAACCAGGCTCCCGTCGATCAGCTCTGTGTGCGGCGGGAGATCGGGCAGCGTGAACAGATCGTCCACGGTGTATCCGTCCTGCGGGGGCACCGGCCAGCGGGAGCTGTGCGCGGTGGTCGGCTCGGCGGTCATGGTTCCTCCCATGGACGAATCCTCTGCCCTCCCGACCACACTACGGCGGGAAATCCGCACCCGTCATCACAACGGGTGACGACGTACGGAAGGGTCGCGCGGTCAGCTCTTCCGGTGCCCTATCAGCCGCGGCTTCGCCTCCAGGTTCTCCAGCCCGTGCCAGCACAGATTCACCAGATGGGCGGCCACCTCGGCCTTCTTCGGCTTGCGCACGTCCAGCCACCACTGGCCCGTCAGCGCCACCATCCCCACCAGCGCCTGCGCGTACAGCGGGGCCAGCTTCGGATCGAAGCCCCGGGCCTTGAACTCCAGGCCCAGGATGTCCTCCACCTGCGTGGCGATATCACTGATCAGCGACGCGAACGTGCCCGTCGACTGCGCCACCGGCGAATCCCGCACCAGGATCCGGAAACCGTCCGTGTACGACTCGATGTAGTCCAGCAGCGCGAACGCCGCCTGCTCCAGCAGCTCACGCGGATGGCCCGCCGTCAGCGCCCCGTTGACCATGTCCAGCAGCCGACGCATCTCGCGGTCGACCACCACCGCGTACAGGCCCTCCTTGCCGCCGAAGTGCTCGTACACCACCGGCTTGGACACCCCGGCACGCGCCGCGATCTCCTCCACCGACGTTCCCTCGAAACCCTTGTCGGCGAAGAGGGCGCGCCCGATGTCCAGCAGCTGCTCGCGGCGCTCCTTGCCCGTCATCCGGACCCGCCGGGCCCGGCGGGAGGGGGAGGGCCTGCTCTTCTCGCTGCTCGTGCTGCCTTCGGTCGCCACGTCGTCAATCATGCCGCGTCAGCCGGAACAGACGTCCGCCGGGAGTCGATACGCGCGGCGTCCGGCCACCGCACATCCGTGGCCCAGCCCAGCATCTCGAACCAGCGGATCAGCCGGGCACTGGAATCGATCTGCCCCCGCATCACCCCGTGACGGGCGCTCGTCGGATCCGCGTGGTGCAGGTTGTGCCACGACTCGCCGCACGACAGCACCGCCAGCCACCACACGTTCCCCGACCGGTCACGGGACTTGAAGGGCCGCTTGCCCACCGCGTGGCAGATCGAGTTGATCGACCAGGTCACATGGTGCAGCAGCGCCACCCGCACCAGCGAACCCCAGAAGAACGCCGTCGCCGCACCCCACCACGACATCGTCACGAGGCCCCCGACCAGCGGCGGAATCGACAGCGAGAGAATCGTGAAGGAGAGGAAGTGGCGCGAGATCCCCCGGATCGCCGGGTCCCTGATCAGGTCAGGGGCGTACTTCTGCTGCGGCGTCCGCTCCTCGTCGAACATCCACCCGATATGCGCCCACCACAGCCCCTTCATCAGGGCCGGCAGGCTCTCCCCGAACCGCCACGGCGAATGCGGATCACCCTCCGCGTCCGAGAACCGGTGGTGCTTGCGGTGATCGGCCACCCACCGCACCAGGGGCCCCTCCACCGCCAGCGAACCCATCACGGCCAGCGCGATCCGCAACGGCCGCTTCGCCTTGAACGAACCGTGCGTGAAATACCGGTGGAAGCCGATCGTGATCCCGTGACAGCCGATGAAATACATCGCCACCAGCAACCCCAGGTCCAGCCAGCTCACCCCCCGGCCCCACGCCAACGGCACCGCCGCGACCAGCGCCACGAACGGCACCACGATGAACGCCAGCAGCGCGAACTGCTCGATCGACCGCTTCCTGTCGCCGCCCAGCGTGGCAGGGGGCAACGGGGTCCCGGCCGCCCCGGGGGGCTCGGCCTCGTCGATCACATGGGGGGTGCTCTGCATGGGGGGACACCTCTGAGGGTGAGGGAGAAGGCTCGGACGGCCGTGGCTACGGTTCCGTAACCTACGGCTTGGTAAGTATGGCAGTGACCGGTACCACAACACGAGAGGACGCTCCCACCCGTCCCGCGCGATACCCCGCCCGCCCGCTGGGTAAGGGGATAGAGGCCCGGGTGCCCGGGCGGCGACCGCGACCCCGTCGGGGCAACGGACACGCCGCCTGCGACGACACCTATCCTGGGAGCGTCGGACAGCGCGGTCCGCACCCGCTCGTCGGGGCGTGGCGACAGCACCGCTGCCAGCCGCAGGGCCCCGGACCCCGCCAGCCGCCCCCACCACCACGCAACGGGGGACGGCGAAGCGAACGCACCTCCTCATTCACTGCAAGGAGCCGCACACTGTGAGCAGTGCCGACCAGACCCCTGCCGCCAGCCCCGCGCTGCGCGCCGACATCCGCCGCCTCGGCGACCTCCTCGGCGAGACCCTCGTCCGCCAGGAGGGCCAGGAGCTCCTCGACCTCGTCGAGCGGGTCCGCGCCCTGACCCGCACCGACGGCGAAGCCGCCGCCGAACTCCTCGGCGACACGGATCTGGAGACCGCCGCACAGCTCGTGCGCGCCTTCTCCACCTACTTCCACCTCGCCAACGTCACCGAGCAGGTCCACCGCGCCCACGAGATGCGCGACCGCCGCGCGGCCGAGGGCGGCCTGCTCGCCCGCACCGCCGACCGGCTCAAGGACGCCGACCCCGAGCACCTCCGCGAAACGGTCAAGAACCTCAACGTCCGGCCCGTCTTCACCGCACACCCCACCGAGGCCGCCCGCCGCTCGGTCCTCAACAAGCTCCGCCGCATCGGGGCCCTCCTGGAGACCCCGGTCATCGAGGCCGACCGCCGACGCCTGGACCTCCGCCTCGCCGAGAACATCGACCTCATCTGGCAGACCGACGAACTCCGCGTCGTCCGCCCGGAGCCCGCCGACGAGGCCCGCAACGCCATCTACTACCTCGACGAACTCCACGCGGGCGCCGTCGGAGACGTCCTGGAGGACCTCGCCGCCGAGCTGGAGCGCGTCGGCGTCGAACTGCCCGCCGGCACCCGCCCCCTCACCTTCGGCACCTGGATCGGCGGCGACCGCGACGGCAACCCCAACGTGACCCCCGCCGTCACCTGGGACGTCCTGATCCTCCAGCACGAGCACGGCATCACCGACGCCCTGGAGATGATCGACCACCTCCGCGGCCTCCTCTCCAACTCCATCCGCTACGCCGGAGCCACCGAGGAACTCCTCACCTCCCTCCAGACCGACCTGGAGAACCTCCCCGGCATCAGCCCCCGCTACAAGCGGCTGAACGCCGAAGAGCCCTACCGCCTCAAGGCCACCTGCATCCGCCAGAAGCTCGTCAACACCCGCGAGCGCCTCGCCGAAGGCACCCCCCACCGCCCCGGCTGCGACTACCTCGGCACCGCCGAACTCATCGCCGACCTGGAACTCATCCAGACCTCCCTGCGCGAACACAAGGGCGGCCTCTTCGCCGACGGCCGGATGGACCGCACCATCCGCACCCTCGGCGCGTTCGGCCTCCAGCTCGCCACCATGGACGTACGCGAACACGCCGACGCCCACCACCACGCCCTCGGCCAGCTCTTCGACCGGCTCGGCGAGGAGTCCTGGCGCTACACCGACATGCCCCGCGACTACCGGCAGAAGCTCCTCGCCAAGGAACTGCGCTCCCGCCGGCCGCTCGCCCCCACCCCCGCCCCGCTCGACGCGGCCGGCGAGAAGACCCTCGGTGTCTTCCACACCATCAAGCAGGCCTTCGAACGCTTCGGCCCCGAAGTCATCGAGTCCTACATCATCTCCATGTGCCAGGGAGCCGACGACGTCTTCGCCGCCGCCGTCCTCGCCCGCGAGGCCGGACTCCTCGACCTCCACGCCGGCTGGGCCAAGATCGGCATCGTCCCGCTCCTGGAGACCACCGACGAGCTCAAGGCCGCCGACGTCATCCTCGACGCCATGCTCGCCGACCCCTCCTACCGCCGCCTCGTCTCCCTGCGCGGCGACGTCCAGGAGGTCATGCTCGGCTACAGCGACTCCTCCAAGTTCGGCGGCATCACCACCTCCCAGTGGGAGATCCACCGAGCCCAGCGCCGCCTCCGCGACGTCGCCCACCGCTACGGCGTACGCCTGCGCCTCTTCCACGGCCGCGGCGGCACCGTCGGCCGGGGAGGCGGCCCCTCCCACGACGCCATCCTCGCCCAGCCCTGGGGCACCCTGGAGGGCGAGATCAAGGTGACCGAACAGGGCGAGGTCATCTCCGACAAGTACCTCATCCCCGCCCTCGCCCGCGAGAACCTGGAACTGACCGTCGCGGCCACCCTCCAGGCCTCCGCCCTGCACACCGCGCCCCGCCAGTCCGACGAGGCCCTCGCCCGCTGGGACGCGGCGATGGACACCGTCTCCGACGCGGCCCACGACGCCTACCGCAAGCTCGTCGAGGACCCCGACCTCCCCGCGTACTTCCTCGCCTCCACCCCGGTGGACCAGCTCGCCGACCTGCACCTGGGCTCGCGGCCCTCCCGCCGCCCCGGCTCGGGCGTCTCCCTCGACGGCCTGCGGGCCATCCCGTGGGTCTTCGGCTGGACCCAGTCACGGCAGATCGTGCCCGGCTGGTACGGCGTCGGCTCCGGCCTCAAGGCCCTGCGCGAAGCCGGACTCGACACCGTCCTCGACGAGATGCACGAGCACTGGCACTTCTTCCGGAACTTCCTCTCCAACGTGGAGATGACGCTCGCCAAGACCGACCTGCGCATCGCCCGGCACTACGTCGACACACTCGTCCCCGACGAACTGAAGCACGTCTTCGACGCCATCGAGGCCGAGCACGCCCTGACCGTACGGGAAGTCCTCAAGGTCACCGGCTCCACCGAACTGCTCGGCACCAGCCCGGTACTCCAGCAGACCTTCGCCATCCGCGACGCCTACCTGGACCCGATCTCCTACCTCCAGGTATCGCTGCTGGCCCGCCAGCGCGAGGCGGCGGCACGCGGCGAGGAAGCCGACCCGCTGCTCGCCCGCGCCCTGCTGCTCACCGTCAACGGTGTCGCGGCAGGACTCCGCAACACCGGCTGAGCCCCCCCGGAACGCGAAGTGCCCCCGTCGGCCGAGCCGGCGGGGGCACTTCGCTCTTCAGCCCGTCCCGTGCCACCGTCGACAGGGATGAGCCGACGGAGAGCGGTTCAAGATTGTCTCCGGTGGGGCCTTCGGGCGCCTCGCGGTCGGTGCGGTGCGGTGCGGTCCTCGGCCCCGGACGTCAGCGCTGGGCGGCCGACTGCTGTGCCTTGCGGCGGCGGGTCACCAGGAAGGCGCCGACACCAGCGAGGGCGACGGCGGCGGCGGCCATCATGCCCACCGGGGCGCTGGAACCGGTCTCGGCCAGATCGCCCGTGCCCGTGCCCGTGCCCTTGTCCGTGCCGGTGCCCGCGTCGCTGCCCGTGCCCGTGCCGGTGCCCGTGCTCTCCGAGGCGGACGGAGCCACACTCGGGGACTCCGGCATGGTCGTGGCCGGAGCGGTGGCCGACGGGGTCGAGCCCGGCTCGTCGGTCGGCGTGCCCGTGGGGGTGTCCGTCGGAGTGCCGGACGGGGTGTCAGTCGGGGTGCCGGTCGGAGTGCCGGTCGGAGTGCCCGACGGCGTCGGGGTCACCGAGGCCGGGCAGGTGTGCGACAGGTTGAACTTGTTGTGCTTGACCGTGCCCGTGATCTCCGCCTTGATCGCGGTCAGCTCGGCACCCGGCTCGGAAACGGCGTAGGCGTGGTCGTCCTTCGGCGGCCCGAAGACCGTGATCTCCTGCTCGCCGCCCGGCTCGAAGGTGACCGTCAACTTGGTGAAGGTCGCGGTGTTACCAGGGAGTATGAAGTGCCAGCCGTCCTTGTCGGCCGGAACGCCCGGGCATTCCTCAGCGGCCTTTCCGTCGGCGAACTCGGCTGCTGTCACCGGGAGTTCCTGGCGGAGAGTAGGGTGGCTCGAACTGCCGCCGGTGGCTGCGGCGGCCGGGGCCAGCACGAGACAGCTCGTCACGGCGGCGACCAGCGCGCCGAACGGGGTCAGGAAACGTTGCATGGGGACTCGTCCATCTGAGAGGCGAAGGTTGCCGTGGAGGGCGGCGGGGGCAGCGTAGCCCCACCACCGAGTCGCCTCTGACGCGCCAGATCACCACCATGGCGACCGTCCCTCGGGCCCCCGGTCACACCACGAGGAAGATCGCCACCACGAGCGCCCCGCCGCACCCCGCCAGCGACCACGCCGTCCGCTTCGCCCGCAGCCCGCCCGCGGCCAGCGGGGCCGCCAACAGCATCGCCCCGCCCAGTGGCAACCAGGCGTGCAGACCACCACCCCACCCGGTCCGGATCGCCACATCGGCCCCCGGCTTCACCACCACAGGCAGCCCCCGGCCGGTGCGGACCGCCACCGACCGCTCGATCGTCACCGTGGCGCGCGGCGCACCTCCGCCGTCCGGAACATAACGGCCGCTACACGTCTGCTCACCGCACGCGGCCACCGTGAGCACGCCGTGGTCACGCCCCTCGGGCAACAGGACGTGGTGCGCCGACTCCCACGAGGTCCAGACTCCCGCGGCAAGGAGGAGCATGATGATCAGGACCACGGCGACGCTACGGACGTAAGTCATGAGCCGCGATCGTACAGTCGCACCCATCCGGGCGGCCGGTCAGGAGTTGTACGCGCTCTGCGCCCGCTCCAGCCCCTCCGCCAGCAGACACTCCACCGCGTCCGCCGACCGGTCCACCAGGAACGCCAGCTCCTTGCGCTCGGTCGACGAGAAGTCCTTCAACACGAAATCCGCCACCTGCATCCGCCCCGGCGGCCGCCCGATCCCGAACCGCACCCGGTGATAGTCCGGACCCATCGCCTTCGTCATCGACTTCAGCCCGTTGTGCCCGTTGTCGCCGCCACCCAGCTTCAACCGCAGCATCCCGTAATCGACGTCCAACTCGTCATGGACCGCCACGACATGATCCGTCGGCACCTTGTAGAAGTCCCGCAACGCCGTCACCGGCCCGCCCGACAGATTCATGTACGACATCGGCTTCACCAGGACCACCCGACGGCTCCCCGGACCCGGCGGACCCATCCGCCCCTCCACGACCTGCGCCTGCGCCTTCTGCGCCCGCTTGAACTTCCCGCCGATCCGCGTCGCCAGCAGATCGGCGACCATGAACCCGACGTTGTGCCGGTTCGCCGCGTAGTCGGGACCCGGATTGCCCAGGCCCACGATGAGCCAGGGTTCGGTGGCGTCGGACATCAGCGCTCGGTCTCCTCGCACGCAGGGACAACAGGGACGGCAGGGACAACAGGGACGGCCCGTACGGCAGGTACGGAACGTAGGGCCGGGACGGCAGGCAAACGGGGCGGCGGCTCCCGAAAGGGAACCACCACCCCGTCAGTCAAGCAGGTGGAACGGTGAGCGGTGCGGCTCAGGCCTCGGTGGTCTCGCCGGCCTCGCCCGCGGACGGCTCCTCGGCCTGCGCGGCGACGACCTGGATCACGACGGCGTCCTCGTCACCGGCGAGCACGGAGCCCTTCGGCAGCGCGATGTCCTTGGCGAGGATCGAGTCACCGGCGTCCAGGCCCGCGACGGAGACCGTCACGGACTCGGGGATGTGGGTGGCCTCGGCCTCGACGAGCAGCGTGTTCAGCACGAACTCGAGAAGGTTGGCGCCCGGCGCCAGGTCGCCCTCGGCGTGCACCGCGATCTCGACGTTGACCTTCTCGCCGCGCTTCACGGTCAGCAGGTCGACATGCTCGATGGTGCTCCGGAGGGGGTGACGCTGCACAGCCTTCGGGATGACCAGCATGTCCTTGCCGTCGATCTCCAGACCGATGAGGACGTTGGCCGTACGCAGCGCCAGCAGCAGCTCGTGGCCCGGCAGCGTGACGTGGACCGGCTCGGCGCCGTGGCCGTAGACGACCGCGGGAACACGGTTGGCACGACGCACACGGCGGGCGGAGCCCTTGCCGAACTCGGTACGGACCTCGGTGGCGAGCTTGATCTCAGCCATGGTTGCACTCCTCGTCAGGTGGGTGAGCCGTCGGGAGACGGAACACGAACGGTCACCCGGCCCACGACAGGCCTGCTACGAAGAGCGCGTCGATAACGGACCGCCGTACACACAGGTACGGCCTCCCTCGCCGAGCAACTCGCTGAGTCTACCCGGCGGGGAGGCCGCACCCCAAAGTGGATCACCCGAGGGTGATCGTCACCGCTGTCAGCCCTGCTCCTCGAAGAGGCTCGTCACCGAACCGTCCTCGAACACCTCACGCACCGCACGCGCGATCGTCGGCGCGATCGACAGCACCGTGATCTTGTCCAGCTCCAGCTCACCCGGGGTCGGCAGCGTGTCCGTGAACACGAACTCGCTCACCTTCGAGTTCTTCAGCCGGTCCGCCGCCGGACCCGACAGCACCCCGTGCGTCGCCGTCACGATGACGTCCTCCGCACCGTGCGCGAACAGCGCGTCCGCCGCGGCACAGATCGTGCCACCGGTGTCGATCATGTCGTCGACCAGCACACAGACCCGGCCCTCGACGTTGCCCACGACCTCGTGCACCGAGACCTGGTTCGGCACGTCCTTGTCACGACGCTTGTGCACGATCGCCAGCGGCGCGTCCAGCCGGTCGCACCAACGGTCGGCGACCCGCACCCGACCCGCGTCCGGCGACACGATCGTCAGCTTGGAACGGTCGACCTTCGCACCCACGTAGTCCGCCAGGATCGGCAGCGCGAACAGGTGGTCCACCGGGCCGTCGAAGAAGCCCTGGATCTGGTCCGTGTGCAGGTCGACGGTGAGGATCCGGTCCGCACCCGCCGTCGCCATCAGATCCGCCACCATGCGCGCCGAGATCGGCTCACGGCCACGGTGCTTCTTGTCCTGACGGGCATAGCCGTAGAACGGCACGATCACCGTGATGGAGCGGGCCGAAGCGCGCTTCAGCGCGTCCAGCATGATCAACTGCTCCATGATCCACTTGTTGATCGGAGCCGTGTGGCTCTGGATCAGGAAGCAGTCCGCGCCACGTGCCGACTCCTGGAACCGCACATAGATCTCACCGTTGGCGAAATCGAAGGCCTTCGTCGGCACGAGACCGACTCCCAGCTGATGGGCGACCTCCTCGGCAAGCTCGGGGTGGGCGCGGCCGGAGAAGAGCATCAGTTTCTTCTCGCCGGTCGTCTTGATCCCGGTCACAGCACAGTCTCCTCAGACGTGTATCTGGCGCTGCACGCATAGGTCCCGATGTGCAACGAGCCAGCCGAAATGGGTGAGCATCTATCACGGTACGCCGTCACCGGCGCACCTGTTTCCGGTCAGCTTTGCCCGTCGGTCTCCTGCGACGACGCCTGAGCCGCCTGCGCGGCCGCGCTGCCCGGCCGCTTCCGGGCCACCCAACCCTCGATATTCCGCTGCTGGCCCCGCGCCACGGCCAGCGAACCGGCGGGCACGTCCTTCGTGATGACCGACCCGGCGGCGGTGTAGACCCCGTCCCCCACCGTGACCGGTGCCACAAACATATTGTCCGAACCAGTACGGCAGTGAGAGCCGATCGTCGTGTGGTGCTTCGCGACACCGTCGTAGTTCACGAAGACGCTCGCCGCACCGATGTTGGTGTGATCACCGATCGTCGCGTCCCCGACGTAACTCAGGTGCGGGACCTTGGTCCCTTCCCCGATCGTCGCGTTCTTCATCTCCACGTACGTACCGGCCTTGGCCTTCGTCCCCAGCCGGGTGCCCGGCCGCAGGTAGGCGTACGGGCCCACCAGCGCCCCCGCCCCGATCTCGGCCGAGTCCGTCACGGAGTTGTCCACCCGGGCGCCGGCCCCGACGACGGTGCTCTCGATCCGCGAGTTCGGCCCCACCTCGCTGTCCTCCGCGAGGTGCGTGGTCCCCAGCAGCTGGGTCCCCGGGTGCACGACAGCGTCCCGCTCGTACGTCACCGTCGCGTCGATCAGCGTGGACGACGGGTCCACCACGGTCACGCCCGCGAGCATCGCCCGCTCCAGCAGCCGCTCGTTGAGCAGCCGGCGAGCCTGCGCCAACTGGAGCCGGTTGTTGATGCCGAGGATCTCCCGGTGGTCGCCCGCCACGGAGGCCCCGACCCGGTGCCCGGCCTCGCGCAGGATGGACAGCACGTCGGTGAGGTACTCCTCGCCCTGGCTGTTGTCGGTGCGCACCTTGCCCAGCGCCTCGCCCAGCAGCCGCCCGTCGAACGCGAACACCCCGGAGTTGATCTCCCGGATCGCCCGCTGCTCGTCGGTGGCGTCCTTGTGCTCGACGATCTCGGTGACCGCACCGGTGGCGGGGTCGCGCACGATGCGCCCGTACCCGGTGGAGTCGGGGACCTCGGCGCTCAGGACGGTGACCGCGTTGGCGTCGGCGGCGTGGGTGGCGGCGAGCGCGCCGAGCGTCTCGCCGGACAGCAGGGGGGTGTCGCCGCACACGACGATCACGGTCCCGTCGACGGCCCCGCCCAGCTCCTCAAGACCCATGCGGACGGCGTGACCGGTCCCGTTCTGCTCGGCCTGGAACGCGGTGCGCACGGGGGCGTCGCCGGCGTTCAGGTGCGCGGTGACCTGCTCGCTGGCGTGGCCGACGACCACGACGAGGTGCTGGGGGTCCAGCTCACGGGCGGCAGCGACGACATGTCCGACGAGCGAGCGCCCGGAGATCTCGTGCAGGACCTTGGGGGTCTTCGACTTCATGCGGGTGCCCTCACCCGCTGCGAGGACGACGACGGCTGCCGGGCTGGTTGCGCTCACGGATGTGCCCTTCGGCTTCGGGTGGTGGTCATCCGCAGGATACCGGGGGTGTTTCCGGTGGAAACGGGGGCGGGCCCCGACCGGTGTGGTCGGGGCCCGCGAAGCCGCTCCGCCGCTAGGACTCGAACCTAGACCGAACACCTCCAAAGGGTGCCGTGCTGCCAATTACACTACGGCGGAACATGCGTCAGCCGGGCAAGGTGAGACCCTGCCCGAGAACGCTGCCGTCTACTATGCCGCACCACCACCCTTCGATGCGACGGTAGAGGTCAGCGCTTTGTCGGACCTGGATCACCAGACAGCCGCGATAGTCCGTGCCGACGTTCTTGCGGTTGGTCTTCGGGTTGTGCTTCTTGAGTGTGGTCTTGCCGAACGATGCGACGTCGGTCCCAGCGAGATCTGCCCAGTAGTCCAGGGCTGAGGGCACATCGGCCGATTCGTGGATCATCACGTGGAAGCGAAGCCGGTCGTGGTCGACCTTGAGAAGGGTGAGCCAGGCCAGGAAGACCTGGATCATGTCGGGGTCGCTGTTCACGAAGGCCACGCGTTCCCGGCGCGCATGAGGCTTGTCCTTGGTGCCCTCGGCCCAATACAGCCCGACGCCCAAGAGAAACAGTTCACGTTCCGACAAGGCGCCGATCTCACGCTCTGCTGCTCCCTTGGCCGCCTGGCGCTCTGTCTCGCGTCGTTGCAGGGTCGCTTCCCATCCCCGCCTCGCGATCGCTGACGCTTCTTCCTTTGTGCGTGGCTCCGGCTTCGGCAGATCCCGCACCCACAGTGAGATGGACCCCTTGGAGCACCCCAGCTCCACCTGGATCTGGTCGTAGGTCATGCCCTGGAGCCGCAGCTCCCGGGCTTTCGCCCGTACGTCGTCCTTGGCGTTCGGGCGCTTCGTCCACTCGGGGGCGGGCTCGCCCTGGAGCAGCCGGTTGAGGATGTCGTTGTTGTCGACGTGGAGCCGGTCGCGGATCTGGCGGCGGCTGAGCCCCTCCCGGCGCAGCGCCACCGCGCGCTCGCGCAGGCCCTCGAAGTCGGCGTACTTGCCTGTGGTTTCCGTCATACGGGGATCGTCGTCCGGAATGCGGACGTCCGGGTCGAAAGTGCTGTCGATTCGCCATTTCAGGCGATCGGCATGCGTTTCGTGCTTGTTCGAACGCGGAACGTGCTGTTGCCGGTCACCCGAAATTGGGATGCGTCCGCCCGTAGGCTGGATGCCATGACCGCAACGGGGGCAGACCGGGAAGCGGCGGGATCGACCACCCGCGGCTACTGGTGGTGGGAGCGGCGACGTGGTGTCGCCCTGGACGTGGGACTGGCGCTGGTGTCGGCGCTGGAGTGTGGCCTGGAGGGGGTGGAGTTCGCCGGGAACACCGGGATGCCGGTGCCGGTGGGCGTGGTGTTCGGGCTGTTGGCGGGTTCGGTGCTGCTGGTGCGCCGGCGGTGGCCGATCGCGGTGGTGCTCGTGACGATCGCGATGACGCCCGCCGAGATGGGCTTCCTGATGGCCCTCGTGGGCCTCTACACGCTGGCCGCGTCCGAGGTGCCGCGCCGGATCACCGTCGTGCTGGCGGGGATGGCGCTGGTGGGGACGTTCATCGTCACCTGGGTGCGGCTGCGGCAGAGCGTGGCGGAGCAGGCCGACTTTGGGCCGGGGGACTGGTACGTCCCGCTGATGTCCGGCTTCATGGCGGTGGGGCTCACGGCCCCGTCCGTGCTGTTCGGCCTCTACATAGGGGCCAGACGCCGTCTGATGGAGAGCCTGCGGGAGCGGGCCGATTCGCTGGAGCGGGAGCTGTCGCTGCTCGCGGACCGGGCCGAGGAGCGGGCCGAGTGGGCGCGTACGGAGGAGCGGACGCGGATCGCCCGGGAGATGCACGACGTGGTGGCGCACCGGGTGAGCCTGATGGTGGTCCATGCCGCGGCTCTCCAGGCGGTCGCGCCGAAGGATCCGGCGAAGGCCGTGCGTAACGCGGCGCTGGTCGGGGACATGGGCCGGCAGGCGCTGACGGAGTTGCGCGAGATGTTGGGGGTGTTGCGCACGGGGGACGCGTTGACCGCGCCGGCCGCCGCGGGGGCGGTTCCGCTGGCGTCGGTGCGGAAGGCGGCTGTCGCGGCGGCTGCCGCTGCCGCGTCCGAGGACGGGCCCCGGCTGCATGAGCTGGAGGCGTTGGTGGCGCAGTCGCGGCAGGCGGGGATGGTCGTGGAGTTGTCGGTGGACGGTGATGCGCGGCCGTATCCGCCGGAGGTCGAGCAGACGGCGTTCCGGGTGGTGCAGGAGGCGCTGACGAACGTGCACAAGCATGCGGCGGGCGCGAAGACGTGGGTACGGCTCGCGCATCGGGAGGCCGAGGTCGCGATGCAGGTGGAGAACGGTCCTTCGGACTCGGCGGCGGCGGATGCGGGGCTGCCGAGCGGGGGGAACGGGCTGGTGGGGATGCGGGAGCGGGTGTTGGGGCTGGGGGGTGTGTTCGTGTCCGGTCCCACGGACGCGGGGGGCTTCCGGGTTTCGGCGGTGCTCCCGGACGCGTTGGGCGACGCCTGAGGCCGAGGTGTGTGGGCCGTACCGTTCAGCCTGCCCGGCGTGGGCTGCCTACTTCGGCCCGCTTGCGTGGAGGGCCGCCCGTTTCAGCCCGTCCGGCGTTGGCCACCCGCTTCGCCCCGCTTGCGTGGGGCCGCACCTTCCAGCCCGTCCGGCGTTTGAGGACGGAACCCTGGGCGTGGGGAGCGGCGGCCCTTCCGTGTCCGGGAAGCGATGGTGCCCCTCCATGTCCGGGAAGCGATGGTGCCCGTTCGTCCCGAGCGACGGTTCCGTCCTCAAACGCCGGACGGGCTGGAGTGGGCGGCGGCCGGGGTTGTCGTCGAGCGTCCGACGGGCTGGAGGGGGCGGCCGAGGCCGTCCTCGTACGTCGGCCCGGCCCGGTACGTGGGGGTCAGGGTGACGAGGTCAGGCGGGCCGGCTGGGTGCCGGTCACCAGGGTGGCCAGGGCCTCGTCGATGTCCTGGCCCAGGAACCAGTCCCCCGTGTGGTCGATGCTGTACACCCGGCCCTCCGCGTCGATCGCCAGGACCGCCTGCTCCTCGCCCTCCGCCCCGAGCGGGCTGACCTCCGTCTCCAGGGCGCGGCCGAGGTCCGCGAGGGTCCGCGCCAGGTGGAGGCCGCTGAGCGGGTCGATGCGCACTGCGGCGGGCGCGATCTGGCGGCCGGGTGCGGACGCGGTGATGTGGAGGCCGCCGAACTCCGCCCAGGCCTCGACCGCGGCCGGGAAGACCGCGTGCTGGTGGCCGGCCGGGGAGGCGTGGGAGCGCAGGGTGTCGGCCCATTCCTCGGCCTGGCGGATGTCCCAGCGTCCGGGCTGCCAGCCCGCTTCGCGCAGGGCGGCGTCGACGGCGACGGGGAAGCGGGTGGAGGAGTGCTGCTGGCGGTCGTGCATCGGTGGGCGGTCAGCCCTTCTCGGCGGTGGTCGCGGCGCCGGTGGAGGTCAGGTCGACGGGGCGTACGCCGAAGTGGGACAGGAGTGCGGAGCAGGACCGGCAGGGTGGTGCGTAGCTGCCGTGGAGGGGGTCGCCGTCCTCGCGGATGCGGCGGGTGGTGAGCCGGGAGTGTTTGAGCGCGCGGCGCGCTTCCCCGTTGGTCAGGGGTTTTCGTTGGGCGCGTTTGGAGCGTCCGCTCTCGGCGGCGGTGAGCTGGCGGGAGAGCAGTATGGCTTCGGGGCAGCGGCCGGTGAAGCGTTCGCGCTGGCCGCTGGTGAGGGTGTCGAGGAAGTCCTGGACGAGTGGGTGCAGCACCGGTGGCTGGTCCCCCTTGCCGGCGGTGCAGGTCAGCGTCTCGCCGCGTACGGACAGCGCGGCGGCCACGGCGGGGAGAATCCCGTCGCGGCGGTGGATCAGTCGGGGTGTACGGCTGGTCTCGGTGCTGCTCCAGCTGAGGCGCGGATCCCCTGTTGTGACGGTTTGTGTGGAATGCATCGTGTTGGCGTCCCTCCCTGCAATCCCCCGAGTTGCGGGGACAGCCTGCCAAATGTGCCAGGTGGTGGGGAAGCTGGGTCGGGGAAACGTGTCTGCGTGTCGCCCGAAGGTGCGGGTCTGTCGCCTCACCGTCACGCGAATGTGACCGTTCGTGATGGATTCGGCGGGACGGGATCCCCTGTCGCCCCACCGCTTAGGCTGTGCGGAACACCGGACGCAGCAGGGGGCAACAGCCATGACGACAGGTCGGCTCGGGCAGCAAGCCGCGCCACCGAACGCCGCCTACGCCGGGCAGGTCGTGAACTTCCCGGACCCGGTCCGGGCGTCCCGTCACCCCAGAGGGGTGCGGATGGACGGGAGCGGCTACCCGGTTCTTTCGCCGTACGCGCGTGCCGCCGCCGAGATCGCCGATCCGCCTCCGGGCTTCGGTATCGATGAGCTGCGCCTCACCGACTATGTGTCGGCGAACGCGGCGTTGGCGGCGAGCGGTCATGACCTGTGGGACACGATTCCCGCGGTGGCGACCCCGCACGGCTGGACCTGGCATCACGTGCCGGGTGGCCGGCGGATGGAGTTGGTGCCGGTCGAGGTGAAGGCGCTGCTGCGTCATCACGGCGGTCTGGCGGGTACGGGCGTGGATCAGAACCGGCGTGGTACCCGCCCGTTGCAGGAGACCCGCCCGGTGCACTTCCGGCTGCCCAGGGGGGCGGCCGCGGTGAGCGAGCAGCAGGTCCAGGGCGTCGAGGAGGATCTCGGCTACCGGTTGCCGGGTGCGTACCGCTCGTTCCTGAAGGCGGCGGGTGGTTCGGCCCCGGTGGGCGCGGCGTTGGACGCGGAGCTGGGGCTGCTGGTGGACCAGCCGTTCTTCACGGTGCGTGACGAGGCCGCGGTGAACGATCTGGTGTATGTGAACAAGTGTCTGCGGGATCATTTCACCAAGGATTTCCTGGGCGTTGCGTTCGTCCAGGGCGGGATTCTCGCCGTGAAGGTGCGCGGCCAGGACCTTGGTTCGGTGTGGTTCTGCCCGTACGACGATGCCCGGGACCAGGACGGCTGGAGTGTCCAGGAGCGTGTGGAGCGGCTGTTGCTGCCCTGCGGTGCGGACTTCGACGCCTTTCTCCAGCGGTTGGCGGGCAATCCGCCGGAGCTGGAGACCGTGGCGAACCTGATGGTGGACGGTGGCTTCGCGCGCGCCGTCCCGGTGGAGGGGTGAGCGCGGTGGTGACTTTCGCGCAGGCGCAGGAGCGGGCGGACGAGTGGGTCAACGGTGACGTGCCCGCGTATCAGCACCGTGAGGTGCGGGTACGTGAGTTCGAGCTGGGTTTCGTGGTGTGGGCCGAGGACCGGGCGGAGGGCCCCGTGTCGGACGGGGGCCGTCAGCGGTTGGTGATCGCGCGGGACAGCGGTGAGGCGACGTTGTGGCCGGGGTTGCCGGTGGGTGAGGTGATCCGGCGGTACGAGGAGGAGTACGGGACTCCGGCCGGTGCGCCGGTCGCGGCTCCCGAGCCGCCGCAGCGGGTGGATCTGAATCAGACGTCGTTCCTGTTGACGCCGCCGGAGTGGCTCCAGGAGGCGGCGGACAAGCTGGGGATTCCGGATCATCGTGCGGAGCGGCGGGAGTCGGCGGAGGCTGCCGCGGCTGCCTCCGGTGCGCCCGTTGCCCCTGCCGCTTCCGTTCCCGAGCCCGGCCCCGGCTCCGTGTCCTCCGGTGTCGCGGACGCGTCGCCGCCGCTTTCCTCGCCCGCTTCGGGCGGGGGTTCCGCCGCTTCGTGGCCGGCTGCCGGTGGTGGCGACGCCCACGAGCCCACGGCCTCCGACGGTGTGCCTGCGGGGGCGACCCCCTGGGCGGGTACGGACACCAACTCGGACTCCGACGACGGGGCGGTTCCGCTGCCGGCGACGGTGTTCGCGCCGCCGCTGTCGGGCACGGACGACGAGGAGGCTCCGCCGCCGGTCGTTCCGGCGGAGGCGCCCACGGCCCTGATGTCCGGGGGCAGTCAGCTGCCACGTACGCAGGTGGCGCAGGCGCTCCGCCCGGACCAGGGCCCCCCGGGTGGGGCCGGTGACATCGCGGACGCGGCCACCAGCAAGGCGGTCGTGCCGCCGCGCGGGGCTCGGGGGGCCGGTTCGTCGACGCCGCCGCCGCCCGGTGCCCCGGGGGTTCCCGGGATGCCGCCCGGTGCGACGCCGCCGCCTTCGGGTCCGGGTGCGCCCGGTGCTCCGGCGGGCGGGTACCTCCCGACGCAGCTCGTGTCCCAGCTCGGTCCGCCCGGCCCGCCCGGTGCCACCCCGCCGCCGGGTCCCACCCCGCCGCCCGGCCCTCCTGGGCCTCCGGGGCCTCCCGGTCCTCCTGGTTCCACGCCGCCTCCGGGCGGGGGGATGCACCATGCCGCGACGATGTTCGCGGACGGGAGCAGCATCGGTGCGGGCGTCGCGGGTGCGCCCAGGCCGCCGGGTCCGCCCGGTGCCCCGGGGGTCCCGCAGCCTCCTGGCCCGCCCGGTGTTCCGGGTGCGCCGCAGCCTCCCGGTCCGCCGGGTCCGCCGCCCGGATCCACGCCGCCTCCCGGTGGTGGGGTGCACCACGCGGAGACGATGTTCGCGGCTCCGGGGCAGGTCGGGCCGCCCGGTCCTCCCAACCCTCCCGGCCCTCCCGGTCCTCCCGGGGCTCCTGGCGCTTCGCCGGCCGGGGCCCCCGGTCCCGTACCGCAGCCGCCGGGTCCGCCCGGTCCGCCGCCCGGTGGGCACACACCGCCGCCGGGGCCGCACACCCCGCCGCCCCCGGCGTACGGCTATCCGCAGCAGCCCAACGGTCAGCCGACCGTGGGCCCCGGCTACCAGGCCGTGCTGCGGTTCCGGGCTCCGGACGGCAGCGAGCAGCAGCTGATCCGCCGTTCGGCGCCGGGCACCCCGCACCCCGAGTGGCAGATGCTGCACGAGCTGCGGGCGATGAACGTGCCGCCGCAGCAGGTCATCGAGCTGCACACCGAGCTGGAGTCCTGTGAGCTGCCGGGCGGGTACTGCGCCCGGATGATCCGGGAGACCTGGCCGCAGGTGCGGATCACCAGCGTCGCCCCGTACGGCACGGATCACGCCAGTCGTCAGCAGGGCATGCAGCATCTGCTGACGCACCAGGGCGAGCTGCACCAGGTCGCGGACGGTCCGGCGCGGCCCGCGCCGGTGCGGGCGCCGCTGCCGCAGATGCCGCCCGCGCCCGCGCTGCCGCCGGAGGCGGTGGCCGAGGAGCTGGCTCAGGCGTTCGGGCCGCAGGGCATCCTGCGGTTCGACCAGCGGGCGGTGTCCCGTCAGGGGGTGCCGGAGGTCGTCGCGCGCACCCTGGTGTGGGCGGGGCTGCCCGCCGATTTCGGGCCGTTCTTCTGGGCGCAGCCCGGGCAGCCGGTGGTGCCGACGCTGGGCGAGCTGGCGGCGCAGCGTCAGGTGCAGGCCGCGCCGGACGCGGGGTCGTATCTGGTGATGGGCACGGACTTCGGCCGGGCGATCTGTGTGCAGTACGGGACGGCGAACATCGTGGCCGTGCCGGTGGAGGCGGGGCCCGGCGGTCAGTCGGTGCCGCCGCAGTTCGTGAACACCGGGCTGCCGGAATTCGTGCGGTCGATGGCGTTGCTGGGCCGGATGTGGCGGCTGCGGTTCGGCCTGAACCCGGAGCAGGCGGGCCGCTGGACCGTCGATTTCCAGGCACAGCTGGTGGCGCTGGACCCGGCGGCGCTGGCGTCGCCGGAGAGCTGGTGGTCGGTGCTGCTGGAGCAGATGTGGGACGGCCTGATCTGAGCCGTACGCGGAGTTGAGCGGCGAGTGCGTACGAAGCGCCCGGACCCGGAAGGGCCCGGGCGCCTCGCGTGTTCCGGGGCGTCTGGCCGATCATCACCGGTTCGCCCGGGTCTGTGATGCCGGTCGCTTCCGGCCTGAATGCGGCTGATCGATTCCGACTTCCGGCACCAATTGCCGCATCCTTGACGTGTTACGGGTGTCGGAGCGTGGCAGGGCGTGTCGGCGGGTCGGAGAGAGGTTTCAGGATGAGTGCTGGACCGGGGTCCGCGTACGACGTCGTCGGGGTGCGGGGGCGTGGCTACCGCCCGGAGCAGGTGGACCGGGTGACGGCCGCCCTGATCGCCGAGCGGGACGGGGCGCTCGACGAGCTCGCGCGGCTGACGGGCCGGGTGGAGGAGCTGCTCGCCGAGTCCGCCCGGCTGGCGGAGGCCGTCGCGACGCTGCCCGTGCAGGACTACGCGGAACTGGGGGAGCGGGCTCAGCGGATCCTGGCGTTGGCCGTGAGCGAGGCGGAGGCGCTGGACGCCGAGGCGGTCGCGGCGGGGCAGGCGCTGCGGGACGCGGCCGAGGCGGCGGGCCGGACGGCCGGGGACGCGGCGCGCGAGGCGGCCGGCGAGGTGCGTGCGGCGGCGGACCGGGCGGCCGAGGAGCGGGTGGCCGCGGCGGTCCGGGAGGCGGAGGGCCTGCTCGCCGAGGCCAGGCAGGACGCCGAGGAGGTGCGGGCGGCGGCCGCTTCCGCGATGGCGGCGACCCGTGACCGTACGGCGAGCGTGCTGGCCCACCAGGAGCAGGAGCACGCGGAGCGCCGCAAGGCGGCCGAGGCCGAACTGGCTGCCGAGGAGGCGGCGTTGGAGGCCCGGTATGCGGAGCTGACCGAGCGGGCCGAGGCGTTGCTCGCGGAGGCGGGCCGGGACCTCGCCGCCGCGCAGGAGGCGGCCCGGCACGGCCAGGAGGACGCGGAGGCGCGGGCGGCGGAGCTGCTGGCCGAGGCGCGGGTCCGCGAGGAGCGGGTGGTGCGGGAGACGGAGCGGATCCTGCGGGAGCACGAGGAGGGCCGCGAGGAGGCCCAGGCGCACATGGCGCATGTGCGCAGCTCGCTGGCGGCGCTGACGGGGCGGGTGGCGTCGGAGGACTGAACGGGGCCCGGCGGGTCGCAACGGGTGGCAACTCTTGACGAACGCGTGTTCTCAGGAGGTGATGGAAGCGTTCAGTTCCCACGTTTCCGTTCCCCGTTCAGCAGGGAGTGTGCATGTCGGTCCCAGCGCCGGACATTTTGTCACCGGAGTTCGAGAAAGATCCGTATCGGGCGTATCGCCTGATGCGTCAGGACACGCCTCTGATGTGGCACGAGGCCACCAGGAGTTACATCGTCTCGCGTTACGAGGACGTCGAGCGCGTCTTCAAGGACAAAGAAGGCGAATTCACCACCCAGAACTATGACTGGCAGATCGAGCCCGTGCACGGGCGGACGATTCTCCAGCTCAGCGGGCGCGAGCACGCGGTGCGCCGGGCCCTGGTCGCGCCGGCCTTCCGGGGCAGCGACCTGCGCGAGAAGTTTTTACCGGTCATCGAGCGCAATTCGCGCGAATTGATCGACAAGTTCCGCGATGCGGGTTCCGTCGATCTGGTCACCGACTATGCCACCCGTTTTCCCGTCAACGTCATTGCCGACATGCTCGGACTGGACAAGTCGGACTATGGGCGATTTCACGGCTGGTACACGGCTGTCATCGCGTTCCTCGGCAATCTCTCCGGTGATCCGGAGGTGACCCGGGCCGGTGAGCGTACGCGCGTCGAGTTCGCCGAGTACATGCTGCCGATCATCCGGAAGCGGCGGGAGGAGCCGGGCGACGATCTGTTGTCGACCCTGTGCACCGCGGAGGTCGACGGCGTCCGGATGGGCGACGAGGACATCAAGGCGTTCTGCAGTCTGCTGCTGGCCGCCGGGGGAGAGACCACCGACAAGGCCATCGCCGGCATTTTCGCCAATCTGCTGAACCACCCGGAGCAGTTGGAAGCGGTCCGCGCCGATCGCACCCTGATACCCCGCGCTTTCGCCGAGACGCTGCGCTACACACCGCCGGTCCACATGATCATGCGGCAGTCGGCGACGGAGGTGGAGCTGAGCGGTGGCACCGTACCGGCGGGTTCCACCGTCACCTGCCTGATAGGCGCCGCCAACCGTGACGGGGACCGCTACCGGAACCCCGACGACTTCGACATCTTCCGCGAGGACCTGACCGCCACGAACGCCTTCTCGGCGGCGGCCGATCATCTGGCCTTCGCGCTCGGTCGGCACTTCTGCGTCGGTGCTCTGCTGGCCAAGGCCGAGGTCGAGATCGGTGTGGGCCAGTTGCTGGACGCGATGCCGGATCTGCGGCTGGCCGACGGCTTCGACCCGGTCGAGCGGGGCGTCTTCACCCGAGGGCCGCAGAGCCTGCCGGTCCGCTTCACGCCGGTGTCCGGCTGACCGGAACGCCGACTGTCCGACTGTCCGGCTGACCGGAACGTCGACGTCGACCCGAGCGGCCGGACCCGCCACGGACTCCGGCCGCTCGCGCCGCGACGGACTGCGACCCCGCTCGCACCGCGACGGACCCGCCACGGACTCCGGCCGCTCGCGCCGCGAGGGACTGCGACCCCGCTCGCACCGCGACGGACCCGCCACGGACTCCGGCCGCTCGCACCGCGACGGGCCCGTTTCTGCGCCCCACTCGCACCGCGACGGGGCCGCCGCTAGTGCGCCATCGGACTGAACTGGACCGGCAGCGTCGACAGCCCGCGCATCCAGATCGAGGGACGCCAGGAGAGCTCCGTCGGCTCGACCGCCAGCATCAGGTCCGGCAGCTGTTCCAGCAGCGTCTCCACCGCCGTACGGGCCATCACGTCGGCCAGCAGCGGCGCGGGGTAGGGGCAGCGGTGTTCACCACCGCTGAACGACAGGTGCGCGGAGTTCTCGGCGCCGACGTAACTCTCCGGCCAGATCTCCGGGTCGGTGTTGGCCGCGGCGAGCCCGAGGACCAGGCAGTCGCCCGCCCGGATGTGCCGGCCGCCGAGCTGGGTGTCCCGTACGGCCCAGCGGCCGATGAAGTTCTGCGTCGGGGTGTCGAGCCACAGCACCTCGTTGAGCGCCTCGCCGACGCTGAGCCGCCCGCCGGAGACGTTCAGCGCGAAGCGTTCGTCCGTCAGGAGCAACCGCAGTGTGTTGCAGATCCAGTTCGCGGTGGGCTGCTGGGCGGCGGCGATCACCGAGATCAGGTCCTGGACGATCTCCTCGTCCGTGAGGCCGGCCCCGTGCGTCACCATGCGGGAGGTGACGTCGGTGCCGGGTGCCGCCCGCTTGTCCTTGACCAGTTGGCGCAGCCGGTCGCCGACGCGTCCGTAGGCCGCCACCGGGTCGTCGCCCTCGCCGGCGTCGAGCGAGATGCGCAGGTCGTCCACCAACTGCTGGGTGTCGGAGCCCGACACCGGCATGCCGCACATCTGGACCACGGCCCGCATCGGCAGGGCGTGGACGTAACTGCTCATCAGCTCCGTCCGGCCGCTTCCGGCGAACTCCGCGATGAGCCGGTCGGCGATGCGCCGGCAGTCGCGTGCCAGCTCGAACTGGTCGATGCCTTCGAGGGCTTCGGTGATGACGCCGGCCCTGCGCCGGTGCTCGTCTCCCTCGGTGAAGAGCACCGACGGCTGGTAGCCGACGAACGGCATCAGCGGCCAGTCCGGGGGAATGGTCTCCCACTGGTTCCAGCGGCGTGAGTCCCGCGCGAACAGTTCGTCGTGCGTGGTGACGTAGGTCAGTTCGGCGTAGCCGAGGACCAGCCAGGCCGGAACGTCACCGTCCAGCAGGACCGGCGCCACCGCCCCGTGCTCCCGTCGCAGCGAGCGGTAGAGCTCGGTGGGCGTCTGCTGGTAGGAGGCCCCGGACAGCCGCACCGCGCCGGCGTCGCCACCGGCACCGACCGGGCAGCCGGAGGGGGCCTGGGACTCGAAGGAGGGACTGGAGGAACTGGACGGACTGGACGGACTGGACGGACTGGAGGAACTGGAGGTGCTGGAGGGGCTCATGGTGTCGTCTCCCGGGCGATGGCCATCGTGCGCAGATGGTCGACGAGCGTGATCAGTACGTTCTTGCTGGACCGCCGGACCCGGGCGTCGCAGTCGATCATCGGGATGTGCTCGGGCAGCGCCAGGGCCTGACGGATCTCGTCGAGGGGGTGGGCGAGGTCGTCGTCGAAGCGGTTGACCGCCACCACGAACGGGGTGCCGTGGTGTTCCAGCCGGTCGATCGCGTACCAGGAGTCGTCCATGCGGCGGGTGTCCACGAGGACCACGGCGCCGAGCGTGCCGGAGAACAGGCGGTCCCACAGGAACCAGAAGCGCTCCTGGCCCGGTGCGCCGAACAGGTAGAGCACGATGCGCTCGTTGAGGCTGATGCGCCCGAAGTCGAAGGCGACCGTGGTGGTCGTCTTGCCGTCGACGCCGTCCGTCTCGTCGACGCCGACGCCCGCCTGCGTCATCACCTCTTCGGTGTTCAGCGGCCGGATCTCGCTCACCGAGTGGACGAGCGTGGTCTTGCCGACGCCGAATCCTCCGACGACGACTATCTTCAGGCCGGTTTCCGCGGCGTCGGCCAGCGGGGTGCGCTGTGCGGGCAGCTCATAGCTTCCGGAGCCCATGGAGCACCTCCTTCAGCAGGTCGGAGTCGGGGAGCGCGCTGGGTGAGGTGGCCGAGCGGGGGTGGCGGGCGGTGATGCGGCCCATGGCGTGGAGGTCGTCGAGCAGGATGCGCACCACGGTGACGGGGAGCGAGAGTTCGGCGGCGATCTCGACGACGGCGGTCGGGTGGCGGCACAGGTCGAGGATCCGCGCGTGCTCCGACTGCATTCCGGCGGTGGGCCGGCACTCGCTGACGACCAGGGTCACCAGGTCGAAGGAGTCCGCGGAGCGGCTCCGTCCGCCGGTGACCGTGTAGAGCCGGTCGGGAGCTCCGGTGTCGACGGGGCGAAGGGTCATGACGCGCTCCTCGGCACCTCGCCGCGTGGTGCGGCGCGCAGGTGCTCGCCGATCTGCTCGACCATCTCCGTCATCTGGTGGCCCACCACGCTGGGGTCGGCCTCCTCCGTGGCGACGACGGCCAGATGCGCGCCCTCACCGGCTTCGACGATGAAGAGCAGGCCGCCGTGGAACTCGGTCATCGAGTGCCGGACGCCTCCGGTGCTGTCGCCGAACTCGATGGAAGCGCCCTGGGCGAGCGCCTGCATGCCCGAGCAGATGGCCGCCAGTTGATCGGCCTGGTCGAGGGTGAGGTGCTCGGTCCAGCAGAGCTTGAGCCCGTCGCGTGACAGGGCCAGGGCGTGCCGGGTGCCGGGGGTCTGCTCGAGGAGCCTCTGCAGGAGCCAGGTGAGGCTGTTGTCTGTGGTCTGCATGACGAGTGACGGGACCGTGGCGCCGGGGGAGCGGCGAGGGCCCGCACCTCCAATCTCGGGTGTTCGAGCGAGCGCGTCCGGTGACCGGACACCGAACGGATGGGCGTTCCGGGTTACGGAGAGCGGATGGGCCTTCCGGGTTACGGAGCGGTGGTCGGCGGTACGGTCCCGCCGTCGGGTCCTTCGGCTCTGCCGTCGGGGTCTCCGGCCAGGCCTTCGGGATGTCCGGGAGCGCCTCCGGGACTGCCTGTGGGCTTGGTGCCGCGCCGGAAGGCGCCGAACTGCTGTCCCGCGCTGCGCGGCGGTGAGGTTCGCGGCGCGGCGCCGCGCGGGTCCCCCGGAGCGGCGGGCGCGGGCGAGCCGCGGTGACGGCCGCGTTCCCGGTCCGCCTCGGCCATGGTGCGGCCGGGGGTCCGTACGGGCAGGCCGCCGGGGGTGGAGCTCACCGCCGGGCCGCCGGCCCCCCGCCCGTGCTCGCGCGGACGGACCACGAGGTGGCTGTCCGCCGTTGCGGGCGCCGGAGGCGTTACGGCGGCGGGTGCGACCGCTTCGGTCCCGGAGGGCGTCAGGGGCGCGGGGGTCACGGGCGGCGGTGTGTAGGACGGTGACGACGGTACGGGCGTGGGCTCGGGTGCGGGCGGGTGCGCCGGGGAAGCCGGTGCGGCGGGAGGCGTCTGGGGGGCCGGTGCGGCCGGTGCCGGTGCCGGTGCTGGTGCCGGGGAGGTGGGCGCGGGCGGCGTCGGGGCGGGCGCGGCGACCGCCCGCTGAACCGGAGCCGGGTGGTTCTCCCGGGGCTCCTGCGCGATCAGATGCCGGGGCAGCAGGACGACCACACCGGTGCCGCCGCGCGAGGACGGGCGGTAGTTGACGCTGATCCGGTGCTTGAGCGCGAGCCGTCCCACGACGGCGAGGCCGAGCCGGGTGCCCTGGAGGGTCGCGAGGTCCGTCATCCGGCCGGCGACGGAGTCCGCCGCCCGCCGCATCGCCGCGTCGGCCATCTTCAGACCGCTGTCCTCGATGGTGACGACGATGCCGGTGCCGCGTTCCTCGACGTAGACGTGCACCTCGTCGATGGGCGGGGAGAAGTTGGCGGCGTTGTCCATCAGTTCGGCGAGCAGGTGCATGACGCCTTCGGCGGCGAAGCCGGAGATGGAGACGTTGGATGAGCAGTGCAGCCGTACGCGCTGATAGGCGGCGATGCGGCCGACCGCGCCGCGCAGGATGCTCTCCATGACGATCGGCCTGTTCCAGGCGCGGCTCGGCCGGCCGCCCATCAGCAGCGCCAGCCGGTCGGTCATCAGGCCGAGCTGCGAGGTGCTGTGGTCCAGCTTCAGCAGATCCCCGAAGACCTCTTCGCCATGACGTTCCTGCATGTTCCGCAGGTCGGCGAGCATGCTGACGGACTTCGCCTGGACCCGGCTGAGCGCCTTGGCCGACGCGGTCGTCGCCGCGAGAGCACGGCGCTCGCTGAGCGCGAGTTCCCGGAGCACGGCCTCGACCGACGCGCGCAGCAGTGGCTGCTCCGGCAGGTACACCTCGGACTGCACGGTGGCGCCGGACTCACCGTCGCGGAGCCTGGCGACCACGCCCGGCAGCGTCTCACGCGTGAACCGGTCCACCTCGGAGGTCAGCGCGTGCAGCTCGTCACGGAGCCGTGCGTTCTCTGCTCCCAGCGAGTCGTGGACCCGGGTGCTCTCCGTCCGCAGCGCGGCGGCCTGCTGCGCCTGCCCTTCGACCGTGGTCGCGAGGACGTGCAGCAGCTTGCGCTGACGCGGGCTGCGCGGCAACGGAACCCGGCCGAGGGCGTCGGTGGCCTTCACTCCGCCGCGTACCAGCTGGATCAGCGCGGGCAGCGCCACGTCGGCGGTGTGCGCGGTGTCCGTTTCGAGAGCGGCCAGCGAGGCCTTGAGCTGTTCGGTCTCCGCGCCCTTGGCCGAGGCCGCGCGCCGGGCCCGCCGGGTGACGCCGTGAGCGGTGGCGAGCGTGACGGCCAGGGCCACCCAGGCGGTGAGCACCACCGCCACGACCCAGCCGCGGGCCTCAGTAGGCGCCAGAGTCACCGCCACGGCTCCGGCGACGGCACACGCCGACAACACGGCCACGAGCGGGGCTATCGCGGCCCTCGGCGCTTTCCTCGGCCGGTGCTGACTGGCTGGTGCGGGTTTCGGCATGGATGCGGTTCCCTCGGTTCTACCGGGCAGAAGGTATGCGGCCGCTCCGAGAAGGTGCAGATCACCTTGGTGCATCGGAGGAAAGCGGAAGCGGTCTTTCCTGTCAGGGGTTGACCACATCGTAGACACGCTTGTGCGGCGGATGATCCGGTCTGCGGCATAGTCCGTAGGCAGAGCGATTTTGTCGAGAAGTGAGCAGCAGGTTAAGGGAGTTGTGGTATTGGCGAGGCAGCGCGCTCGTGAGGGCAGGCGCCGGGGCGAACCAGGCTGCCGAACAGCGGCCAGGTGTGTGCGATGGGCCCACCGATGGGCCTCGGACGAAGCAGTGAATCAAGGCGCGAAGCGGGGATGGCAGCTACGGAGGGATTCTTTTCGGTCAATCTGGAAAACCTCGCCGTGCCGTTCGACAGGGCGCGGCGGCATCGGCAAATCCGGCATGTCACCGGTAAATACTCAGTGACACCAGTAAATAGCTGTGCGACCCGGCGCCTCACCCGCGAGCCCTCCCGCCGACAAGGACCGAAGACTGCCCAGGACCACCTCGCGCAAGCCGCCCGAACCCACACCAACGCCCCGACCACGGCCCCGACCATGGCCCTGACCCGGACGGAGTTCAGAACCAGCTTCTATGCGCCGGCTTGCTCTTTGCCGTGGGTGGGGACGATGTCGAGCTGGCGCATGCGCCGGTCGCCCCATTCTCCCAGACCCTCGAGTGCCGCGTAGAGCTCGGCACCTGTCTTGGTCAGTTCGTATTCGACTCGAGGCGGCGTCTCCTCGAACACGGTCCGCCGGACGATCCCGTCCGCCTCAAGGTCGCGTAGTTGCTGGGTGAGGACCTTCTCGCTGATGCCGGGGAGGCTGCGGCGCAACTCGCCGAAGCGATGGAGCCGTTCGTCCAGCGCCCAGAGGATCAACGCTTTCCACTTGCCCTCGACGACATCCATCGCGGCGTCGAGGGCACAGATGTAGGGCGGGTTACGCATCCGCCTCATGGTAGTCGGGTTAGCCCTTGTTTGTGGATGCTCCTGATGCGGGATCAGCGAGATCGACTGGCGTCAACGGCACGGCGCATCCGCCACAGCGAGGCGCGCAGGTGTCCGGCCAGATCCGCGGGCACGCCCGCTTCCCCGGAGGCGGAGAGGATGTTCTCCAGGCCGGTCGCCTGCATCCCCGGGTTGTACTCGTCCGGGACGGTTTCGCTCGCGTCGGCCCCGGCGACCGTGATCGGCAGCATCTGCTCCATCCACGGCTGGAGCACCTCCCGCCTGAACGTCTCGACGTCGCCGCCTTCCGCGTGCGCCAACGCCACGGCGTGATCGGCACCGGCCCCCAGGCCGTACGTGCCGCTCAGGGCGGCCATGTCATACAGCGCGGCGAACCCCGGGTCCTCGCCCACCCAATGAGAGCGGCCGATGGAGTCGAGCGCGGGGGCGACACGTTCGAACACGTCTCGCGCGCCGCTGTAGAGGATGAAGGCTCCCTGCGTCCCGATCGTGGCGGGTACGGCCATGATCCCGCCGGCCAGGAAGTTCACCCCGTACCCCTTGAGCCATTGGGCAAGCTCTCGCGCCTGCCGTACGGAGCCGCTGGTGAGGTTGACCAGGGTGCCACCGGCCAACTCCCGCATGGCTGGTGCGAGCGTCGCGCGGACGCTGGCGTCGTCCAGAAGGCAGACAACCGTCAGATCGCCGACGTTGATCGCCTCTTCAGGACTGGATGCCTCCCGCGCACCACGCGCGACCAGTTCACCCGCTTTCCCCGGAGTACGGTTCCAGACCGTCACCTCGCGACCGGCATCGAGGAGCGCGCTCGCCAGCGCTCGTCCCGTAGCTCCCAGGCCGAGAATGGGCCCGGCTGCGGACACACGTTCAGTGAGCGGCGACCGCTTCGACGAACGCGGCCCAGGCGGCGGCCGGGAGGACGAGGGCGGGGCCGTGGGGGTTCTTGCTGTCACGGACGGGGACGACGCCGGGGAATCCGTCCGCCACCTGCACGCAGTTGCCGCCCTCCTCGTTGCTGTAGCTGCTCTTGCGCCAGGCGGCGGCGGTCAGATCGGGACGGGATACTCGCTGCACGGTAATCAACCTCCAGCACGGATCGGATCAGGTCGAGCGACATAAGCGGCGGCAGGGCCATCGCCCTGAGGTGATGGTAGGTCAGGGTGAACTGTTCGACCTCCTCCGGTTCCTCGGTCAGCTGGCCGTGGTGCGCACCTTCCGTGTAGGCGATCTCAGCACCGTCCGGCATCACCAGCACAGAGAGAGAGCCGGCCAGTGCGCCGTGCGCGCCCTGGCTGAACGGCAGCACCTGAATGGTGATGTTGGATTCCTCGGCCATCCTCAACAGCTTCTCCAGTTGGCCGCGCATCACGGCCGATCCGCCGACCGGTCGGCGCAGCACGGCTTCGTCGAGGATGATCCACAGCTCCGGCCGGTCCGGGCCGGTCAGCCGCACCTGGCGGTCGAGTCGGGCCGCAACGCGTTCCTCCAGATGCTCGGCGTCCCGCAGTGAGTGGCCCATGCTCAGCAAGGCCCGCGCGTACTCGGGGGTCTGAAGCAGGCCGGGCACGGCATGTGAGGAGTACTCGCGGATCACAGTCGCACGGGCGGAGTAGGCGATGAACGCCTGCGACCAGTCCGGATATGCCTCCCGGTACACGTACGGCCAGAGGTCGATCAGCAGGTCGTCCGCCACCAGCTCCCTGTCCAGGGCCCGGGTCAGCTCCAGGGTCGGTTTCGCCCCGGTCGCGCGCTCGATCTGAGCGATGCGGCTGCCGACCACATGCGTGAGCGCACCCACGTCGGTCTGGGTGAGCCCGGCCGCCGTACGTAACTTGCGTACGCGCGATCCGAAGAGGGCGGCCATGGAGGACTGCGGGTCAATGGGTTTGGTCACGGCGCTGCTTCCGTTCCTTACGGCCTGCGAGGTAAGGCGCTGTCACCTTCCGAGGCTAGGCCGCGCTGCCGACTCTTCAGTACGGAACGTCACGGAACTCGCACGTGTGGGTGACGTGAGGAGAGTCGAGTGAACGGATGGTCGGCATGACCGGCAAAAGGACGACCACGGCGGAGCAGGCGGAGAAGGCTGGTACGCGGGAATCGGTTTCTCCCGTCCCGCGTGGCTTCGGGCTGACCGCGAACGGCTACGGCTCCCTGGCGCGGCAGTTCCCTTCCACACCTCAGGGTGCGCGGCTCGCCCGCCTCTCCGTGGTACGGCAGTTGGGCCACTGGGGATTCGGGCCGATGACGGACGCCACGTGCTCGGTGGCCCTGGTGGTGGCGGAGCTGGCCGCCAACGCGGTGTGCCACGGGCGGCTCCGGGGGCGGAACTTCCACGTGCGGGTGGACTACGAGGGTCCCGCGAGCCGCTTCCGTATCGAGGTCTCGGACGCCGTGCTCGGCCGGACGCCCGAGGACCCGAAGCTGCCGCCGGACGATCAGGAGTCGGGGCGCGGTCTGTTCCTGGTGGAGTGCCTGGCGTCGCGGTGGGGGTGGGAGCCTCGGAACCCGATCGGGAAGACGGTCTGGGCGGAGGTGGCAGCTGTCCGGCCGGACGGCGTGGGTTAGTCGGCGGGCGCGTCTGGCCCAACACCCCCCAGATACACGGCAGTTCGGCGCGCGATCGTGGGATATTGGGTGGCACTGTTCTCTGAGACGGGGGTCCTCCATGAAGAGTGCGCGGCGAGCGCCGTTCCGGGTGTGGTTGGTATGGCTTCTGGTGCCTGTGTTGCTGGCGGTGGCCGGCTGCGGGGCGTCCGGGCGCAGGGGTGGAGGGCCGGAGACGGACTCCGGCCGGCCGCCCGCCTCCTCCGGGGCGAGGGATGGCGACGAATCGGGAGACTCGGGTGGCGGCCCCGGCGTCGAGCTCGGCGTGGACGTCAGCATCGGCGGCGGGAGCGGGAGCGGGGGAGCCGATGACGAGGACTCGGGCGGTGACGGCGGTGACGGCGGGTCCGATGGGGGTGGTGCGGTGAAGCCGCCGCCCGTGAGCGACCCGACGACGGAGGCGTTCCGGCGCGTACGGGTGGGAAGCTGTCTGCCCATCCACCGCACCGGGCCCGGTAGCGACTGGAACGTCGACGTACCGCCCGAGGCCGTCTCCTGCGGCTCCAGGCGAGCCGGCCTCTTCCGTGTCACGCGGACCGGGGGCAGCGGTGTCAGCTGCGAGACGGGCAAGGGCCGTACGTTCTGGAGCTACCACTCCCGCGCGACAGGGGCCACGAAGCTCTGCCTGGAACGGGTCTGGGTGGAGCGCTACTGCATCCTCGGCAACAACACCAGTGACGGCATGTCGCTGGGCACCACCACCGCCGTCGACTGCCGGGCCAAGCGCGTACCCAAGCCGTACGACCATGTCCTGGTCGTCGCCGGCGTCTACCGCGCCCCGTCGGACGCCGGCTCCAAATATTGCAGGGAGGGTTCGTCCGACCGGCGCACGTACTGGTCCCTGGTGGCGGCCAACCGCACGATCCTGGTCTGCTTCACCTATCCGAACTCCTGATGAGGGCGGTCCGCGCCGGTCCTGGGTGCGGTGTCAGGAGGTGTGCATGATCTGGATCAGGTTGCCGACGGTGTCGTCCAGGACCGCCGTGGTGACGGCGCCCATCTCCGTCGGCTCCTGGGTGAACCGGACCCCGAGCTTGCTCAGCCGATCGAACTCCGCCTGTACGTCGTCCACCGCGAAGGCGGTGGCCGGGATGCCGTCCTCGACCAGGGCCGTCGTGTACGGCCGTACGGCGGGGTGCTTGTTCGGTTCCAGGAGGAGTTCGACGCCGTCGGGGTCCTCCGGCGAGACCACGGTCAGCCAGCGGTCCTCGCCGCCGACCGGGACGTCGTGCTTCTTCCGGAAGCCCAGTACGTCCGTGTAGAAGCGCAGGGCCTTCTCCTGGTCTTCGACGAAGACGCTGGTCAGGTTGATCCTCATGAGGTGCTCTCCGGTGCTTTCGGCCCGAGCCATCGGCTGACGATGTGCTCAAGGGGTTCGGTGTCGAGGTCGTGGAACTTGTAGCGGCCCTGGCGGCGTGTGACGACCAGCCCCGCCGCTTCCAGGACGGCCAGGTGCTGGCTGACCGCCTGGCGGGACAGGCCCAGGCCGTGTTTGGTGGCCAGCCGCGCGCATATCTCGAACAGGGTCTGACCGTTCCGTTCGGTCAGCTCGTCGAGGATGCGCCGCCGGGTGGGGTCGGCCAGGGCCTTGAAGACATCGTCCGCCATGACCCCACAATAGGCAAGTAGCGACTTGCCTATCAAGGCGGGTCCGGTCGCCGGGATTGATAGTCGACTTGCGGAGGGCGGGTCGTGGAGGGGGCCGTAGGAGAAGGGGTGCCTTCGCGTGCGGGGCCCTGTCGCCCAGGTAGAACGACGTGACTCCCATGGGCCCCGCATGCGCGGGGATCACCAGGTCGTGTTGCGCGCCCTGAACCTGGTCACGGGGCCACCCCCGGGTGCGCGGGGACCACGGGAGCACGGTCGTGCCCGCCGCGTAGATGAGGGGACCACCCCCGCGTGCGCGGGGACAACCTCGAACCGCCGAAGAAGTACCGCTTCAGTGTGGGACCACCTCTGCCTCCAGCAGGGCCTGGGGCCGGTGCTGACCGGGACCACCCCCGAGTGCGCGGGGACCGCCCAAGAAGGGCTTCGGAGACCTGAGCGCCGGAGGGACCACCCCCGCGTGCGCGGGGGCCACTGCTCCGAGGCGACGTACAGCGCCAGCGACAGGGGGCCACCCCCGCTTGTGCGGGGACCCTCATGACGCCCTTTACGACGGCATCACCGAGCAGGGACCACCCCCGCATGCGCGGGGGCCGTGCGGGGTCGAGACCGACCTCGCCGGTGGCCTGGGGACCACCCCCGCGTGCGCGGGGACCACTACTGGCACAAGGAAGTCAGCGCGGCCGAAGCGGGACCATCCCCACGTGCGCGGGGACCATAACAGGCGGGCGCACACGAACTGGTTGCCGCCGGGACCACCCCCGCGTGCGCGGGGACCATAGCGCCAAGGAGGACCCCGACAACCCCGGCGAGGGACCACCCCCGCGTGCGCGGGGACCATAAGCCGAAGTGGCGGACAGTCAGCCCCACGTCGGGACCACCCCCGCGTACGCGGGGACCACCCGGTAAAGCCCTCGATGTCGAGCGGGGAAAGGGGACCACCCCCGCGTGCGCGGGGACCATATCGGCAACGACGTGTTCGACGGCTGGCAGCGGGGACCACCCCCGCGTGCGCGGGGACCACTAGCGGCACTTCGGCACGCTGAGAATGGGTCAGGGACCACCCCCGCGTGCGCGGGGACCACCTCAAGGGCCAGGAGACGACCGGACTGCTCACGGGACCACCCCCGCGTGCGCGGGGACCACACTGCCGTACGGGGAAATGCTCACGGCCGCCCGGGACCACCCCCGCGTGCGCGGGGACCACCACAGCGCCTCCGAGCGCGCCAACCTCCTGGTGGGACCACCCCCGCGTGCGCGGGGACCACGATGAAGCTGAAGTTGCCGTTCCCGTCGCGGAGGGACCACCCCCGCGTGCGCGGGGACCACTCCGTCACGGTGATCACGATGACCCGGAAGTCGGGACCACCCCGCGTGCGCGGGGACCACGGCCCAGGGTCCCTGGTACCAGAGCAGGGCGTGGGACCACCCCCGCGTGCGCGGGGACCACCGGGAAAAACTGGTCGCGCTGGGCGCGGGACAGGGACCACCCCCGCGTGCGCGGGGACCACTCCCAATTCGCGGGCAGCGCCGACCTGTTCACGGGACCACCCCCGCGTGCGCGGGGACCACAGCGTGCACCGAACCGAGGCTGGGGCACTGCCAGGGACCACCCCCGCGTGCGCGGGGACCACTGTGCTTAAGTGTTCCCGAACGTAGTCAATGCGGGACCACCCCCGCGTGCGCGGGGACCACTACGCGCCCGCCGACCTGACCAGCACCGCACGGGGACCACCCCCGCGTGCGCGGGGACCACGGCCTGGACGGGCTGAACGATCGCTTCACCGAGGGACCACCCCCGCGTGCGCGGGGACCACAGTTCGTGACCTGCGGGTTTATGCGCCCGAGGGGCTGTTTTTACCCACTTCTTGAGAAACGGACATATCTCCTCGATGTAGCAAACCGTCCTGGCCTGGAGTTGGACGTGTACAGGGGTGATTCTGCCCTCTGCCGGTCGCGTGCGGTATCTCGTCTCTGCAAGAGGCAGGGCGTTCGTCGTCGTGTTCGGTTCCAGGACGGCCAGGTGCTGGCTGACCGCCTGGCGGGACAGACCCGGGCCGTGTCTGGTGGCCAGTCGCGCGCATAGCAGCAGCAGAGCGCCCGGCCGGAGACGCGGGCATCCCGCCGGGCGCTCGCTTGAGGGACGGGCTCTACCCGCGCCTCGCCTCGATCACCGCAAGCGGGTCACGCAGCCACGTCTGCTGGCCGCGGTCGGTCACGGTCAGCCCGAACTGGCCCGGGTCCGGGCTGCCGAGTTGCTCGTACTCCCGCCATGCCGTCTCGATCTCTTCCCACATCAGGCCAGGCCCGTACTGCCACACGGCCTCGCCTGTCGCCGTGGCGGCGGCAGCCCCGCTCTCGTGGCTCACCCACACTCGGGCGCCGTCCGGGGTCCCTGTGCCGCTGACCCGGACGCCGGGCAGGCGGGCCCCCGCGTACAGGGCGAACCCGAGGTCGAGGATCCGGGCGGGGTCGAGGCCCGTTCACACCGGTCCGGGAGCTGCCGCCAGACGGCCTGCGGAATGTAGTCGGCGCGCGGCACGGCGTCCCAGACCTTCCGCCACTCCGGGCTGAGTAACCCTCGGTGGGCGAGGCCCTGCACGAGTGCGGCGTAGGTGGGCACCCCATGCTGTGCCGTACTCATGACTGCGGGCTGTGCTTCTGCGGGCGGCTTCCGTCCGGCGACGGGGCCGGGGCGGGGTCCGGCACCCAGGGCTTGTCCGACGGCTCTCCGCCGTGCTTGCCATCGTCGGCCTGTGCGGTGTGCGTGGTCATCCTGTCTCCTTCGTGGGTGGGAGCGTGGCAGTGCCGGAGCAGGGTCACGCTGTGGTCAGAGCAGTGGGCGCCGGTGTCGTCCCGGACGGGGGAGGTGTGCATGCCGCCGTCGGCGTAGCACCACGTCATCGTCCGGGCGTCTGGCACGCGGGGCACTCGAAGGCGGGGAACTGGTTCGAGGCCTCCGGCTGTTCGAGGGGCACGACCTCTGCCTCCTCGCGCACGATGAGAGTGAGCCCGTCGCGGCCCACCTCGTACACCGTGATCGTCATCACGGGTATGCCCCCCGTCGCAGTCGGTGAGATACGCCAGACCGTAGGGACCGCCTGGGCGCGCACACCAGCCATGTGCAGATATGTGCACTCGAACCCCTTCGGGGGCAGCCCCAGGAACGCCCTCTTGACCTCACCCTGGCTGTGCCTGACGGTGTTGCACACAACCGCACACCCCTCAGCCGGAGGTGCCACATGTCGTTACAGTTCATCGGAATCGACCCGCAGACCGGCGACGACGAGAGTCCAACCGTGTGGATCGACCAGGGGAAGGGCGAGCTCGTCTTTCAGGGGTGGAAGCCGAGCCCCGAACTTGAAGCCGAGTGCGCCGCCCTCGAACTTCCCGGGCACGCCGTGGGAATCCCGGACACCGAAGCCGTGGTCCGCATCCCCGCCAGGATGGTGGACATGATCAGGGGTGGCGTGCGATGCCCTCGAATGCGCCAACCACGTTCGCTGACCTCCTGGCCCAGTGTGAACGGTCCGCTGTGCACCTGGAGATGCGGGACGTCTACGCCGTCGACAAGGAGAAGGGCCCGTTCGCGGAATGGCGCGCCGGCTTCCGCCACGACCCAGCAGACCGCGCGTCCTGGTGGCGGCCCTGGCTCGACTTGGTCGCCGAGACTGTAGGCCGCGGTGTCGTCATCCGCCGGGCCCGCATCGTGTCCGAGCCCCTCAGCGAGTACATCCGCTACGAGCACTCCGGCACCTTCACGAACATCGAGGCCGGCGAGCAGGTGCGGTGGCTGCCCCGCCGCCGCGCCTCCGACATCGCCCTGCCCGGCAACGACTTCTGGCTGTTCGACGACCGCCTCGTCCGGTGGAACCACTTCGCCGGCGACGGCTCGTCGCAAGGCCCGGAGCACACTACCGACCCGTCAGCAGTGAAGCTGTGCGGCGAGGCGTTCGAAGCCGTGTGGGGCCGAGGCGTAGCGCACGATCAGTACGAGATCCGCTGACGACCGCACCTGGACAGGCCAGCACATGACCACATCCCCCTCCTCCTCGGCCCAGGCCGCGCGCGAAGGCGTCGCAAAGCGATTGCGTGACCTGCGCAAAGGAGCCGGGCTCACGGTCACCGAGCTGGCCGCCGGGTGCGGCTGGCACCACGCCAAGACATCCCGCATCGAGAACGCCCGCACCGCCCCCTCCGCCGTCGACATCCGCCGCTGGTGCCGTACCGCCGGCGCGGACGCCTTGGCCGAAGATCTCATCGCCCAGTCGCTCCACGCCGCATCGATGTACACGGAGTGGCGCCATCAGGTCCGACACGGACTCGCGCAGCTGCAGAACAGTTCCGTCACCTTCTTCCGGCAGACAGAGCTGTTCCGCGTCTACTCTTCCTCGCTCGTCCCCGGCCTCCTCCAGACCGAGGGGTACGCGGCTGCCGTTCTCGCGATGAGCGCCCGGTTCCGCGAACTGCCGGTCGACGACAGCGCCGAAGCCGCCCGCGCCCGCGTTGACCGCTCGCGCGTCATTCACGAGCGGGGCCACCGCTTCGTCCTCCTCATCGAGGAGGCCGTACTCCACTACCGGATCGGCGACGCCGACGCGATGGCCGCCCAGCTCGGCCACCTCCTCACCGCCGGAGCCCTCCCCGCTGTGTCCCTCGGCATCATCCCGAAGACGGCGCACCGCGAGCAGTGGCCGCGCGAGACGTTCCACCTCTACGACAACTCCCTCGTCTCCGTCGAGCTGGTCTCGGCCCGGGTCCGCATTACCCAGCCCAGCGAGATCGCCCTGTACGCGAGAGCGTTCGAGGAGCTGCGGCAGACTGCGGTGTATGGCGCGGCAGCGCGGGCCCTGGTGGTGAAGGCCATCGACTCCCTCGGCTGACCCCGGGCACGACCCCCACCAGCAACTTCCTTTTCCAGCGGCCGTCGCAACACCCCACCTCAGGGGATGCAGTGGGGGCGCGATTAGGCGGGACCATCCCCGCGTGCGCGGGGACCATCCGGGTCTGGACCACATCGTCACCCGGTACGAGGGACCACCCCCGCGTGCGCGGGGACCACTCCGCGCTGATGCCGGGCCGCGAGTTCGTGAAGGGACCACCCCCGCGTGCGCGGGGACCATGTGCGGGCGGCACTCGAGAACGCCGGCATGACGGGACCACCCCCGCGTGCGCGGGGACCATGGCGACATCCGTGTCGCGCTGATGCTGGAGACGGGACCACCCCCGCGTGCGCGGGGACCATGCCGAAGCGCTGGCGACCGGCATCCGGTGCCTGGGACCACCCCCGCGTGCGCGGGGACCATCGCAAGGAATCCGCGATCCTCGACAGCCTGACGGGACCACCCCCGCGTGCGCGGGGACCATTACGTCGTCGTCCAGGTTCCCGTCGCCACCTCGGGACCACCCCCGCGTGCGCGGGGACCATACACCCACCTGCCACGGCCCGGCCGGGGCACAGGGACCACCCCCGCGTGCGCGGGGACCATGACGACACCGCCCCCCGCAACTACAAGATCGTGGGACCACCCCCGCGTGCGCGGGGACCATACGGCGCGCCCCGGCCGTAGACGGCCCAGCCGGGGACCACCCCCGCGTGCGCGGGGACCATGACGTCTGGATGTCCTGGCACATGGTGGGCACGGGACCACCCCCGCGTGCGCGGGGGCCATCCGGATTCCTTGGCCTTGGCGACGAGCGCCGCGGGACCACCCCCGCGTGCGCGGGGACCATGACGCGTACGGGGTGTTCTTGTCGGACAGGGCGGGACCACCCCCGCGTGCGCGGGGACCATCCGCGATGAGCCAGCTGTTCCGCCGGTACGACGGGACCACCCCCGCGTGCGCGGGGACCATCCGGTGTACGCGGCGACCAGGTCGGCGGCCTCGGGACCACCCCCGCGTGCGCGGGGACCATGGCACGTGGTTCATCCGCCTAACCGGCGCGATGGGACCACCCCCGCGTGCGCGGGGACCATGTCTCTCCGGCCCCGGCCTCGCGCGTCTCGCCGGGACCACCCCCGCGTGCGCGGGGACCATGTCTGGGGGGCGGCCCGGGACCAGGTCGACGGGGGACCACCCCCGCGTGCGCGGGGACCATCACCCCGGAACGGGCAAAACCCCAGGTCAAACGGGACCACCCCCGCGTGCGCGGGGACCATTCACGGAGCACGGTCAGGCGGGCGTCCGTCGGGGGACCACCCCCGCGTGCGCGGGGACCATTTCCCGAAGGTGTTCATCTACTTGCCTCCCTTGGGACCACCCCCGCGTGCGCGGGGACCATCTGGACAGCTACAAGCGCGGGAAGCGGATCGTGGGACCACCCCCGCGTGCGCGGGGACCATCGGACCGCTTTGCGGAGCCGTTCGACGAGGAAGGGACCACCCCCGCGTGCGCGGGGACCATGTGCGCTTCTTGCTGATGCGCAGCGACACCACGGGACCACCCCCGCGTGCGCGGGGACCATAGTTCGTGACCTGCGGGTTTATGTGCCCGAGGGGTTGTTTTTATCCACTTCTTGGGAAACGGACATATCTCCTCGATGCGGCAAATCGTTCTGGCCTGGGGCTGGGCATGTACAAGAGTGATTCTGCCCTTCGCTGGGGCGTGTGCGGTATCTCGTTCTCTGTAAGGAGAAGGGCGTTCGTCGTTGTGTTCGGGATCTCGCGGAGGTGCGTGGCTGCCCTGCGGGAGGTTCGGTGACCTGTCGTGCGCTTTGCCCGTGGCTTCTGTCGGCCGGGGTGCGAGTTGATCGTGGCGCTCGGGCTCAGACGGGTTTGAGCAGGTCGCGGAGGTTGCTCATGTGGGCCTTGACGTCGGCGATCTCGGACGGGTGGGGCGGGGTCTCGTGTGCCGGGGAGTGGGCGGCGCGGCAGGGGCGGCAGAGGCCGTCAGGGAGGGCTCCCGGCTGGCCGGGGCGTCCGCAGTCCGTGCATTCCACGAGAAGGAGGCGGCGGGTTGGTGCGGGGGTGGTGGGTTGGGTGTTCTCGGTGGGGAGTTGGGGCGGGATCTTGTCGGTGAGGCGGCGGCGGAGGAAGCCGAGGGGGCTGTCGACCCGGGCGGGGAGTCCTGCGGTCAGGGCGCTGGTCAGGTAGTCCACGCTTACACCCCGGGCGAGCCATTCCGTGGCTTGCGGTTCCAGCGTGGCGCAGTCGTCGGCGGAGAGGGCCAGGCGGTGGTCGTCGCGGCCGAGGCGCGCCAGGGCGAGGTAGGCGCGGGAAGGGCCAGCCTCGGAGGTGTCGGCCGTCGCGGAAACTGTGCCCGGAACGGGCGGTGAGAGTGGCGTGGGCTCGTCGTCCTGTGCCTGGGCCTGGGTGCGCTGGTGCGGTACGGCGGTGGGCTCGGGGGCCGGTTCCGTACCGCGCCCCTCCGGGGCGGGCAGCGGCGGCGGTTCCTCGGCCGGGGCCCACGGTGACGGCGGTGTCGTGTCTAGCACGGACGGGGACGGCGCGGGGGCTGCGGCTAGCGCGGCCTTCTCGGTGGCGAGGTAGGCGTTCCACCACTCGTTGTCCCGAGCCGTGCGCGACCAGAACGTGCGGAAGACCCAGCGGGTCTCGTCGCCCGCACCGACGACCGGGCACCGTACACGCCGCAAATGCCCGGCGACCGACAGGGAGTTCAGCGCGGTGGAGATGGCCTGCTGCCCGTAGAGCGGGAGCTGCTTGGCCAGCGTCTTCACGCTCATCGCCGCGCCCTCGGGGAGGTGGTCGACGAACCCGGCGACATACCGTTCCCGCGTCGGCAGGAGGACGAAGTCGTCGCGCGTACGCGGGCGTTGGTCGGGTGCGGAGCGTTTGCCGTAGCCGGGCTTGGCCATCGGGTATGCGGGTGAGGCTGCTGGGGCATGCAGGGCAGAGCTATGGTGCTGGATAGCCAAGGGATCGTCTTTCTAGGGTGTCGATCTTGCGGTGAGACCCCGGCCTGGTGCTTGCAACACCGGTCGGGGTCGTTTGGTTCTCGCACCGTAAGCAGTCGTCACGCTGCGCCGCAAGCTGTCACGATTAGTCATACTTGCTGACCGTTACGGAGGTGGGGAGGGAGGGCGGTTTTCCCAAACCCCTTCCTCTACCTACCGGTTAAAGAAGGTGCTCGAATCCCGGGTCCCGCATCCCGAAGCCCGAGTCTTGGCCCCCGAGCTTCGGGCCGCGGACCCACTCACGTACCCCCGCAAGAGTGAACCGACCGCCCCGGGACCCGGGACCCGGGACCCGAGCTTCGGGAGGACTACGTATTGCGGGCACGCGTCGCCGCCCGCCGTGGGTCGGAGCTGTACACCAGAACCGACCAGAACCGGGCGGCAGGCCGCGTCTAGGAGGGACTGTCCTGCCGGTCGGCCGCCCCGGTGGTCCTGGAGGTTTCGGCGGCCTCGGTGATGACCGGGAAGCGGCGCGGGGCCAGGGTGATCAGGGCGAGCAGGGCCAGCGCCGCGGCTCCGGCGGCCCCGATGTAGACGTGGTCCACCGCGGCGTCGACCGCCCGGCGCAGGTAGTCCGTCGCCGCCGCGGAGAGGGTGCCCGGGGCATCGAGGGCGCGGGCGACCGCGTCCAGGTCGTCGGGGAGGCCGGCCACCGGGGCGTCGAGGAGGCGGGCGGCCAGGACGCCGTTGGCGACGGCCCCGAAGACCGCCGCGCCGATGCTCTGGCCGACCTGGCGGCAGAAGAGGACGGACGCCGTCGTCGTACCGCGCTCCGCCCAGCCGACCGTCGACTGGACGCCCACGATCAGCGGGAGTTGGAAGAGGCCGAGCGCCGCGCCGAGCAGGAGCATGAGAAGGGCCGGGTGCCAGGGCTCGCCGGGGTACGGGAGCAGGGGGAAGGCCAGCAGGATCAGCAGGGCCGCGCCGATGCCGATGATCGCGGTCAGGCGGAAGCCGATGCGGTTGTAGACCCGGTCGGACAGGGCCGCCGTGACGGGCCAGCTCAGCGTCATCACGGAGAGTACGAACCCGGCTGCTATCGGGCCGAGGCCCAGCACCGACTGGGCGTACGTGGGGAGGAAGACGGTCGGCGCGACCATCAGCAGGCCCAGCGCGCCGAGCGCCAGGTTGACCGAGGCGATGGTGCGCCGACGCCACACCCAGCCCGGGATGATCGGCTCCGCCGCCCGCCGTTCGATGACGACGGTGAGCACGGCCAGCACCGCGCTCGCCCCGAACAGGCCGAGCGAGGGCGCCGAGAGCCAGGGCCAGGCGACACCGCCCTGTACGAGCGCGGTGAGCAGCAGGGCGCCGGTCGCGAAGACGGCGAGCGCGCCCGCCCAGTCGACGCGGGGCCGGACGGCGGGGCGGGGGCGGGCGGGTTCATGGAGGTGGCGGACCACCAGCCAGAGGGCGATCGCTCCGACCGGGAGGTTGATCAGGAAGATCCACCGCCAGTCGGCGTACCCGGCGAGCAGCCCGCCGACCACGGGCCCGGCGACCGCCGAGGTGGCCCACACTGTCGACAGCTTCGCCTGGATGCGCGGGCGTTCCTTGAGTGGGTAGAGGTCGGCCGCGATGGTCTGGACCGTGCCCTGTAGCGCGCCGCCGCCCAGGCCCTGGACGATGCGGAACGCGATGAGCGCGCCCATGTTCCAGGCGGCCGCGCAGAGGACCGAGCCGATCAGGAACAGGATGATCCCGGCTATCAGGACCGGCTTGCGGCCGAAGGTGTCGGAGAGCTTCCCGTAAAGGGGGAGCGTGACGGTGACGGCCAGCAGATAGCCGGAGAAGAGCCAGGAGAAGACGGTGAACCCGCCGAGGTCCCCGACGATCTGGGGGACGGCGGTGGACACGATAGTGCCGTCGATGGCCGCCAGCGCCATGCCGAGCATGAGCGCCGCCACGACGGGGCGGCGGCCCCGGGGGGTGGTGAGGGCAGGCGGCCCGCCCGTGCTGCCCCCGCCCGTGTCGGGGACCGTACCCGCACCCGCACCCGCACCCGCGCCGGGGCCGACTTCGGCGTCCGTACCGGTTCCGTCCATGCCGGTTCCGTCCATGCCGGTTCCGCCCGTACCGGTTCCGTCCATGCCGGTTCCGCCCGTACCGGTTCCGTCCATGCCGGTTCCGCCCGTACCGGTTCCGTCTGCGCCGGGGGCGGAGCTCGCCACTGTGCCGTCGGCGCCCACGTCGCTCTTGTCGTCCGTGCCGCTCACCGGGTTTCCTTCCCTATGCACGTATCTCCCGGGGCACTGTCTCATCCGGGAGCGCCGTACGGGGCGGGACGAGGAGAACGGTCGAGGGTCCGGCGAGGGGAAGGGCAGGGGAAAGGCAGGGTGGGGAAGGCAGGCAACGGCGGATCCCTCCGCTCCGCTTGGGTGGCCGCCCCGCCCGCGGTTCCGCCGGGGCGAACGGTGCCCCTGACCTCACCTCCCCCCGGGGGACGAGTCCCCTAGGGGGCGCCCCCTCATAGTGGCCAGGGCCCGTTCCTCCCGGCGGAGGACGTGGCGGCAGGGAGCGTTTCCTTAACCTGTTCTTACGTCGCCGCGAGACATCGCCTACGGCCCGCCGCAGGGGGGCGGGTGGGGAAAACCCCACCTGAAGACTGCGCTGGGCACCATCGCGCCGGACACCGTCCAGAACCCAGACTCGGACCGTACCCAATGACGTCCAGTCATCGACCGACATAGGAGAAATACCGTGACAACGGCTGTGACCATTCCCAGGCACGGGGGCACTGGAGGGCGTACGGCCGTCGCGGCGCGAGCGCGGCAGGTCGTGAAGGCGTACGGGACCGGGGAGACCCGGGTCGTCGCGCTCGACCACGTCGATGTGGACATCGCCCGCGGGCAGTTCACGGCGATCATGGGCCCGTCCGGCTCCGGCAAGTCGACCCTGATGCACTGCCTGGCCGGGCTCGACACGGTGACGTCGGGCGAGATCTTCCTCGACGAGACCGAGATCACCAAGCTCAAGGACAAGAAGCTCACCCAGCTCCGGCGCGACCGGATCGGGTTCATCTTCCAGGCGTTCAACCTGCTCCCGACGCTCAACGCCATCGAGAACATCACGCTGCCCATGGACATCGCGGGCCGCAAGCCCGACGCCGCCTGGCTCCAGCAGGTCGTGGACACGGTCGGGCTCTCCGAGCGCCTCAAGCACCGCCCCACCCAGCTCTCGGGCGGTCAGCAGCAGCGTGTCGCCGTCGCCAGGGCGCTGGCCGCCCGGCCGGAGATCATCTTCGGTGACGAGCCCACCGGAAACCTGGACTCCCGTGCCGGGGCCGAAGTCCTGGCCTTCCTCCGCAAGTCGGTCGACGAGCTGGGCCAGACCATCGTCATGGTCACCCACGACCCCGTCGCCGCCTCCTACGCGGACCGGGTGCTGTACCTCGCCGACGGTTCCATCGTCGACGAGATGCAGAACCCGACCGCGGACCAGGTCCTCGACCGTATGAAGCACTTCGACGCACGTGGGCGGACGTCATGACTGTCTGGAAGACCTCGGTGCGCAACTTCCTCGCGCACAAGGGCCGGATGGCCCTCTCCGCCGTGGCGGTGCTGCTGTCCGTGGCGTTCGTCTGCGGCACGCTCGTCTTCACCGACACGATGAACACCACCTTCGACAAGCTCTTCGCTGTGACCTCGCCCGACGTCACCGTCAGCCCGAAGGCGGCCGGCGAGGCCGACGAGCAGCCCGACAACGGCAAGCCCGCCTCGCTGCCCGCCTCCGCCGTCCAGGAGGTCGCGAAGGTCGACGGGGTGAAGAAGGCGGAGGGCGCCGCCCTCTCCATGGCGGTCACCGTCGTCGACAGCGAGAACAAGAACATGGGCTCCGAGACCGGAGCCCCCACGATCGCGAGCAACTGGACCGAGAACGACCTGCGTTCGATGGAGATCACCTCCGGACACGCACCCCGCGGCCCCACCGAGGTGATGGTCGACGCCGACACCGCGAAGAAGCACAAGCTCAAGACCGGTGACGAGCTGCGCATCATCGCCGCCACCGGTGACATCACGGCGAAGATCAGCGGCATCGCGTCCTTCACCGTCACCAACCCGGGCGCGGCCATCGTCTACCTCGACACCGCCACCGCCCAGAAGCAGCTGCTCGGCGCCCCCGACGTGTTCACCCAGATCCTGGTGAGCGCGGAGAGCGGCGTCAGCGATACCCAGCTGAAGAAGAACATCGCCACCGCCCTCGACGGCTCGGGCGCGTACAAGCTCCAGACCCAGCAGGAGGCCTCGGAGGCCAACAAGGACTCCATGGGCGCCTTCCTGGACGTCATGAAGTACGCGATGCTCGGCTTCGCCGGAATCGCCTTCCTCGTCGGCATCTTCCTCATCGTCAACACCTTCTCGATGCTGGTCGCCCAGCGGACCCGCGAGATCGGTCTCATGCGGGCCATCGGCTCCAGCCGCAAGCAGGTCAACCGTTCCGTGCTGGTGGAGGCGGTCCTCCTCGGCATCGTCGGCTCCCTGCTCGGCGTCGCGGCCGGCGTCGGCCTCGCCGTCGGCCTGATGAAGGCGATGGGCGCGGTGGGCATGGAGCTGTCCACCGGCGACCTCACCGTTGCCTGGACGACCCCGGTGGTCGGCCTCGTGCTCGGCGTCGTCGTCACCGTCCTCGCCGCGTACATCCCCGCCCGTCGGGCCGGCAAGGTCTCGCCGATGGCCGCGCTGCGCGACGCCGGGACCCCCGCTGACGGCAAGTCCGGCTGGATCAGGGCCGGTATCGGTCTGTTCCTGACGGCGGCCGGCGGTGCGTCCCTGTGGGCGACGAGCCAGGCGGACAAGGCCACCGAAGGCTCGATGTTCCTCGCCCTCGGCGTGCTGCTGACTCTGATCGGCTTCATCGTGATCGGCCCGCTCCTGGCCGGTGTGGTGGTGCGCGCCCTGAGCGTCGTCGTCCTGCGGCTCTTCGGCCCGGTCGGCCGGCTGGCCGAGCGCAACGCCCTGCGCAACCCCCGGCGTACGGGAGCGACCGGAGCCGCCCTGATGATCGGGCTCGCCCTGGTGGCCTGCCTCTCCGTCGTCGGGTCCTCCATGGTGGCCTCGGCCACCGAGGAGCTCGACAAGTCGGTCGGAGCGGACTTCATCGTCCAGGACAGCGGCGCCGGGCGGCCGATCGTGCCCCAGGCCGCCGAGGCCCTGGACGCCGTGCCGCACCTGGAGCACATGACGAGCTACACCTACGTCGAGGCGAAGATCACCGCCCCCAACGGGAAGACGGAGGACGACGGGATCACCGCCGCCGACCCGACGTACCAGCAGGACGTCCGGCGCACCGCCCTCTCCGGCGACCTCTCGAAGGCCTACGACAAGAACGCCATGTCCGTCGGCGAGGACTACGCCGAGAAGCACGGGGTCAAGGTCGGCGACACCCTGACCGTCGCGTTCAAGGCGGGGGAGACGGCGAAGTTGAAGGTCGTCGCCATCACCTCCGACGACACCAACATCGACCGCGGCGCGATGTACACCAACCTCACTACGGCGGCGTCCTACGTCCCGGCCGACCGGATGCCGCAGAACGTCGCCATGTTCGGCAAGGCGGAGGAGGGCAAGGAGAAGGAGGCGTACGCGGCCCTGAAGAGTGTGATGGCCGAGTACCCCGTCTACAAGGTGCAGAACCAGGCCGACTTCAAGGAAGACCTGAAGGACCAGATCGGCCAGTTGCTGAACATCGTGTACGGCCTGCTCGCCCTGGCGATCATCGTCGCGGTGCTCGGTGTGGTGAACACCCTCGCCCTGTCCGTGGTCGAACGGACCCGCGAGATCGGCCTGATGCGCGCCATCGGGCTCTCCCGCCGCCAACTGCGCCGCATGATCCGGCTGGAGTCCGTGGTCATCGCCCTCTTCGGGGCGCTGCTCGGACTCGGACTCGGGATGGGCTGGGGCACCGCGGCCCAGAAGCTGCTGGCGCTGGAGGGCCTGGAGGTCCTGGAGATCCCGTGGCCGACGATCCTCACGGTCTTCGCCTGCTCCGCCCTCGTCGGACTGTTCGCCGCTCTCGTCCCGGCTTTCCGGGCGGGCCGGATGAACGTCCTGAACGCCATCGCGACGGACGGGTGAGCGAGCGCCTTCCCAGCAACGGTGACCCTCCGGGCGTCACCGTAGGCTGACCCGCAGGCCCCGGGACGTTCCTCCAAACGTCCCGGGGCCGAGCGCGTTTCCCGCACCGGCAGGCGATGGACACCACCGGGAGCCCTCGGGCCTCGGCTGAGCTCAGTCCGGATGGGGCAGGGCCGCTTCGAGCGAGCACCGCAGCGGCCCTGACCCCGGGCGGATCAGGCCGCTGTCGGGGTCAGGCCGCTGTCGCCCACTCCACCCCGAGCGCGGCGAGCTGTTCGCGCTGCTGGTCGCTCAGCTTCTCCCGCCTGCTGCGGGTGTTGCTGATCCAGGTGCCGAGCCGGGCCGGTCCGCGACTGCCGCCGTTCGGTGCGGGCCGCGCGAAGTGCCCTCAGCCTGAGGAGTGGAGCGGCCCGGTCGCGGTCGAGCGCGAGGGCTGGGCAGGCCGCCCGGACACCTTCGAGGGCTTGGTTGCCCTTCTGCGTGAATGGGGCGCAGTCCCTCCTTGACCGTTTCGTCCCAGCGGGAGCGCCGAGGGCCATCATCCGGTCATCTGGCTGCTGCACCGCCGGGTGCTCGCCCGGGAGGCGACCGGGACACAGCGCCCGCCGAGCGGGAGGTCCGCACCGCCGACAATCGGTCACGCGGCGTAGAACCATAGGGTCATCGCCAGGGCCAGTGGGATCGGGCACGCCAGGACTGCCAGCAGGAGGCTGCGTGTGTCAGCGGACATGTGCCTCACCCCCGGCACCAGGCGGACCGCGACGAGCACGGCCGCACCACCGAACAGGCCGGCGAAGCAGCGCAGGAGGAATCCCCCCACAGGCATGCCCTCCGCCGCGCTCCACAACGCTGTCGTCCCGACCACGAAGCCCAGGCAGGCGAGGGACGTCATCGTCAGCACCCACAGCCCTGCGGCAAGGAGCGCCACAGGGGTGTGCCGACGCGGAGGAGTGAGCCGGGCCGGTCGGTAGAGAGCGTCGTACGTGCGAGGGTCCATGCCCTGATCCTCGCCAGTTCCCTGCCGCCCGAGCATGAGATGGACTACTCAAACCGAGCGCCACCTCGTGCCTACTCAGTCGTCCCGCTCAGACCGAGCTCAGGGCCTAGATCCAGCCGCGTTCCCGGGCCAGCAGTGCGGCCTGCGCCCGGCTGGCCGCGCCGAGCGTCTGCATCAGATCGGCGACGTGCCGCCGATAGGTCCGCACCGACACTCCCAGCTCCCGCGCGCCCGCCTCGTCCTTGCCCACCGTGCACATCGACACCAGCACCCGCCGCTCGATGCCGGAAGGGCGAAAGGCGCCCTCGCCGCTCTCCGGGCCGTCCCCCGCCCGGGACGGGTCGTCGGCCGCCTGGTCCCAGATCCGTTCGCACAGGGAGACGATGCTGGAGACCAGGCCGCTGCGGTGGGCCAGGAGCGCGCCCCGCGAGGTCTCGGGAGGGGGCGTACGGGCCCCCTGCTCCGCGCGTAGACCGTCAACGACGTGCCGCGACCGGGTGACGCGCTGGAGCTCCTGATGGAGCGTGTGGAGCCGGATGTCCACCAGTCGGGTGAGAGCCACCTCGGGATCCGTCGGGAAGATTTGCCGCTCGGCGTCCTCGGCGCGCAGCAGCCCCAGCTCCTGGAGCCGGGCGATCCGGGCGTGCGCCTCCCGAGGGCGGGAGTGCGACAGGCGGGGGAGGTCGTCGGCGCGGGTGCCGGGGTTGCGCAGGAAGTGCCGGTAGATCTCTTCCTCGGCCTCCGGGACCCCGAAAGCAGACAGCTCGTTCTCGCCCACGTACGCCCCCGATGCCTGGTGCCGTGGAGGCGTACGCCGAGGGGATCGCCCCGCGCCGCCCGTCCCGGCCACTGCTCGCTCCGCCCGTGCCCCGTGCCCTGTCCCCGTGCCCCGTGCCCTGCTCGCTCCGCCCGTGCCCCGTGCCGTTGACCGTGCCCCGTACCGCATGGGTGGCGCGCCGGTCGATGTATCCGTCCGCGTGCCCGTGCAATGGTCGGGCAAAGACTAGACGCTGGGGACACTCCTGTGAGGGTCCCCGGCAGAACTGCGCGCGGGACGGAGACGAACGGTGCGCGACCGTCGACGAGCGGCGGTGCCGGCGCGACGGGCGGCGGGGCGGGGCGGGGCGCGGACCGGGCATGAACCGGCCGCCCCGGACCGGGCATGGACCGGCCGCCTCGGATCGGGCATGGACCGGCCGCCTCGGATCGGGCGTGAACCGGGCGGCCCGGCCGGGGATACGGGCGGCGGCATGCGGGCGGTACGGACCCTGGGCTCACCGGTTGCGGGCGCGACTGTCGTCCCCGGGTCGTACTCTGGAAACCACCCCGGCCCCCGGGGGTGCCCGGCGGTTCAGGCACCCCTGACGTGTCGGGCCCTTCGCGTTGCCCCGGTAGCAGCCGGCTGCCGGTGAACCCTGAGCCGCACCTGATCTGAACCCCGGACGGAAACTTCATGAGCCTGCACGGTCTGCTGGATGTCGTCGTTACGGACCCGGCGCTCGCCGAGGCGGTGAAGGCCGCCGGGGACGGGCACCGGGCCCACGTCGACCTGGTGGGCCCGCCCGGCGCGCGCCCGTTCGCCGTGGCCGCGCTGGCCCGGCAGACCGGCCGGACCGTGCTGGCGGTCACCGCTACGGGCCGGGAGGCCGAGGACCTGGCCGCCGCCCTGCGCACGCTGCTGCCGCCGGACACGATCGCGGAGTACCCGTCCTGGGAGACCCTGCCCCACGAGCGGCTCTCGCCCCGCTCGGACACCGTGGGCCGCCGCCTCGCCGTGCTGCGGCGGCTCGCCCACCCGCGCGCCGACGACCCGGAGACCGGCCCGGTCTCCGTCGTCGTCGCGCCGATCCGCTCCGTGCTCCAGCCCCAGGTCAAGGGGCTCGGCGAGCTGGAGCCCGTGGCGCTGGCCGGCGGGCAGAGCGCGGATCTGGGGGAGGTCGTGGACGCGCTGGCGGCCGCCGCGTACTCCCGGGTCGAACTGGTCGAGAAGCGCGGCGAGTTCGCCGTACGCGGCGGAATCCTGGACGTCTTCCCGCCGACCGAGGAGCACCCCCTCCGGGTGGAGTTCTGGGGCGACGAGGTCGAGGAGATCCGCTACTTCAAGATCGCCGACCAGCGGTCCCTGGAGGTCGCCGCGCACGGGCTGTGGGCCCCGCCCTGCCGCGAGCTGCTGCTGACCGACCAGGTGCGGGAGCGGGCGGCGGCCCTCGCCGAGCAGCACCCCGAGCTGGGCGAGTTGCTCGGCAAGATCGCGGAGGGCATCGCGGTCGAGGGCATGGAGTCCCTGGCCCCGGTCCTGGTCGACGACATGGAGCTGCTGCTCGATGTCCTGCCCGAGGACGCGATGGCGATCGTCTGCGACCCGGAGCGGGTCCGCACCAGGGCGGCCGACCTGGTCGCCACGAGCCAGGAGTTCCTCCAGGCGTCGTGGGCGGCGAGCGCGGGCGGCGGCGAGGCCCCCATCGACGTGGGCGCGGCCTCGCTGTGGGGCATCGCGGACGTCCGGGACCGGGCCCGTGAGCTGGACATGATGTGGTGGTCGATCTCGCCGTTCGCGGCCGACGCCGCCGACCACGACGACGACACCCTCCAGCTCTCCATGCACGCCCCCGAGGCGTACCGGGGCGACACCGCCCGTGCGCTCGCCGACACCAAGGGCTGGCTGGCCGACGGCTGGCGCACGGTGTACGTCACGGAGGGCCAGGGCCTCGCCACCCGTACGGTCGAGGTACTGGGCGGCGAGGGCATCGCGGCCCGCCTCGACGCGGACCTGACCGAGCTCACCCCGTCCCTGGTGCACGTCTCCTGCGGGGCCATCGAGCAGGGGTTCGTCGACCCGGCGCTGAAGCTCGCCGTGCTCACCGAGACGGACCTGACCGGCCAGCGCACCGCCACCAAGGACCTGGGCCGGATGCCGGCCCGCCGCCGGAAGACGATCGACCCGCTCACCCTGGAGGTCGGCGACTACATCGTCCACGAGCAGCACGGTGTCGGCCGGTACGTGGAGATGGTGCAGCGCACGGTCCAGGGCGCGACCCGCGAGTATCTGCTCGTCGAGTACGCCCCCGCCAAGCGCGGCCAGCCGGGCGACCGCCTCTACATTCCCACCGACCAGCTGGAGCAGGTCACCAAGTACGTCGGCGGCGAGGCCCCGACGCTGCACCGGCTCGGCGGCGCGGACTGGACGAAGACGAAGCAGCGGGCGAAGAAGGCGGTCAAGGAGATCGCCGCCGACCTGATCAAGCTCTACTCCGCCCGGATGGCGGCCCCCGGCCACGCCTTCGGCGCGGACACCCCCTGGCAGCGGGAGCTGGAGGACGCCTTCCCGTACGCGGAGACGCCCGACCAGCTGTCCACGATCGCCGAGGTCAAGGAGGACATGGAGAAGACGGTCCCGATGGACCGGCTGATCTGCGGCGACGTCGGCTACGGCAAGACGGAGATCGCGGTCCGGGCCGCCTTCAAGGCGGTCCAGGACGGCAAGCAGGTGGCGGTCCTCGTCCCCACCACTCTCCTCGTCCAGCAGCACTACGGCACGTTCACCGAGCGCTACTCACAATTCCCGGTCAACGTCCGCGCCCTGAGCCGCTTCCAGTCGGACACCGAGTCCAAGGCCACCCTTGAGGGCCTGAAGGACGGGGCCGTCGACCTGGTCATCGGCACCCACCGCCTCTTCTCCTCCGAGACGAAGTTCAAGGATCTCGGCCTGGTCATCGTGGACGAGGAGCAGCGGTTCGGCGTCGAGCACAAGGAACAGCTCAAGAAGCTCCGCGCCAACGTCGACGTGCTCACGATGTCCGCGACCCCCATCCCCCGTACGCTCGAAATGGCGGTCACCGGCATCCGCGAGATGTCCACGATCACCACCCCGCCGGAGGAGCGCCACCCGGTCCTCACCTTCGTCGGCCCGTACGAGGAGAAGCAGATCGGCGCGGCGGTCCGCCGTGAACTCCTGCGCGAGGGCCAGGTCTTCTACATCCACAACCGGGTCGAGTCCATCGACCGGGCCGCCGCCCGCCTCCGCGAGATCATCCCGGAGGCCAGGATCGCCACGGCCCACGGCCAGATGTCCGAAGCGGCCCTGGAACAGGTGGTGGTGGACTTCTGGGAGAAGAAGTTCGACGTCCTGGTCTCCACGACGATCGTCGAGTCCGGCATCGACATCTCCAACGCCAACACCCTGATCGTGGAGCGCGGCGACAACTTCGGCCTCTCCCAACTGCACCAGCTGCGCGGCCGGGTGGGCCGAGGCCGCGACCGGGGCTACGCCTACTTCCTCTATCCCCCCGAGAAGCCCCTGACGGAGACGGCCCACGAACGCCTGGCCACCATCGCCCAGCACACGGAGATGGGCGCGGGCATGTACGTGGCGATGAAGGACCTGGAGATCCGCGGCGCGGGCAATCTGCTCGGCGGCGAGCAGTCCGGCCACATCGCGGGCGTCGGCTTCGACCTGTACGTCCGCATGGTCGGCGAGGCGGTCGCCGACTACCGGGCCCAGATGGAGGGCGGCGAGCAGGAGGAGCCCCCGCTGGAGGTCAAGATCGAGCTCCCGGTCGACGCACACGTCCCGCACGACTACGCCCCCGGCGAGCGGCTGCGCCTCCAGGCCTACCGCGCGATCGCCGCAGCCTCCTCGGAGGACGACATCCGCGCGGTCCGCGAGGAGTTGACCGACCGCTACGGCCCCCTGCCCGAACCGGTCGAGAACCTCCTCCTGGTCGCCGGCCTGCGCATGCTGGCCCGCGCCTGCGGCGTCGGCGAGATCGTCCTCCAGGGCTCCAACATCCGCTTCGCCCCGGTGGAGTTGCGCGAGTCCCAGGAGCTGCGCCTGAAGCGCCTGCACCCCAAGACGGTCATCAAGCCGGCCGCCCACCAGATCCTGGTGCCGCGCCCGACGGCCGGGAAGATCGGCGGCAAGCCGGTCATCGGCCGCGAACTGCTGGCGTGGACGGGGGAGTTCCTGACGACGATCCTGGGGTCCTGATTGCCCGGGAACGGCTGAGGTCACTCGGCCGGAGAAAGCGCCTCCGCGATCTCCTCGTGCAGCCCCAGCGGCAGCCGCGTCCCCCACCGGTCCGCCGCCCCGGCCGCCAGCTCCCGGCTCCACCCCCAGCTGTTCGCCGCCGCCGTGCGGAGGGCCTCCGGGGTCAGCGGCCCGGTCGTCGTGGCGTACCGCTCGACGTCCGCCGACGGCAGGTCCGCCTCCAGGGCGCGGCTCAGGGTGAGCCAGTGGGTGGTCGAACCGCGCAGCAGGCGGCAGAGCTTGAGCTGGAGCGGGGCGATGACGGCGTGCAGCAGGTTGTGGGCGCGGGCGTGTTCGCCCCGGGCCTGAACGTGGGCCAGCATCAGGGTCCAGTTGGCCAGCTCGTCCGTGAGCTGCTGGGCGGTGGCCACCGGCTCCGGCGGGCGGAAGGCGGCCAGTTCGCGGGCGGCGGCCGTGAGGTCGCCGGTGCGGTCCAGGAGGACGGCCGCTTCGGGGCGGGGGAAGTGGACCTGCCCGCGCCAGGTTGCGATCTCCGCGATGCCGGGACCGGTGGGCTCGACGTGGAACTCCCCGCGCATCAGGTCGTCGAAGACCACGGCGAGGATGCCGTACATGTTGGTGTACGCCAGCTTCAGCGGGGCCAGCCGCTCCACGAACGCGCGCCCGTCGAAGGCGTCGACGTCCTCCTCCCGTACGTAGAGGCAGGCGTCCAGGTCCGAGTGGGCGTCGGCCTCGCCGAGCGTCCACGAGCCGTAGAGGAGGACGCCCTCCACCCGTGGATCGGCCTCGGCTGTCGTGCGCAGCAACTCGATGCGGCGGGCCAGTGCCGGGGCTTCGGCGGGCAGGGGGGTGCGGGCGTCACGGGCGTGGGCGGGCGGGGTGTGCGGCATGGCCGGGTCTCCTGAGTGGGGCGCGGGGGCATACGAACGAGGCCCGGCGGTCGACGCCGGGCTGCTTCCGGTCCCGGTGCGGGACCTCTTTCGTCACTCAGGAAACGCCCATGAGGGGCAGTCTAGAGGGCGCCCCGTCAGCCGGCGCGGCCGTTCTCCGGCGTGAAGACCAGCGCCGTGAGCGACCGGAACGCCTCCTCCGGGTCCCGGCCCTCCATCGCGTCGGCCAGAGCGCCGCTGAGCAGCAGCGTCGCGAAGCCGTGGGCCAGGGACCACGCGGCCACCCCCGCGAGGCGGTCGTCCTCGCCCCGGCCGGCCGGCGGGAGGTCCGCCACGCCCGCGCGCAGGGCCCCGGTCGCCCGGGCGCGGGCGGCCAGGAGGTCCGGGTCGTCGGTGCGGTGCAGGTCCGGCTGGAACATCACCTGGAAGTGCGCGGGGTGCGTCGCCGCGAACCGTACGTACGCCACGCCCCGCTCCCGGAGGTCCGGTGCTCCGGCCAGTGCGTCGGCGAACAGGGCGTAGCCCTCGGCGGCCACGGCGGTCAGCAGGCCCGTACGGTCCTTGAAGTGGTGCGCCGGCGCGGCGTGCGAGACGCCGGCCCGCCGGGCCAGGTCACGCAGGCTCAGGGCGCCGGGGCCGTTCGTCGCGATGACGTCGAGGGCCGCGTCCAGGATCACGCGCCGCAGGTCGCCGTGGTGGTAGGTGCGCTCGCGCTCGCTGTTCATGCCAGCACCCTACCCGGCATCTTGTCATTGACAAGTTTCGGTGGCGCGCGCATGCTGGAGGTCTGATCTAGTCACTGGCAAGATGTGCGACGCGTGTTCCGAAGGGTGGAGATCATGACCGGAGAACCGGCCCGTGTGCGGCAGATGTGGCACCTCCTGGAGCCCCTCCACGCCGTTCTGTACTACGCCCCCGAGGCCTTCGAGGAGGCCGCCGCGCTGGGGTACGACACCGAGGAGCGCTGGGCGGGCTACTTCGCCTGGCGGGCGGCTCCGCTGGGGGCGGTGGGCGCGGAGGAGGCGGTGCGGACGTTCCACAGCTTCGCCCCGGCGATGGTGGAGCGTTACGTTCCGGGCGTCTGGGCGACCGCAGCCCCCGCGGCCGTGCTCGCGGCCCGGCTGCGGGCGGTCGACCGGTCCTACCGGGCCCTGTTCGGGGACCGCGTGGAGGGACCGGAGTTCGCCGAGGCCGCCGTACTGGCCAGCCGCGCGGCGGAGGCGGCGGGCCCAGGGGCTCCCGGTGGCCTCGGAGCCGCCAACGCCGCGCTGCCCTGGCCCGACGCCCCGCACCTGGTGCTCTGGCAGGCGGCGACCGTCCTGCGCGAACACCGGGGCGACGGGCACATCGCCGCCCTCGTCGAGGCCGGCCTCGACCCGGTCGAGTCGCTGGTCTCCTTCGCGGCGGTCGGCGCGGCGCCCGCCGAGGTGTTCGCGAGCCGGCAATGGGGTCCGGAGGAGTGGGGCGCGGCCCGGCGGCGGCTGCGGGAGCGCGGGCTGCTGGCTGCGGACGGCACGGCCACGGACGCGGGGCGCGAGCTGCGCGCGAAGGTGGAGCTGCGTACCGACGAGGAGGCCGCCGCGCCGTGGCGGGCACTGGGGGAGCAGGGGCGCGAGCGGCTGGTGGCACTGCTGGGGGAACCCTGGCTGGAAGTCATCGGGTCGGGGATGCTGCCCGGCGAGAACACCCTGGGCATCGGGAAGGTGTGACCGGGCCGGGGCGCACGGTGTGCTGAAGCGCGGTCATGGAGAACCCTCCGGCGGGGAAGACGCCCATAGGATTCTCGGCGTTCGGCTCTCTCCCCGTCAGGACGGCTTCACGTGATAGCTCCCCGTACGCACCGCCGCCGTACGCACCGCGCGGCGGCCCTGCCCGCCGTCGGCGCTCTCGTCGCGATCGTCCTGGCGGGCGGCTGTGGCCCCGACGGCCTGGCGGGCGACGGCGGCGGAGCCCGCACGAGCGGCGGGACCAACGGCGGCGCGCAGTCCGCCGAGGGCTTCGGCGCCAGCCCGCTGGACAACCCCGACGGTACGAAGCCGGGCCTGGCCCCCCTCACCACCGACGCGGACCGGGCCGCCGCCCGGAAGATCATCGAGAAGGTGGCCACCAAGGGGCGCGGCCCGAAGACCGGCTACGAGCGGAAGAAGTTCGGCTACGCCTGGAAGGACGGGATCGACGGTATCCCGCTCGCCCGCAACGGCTGCGACACCCGCAACGACCTGCTCGCCCGGGACGGCAAGGACATCGAGCACAGGGCGGGATCCGACTGCGTGGTCATGTCGATGACTCTCCAGGACCCCTACACCGGTGAGAGCATCGACTGGCGCAAGCGGCGGGCCACCGAGGTGCAGATCGACCACGTGATGCCGCTGTCCTACAACTGGCAGATGGGAGCCGCCCGCTGGAACGAGGCCAAGCGTGAGCGGATCGCCAACGACCCGCTCAACCTCATCCCGGTGGACGGCCCGGCCAACAACGCCAAACGGGACTCCGGCCCCGCCGCCTGGCTGCCGCCGTACAAGCCGGTCCGCTGCTCCTACGCCGTACGGTTCGCCCAGGTCTCGCTGAAGTACGAACTCCCGGTCACGGCCGCCGACAAGCGGACCATGCTCACCCAGTGCGGCGGCTGAGCGGACCCCTGGGGCCGCCCGATCAGACCTTGCCGCCGCAGATCACGTCGTACGGGCGGCCCATCGCCATCATCAGCTGCATCGGCTCCGTGGTCGCCGCCGGGCACTCGGTCTTCTCCTTGACGAGGCCGAGGACCTTGAAGTCGTCCGCCCCGGCCGAAACGCAGGCGATCTCCTTGGCCGTCGCCGAGACGCAGTCGCCCTCGACCAGCTGGCCCCCGCCGGCGCCCGCGTCGCCGGGGTGGTCGCCCGTCAGGTTGCGGCCGCAGACCGTGTTGGTCGGGATGCCGCCGCCCTTCTTGTCGTCGCCGGAGCCGAAGACCCGGGAGACCTGGATGATCAGGTCCGTTCCGGCCGGGCACTGGATCGCGTTGGGCAGGAAGCTCGCGTCCTCGATCTTCAGGGCCTTGAAGGTCGCGCCCTGCTCGTCGCAGTCGTAGGCGCGGTAGCCGTCCGGCTTGTTCTCCGGGTCCGGGCCTCCGCAGTCACCGATCTCCCACGAGCCGCCCTTGCCGTCCGACGCGGACGAGGACGAGGACGACGAGGACGAATTCGAGGACCTCTTCGAGGAGTCGTCACCGAAGATCTTGGACGCCCCATAGCCCAGGCCGAGGATCACCGCGAGCACGACGATGCTCTGGAGACACCCGGCGGCTCTCCGGGGGCGGGGCGGTGCGGTGGCGGGCTGGGTCATGGTTCTGCTCCTCGACGAGTGGCGCACCGGGTGCGAAGTCACGGGTGGGGACGCGGCATGGACACTTCATGGTTCCGGCTGGATCACGCCGGTCCGGGAATGGCCTCGCCGAGGTCCTTGACCAGGAAGCGGGCCGGATCCGCGACCTCCTGCCGGACCCCGTCGGCGTCGAGGAACGCGTACCGGTCCAGGTAGCGGCAGCCGGTCTCGCGGTAGCCGATCCGCAGGTAGAGCGCGGCCGCCCGGCGGTTGTCGTCGTCCACGCCCAAGCCGATCCGAGCGATCCCGGCGTCGTGGACCCGGTGTTCCGCCGCACGGATCAGCGCCGTACCGAGGCCCCGCGAGCGCAGGTCCGGTGGCCAGACCGCGAGCCCGTTCAGCTCGGGGCAGTCGGGGAAGCGGGCCCGGACCTCCGGGGCGGCGCAGCCCTGCCACAGGATCTGCGCCGACCCGACGGGTACGTCGCCGGCCCAGGCGGTCAGAAAGGTGCTGAGTCCCCGCTCCTGCCGCTCGAACCGGGCGGCGTGCCGCCGGGTTCGGCCGGGCGAGGGCAGGTGCCGCTCCAGGAGTTCGAGATCCGTCGCGCGGCAGGGCCGGATCCGTACGGGACCGACGGAGGCGGACGGAGGCGTCGTCGTCATGCGGCGTGACGGTAGCCGGGCGGCGGCGGCGGCGCGGGCGAGCGGCTTTGGCGTGCGCCGTGGCTCCGAGCCGATATTCGCTGGTCGGAGCGGCGGAGGCTGTTTAGGGTCGCGCGTATGGAGCTGAACATCACCACCCTCGCCGAGCGCCCCGAGCTGGCCGACGCCCTGGACCGGATGCCGGACACCTGGCCGGAGTTCGTGCTGGAGGACATCGTCGGATGGGCGAACTTCGCACGGATCGCTGTGGAGTTCCCCCAGTGCGTGCTGGTCGCGACCGACCCCGAGGGCGTCGTGGTCGCGCGCTCCTACAGCGTGCCCTTCCTGTTGGACGCCCCCGGCCGTGGCGAACTGCCCGTCGGCGGCTGGGACCGGATGTTGCTGTGGGCCTTCGCGGACCTGCGGCGCGGGCGGACGGCGGACACGCTCGGGGCGATCGAGATCACCGTGGCCACCGGCCATCAGGGCAAGGGGATATCGGGCCGGATGCTCGCCGCGATGCGCGACAACGCGCGACGGCTCCGCTTCGGGGAGATCGTCGCCCCGGTGCGGCCGAGCGGCAAGCACCTGCGGCCAGGCCTGCCGATGGAGGAGTACGCCCGCCTGACCCGCCCCGAGGACGGGCTGCCCGAGGACCCCTGGCTGCGGGTCCACGCCCGGGCGGGCGGCAAGGTGGACTCGGTCGCCACGGTGTCGATGACGGTGAGCGGTTCGCTCGCGCAGTGGCGGGAGTGGACCGGGCTGCCGTTCGACACGGACGGTCCGGTGGAGGTTCCGGGGGCGCTCCTCCCGGTGCACTGCGCGCTCGCGCACGGATACGCGGTCTACGTCGAGCCCAACGTCTGGGTGCGGCACCAACTGTGACGCCCAGGCCGGAAGGCCCGGGCACGGTGCCCACCGCGATACCGGCCCGTCCGGGCACGGTGCCCACCGCGATACCCGTCCGTCCGGGCACGGTGCCCACCGCGATACCGGCCCGTCCGGGCACGGTGCCCACCGCGATACCCGTCCGTCCGGGCACGGCTCCCGGGCCCGCCCCCGCCCTCCTCGTCATCGACATGCAGAACGCCCTGGTGGCGATGGCGTACCGGGCGTCGGCCACCGTCGAGGCCATCGCCGCTCTCCAGGCGCGGGCCAGGGCCGCCGGCGCGCCGGTGATGTTCGCGCAGCAGGGGGACGACGAACTGGAGCCCGGGACCGGCGGCTGGCGCATCGTGCCCGAACTGGCCCCCGCCCCCGGGGAGACGGTCGTACCCAAGGAGGCCCCGGACAGTTTCCTCGACACGGAACTGGACGCGGCCCTGCGCGCCCGAGGGGTCACCGAGGTCGTCGTCACCGGGTTCGCCACCGAGATCTGCGTCGAGTCCACCGCCCGGCAGGCACTGAGCCGGGGGTACGACGTGGTGCTCGTCGCGGACGGCCACACCACGTCCGTCCGGTCCGGCCCCGGCCCGTACGCCGCACCGGAGGCGTCCGTCGCGCACCACAACGAGATCTACCGCAACCTCCGCTTCCCGGGCCGCCGGGTACGCGTACTGGCGGCGGCCGAGGTGGACTTCACCGGCGGAGCCCCGGCCCCGGCCGGCTGACCGGGGGCGGGGCTTCGCGCACGGGCCGGGCCCTACTGCTCCAGGTCGACGATGTCCTTCGCGGCGGGCTTCTCCGCCACCACGGGCACGTCGAACTCGGACAGGCTCATCGTCATCGGCTCCTCGCCACCCCGGGACGCGACGCGCAGGATGTACGGGGCGCCCTCGGCGGAGACGTCGATGGTGAACGTCTCCTTGCCCTCCTTCTCCGTGAGGCGCAGGGCCGGCTTGCCGGCGACCGTCGTGGGTCCCTTCTTGCGGGCGGCGTTGTCGCCCGCCTCGAACTCCTTGAGCAGCCCCTTCAGGTCGCAGAACTCGATGGTGTCCTTGGTGTCCGGCTCGGAGGCCTTCGACTCCATCCAGCGGCCCGCGATCAGCTCGACCGCCGCGTCCACGTCCGCCTTCGGCTCGCCCTTCGACTGCTCGCGCAGCAAGGTCTCGTCGAGCTTCGTCCAGACCGTGTCGCCGGTCTTGCGGACCTCCATGGTGCCCGTGCCGCCCATGGTCATCGTTCCGGTGCAGTCACCCCCCAGACTCGTGGCGAAGTCGGCCTGGACCCGGCCGTCGGAGGTGGTCATGTCGAGTCCGATCCGCAGGGACTTGACCCCGGTCGTCTTCGTGAGGGCCTGGTTCACGACCTCCGGCCCCGAGGCTCCGGCGAACGGCCCGGTCTCCGTCGGGGAGTCCGTTCCGCAGGCGGCAAGGCCGAGCAGGGTCATCGCGCAGACGGTGTTGACGGATATGCGGGTGATGAGACGCATGGGGGCAGGCTCCGAAGGAGAGGCGCGAGCGCGCCGGTCAGTAGAGAGAAAAGCGGGCCCTGGCGGGGCGGACCAATAACAGCAGAGCTTGTGAACCGAGTCAACACGAAAGAGTCGTGACGGGTCGGGCAATGGTGTTTTCCGGTGTGGTGCGGGTGATTCGCTATGCTCGCGGGCACGCAGCGCGGACGGACCGAGGGAGTGCCAGTGCCGGAGAACGCCACGGAGGTCACCGCGGCCGGGATCGCGCGACTGGCAGGAGTGGGCCGTGCCGCCGTCAGCAACTGGCGCCGTCGGCACGCCGACTTCCCCCGGCCCGTCGGCGGCACCGCGACCAGCCCCGCCTTCGCGCTGTCCGAGGTGGAGCGGTGGCTGCGCGCCCAGGGAAAACTTGCCGAGGTGCCGCTGGGCGAGCGGGTCTGGCAGGCGGTGGCCGGTCACCCCGCAGGGGCCGACCAGGCTCTGCTCCACACAGGCTGCGCCCTGCTGCTCGTCCGTGACCGGCCCGCCGCCTGGCTGGAGTTGACCGCAGCGTCCGACGAGCGGATGGCCGACGCGCTGCCGCACGCCGTGGACCACGTGCTCACGGCCAGGCTCGGCCCCGACGCCCCTTCCGGCGTCTCAGGGCCCGGCCGGGCCGCCGCACCGGAACCAGAGACAGTCCGCACGCCGGAAACCGCCCACGCGACAGCGTCCGCCGGCTCGACCGGGCCCACCGCACCCGCACCCACCGCACCCACCGCACCCAGCGCACCCGCCGCACCCGCCTCCGGAGCCGCACACCCGGCGAACCAGCCCGAGGCTTCGGGAGTTCACGGGGCGGCTTCGGGAGTGCACGGGGCGGCTCCGGGAGTGCACGGGGCGGCTCCGGGGGTGCACGGGACGCGAGCCGTTCACACCCCCACCGCGCAGGCCCTGCTGCCTTCCGTGCCGCTCCTGCGCGCCGCCGCGGAACTCGCCGCCGGGATCGGGGCCGGCCAGACCTTCGAGTTCCTGCTCGGCCGGCACCTGGACGCCAACCCCCGCCAGTACACGCTGACCCCGCCGCACCTCGCCGAGCTGATGGCGGACCTCGCCGAACCCCCGAAGGACGCCGGTCGCCCGGCCCTCGACAGGCCGCTCCGCAGCGTCCTGGACCCGGCCGCCGGTACCGGCGCCCTGCTCCGCGCCGTCTCCGGGCCCGCGGCGCTGTACGCCCAGGAGGCCGACGCCGGGCTCGCCGCCCTCACCGCCCTGCGCCTCGCCCTGGGCGCCGACGGAACGCGGAGCTCCCGCCCCTCCCTGGCCGTGCGGACCGGGGACACCCTGCGGGCCGACGCCTTCGCCCGGCTCACGACCGACACCGTGCTCTGCCACCCACCCTTCAACGACCGCAACTGGGGCCACGACGAGCTGGGCTACGACCCGCGCTGGGAGTACGGCTTCCCCGCCCGCGTCGAGTCCGAACTGGCCTGGGTCCAGCACGCGCTGGCCCGGCTGCGCGACGGCGGCACCGCCGTCCTCCTGATGCCTCCGGCGGCCGCCTCCCGGCGCTCAGGCCGCCGCATCCGCGCCGACCTCCTGCGCAGGGGAGCCCTCCGCGCCGTCTTCGCCCTCCCGGCCGGCGCCGCACCCCCGTACGGCATTCCGCTCCACCTCTGGGTCCTGCGCAGACCGACGCCCGGAGTCCGCCCAGGGCCGGACCTCCTCCTGGTCGACACCGCCGGTCTCGCGGCGTCCGCCGGGGAAGCGGGCGGCAAGTCGGCGGGCGGCGGACGTGACCGGCTCGACTGGCCCGCCGTGCGCGCCGCCGTGCTCGACGCCTGGCGCGACCGGTCCGACCTCCCCGGCGTCAGCCGCGTCGTCCCCGTGGTCGAACTCCTCGACGACGACGTGGACCTGGCCCCGGCCCGGCATCTGCCCCGCCCCGCGCCCGGGGGAGACGGGTCCGGACTCGGCGAGGTGCGGGAGCGGCTCACCGAGACCCTCCGGCTGACCGCCCGCCTCACCCCGCCCCCCGCCGCCCCCGCCGTCCCAGCGCACCGCCCCAGGACCACCGTCGGCGAACTCGCCCGCGGCGGGGCGCTCTCGCTGCACACCGGCAACGCGGCCCCGGGCGGCCCGGGCCCCGTCCTCACCGAGCACGACGTCCTCACCGGAGCGGCCCCGGCCGGAACCCCGCTCACCGGCCCGCAGGCCCCGGGCGGGCCCCCCGACGACCCGGTCGTGCTCGAACCCGGTGACGTCGTGGTGCCCGTGCTCGGTGGCGGGACCGTCGTCCGGGTCGTCGGCGAGGGCGACGTGGGCGCCGAGCTCGGCCGCAACCTCCAGCTGCTGCGGCCCGACCCGGCCGCCCTCGATCCGTGGTTCCTGGCCGGTTTCCTGCGCGGCACCGCCAACAACCGGCAGGCCAGCAGCTACGCCTCCACGGCGGCCCGGCTGGACGCCCGGCGCCTCCAACTGCCCCGGATGCCGCTGGCCGAACAGCGGAGGTACGGGGAGCGGTTCCGCGAACTGGCCGCGTTCGAGGACGCGTTGCGGACGGCGGAGCGGCTCGGCGGGCTGCTGGTCCAGGGGATGTACGACGGGCTGACGGACGGCACGGTCACGCCCGGGTGAGGTGAACCACAACGGTTGGGCCCATCCGGGGTCGCCCGGTCGGCGGAGGTGTATACGCTCACCCCACACGTCCGACATACGCGTCCCAGGAGCAGCACATGCACGGCTACGGCCCGACGCCGCAGCAGCAGACGACATCCCGGCCGTCCTCGGCGACGCTCGCCGCGGTGCGCGTGGTCTTCGTGGTGGTGACCGTGCTGAGCTGCGGCCTGCTGGGCTGGGTCGCGATGCTGCGGCTCGCCATCGTCACCCGCAGGACGCGCGACTGGGTTCTCATGGCGGTCGTGGTGATCCTCAACATGGGGCTGTTCATCTTCATCATGGAGACGCCGGACGACCCCGACGAGATGTCGGACGCGCAGGCGCTTCTCCTGTTCGCCTGGCTCGTCGTCGTGCTGACGGGCGTGATCGCCTACTACCTGTACGCGGAGATACGCCACTACGGCTCTCCCGGCGCCCCGCCCCCGTACGGCGCCCACGCGACCGTGCCCCCCGCGCCGCTCCCGTACCAGCAGCACCCGCGGCACCCGCAGCAGAGTCAGCACCCGCAGCCCAACCCGTACACCGTGCCGACCCCGCCGCCCACGCCCACCCCCGCGCCCCAGCGCCTCGACCAGGTCCGCGCCGAGCTGGACGAGCTGAGCGACTACCTCCGCAAGGAGACCGGCGAGGGCGAGGGCCGGTGAGCGGGCGGATCATCGCCGACCGGTACGAACTGGCGACCATCCTCGGCCAGGGCGGCATGGGCCAGGTGTGGACGGCCTACGACCGGCGGCTGGACCGCCGCGTCGCCGTGAAGCTGCTCCGCCCCGACCGGGTCGCCGGGCCCACCGGCAGCGACGCCGCCGACGAGCTGCGCCGCCGGTTCGTCCGGGAGTGCCGGGTCACCGCTCAGGTCGACCACCCCGGCCTGGTCACCGTCCACGACGCGGGCAGCGAGGGCGACGACCTCTACCTCGTCATGCAGTACGTCGAGGGCGCCGACCTCGCCGACCATCTGGCCGAGCGGAACCCGTACCCCTGGCCGTGGGCCGTCGCGGTCGCCGCCCAGCTCTGTGCCGTCCTCTGCGCGGTGCACGCGGTGCCGATCGTCCACCGCGACCTCAAGCCCCGGAACGTGATGGTCCGGCCCGACGGCACCGTCACCGTCCTCGACCTCGGCGTCGCCTCGGTCCTCGACACGGACACCACCCGCCTCACCCACACCGGTTCACCCATCGGCTCCCCCGCCTACATGGCCCCTGAGCAGGCGATGGGCGGCGCGGTCGGCCCGTACACCGACCTGTACGCCCTCGGGGTGCTCCTGCACGAACTCCTCAGCGGTGACGTGCCGTTCGCCGGCTCCACCGCGCTCGGCGTGCTGCACCGCCACCTCTACGAGCCCCCGCTCCCGGTCCGCAAGACCCGCCCCGAGGTCCCCGCCGCCCTGGAGGCCCTCGTGCTGCGGCTCCTCGCCAAGGACCCCCAGGACCGGCCGGCCTCCGCCCAGGAGGTGTACGAGGGCCTCGCCCCGCTGCTGCCCAAGCACGGGGCCCCCGCCGAACCGCTCGACCCGACGCGTCCGTTCCTGCGCCCGCACGCCCCCTGGCCGGACCGGGCAGCCACCCCGGCCTCCGTGCCCGCACCCGCCGCCTTCGCCGCGACGCCCCCCTCCCTCGGCGCCCCGCCGTCCTTCAACCCGCCCCCGGCCGCCGCACCGACCCCGGCGCGCCCCGCCCACCTGCCGCCGAGCACTCCGCCGCCGTCGCCCGCCCGGCCGGACGTCGCGCGGGCCGTGGACGAGGTCAAGAAGCTGCTCGGCGAGGGCCGCATCACCCAGGCCGTGGACGTCCTCGGCGCCACGCTCCCGGCCGCCGCCGCCGAGCACGGCGAGCACTCACCGGTCGTCCGCATCCTGCGCAAGCAGTACGCCGCGACCCTGATGGACGACGGGCAGTACCGCCGCGCCCTGCCCGAACTGCGCCGCCTCGCCGAGGACCGCACCGCCGAAGCGGGCCAGGCCGACGCCCAGGCCCTCCAGTTCCGCTACGACGCCGCCCAGTGCCTCGAACAGCTCGGCGAGGCCGGGGCCGCGCTGGTCGAGTACCGCGCGATCCTCCCGTACTACGAGCACGCCTACGGGCCGGTCGCCTCCGACCCCGGCCGCGCACTCGACATCCGGCACCGCATCGGGCAGCTGCTCCTGGCGGTCGGCGACCACACCGCGGGCCGGGCACAGCTCCAGGCCCTGCTGTACGACGCCGAGCGCACCTACGGGCCGCACCACCCGCTGCCGATGGACCTGCGCCGCCTGCTCAGCCACCAACGGGACGTCCGCGGGGGCTGACAGCGCCCCCGTACCGCCCCCACCGGAGCACTTCCCGACCACGCCGGCGACCACTTTCCCGGCCATCTTCCCGACCACATCCCCAACTCCTCCCGAATCGTTGGTCGAATCAGTGGCACCGGCCACCTCCACTGCCTAACATCGATCACCGCAAGGCTTTGTGCACTGATGCACAAACTCTCCCCGGGAGGCTCCTTTGCACCGCCGTCGTCGCACCGCGTTCGCCGTCCTCGCCGCGACACTCGTCGCCGCGCCACTCCTTTCGGCCTGCGGCAACCAGTCCCACCCCGGCGCCGCGGCCGTCGTGGGCGGCGAGCGGATCGAGGTGTCGACGGTCCAGAGCCGGGCCGCGGACGTCCGCAGCGCCCAGGAGAGCTCCCCGGAGGCCGTCCAGCTGGTGAACAAGTCGGGCCAGCTCAGCCGCGCCAAACTGCACGGGCTGATCTTCGGCCGGATCCTCGACCGCGCCGCCGAGGACGCGGGGGTCACGGTCACCCGCAAGGAGATCCAGGAGATGCGGAAGACCAGCCGCGCCCAGCAGGGCGGCGAGGAGCGGTTCGAGGCGATGATGCTCCAGCAGCGCTGGGTCGCCCCGGACCAGATCGACGCCGACATGCGCCAGGAGGTCCAGCTCCCGAAGCTGGCCGAGGCGCTCGGCGCGGACCTCGGCACACCGGCCGGCCAGCAGGTCGTCGGCGAGGCCCTCACCAAGGCGTCGAAGGCCCTCGACATCGACGTCAACCCGCGCTTCGGCACCTGGGACGACCAGAAGATGCAGCTCGGCAACTACAGCGCGCCCTGGATCACCCAGGTCACCGAGTTCGCGCCGAAGGAGTCCCCGGCGGGCGCCTGAACGACGGGTGTCTGAACCGACGGGCGCCTGAACCGGCGGACCGGGGGCCCCGGGGCCGGAGGTAGGTTCGCAGGGTGAACGCCGAAGCCCCCGACGCCCCCGTCGAGACCCCCGCCGATCCCGGCCGCATCGTCCTGCTCACCGCCAGCCACCGGGTCGCGCCCGGCCTGCTGTCCTGGCCGGCCTGGCAGACGCTGCACGCGGCCGACCGGGTCATCGTCGCCGGTCCTGACCACCCGCAGCTCCCCTACCTCCGCGAGGCGGGCGTGACCGTCGAGCACGCCACACCCTCCGCCGACGAACTGGTCGCCGACTGCGCGGGCGGCCGGACCGTCGTCGTCCTGGTCGGCGGCGAGGGCGACAGCCGTCTGACGGACGGCCTGGCCCGGCTCGGCGGCTCGGGCCGGGTGGCCATGCCGGACCTGGAACTGCTCCCCGGCTCCTACGACCTGCCCGGGGCCCGCCTGCTGGACCTGGTCCAGGTCATGGACCGCATCCGCCGGGAGTGCCCCTGGACCTCGCAGAAGACGCACCGGGGCCTCGCCAAGTACGCCATCGAGGAGGCGTACGAACTGGTCGAGGCGATCGAGGACGGCGACCGGGACGAACTGCGCGAGGAACTCGGCGACGTCCTGCTCCAGGTCGTCTTCCACGCCAGGATCGCCGAGGAAGGCCGCCCGGAGGACGGGGCGGAGCCCTTCGCCATCGACGACGTCGCGGGCGGTCTCGTCGAGAAGCTGATCCACCGCCACCCGCACGTCTTCGGCGACGAGAGCGCCGAGACCCCCGAGGACGTCCACGCGCACTGGCTGCGCACCAAGGCGATCGAGAAGCAGCGGACCTCGGTCACCGAAGGCGTCCCCCTCGGCCAGCCCGGCCTGGCCCTCGCCGCGAAACTCGCGAGCCGCGTCCGTACGGCGGACTTGGACGTCCCCCTCCCCACGGGCGACACCATCGGCTACGAGCTGCTCGCCCTCGCCGTACGCGCCGAGGCGAACGGCACCGACCCGGAGGCCGCCCTGCGCGCCGCAGCCCGCGCCTACCGCGACGCGATCCTGGCGGCGGAGGGCGACGGGCCGGGCGTTCGGTAGGGGCGCGGTTGCTCACCGCCCGCCGAGTCTGTGCGGCAAGAAGCCGTCACCGTGATCCACCAGGCGACCTTTCCGGTGTGAACTTCACCGGAAGGGTGCGCAGGCCGCGCATGATCAGGCCGCCACGCCACCGTAGGTCGGCCGGGTCCACTGCGAGCTGTAGGTCCGGCAGGCGGCGGAACAACGTCTCCAGAGCCGTGCGCCCCTCCAGCCGAGCGAGAGGTGCACCGAGGCAGTAGTGGATGCCGTGCCCGTATCCCAGGTGCTGGTTGTCCCGGCGGGCGAGATCGAGAATGTCGGGGTTCTTGAACCTCTCGGGGTCGCGGTCCGCCGCCGCGAGCGCCACGAGGACTGGGTCACCCTTTCGGATCGACTGTCCCCCGATTTCGAGCCCCTCGGTGGCGTACCTCCAGGTTGCCAGCTCCACCGGGCCGTCGAAACGCAGCAGTTCCTCCACGGCACTATCGATGAGGGATCCGTTGCCCTGCTCTACCGCATTCTGGAAGACGGATCGCTGAGCAGGGTTCCGGAAGAACGCATGGGCGCTGTTGCCGATCAAGTTAATGGTTGTTTCGAAACCTGCAAACAGGATCACGAATGCCATGGCGGCGACCTCGTCCTCGGTGAGGTGCTCGCCGTGGTCACTCGCCCGGATCAGGTCGGAAATCAGGTCGTCGCCGGGGTCGGCGCGCTTCTTGTGGATCAGCTCGGAGAGGTAGGCGCGAATCTTCTTCACGGAGCGGGCGACGCCGCCACGCGGGCCGCCACCGTGCCGGATCATCATCCCAGCCCAGTCGCGGAAATCGTCCTGGTCCTCGCTGGGTACGCCGAGCAGGTCGCAGATGGCGTAGATAGGGAGCGGGAAGGCGAATTCACGGATGAGATCGGCTTCCCCGTTCTCCGCGAATGCGTCGACAAGGTTGTCCGCCAGTTCTTGTACCCGTGGAGCGAAGAGCGCGGCCCGGCGCGGGGTGAACGCCTTGGACACGAGTCGCCGAAGCCTGGTGTGGTCCGGCGGGTCGATGTTGAGCAGGTGCGTCATGAGGCCTGCACTGCGCTCCCCCGGGATACCGGTCTTGGTGCGGCCCTGGGCGTCATCAGCATGGTGCTCGGGGTTTTTGGAGAGCCGCGCGTCGGCGAGCGCCTGCCGCGCGTCGGCGTACCGGGTCACGAGCCACGCTTCCACTCCGGACGGCAGTTCGGTCCGGTGCACGGGCGCGTGCTCCCGCAGCCAGGCGTACGCGGGATACGGATCGGTCGCGAATTCCCAGGAGAAGAGCTCCGGAGCCGGGGTGTCGTTCATCCGGCGACGGTATCGGGCGCTTGTGCGGCGAGAGCCCACCGGCCTGGCGTTGAGATCTCGGCACCGAGGCTCTCCGATGCCGCCCTGACAGGGATGGCACGCCACCGACCGAACGGGCTCATCACCGATCCGGATCCTGGCGGCGATACCCGGCCGGGCGTTCTCCCCGGATTGCCTTCCTCGAACAGGTCGCGGCCACCGTGCTTCACATGTCCGACCAGGTCGCGTGCGTAGGGAAAGAAGTCCCTACTCCTGCCCGCGCGTTGGCGACTGCCTCAAGTCCTCTTCGGGTCGCCAACTGGGGTAATCTCCCCGGAAACGGCACCGGCCCCAGAGCGCTGTAGTGAGCGCCTTGAGGCCGGAACCTTCCCGGCGGTGTGCAGCCACCCCGGGGACGGAACAGTCTCGGAGGACTGAACATGCCCATTGTGGCACGCGCACACCTGCGCGAATCCGGCGCGATCATCGTGGCGAAATACGCCCGCGTCTCCACCTTGGACCAGCTCGACGGCTTCGGGCTCGAAGCCCAGGACGAGATCTCCGGTGGTTGGCTCGACCGCCACCCCGACGTAACCGTGTACGACGACTACGTGGACGAAGCGGTGGCAGGCACGCTGGAGAGCCGCCCGGAGATGGACCGGCTGGTCCACGACGCGCACCAGCGGCACTTCAACCGCATCCTTGTCCCCAACGTCGACCGAATCGGCCGTACGGCCCGCGCCGCCTACCAATGGGCCTGTAACATGGCGGACCTCGGCATCTACTTCATCTCGGTCGCCGAGGGCATCGACACCAGCACCGACGTCGGCTGGTCCAGGTTCGTGCAGTACGTCACCTTCTCCGAGATGGAGTGGCGGCGTATCAAGGAGCGTACCTTCGCCGGCCGCGAGCTGAAGATCAGCTACGGCGGCTGGCCAGGTGGCCCCGCCCCTTACGGCTACACGCTTGCCCAGGACACCTCCTGGGTCGGCAAGCGTCGGAAGAAGTTCAGCGTTCTCGTCACCGACGAGCACGAGTCCATGGTGCTCTCCGTGGCCGTCGGACTCGTCGTCGACCAGGGCATGAACTACACCGAGGCGTGCGACGAACTCAACGAGCGCAAGCTCTCCACCCGCAGCGGCGTGCCCTGGACCGTCGGGAACCTGCGTAATCGCCTCTGGAGCGAGACCATCCACGACGGTCACGTGGTCTACCGGAAGACGAACCGGGGCAACGGCAAGAACACGACCCTGCGCTGCGAGGACGGCACTCCGGTTCATGGCGACCCGGTGAGAATCGGCGTTCCGCCCATCTTCAGCGAGGAGCGTTCCCGGCTCCTTATGGAGACGCTCAAGAAGATCGGCTTTCAGAACGGCCGCAGCAAGGATCAGATCTACCCCCTCAGCGGTCGCATCGACGGGCATTGCGGCGAGGTCTACACCGGCGCCGGCCGAAGCGGCGACGCACGCGCCTACCGCTGCAAGGGCATGACCGACAAGGAAGGGTCCTGCGGCGAGCCGCACTTCAACGCCGATGGGATCGAGGGTGTTGTCTGGGCGGAACTGACCAGGTTCATGAAGGACGAAGGCCGCCTTCGGACGATGGCAACCGAGTGGGTTGGCGTCCTGCCCGGTGAAAAGGAGAAGTACCAGCAGCGGGCCACCGAGTTCGCCACGAGAGTCGCGGTTCAGGAAGACCTCATCCACCGGAAGGTGCCCGAGTACCTCAGGGCCGGCGTCGACCCCGTCGTCCTCAAGGCGTCCGTCAAGGAGATGCAACAGGAGCTGGAGGAGTTCCGGAAGCAGAAGGGGTTCGCGGAACAGTGGCTGGAGGCGTTCACCGAGTATGAGCGCCAGGCACACAACCTCGTCGCCGTCGCGAACAACGCCCGCGAGTGCCTCGACAACATGACGCTGGAAGAGCGCGGGGAAATCTTCGGCATGTTCGACATCAGGGTTGCTCCCGGAGCTATGGAGAACACGGCCAAGCCCGGTGTCAAGTGCGCGGTGAGCCAGTGGCACTGGGAGACCGGGACCCTCGTCCCGCCGGACCCGACGGACGAGGAATGGGAGTCGGTTCTCGCAGTCCTGCGCACCTTCTTCCAGGGTAGGGCGAAGCGGCACTTCACTACGGAGTGCGACATCCGTGCACAGTTCCGCGGCATGCTCCACCGCCTCCGGCGCGGCCTTGCCTGGAACGACATGCCCCTCACCTGGGGGCCGATCGACGCCATGCGGACACGTCAGCTCAAGTGGTGGCAGAAGGGCGCCTGGCCCGAAGTCATGCAGGCCCTCGGCGCGGAAAGGAGGGGAGTGGAGGTGTACCGTCGGCCGACCCTTCCCCCGCTCACGGTCACCGGCCGGCTCCGTGCGGGGCTGCTGGCGGAGGTGCGGAGCGAGGTACCCAAGGACAAGGGGGAGAACGCGATCGATGATCGCGACGCGGTCAAGGCGGACCGACGCGGCTATCTCTTTGAGTGCTCAGCTGGTCAGATCGGGTTCGAGACGGCGGTCAACCTCATCGGCGACGGTACGTGCGTTCCTCCGCGACCCGGAGAGGTTCGCGGATCCGGACACTCTGGACCTCGCACGGCGTGACAATCAGCACCTCGGGTACGGGCACGGCGTCCACTACTGTCTGGGAGCGCCACTGGCCCGGTCGGAGGGGCAGGCCGCACTGGCCACACTGTTGAGGCGCCTTCCTGACCTGCGGCTTGCGGGAGAACCTGGCGATTTGCGCTGGCGCGGCGGGCTCATCATGCGAGGACTGCGCACCCTTCCGGTCGAGTTCGAACCGGGTGTCCGGGCCGTGAAAAGTGACAGAGCGTCAACTTCGTGACTTTCACGTGATCTGCGCTGCATCGACTTGTGACACACGTTCGAGTCCCGCTAGGTTCACGGTTCGACGCGTCGGGCGCACCTTGCTCACGCGCCACTTGGGCGCCGAAGCAGCCACGGAATCCGCTGTGCGGCGCTCAGGCCACTCGCTTGTCAGTCGCACGGAAGGCATACCCATGGGCTCCGCGAACGGCAGACACCGCCGCCCTCGTCAGGCACCCGCCATCATCGTCGCCGCGGGCGTGACGGGATCGGCCATCGCCATCCCGCTGCTCGGCGCCGGCGGCGCGCACGCGGCCGAGGCCACCACCTGGGACCGGGTCGCCGAGTGCGAGAGCGGCGGCATGTGGAGTGCCGATCTCGGCAACGGCTACTACGGGGGGCTCCAGTTCTCGCAGGAGACCTGGTCGGCGTACGGCGGCACGGCGTTCGCGCCCCGCGCCGACCTCGCCAGCCGCTCGCAGCAGATCTCCGTCGCCGAGAAGGTCCTGGACGACCAGGGCCCGAAGGCGTGGCCCAGCTGTGCGGTGATCTCCGGCCTCGCGGTGGACGGCGGTCTGCCCGGCGTCGACCCGGGCACCTCGCCGTCCGCGGACCCGTCCGCGGATCCGTCCGCCGACCCGTCGGCGGACCCCTCGGCCGACCCGGCCTCCACCCCGACCGACGAAGCGGGCGAATCCGGTGAGTCCGGCGAGTCCGGTGAATCCGGCAAGGGTGAGAAGAGTGATGGGGCGGACAAGGGCGGTAGTGGTGGCGCGGAGAAGGGGAGTGAGGCCCCCGACCCCTCGGTGACGCCCTCCGCCCCGCCGGCCTCCGACGCGCCCGACACCTCGGACCCCTCCGCCGCCCCCGACGCCTCGACGGGCGAGGACGGCAAGGGGGGCAAGCATCGGGGAGCCCCCGCGCCCGAGGAGGCCGACGCGGGCCGGGAGGACGGTCCCCGTGAGTCCGGCCGGCACGCCTCGCGCGGCGAAGGCGACGCGCGGGACGGTGGCGCGGCGACCGCCGGCGGGTACACGGTGCGGCCCGGGGACAACCTCTGGGCGATCGCCGACGCCCAGGAGATCCCCGGCGGATGGACCGGCCTGTACGAGACGAACAAGGACCTCCTGGGCTCCGACCCGGACCTGATCCTGCCCGGCCAGAACCTGGACCTGGGCCCGGACCGGGGTGCGGGTGAGGACGCGGGCGAGGGTGCGGCCAAGGGCCCGGACCCGGCCGCTCCCGAGGGCGCAGGAACACCCGCAGGGGCGCCCGCCGCCAATTGATCGAATTCGGGAAAACACCCCGAAAATCGAGGCAGTTAAGAGACCTATGTCCACTTTTGCGTAAGTGAGACATGGGTCTCTTTGCTTCAACTGGCGCGTCTCGTCCGGCTGGTCCGGGCGAATCGCCCCTCACCTGCGGAAACGACCCGCCGGCCACGGCGAGTTCGGGCTGATTGCCCTCTATGTCCATCTTTGAATGTCGGGGTTGCCTGTGTTTACGGTCGGAGCCGCTCGCACCGCGGGCCCCGTCGACCGTCACGCCGAATCCTGCCGTCGGTCGAAGGGAACAGACGCGTAAGCGCCGTAGGCAGGAGCGGGGGACCCAGGTAAGCCGCCGGGTCCGGACGCCTCGTCGAAACCGACGAGAACGTACGGGACCGGCTAGGGGTGAAGTCGCGAGCAGCACCGCGCGACCGGGCAACTCATCAGCCCGAACCCGACAGCTCACCTCGTAGGCGTCGGTGAGGAGATTCGTTCCATGCTGCTGAACAGCAAGGGCAAGCACCGCCGCCCGTCCAAGGCCACCCGTATCGCCACCCTCGCGGGCGTCACCGGCGCCGCGATCGCCGTCCCGCTGATGGGTGCGACCAACGCCTCCGCCGCCTCCGTCGAGACCTGGGACGCCGTCGCCCAGTGCGAGTCCGGCGGCAACTGGTCCATCAACACCGGCAACGGCTACTACGGCGGACTGCAGTTCTCGCAGTCCAGCTGGGCCGCCGCCGGCGGTACGCAGTACGCCTCCCGTGCCGACCTGGCCTCCAAGGACCAGCAGATCGCCACCGCCGAGAAGCTCCTCGACATGCAGGGCCCGGGCGCCTGGGCCTGCGCCGGCGCCGGCGGTCTCACCAACGACGGTGTGGACCCGGGCGTGAACACCGGCTCCGGCTCCGGCTCCGGCGAGAGCAAGCCCGAGCAGGCGCAGCCCGAGCGTCAGGCCGAGCAGCCCACCACGCGCTCCGAGCAGCGCGAGGCCCCCAAGGCCGAGAGCAAGAAGACCGTCACCACCCCGACCGGCGAGAAGGTCCAGAAGGGCGACGGCGAGTACAAGGTCAAGGCCGGCGACACCCTGAGCACCATCGCCGAGGCGGAGGGCGTCAAGGGCGGCTGGAGCAAGCTCTTCAAGCTCAACGACGACATCGTCAAGGACGCGGACCTGATCTTCCCGGGTCAGCAGCTCCACCTGAAGTAACCGCCGTCTCTCCTCCCCGGAGGAGAAGCGTCCGGCGGCACTTCTCCTCGCACGGCTCCCCGGCCCGGCGCGCTCGTTCCCCCCAGCGCGCCGGGCCGGGTTCTTCGTGAGCGGCGGGCTCCGATGGACCCGCATGCGTTCACCTCTTGTTGTTACCGCACAGTAGATTTCTAGAGTTTTGTCCCGTGATGCAGGTCCTTGGGCCCTTTTTCGTCCCAGGAGGCGGGCGGTCGGCTGGCCGACGCGGCCGGGCCCGATAGGCTCGTGTCGCAAGGCCACAGTGACCCTGCACAACCAGTGTCAGATCCCAGAAGGAGATGCCTCGTGCCGTCCATCGACGTCGTCGTAGCCAGGGAAATCCTCGACTCCCGGGGCAACCCCACGGTCGAGGTCGAGGTTGGCCTCGACGACGGCAGCACGGGCCGTGCTGCTGTTCCGTCCGGTGCCTCCACCGGTGCGTTCGAGGCCATCGAGCTTCGCGACGGTGACCCCAACCGCTACATGGGCAAGGGCGTCGAGAAGGCCGTCCTCGCCGTCATCGAGCAGATCGGCCCGGAGCTCGTCGGGTACGACGCCACCGAGCAGCGCCTCATCGACCAGGCGATGTTCGACCTCGACGCCACCGAGAACAAGGCGTCGCTCGGTGCGAACGCCATCCTCGGCGTCTCGCTGGCCGTCGCGCACGCCGCCTCCGAGGCGTCCGACCTGCCGCTCTTCCGCTACCTCGGCGGCCCGAACGCGCACCTGCTGCCCGTTCCGATGATGAACATCCTGAACGGCGGTTCGCACGCCGACTCCAACGTGGACGTCCAGGAGTTCATGATCGCCCCGATCGGCGCGGAGTCCTTCTCCGAGGGCCTGCGCTGGGGTGCGGAGGTCTACCACACGCTGAAGAAGGTCCTCAAGACCAAGGGCCTGTCCACCGGACTCGGCGACGAGGGCGGCTTCGCCCCGAACCTGGAGTCCAACCGCGCCGCCCTGGACCTCATCGTCGAGGCCATCAAGGAGGCCGGTTACGTCCCGGGCCGCGACATCGCGCTCGCGCTCGACGTCGCCGCGTCCGAGTTCTACAAGGACGGCGTCTACGAGTTCGAGGGCAAGTCCCGCTCGGCCGCCGAGATGACCGAGTACTACGAGGAGCTCGTCTCCGCGTACCCGCTGGTCTCCATCGAGGACCCGCTGTACGAGGACGACTGGGCCGGCTGGAAGGTCATCACCGACCGCATCGGCGCCAAGGTGCAGATCGTCGGCGACGACCTCTTCGTCACCAACCCCGAGCGACTGGCCCGCGGCATCGAGGAGGGCTCCGCCAACGCCCTGCTCGTGAAGGTCAACCAGATCGGTTCGCTGACCGAGACCCTGGACGCCGTCGAGCTGGCCCAGCGCAACGGCTTCAAGTGCATGATGTCGCACCGCTCCGGCGAGACCGAGGACGTCACCATCGCCGACCTCGCCGTCGCCGTGAACTGCGGCCAGATCAAGACCGGCGCCCCGGCCCGCTCGGACCGCGTCGCCAAGTACAACCAGCTGCTGCGCATCGAGGAGATCCTCGACGACGCCGCGGTGTACGCGGGCCGTTCCGCCTTCCCGCGCTTCAAGGGCTGACCCGTAGCGTCAAGACGGTAGCCTCCGTCCGTCCCCGCACCCGGTCCCGTACCGTGTGCGGGGACGGACGTGCGTAGGAGCCGACGAGCTCTGACGGGGAGGCGGGACAGATGGCCGGGAAGGACCGCGACCGGTTCTCCACCGCGACCAGGCTGCGACTGCTCGGCGAGCAGACCGCGGCCCGCGTGTACCGATCCCAGAACCGCCGGCAGGCCCGCCGCTCCCGGCTCACCGGCCGGGCCGCGTTCCTGGCGCTGGTGGTCTGCTCCCTGGTGGTGGCGCTCGCCTACCCGATGCGGCAGTACGTCTCCCAGCGCGACGAGATCGCCGAGCAGGAGCGGCTCTCGCGCCAGGCGGAACGGCGCACCGAGGAGCTGCGGGACGAGAAGGCGCGGCTCCAGGACGACGCGTACATCATGCGGCTGGCCCGCCAGCACCTCCACTACGTCCTCCCCGGGGAGACCGGCTACACCGTTGCCGACCCCGACGCGGCCCAGGACCGCCGCGGCGAGTCGGGCGCGAGCGACCGGCCGTGGCACGCGAACCTCTGGGACGACGTGGACAGCGCCGACCGGGCCGAACGCGACTGACACCGACCCCGTACATCCCTCCGTACATCCCTCCGTACATCCCTCCGTACGTCCACCTCTACGAGCTTCCGAGCAGAACCAAGGCAGGCATGGAAACGCCCCCTCCGCAGACCGAGTCCACCCAGCCCACCGATGCGGACATCGCCGCGTTCGAGCAGCAGCTCGGCCGCCCGCCGCGCGGTCTGCGCGCCATCGCGCACCGCTGCCCCTGCGGCAACCCGGACGTGGTGGAGACCCAGCCCCGTCTGGAGGACGGCACGCCGTTCCCGACGACGTACTACCTGACCTGCCCCCGGGCCGCCTCGGCGATCGGCACGCTGGAGGCCAACGGGGTCATGAAGGAGATGACGGCCCGTCTGGGGACCGATCCGGAGCTGGCCGACGCCTACCGGGCCGCGCACGAGGACTACATCACCCGCCGCGACGCCATCGAGGTCCTGGAGGGCTTCCCGAGCGCGGGCGGCATGCCGGACCGGGTGAAGTGCCTGCACGTCCTGGTCGGCCACTCGCTGGCCGCGGGGCCCGGGGTGAACCCGCTGGGCGACGAGGCCATCGCGATGCTGCCCGAGTGGTGGGCCAAGGGCCCCTGCGTCACCCCCTGCGTGCCGCAGGGCGAGGGCTGGACGGTGGACGAGGGCGACGGCGGCCACGTCGCCTTCCGCCCCCTGGACGGGACCGCGGACGGGAAGGACACGTGACCCGGGTCGCCGCCGTCGACTGCGGCACGAACTCCATCCGGCTCCTCGTCGCCGACGTGGACCCCGCCACCGGCTCCTTCACCGAGCTGGACCGGCGCATGACCATCGTCCGCCTCGGCCAGGGCGTGGACAGGACCGGCCGGCTCGCCCCCGAGGCGCTGGAGCGGACGTTCGCCGCCTGCCGTGAGTACGCGGCGGCCATCGAGGAGCTGGGCGCGACACGGATCCGCTTCGTCGCCACCTCCGCCTCCCGGGACGCCGAGAACAGCGCCGACTTCGTGGCCGGGGTACGGGACATCCTCGGCGTCGAGCCCGAGGTGATCACCGGCGACCAGGAGGCGCAGCTCTCCTTCGACGGGGCCACCAAGGAGCTGGTGGGCAGCGACCACCTGGAGAAGCCGTATCTGGTCGTCGACATCGGCGGCGGCTCCACGGAGTTCGTCCTCGGTTCGGACCGGGTGGAGGCGGCCCGGTCGGTGGACATCGGCTGCGTACGGATGACGGAGCGTCATCTGATCGTGGACGGGGCCGTCATGGACCCGCCCAGCCACGAGCGGGCCGCGGCGATCCGCGCGGACGTCGACGCCGCACTCGACCTCGCCGAGCAGACCGTGGAGCTCAAGGGGGCCGGCACCCTCGTCGGTCTGGCGGGCACCGTCACGACGATCGCCGGAATCGCGCTGGAACTGCCGGAGTACGACTCCGGGGCCATCCACCACTCACGGGTCACCCGCGGCCAGGTCCGCGCGATCACCGAGCACCTGCTCCGCTCCACCCACGACGAGCGCGCCGCGATTCCCGTCATGCACCCGGGCCGGGTCGACGTGATCGGCGCGGGGGCGCTCGTCCTGCTCGCCGTGATGGAGCGGACGGGAGCCCACGAGGTCGTCGTCAGCGAGCACGACATCCTCGATGGGATTGCCTGGAATGCGGCAGAGGATGCTCAGTAGCGCTTTGGGCGACATCCTCGACGGCATCGCCTGGAGCGCCGCGTAGCCGGGCGGGCAGTCCTCCGGCTGCCCGCTCAATAGCGTCGTCACCTGCACCGTTGAGCCCGGACCCGGCCCTTCCGGGCCGTTCGGGGGCCTCTCCGGGGACGCGTCGCGGGAAACTTCGTGAACTTCTTCACAAGGAATGGGGCCCTGTTGGTCGTGGTTGGGGCCCATCAGGCCGGAACCGGTCGCCCGGGAGGGTGTGCGGAAGTGTCGCGTGCGCGTTCCGGCAGCGTTGCGACCGCATGAAGGGGAGGGGTGGTCCACCCGCCCCAGAGGGTCAAGGGCCAGCTCACAAGCGGTGAACAACGTTTCCCGCGGTGTGGTGGTTCCCTTTCGTGCCCATGACCTGGGTCACGTGGGCGGCGAAGTGTAGCAGAGGGTCGGTCAATCCTTGTGAAGGGGCTCACGAGCACCCCCCCTGGGGCGGGGTGGATACTCGATGGCATGAGCACCACGGAGCGTCCCAGGATCCTCGTTGTAGGCGGTGGGTACGTAGGCCTGTACGCAGCTCGTCGCATTCTGAAGAAGATGCGATACGGAGAGGCGACCGTCACGGTCGTCGACCCGCGGTCGTACATGACGTACCAGCCCTTCCTCCCCGAAGCTGCCGCAGGCAGCATCTCGCCTCGGCATGTCGTCGTCCCGCTGCGACGCGTGCTGCCCAAGGCTGAGGTTCTCACCGGTCGTGTCACGACCATCGATCAGGACCGCAAGGTCGCCACGGTCGCGCCGCTCGTCGGCGAGGCCTACGAGCTGCCCTTCGACTACCTGGTCATCGCGATGGGCGCGGTCTCCCGTACCTTCCCGATCCCCGGCCTCGCCGAGCAGGGCATCGGCATGAAGGGCGTCGAGGAGGCCATCGGCCTGCGCAACCACGTCCTGGAGCAGCTGGACAAGGCTGACTCCACGACCGACGAGGACGTCCGCCGCAAGGCGCTGACGTTCGTCTTCGTGGGCGGCGGCTTCGCCGGCGCGGAGACCATCGGCGAGGTCGAGGACATGGCCCGCGACGCGGCGAAGTACTACACCAACGTGCAGCGCGACGACATGCGCTTCATCCTCGTCGACGCCGCCGACAAGATCCTTCCCGAGGTCGGCCCGAAGCTGGGCGCCTACGGCAAGGAGCACCTGGAGAGCCGCGGCGTGGAGATCTACCTCTCCACCTCGATGGACTCCTGCGTCGACGGCCGCGTGGTGCTGAAGAACGGCCTGGAGGTCGACTCCAGCACCATCGTGTGGACCGCCGGTGTGAAGCCGAACCCCGCGCTGACGCGCTTCGGCCTGCCGCTCGGCCCCCGCGGCCACGTGGACACCTCGGAGAAGCTCCAGGTGCAGGGCACCGACTACATCTGGGCCGCGGGCGACAACGCCCAGGTGCCGGACATGGTCGGCCGCCGCGCCGGCAACCCGAACGCCTGGTGCCCGCCCAACGCCCAGCACGCGCTGCGTCAGGCGAAGGTCCTCGGCGACAACGTGATCTCCGGTATGCGGGGCTTCCCGCAGAAGGAGTACAGCCACGCCAACAAGGGTGCGGTCGCCGGTCTCGGCCTGCACAAGGGCGTCGCGATGGTCGTCATGGGCAAGATGAAGATCAAGCTCAAGGGCCGTCTCGCCTGGTACATGCACCGCGGCTACCACGGCATGGCCATGCCGACCTGGAACCGCAAGATCCGGATCTTCGCCGACTGGACGCTGGCGATGTTCCTCAAGCGCGAGGTCGTCTCGCTCGGCGCCATGGAGACGCCGCGCGAGGAGTTCTACGAGGCCGCCAAGCCGGCCCCGGCCCCGGCCGCCGCCAAGTCCGAGGGCGAGAAGGCCAAGGCCTCCTGACCCCCCGGTGAAGCGCTCCGCGGGGAGCGCACCGTACGACGCCCGAAGGGGCCGTCCGCCATCCGTGGTGCGGACGGCCCCTTCGGCGTATCCGGGCGGGGACCGGACCGGGGCCGGACGGCGGCCCGTGGCCTGTTCCCGCCCATATGGGTGGCGCGTACACACGTTTTGCCGTTTCGTTGCCCGGTAGCGGGATGACGGAGAGTGCGAGGAGAGTTGACGCAGGTGTACCTCGCCACGCCACCCGGGGTGTCGCGGCGGGGCTACGAGCATGTCTGTTCGTCTGTGCTTGTCGTGCTTGTCGGGGAAACACCACGGAGGTGTGCGCCATGGCAGACGCCGCGTCGCGGCTGACCGCTCTTGCCGAGGAGTTGCTCTCGGAACCCCTGCCGGTCCGTGTCCGGGCCTGGGACGGCAGCGAATCGGGGCCGCCCGGCGCCCCGGTCCTCGTGATCCGCCACCGCCGCGCCCTGCGGCGGCTCCTGTGGAAGCCGGGCGAACTGGGCCTGGCCCGCGCCTGGGTGGCGGGGGAGATCGACATCGAGGGCGACCTGTACGAAGCGCTCGGCCATCTGGCCGGGCTGCTCTGGGACCGGGGTGCCGACGCCAAGGATTCCGTCCACCCGGTCCGCGACCCCAAGGTCCGCGCCTTCGCCCGCGGCCTCCTCGACCTCGCCGGCCCCTGGCCGCCCCCGGCCCCGCCCGCCGAGGAGGTGCGCCGCCGCACCGGCCCGCTGCACACCAGACGCCGCGACAAGGAGGCCATCAGCCACCACTACGACGTCGGCAACGACTTCTACGCCCTGGTGCTCGGCCCCTCCATGGTCTACTCCTGCGCCTACTGGCAGGACGGGGGGACCCTGGAGGAAGCGCAGCGCGACAAACTCGACCTGGTCTGCCGCAAGCTCGGCCTGAAGGGGGGCGACCGGCTCCTGGACGTCGGCTGCGGCTGGGGCTCCATGGCCATCCACGCCGCCCGTGCGTACGGGGCACAGGTCACCGGCGTCACCCTCTCCCAGGAGCAGGCCGCGCACGCCCGCAAGCGCATCGCCGAGGAGGGCCTGACCGACCGGATCGAGATCCGGGTCCAGGACTACCGGGACGTCCGCGACGGCCCGTACGACGCGATCTCCTCGATCGGCATGGCCGAGCACGTCGGATCGGTCCGCTACCGGGAGTACGCGGACGACCTCTACGCCCTCCTGAAGCCCGGCGGACGCCTCCTGAACCACCAGATCGCCCGCCGCCCCGAGAAGGACGAGGACGCCTACCGTATCGACGCGTTCATCGACGCCTACGTCTTCCCCGACGGCGAACTGGCCCCGCTCGGCCGCACCCTGGCCACCCTGGAGGAGGCCGGCTTCGAGGCCCGGGACGTCGAGACGCTGCGCGAGCACTACGCGCTGACCCTGCGCCAGTGGGTGGCCAACCTGGAGCGGCACTGGGAGCGGGCGGTACGCGCCACCTCCCCGGGCCGGGCCAGGGTCTGGCGGCTGTACATGGCCGCATCGGCCCTCTCCTTCGAGCACAACAAGATCGGCGTCAACCAGATCCTCGCGGTCCGCCCGCTGGACGGCGGCGGCTCCCGGATGCCGCTGCGCGCCCGCGCCTGGACGGAGTCCGCCGGGGGCACGGACGCCTGACCCGTACATGCTTACGGGCGTCTGACCCGTACGCGTACGCCGACGGGTGAGGGGCCGGGGGGCCCCCCCCCCCCGGGGGGGCCCCCCCCCCCCCCCCCCCCCCCCCCCGCCCCCCCCCCCCCCGGGGGGGGGGGGGGGCGCCGCGCCCGCGCGGGGGGGGGGGGCGGGCGGGGGCCGCCGGCGGCCCCCTTACTTGTTCCCGGGGGTCGCCCCGGACGGGCCCGCCGGGGGGGGGGGGGGCGGGGGCCCCCCCCCCCCGGGGCCCCCCGGCCCCTCGTCGTCCCCACGTCCCGGGCTCCCCGGGCCCGGGCTACTCGGTCTTGATCGCCGTCAGCATGTTGAGCTTCGCGGCGCTGCGCGCGGGCCACAGCGAGGCGAGGACGCCCACCAGGGCGGCGAGGAGCAGGAAGAGGCCGAGCCGGTCCCACGGGATGACCAGGGCGTAGCCGGGGATGTCGGCGGACAGGGTCCGGCCGATCGCCCAGCCGAGGAAGACCCCGAGGCCGACCCCGATCACCGCGCCGAAGAGCGAGATGACGACGGCCTCCAGACGGATCATCCGCTTGACGCGGCCCCGGTCGAGGCCGATCGCGCGGAGCATGCCGATCTCCTGCTGCCGCTCGAACACCGACATCGCGAGGGTGTTGACGACCCCGAGGACCGCGATCAGCAGGGCCATGGCGAGCAGCCCGTACATGATGTTCAGGGCGGTGTTGATGAAGCCGCCGAACATGTCACGGATGTCCTGCCGGTCCATGACGCTCATCGCCGGGTTGTCACCGAGCGCGTCCACGATCGACTGCTCGTTGGCCTTGCTCGCGCCGCCGTCCGCCTTGATCCAGATCTCGCGGATCTCGGGGCGGGTGGACGTGCTGTGCTCGTCCGCCAGCTCCTTCGGGATGAGGAAGGGGGAGAGGAACTCGTTCTCCTCGTAGAGCGCGCCCACCTTCAGCTCGCCCTTCTTCTCGTCGTCGAACTTCACCGGGAGCGTGTCACCGGTCTTCCAGCCGTTCGACTTGGCGGTCTTGGAGCCGACCGCGACCTGACCGTCCTTCAGCGAGCCGAGGGAACCGGAGACGGTCGTCAGCGAGAAGACCTCCTCCACATCGCCCGGGGTGACGCCGGACGCGGAGTGGCTCTCACCGTCGACCTCGAACCAGGCGGCCTGCTGCGGGGAGAGCGCCGAGACGCCGTCGGCCTTCGCCAGTGCGGTGAGCGCGGACTCGTCGAGCGAGTCGCCGCTGGCCATCGAGACCATGTAGTCGGCCTTGATGTTGTCCGTGGTCATCTTGTCGATGGCCTGGCCGAGCGTGACGCCGAGCACCGAGATGCCGGTGACCAGGGTCAGCCCGATGGCCAGAGCGGAGGCGGTGGCTCCGGTACGCCGCGGGTTGCGGACCGCGTTCTGCGAGGCCAGCTTCCCGGAGACGCCGAACAGCTTCTTCAGCAGCGGCCGGACCAGCGCGATGACCGGGCGGGAGAGCAGCGGGATCAGGATGATGACGCCGATCAGGGCGAAGAACGCGCCGCCCGCGACCAGCTGCCTGCCGGGTGTGCCGCCGGCCGCCGCGCCGCCGACGATCCCCGCGGCGCCGAGCAGGGCGATCACGCCGCCGATGGAGTTCCGTACGACCAGGGACTTGGTGGAGGCGGTGGCGTGCACGCTGCTCATCGCGGCCACCGGGGCGATCTTCGCGGCCCGGCGGGCGGGCAGCCAGGCGGCCAGCACGGTGATCAGGATGCCGACCGCGAAGGCGGAGAGGACGGCGGTCGGCGAGACGACCAGCGGCCCGGCGGGGATCTTGCCGCCCAGGAGGCCCATCGCGGAGCGCAGTCCGGTGGCGAGGCCGAGGCCGAGGGCGAAGCCGATGACGGAGGCGAGCGTGCCGACGACCGCCGCTTCCAGCAGTACCGAGCGCTTGACCTGGCGGCGGGTGGCTCCGATGGCCCGCATCAGGGCCAGCTCGCGGGTGCGCTGCGCGATCAGCATGGTGAAGGTGTTGGCGATGAGGAAGATGCCGACGAACAGCGCGATGCCGGCGAACGCGAGCAGCATGCCGTTGAGGCCGGCCATCCCGTTCTCGATGTCCTTCGCCTGCTGGTCCGCCAGTGCCTTGCCGGTCTGCGCGGTGGCGTCCTCCGGCAGCAGGGGCTCGATGGCGTCCAGCAGCTTCTGGTCGGAGACGCCGCCCGCGGCGGAGACGGTGGCGTTCTGGAAGACGCCGGGCTTCAGGTAGAGCTTCTGGGCGGTCGCGGTGTCGAACAGCACGAGGCTGCCGCCCGCGTTGACCGCGCCGTCCTCGGTGGTGAAGATCCCCGAGAGGGTGTACTCCTTCACCGGGCCGTTGGTCGCGACCCGAACCGGGTCCCCGACGCGGTACTCGCCCTTGCTCGCGGTGTCCTTGTCGAGCGCGACCGAGCCGTTCTTGGCCGGGCCCGAGCCGTCGGTGAAGACGTAGCTCGCGTCCTTGCCGTCCTTGCCGGGGGCGAAGTTCGCACCGGTGTTGGACCAGCCGTTGCCGATCAGCTTGCCGTCCGGGTCGGCGACCCCGGCGAAGCCGTTGACCCGGCCGGTGGCGGAGGCCACGCCGTCCAGGCCCCGGATCTTCTCCAGGGTGGCCTCATCGATGCCGGGGGTCTTCTCGTCGTTGCCGGCGTACGTCTCCACGGAGACGGCGACGTTGTCGTAGCTCTTGGCGGACTGCTTGCCGAAGGCGTTGCCGAGGGTGTCGGTGAAGACCAGGGTGCCGGAGACGAACGCTACGCCGAGCATGACGGCGAGCACGGTCATCAGCAGCCTGGCCTTGTGCGCGAGCACATTGCGCAGGGCGGTACGGAACATGTCTGTGTGTCCTGGGATGGGTTCCGGAAGGGGGACGGGGACGCGCGGGGGCGGCGGCCGGGGTACGGCGGGCGCCCGCGTCAGCCGGTGCGGCGGCCGTGTCGGCCGGCCGCCGACGGCGTCAGCTCGTGCGGCCCTTCGCGTCGAACGCCTTCATCCGGTCGAGGACCCCGTCGGCGGTCGGGTGCATCATCTGGTCGACGACCGCGCCGTCGGCGAGGAAGATGACCCGGTCCGCGTAGGAGGCGGCGACCGGGTCGTGCGTCACCATCACCACGGTCTGCCCCAGCTCGCGCACCGAGTTGCGCAGGAAGCCGAGGACCTCGGCGCCGGAACGGGAGTCCAGGTTCCCGGTCGGCTCGTCACCGAAGATGATCTCGGGCTGCGACGCCAGGGCGCGGGCCACGGCGACGCGCTGCTGCTGGCCCCCGGAGAGCTCGGTCGGGCGGTGCTTCAGCCGGTCCGAGAGCCCGACCATGTCGATCACCTTCTGGAGCCACGCGGCGTCCGGCTTGCGGCCCGCGATGTCCATCGGCAGGGTGATGTTCTCCAGCGCGGTGAGCGTCGGCAGCAGGTTGAACGCCTGGAAGATGAAGCCGATCTTGTCCCGGCGCAACTGCGTGAGCTGCTTGTCCTTCAGTGTGGAGAGCTCGGTGTCGCCGATGCGCACCGAACCGCTGCTGAAGCTGTCGAGGCCGGCGACGCAGTGCATCAGCGTCGACTTGCCGGAGCCCGAGGGGCCCATGATCGCGGTGAACTCGCCCTGCGGGAAGTCCACGGTCACCCGGTCCAGGGCGACGACCTGCGTCTCGCCCTCGCCGTAGACCTTCGACAGCTCCGTGGCGCGGGCAGCCACCGCGGTGGCGCGGTGAACGGTGGGGGTGGTGGTCACAGGGACGCTCCTGGTTCGGGTGATGCGGACGCATGGGCCGTGCTGAGGCGGGCGCTGACGCCATGCCTCGGGGACTTACTCCATCGTTACGTCCCGATCGGCCCCGGTCGTCACTCCCGATGCCCGTTCCCGTGGCCCTCTTGAGTCGCATCGAGGGCGTGGATCCGTCCTCCTCGGGTATGACATCGACCCTGACCGGAGTCGTGGCCACCGCTTCGTGGTCACCCACCGTGAGTGTGCCGGGACGCGGGCGGGGAGCGGCGCCCGCGGCGGTGAGGCCCCTCCGGAGCGCTGCCGGGGCCGGGGCCGGGGCGGAGCCGGACCGGAGGGTGGCGGATGCCCTGGCGAAGCATGGCGCGGACCTGGCGCGTTGGGCCGTACGAGTGCGGCGACTTTCCGTCATTCCCATGCGGTGCGCGGGCCGCCCAAGATCGGCCGCGGGCGTGCGGTCAGCTTGGCCTGATGTCCTGACGGTCCCTCAAGCGGTCAATAAAATAAGACAACATCGCGCCACTGTTCCGCTGATCGAGGGATGTCCCCGGCTAGGGTCGGTAGCCAGACGCGGAGTCGCGCGGCACGCCCGGATGGTGGAACGTAGACACGGCGAGCTTAAACCTCGCTGCCCCTCGGGGGCGTGCCGGTTCGAGTCCGGCTCCGGGCACTACGCGCCGCACCGTGCGTGACCCGGACGGCCCAGACCGTGACCGATGCCCGGTCCGTGATCCCGGCCCCGCACGACAGCTCTCCCAAGCCCTCGGCCGGCATCACTCCGGGCTGCCGAAAAGATCCTCCCCTGGCACTGGGGTGATTCTTTTGCCTACCCATTACTCTTGTGGCAAGGCCACGCAGTGTGGCCATGGAGGAGTGAGATGAGGAGCAGCAACCCGGTCTTCTCGCGACGGGGGTTCAGCCGCGACAACGGCCACGCGGGCTTCAACGCGACGCCGCAGGCCGGGGCCCCCGCGACGGGCAACCCGTACGCGCAGGGCACCGCCGCCAACCCGTACGCCACCAACCCCTACGCGCAGACGGACATCCAGGGCGCCCCGCAGGCGCCCGCCCGTCCCGACGTGATGACCATCGACGACGTGGTGACGCGTACGGCGATGACGCTCGGCACCGTGATCGTCGCCGCGACCGCCGCCTGGTGGACGCTGCCGGTCGACAAGGAGAACGTCGGCACGGCGATCGGCGTCGCCATCGGCGCCGCGATCATCGGCTTCGTGCTGTCGCTGGTGAACTCGTTCAAGCGCCGGCCCTCGCCGCCGCTGATCCTGACGTACGCGGCGTTCGAGGGTGTCTTCCTCGGCGTCATCAGCAACATCGTCAGTGTCTACTGGGCTCCCGGCGCCGCGATGCAGGCGGTGATCGGCACCATGGCGGTCTTCGCCGGTGTGCTGATCGCCTACCGCACCGGACTGATCCGGGTCACGCGCCGCTTCTACGGCTTCGTGATGGCGGCCGCCATCGGCTTCACGCTGCTGATGATGGTCAACCTCCTGTTCGCCGTGTTCGGCGGCGGTGACGGCCTCGGCTTCCGCAGCGGTGCGCTCGGCATCATCTTCGGCATCGTGGCCATCGTCATCGGCGCGTGCATCCTCGCCCTGAACTTCAAGCAGGTCGAGGACGGCATCGCGTACGGCGCTCCGCGCGAGGAGTCCTGGCTGGCGGCCTTCGGCCTCACCGTGACCCTGGTGTGGATCTACATCGAGATGCTGCGCCTGGTCGCGATCCTCAGCGGCGACGACTGACCGGCCGTGGAGCACGCGTGACACCCGCAGTACCCGCGACACCGGAACGGCCCGCAGGCACCATGCCTGCGGGCCGTTCCGCGTTCCGTGTGCCCCGGGGCGTTGGCAGCCGGGCGGGAGGGCCGCGTAGGGTCGGCCGGGTGCTCGATACGACGCCCCTGATCCTGGCCGTGGACCGTTTCGCCGACCGGCTGCGCTCGGCCCCGCAGAGCCGCCTCCAGCGCGGCGCGGCCGCCGAGGCGCTGGCCGCGGCCCGCGAACTCGCCGCCCGGGCCCAGCGCCTGGAGACCCCGGACGCCGAGCCGCGTGAGCTGCCGGACGCCGGGATGTTCGCCGTGGGCGACCAACTCGCCGTCGCCGGGCGGGACCTGGCCGTGGCACTGGAAACGGCCCCGTCCCAGGAGCTGGACGAGGCCGTGCGGTATGTCGGGGAAGCGGCGGCGCGGGCGTTCGCGTGATGCGTAAGGGGCCCGCGCCCGGCGGTCAGAGCGAGGCGATGACGCGGTCGGCGAGGATGTACACGTTGTCCTCGCCGCAGGAGAAGGTCAGGGCGTAGGCGCCCGAGACTCCCGAACCGCCCAGCAGCACCGGCTGCCGGCCCGCCCGCAGGGCGTCGGCGAGGCGCTCGGCGGTCTCGCGGTGACCGGGGGTCATGCAGAGCGTGGTGCCGTCGGCGAAGACGTACACGTCGAGCGTGCCCAGCGGGCCGGGCCGCACGTCGGTCAGCTCGGTCGCCGTGTCGGCCAGCTCCTCCAGCCGGTTCACGGTGCGCTCGTGGTCGGTGACCACGGGTGTCTGTACGGGGATGAAGTCCGGGTGCGAGGGGTGGCGGCGGCGGGCGGCGGCCAGTTCGGGGGAGTCCTCGGGGAACTCCGCGATCTCCGGGAGGTCGGTCAGCTCGCCGATCTCGTGCTCCGCGAGGGTCCGCTCGCTCAGCTCCGTGAGCTCCTCCATCGCCTCGGCCGCTTCGAGGTCCATCGACTCCAGACCGGCGAAGTCGGCCTGCCGGGGCAGGTAGTACGGGGCGTCGTCGCCGAGGCCGGACAGGCCGCCCAGCAGGGACGGGGCGTCGGCGGCGTCACGGGCTTCCTGGGCGGCCCAGAACGCGCGCGCCTCGGCCAGCTCGCGCTCGCGCTCCTCGGCGAGCGCTTCGGCGACGGCCGCGCGTATCTCCTCGGCGGGAGTGGCCGTACCGCGGCTCTGTGGTGGCACGGAAGCATGGAGGGCGTGACCGGCGGCCAGCTCCGTGCGCAGCGCCGCGACCTGCTTGCGCAGCCCGTGAGCGGCGTGCAGTGCGGCGGCGCCGACGGCCGTGGCAGCGGCGGTGGTCAGCAACAGGGCAAATGACATGGCGCTCACTGACATACTCCCGGTTTCTATCGATACCCCCGACTTCCTACATCAGCTTGGCCTGTACCGGTACGTGCTGTCAGTGCATTACGTCACGAAATGGACAGGTCTTTCGGTCCGATGTTTAGCCCCATATCGGCTCTGACCTGCGGAAACGACTCTCCCCCGGGACACAGGTCACATCCTGGGGGAGATTCGGTCACGGTCGGAGCTCGGTGGGGTTGGCCGGGCACCTCAGCTCAGCCGCTCGTGCTGGTGGTCGCGCTGAGCTTCGCCTCCGCTGCGGGCAGGTGCCGCACTCGTGCCTCGCGCGACCCCTACCCTCCGCTGCGGCTCAGCTCAGCCGCTCGTGCTGGTGGTCGCGCTGAGCTTCGCCTCCGCTGCGGGCAGGTGCCGCACTCGTGCCTCGCGCGACCCCTACCCTCCGCTGCGGCTCAGCTCAGCCGCTCGATCACCATCGCCATGCCCTGGCCGCCGCCCACGCACATCGTCTCCAGGCCCCACTGCTTGTCGTGGAACTGGAGGCTGTTGATCAGCGTGCCGGTGATGCGGGCGCCGGTCATGCCGAAGGGGTGGCCGACGGCGATCGCGCCGCCGTTGACGTTGACCTTGTCCAGCGGCAGGCCGAGGTCCCGGTAGGAGGGGATGACCTGGGCGGCGAACGCCTCGTTGATCTCGGCGAGGTCGATGTCGTCGATGGTCAGGCCGGCCCGCTTCAACGCCTGCTTGCTGGCCTCGACCGGGCCGTACCCCATGATCTCGGGGGACAGGCCGGAGACGCCGGTGGAGACGATCCGGGCCAGCGGGGTCAGGCCCAGCTCGCGTGCCTTGGTGTCGGACATGATCACCAGGGCCGCGGCGCCGTCGTTGAGCGGGCAGCAGTTGCCCGCGGTGACCAGGCCGTCGGGGCGGAAGACCGGCTTCAGGCCCTGCACGCCCTCCATGGTGACGCCCGCGCGCGGGCCGTCGTCCTTGGCGACCGCGGTGCCGTCGGGGGTGGTGACCGGGGTGATCTCCCGCTCCCAGAAGCCGTTCGTCAGGGCTTCCTCGGCGAGGTTCTGCGACCGTACGCCGAACTCGTCCATCTCCTGGCGGGTGACGCCCTTGGACCGGGCCAGGTTCTCCGCCGTCTGCCCCATCGAGATGTACGCGTCCGGCACGAGGCCGTCCTCGCGCGGGTCGTGCCAGCTCGCGCCGGACTCCTCGGCGCGGGCTGCGGTGCGGGCCTCGGCGTCGGCGAACAGCGGGTTGTGCGTGTCCGGGAGGCTGTCGGAGTTGCCCTTGGCGAAACGGGACACCATCTCGACACCGGCCGAGATGAAGACGTCTCCCTCGCCCGCCTTGATCGCGTGCAGCGCCATCCGGCTCGTCTGCAACGAGGAGGAGCAGTAGCGGGTGACCGTACAGCCGGGAAGGTGGTCCATCCCCATCTGCACGGCGATGATGCGGCCGAGGTTGTTGCCCTGCTCGCCGCCGGGCAGACCGCAGCCCAGCATCAGGTCGTCGATGTCCTTCGGGTCCAGCTCCGGGACCTTGGCCAGCGCGGTCTGGATGATCGTGGCGGTCAAATCGTCCGAGCGCAGGTCCTTGAGGGACCCCTTGAAGGCGCGGCCGATCGGCGAACGGGCGGCAGAGACGATCACGGCTTCGGGCATCACGCGGCTCCAAGGGGCTGGAAGGCTGTGTGGACGGGCGGAACTCCTCTGGAAGTTACCCGGACGTATCGTCGGGGTCACCCGGCAGGCCGTGTGATGCGGGACTCTTTTCTAAGCGCTTGCTCAGGACGGCCTGCCGGTGTCCTGCCGGATGGCCTGTCGATGTCCTGCCGGGTGTCCTGCCGGGTGCCCTGTCGGTGTCCCGTCGAAGTTCCGCTGGAGGGCGACGCCCCCTACGCGTGCCCGTGGGCGGCGTCCGGGTGCGGGTGCGGAGTCGGTTCCGTGGAGGCGGGCAGACGCCGCCGCCGACGGTGCTTGAGGAGGGCCCAGGGAGCGCGCGCCCCCGTGACCTCCGTGCCGGCCTCCCGAGCCGCCTGGGACGCGGCCTTCGCCACCGGGAGGATGTCCTCGCGGCGCGCGCCGTCCAGCCGGTCGGTCTCCGGCCACAGGCCCAGCACCGCGCACAGCGTGGGCAGCACCGCCATGGCCGCCGTGGCATAGCCCTCGGCGGAGGGGTGGTAGTTGTCCGGGCCGAACAGCTCGCGCGGATTGGCCGCGAACTCGGGGCCCAGCAGATCACCCAGCGACACCGTGCGCCCGCCCTGCTCCACCGCGCCGATGGTCTGCGCGGCCGCCAGCTGCCGGCTCACCCGCCGGGCCAGCCAGCGCAACGGCTGGTAGACCGGCTCGATCGTGCCCAGGTCCGGGCAGGTGCCGACGACCACCTCCGCCCCCGCCGTCCGCAGCCTGCGCACCGCCGTCGTCAGACAGCGCACCGACTGGGTCGCGGGCATCCGGTGCGTGACGTCGTTCGCCCCGATCATGATCACGCAGACGTCCGGGACGCGTGCCGGGTCCGCCAGCAGCAGCGACACCTGCCGCTCCAGGTCGTCCGACCTGGCCCCCGGCAGGGCCACGTTCCGCAGGTCCACCGGCCGCTCGGCCACCGCCGCGAGCCCCGAGGCCAGCAGCGCGCCCGGGGTCTGCCCGGCCCGCCGCACGCCCTGGCCCGCGGCCGTCGAGTCCCCGAGCATCCCGAGCCGCATCGCGTCGTTCGGCCCGGCGAACGCCACTCCGTACCGCCCGTCCGCGCTCGGCGGGACCGGAGCCGTCCCGCCGCCCACCTGCCTTTTCGCGAGCTGGACCTCCGCCAGGAACACGCCCACGGCCGCCGCACCGATCAACCCGATGCTGCCACCGCCGTAGGCCGCGCCCGCCGCGATCCGCCGTGCCACCCTTGCTCTCGACACAGTCCGGTCCACCTCCTCCTCGCCGTACAGCCGTACACGTACCTACTTGCCCCGCTGGGGGCTCGGTGTACTCCTTCCCGTACGCAGAGTGCGTCCCGTACGCATACTCTGGGCCGGACCATCTCGGAGATCCCGGAGTACACGGTGCAATTCCACGATTCGATGATCAGTCTTGTCGGCAACACCCCGCTGGTGAGGCTGCGCAACGTCACGGCAGGTATCCAGGCGACGGTCCTGGCCAAGGTCGAGTACTTCAACCCCGGCGGGTCGGTGAAGGACCGCATCGCGCTGCGCATGATCGAGGCGGCCGAGCAGAGCGGGGAGCTGAAGCCCGGCGGCACGATCGTCGAGCCGACCAGCGGCAACACGGGCGTCGGCCTCGCCATCGTCGCCCAGCAGAAGGGCTACAAGTGCATCTTCGTCTGCCCGGACAAGGTGTCCACGGACAAGATCAACGTGCTGCGCGCGTATGGCGCGGAGGTCGTCGTCTGCCCCACCGCCGTTGACCCCGAGCACCCGGACTCGTACTACAACGTCTCCGACCGGCTGGTCACCGAGACGCCGGGCGCCTGGAAGCCCGACCAGTACTCCAACCCGAACAACCCGCGCTCGCACTACGAGACCACCGGTCCCGAACTGTGGGAGCAGACGGAGGGGAAGATCACCCACTTCGTCGCGGGCGTCGGCACCGGCGGCACGATCAGCGGCACCGGGCGCTACCTCAAGGAGATCAGCGAGGGCGCGGTCCAGGTCATCGGCGCGGACCCGGAGGGCTCGGTCTACTCCGGCGGCTCCGGGCGGCCGTATCTGGTCGAGGGCGTCGGCGAGGACTTCTGGCCGAGTGCTTACGACCGGAACGTCACCGACGAGATCGTCGCGGTGTCCGACAAGGACTCCTTCCAGATGACGCGGCGGCTCGCCAAGGAGGAGGGGCTGCTCGTCGGCGGCTCCTGCGGCATGGCGGTCGTCGGGGCCCTGGAGGTCGCCAGGCGGCTCGGCCCCGACGACGTCGTCGTGGTGCTGCTCCCCGACAGCGGGCGCGGCTACTTGAGCAAAATCTTCAACGACGAGTGGATGGCCGACTACGGCTTCCTCGAGAACACCGGCGCCTCCGCCAACGTCGGCGCTGTCCTGGACTTCAAGGAGGGCCCGATGCCCTCCCTGGTCCACATGCACCCGGAGGAGACGGTCGGCGAGGCCATCGAGGTGCTCCGCGAGTACGGCGTCTCCCAGATGCCGATCGTGAAGCCGGGCGCCGGTCACCCGGACGTGATGGCCGCCGAGGTCATCGGATCGGTCGTGGAGCGGCAGCTGCTGGACGCGCTGTTCACCCAGCGCGCCTCGCTGACCGACCCGCTGGAGAAGCACATGTCGGCGCCGCTGCCGCAGGTCGGCTCCGGCGAACCGGTCGAGGACCTGATGGCCGTGCTCAGTGGCACGGACGGCGCCGACGCGGCGATCGTGCTTGTCGAGGGCAAGCCCAAGGGCGTCGTGAGCCGGCAGGACCTGCTGGCGTTCCTCGCCAAGGACGCGGGCACGGCGAAGGCCTGACGGGCCGACGGCGGGCCGGGCCGACGGCGGGCCGGGCCGAGGTCCGACGGGCCGGCGGCGGGCCTTCGCGAAAGCGGCGGGCCTTCGCGAAAACGGTACGAGCGCGTCATGTTCGCGCAGCACCCGCTTAACACGGCTCCGGCACATTGGTGGGTGTCGGCAGGGAAACCCGCCGGCACCCAGAACGGCGACACCGGACTACGGAGCGGCTCCCGGACCTCCACCGTCGCCCGGACGCGGGCAACCGGCCCTGACCCGGACCGCGTCCCTCGCGGGGACCGCCGTCGTCCCGCCCCCCGGGTGACCGGGGGTGTGGCGGTCCCCGCGACAGACTTCGCAGCTCGCAGCTCGCAGCTCGCAGCTCGCAGCTCGCAGCTCGCAGCTCGCAGACTTCGCAGACGACAGCGCGGCAGGACTTCCCGGGGGCCCGGCCGCGCGGTCGTGCCCGGGCCTCGGCCGGGCTCCGGGAGGCTCGCGCCCGTCGTCGATGATCGTGGCGGCGCTCAGTCCCTCCAGTCGGACGGCGCGCGTTCCTCCCGGCGGCGGAACAGGCCGCCGCCCCGCGCCGCCTGGAACGCGTTGACGCCGACGATGCCGAGCCAGGCCACGACCAGACCCTCGATCCCGGCGTTCGCGACGCCGATCGCGGACAGCGGAATGGCCAGGATCAGCGAGACGATCCCCAGACCGTGCCGCTCCCCGAAGCTCCACGGCTCCGCCGGACGCGCCCCCCGGGCGACGGACATCTGCTGCTCGGCGAGCTGACGCCGGACCCGGCGGTCGAGCGTGCCGTCGAGCCGCTGCTCGACCTTCTCCAAGAACGAGTCGATGAGCGCGGTCTCGTACTCCGCGCCCAGCTCGCCACGGGCCTGGAGGGTGGCGGCGAGCTCCTTCTTGAGCTCGTGGTCACGGGCTTCCATGCCTACGACGGTACGGAGCCGGACCCGCGCCCGCAGTGGGGCTAGCCCCCGGATTTCCTGGGGCTAGCCCCCGAGTTTCGTGGGGCTACCCCCCCCTCCGAGTCCTACCGACCCACGCGGCTTCGACTCTGACAGGTGGCCTACGCTGGATGACTACCTCAAGGCGAAAGGCCCTGGGATGACTACCTCAAGGTGAAAGGCCGGCGAGAGCGCTGACCGGGATGAAGGGCGACTCCGTGCCACCGGACGGCCTCGTTCCCCCCGGTCCGGACGAGGAATCTGCCTGCCGGGTGTGCGGACACGACGACGGCGACCTGTTCTGGGAAGACGGATGGCCCACAGGCCTCATCTGTGTGTGCTGCGGAAACGAGTCAGATGTGTCCGACACCAGCCTCATGGGGGTCCGGAACTACCGCGGCTACTGGACGGGGAACGGTGCAGCATGGCACTCCCCCTCCCACGAGCCCCGGGACTGGGAAATCCTTGAGCAATTGGCCCGCCATCCCAGTGGAATGGCGTTAGTGGTGGTTGGCCGTGTGCCGACCATGATGGCGTGTCTTCCTGATCGATTGCGTCGTTGATCGCGACCGAGCACGTGCGGCAGACGCTATGGCGCTGTACGTGCAGCCCCGACTGCCACCTCATCACTCCCGCCTTCCGGGCTGCGGCATCCGAACAGGAACAGCCCTCCCCGCCCGCCCCCACCCACTGCATATGGACATACAACGACCTTCCTGGCTGAATAGAACGGTCGGCGCCGGTCGTGGCGCGAAATCCAGCAAGGGGACAGGCATGAGTGGGAGCAGCCCCGCCGCACGGTTGCAGCGGCTCTTCGAGGGCCACCGGCTCACGCCCACCCAGCGGCGTATCGCGCACTGCATGGTCCGCCGGGCCGCCGACGCGCCGTTCCTCTCCAGCGTCGAGCTGGCCGAGCTGGCCGGGGTCAGCCAGCCCTCCGTCACCCGCTTCGCCGTCGCCCTCGGCTTCGACGGCTATCCGGCGCTGCGCAGGCATCTGCGCGAGGTCGCGCCCGCCGACGGGGAGCAGGAGGACCCGGGGGAGACGTACAACGAGTACCAGCAGGCCGTCCGCGCCGAGATCGAGAACCTCCAGCACCTCTGTGACGTGCTCGCCGACCCCGCGCCCGTCGAGCGGGCCGGTCGACTGCTCGCCGGCTCCCGGCCGCTGCCGGTGCTGGGGCTGCGCGCCGCCTCCTCGCAGGCGCGCGGCTTCGGCTACTTCGCCGCCAAGGTGCACCCCGACGTCCGGGTCCTCGACGAGGGCGGCAGCATGCTGCCCGACCGGATCGACTCCGCCCGCCGGGCCGGGGCCACCGTCCTGATGTGCTTCGCGCTGCCGCGCCACTCCAAGGAGAGCGTGGACGCGCTCGCGTACGCCCGGGACCAGGGGATGACCGTGGTGACGGTCGCCGACTCCGCCTTCGCGCCCGTCGCCAAGCACAGCGATCTGCTGCTCCCGGCGGCGATCGGCTCCGGGCTCTCCTTCGACACCGTCTGCGCGCCGATGCTGCTCGGCCGGGTGCTGCTGGAGGCGATGTGCGACGGACTTCCCGACGCCCAGGCCCGGTTGGAGGAGTTCGACGCCCGGGCGGCGGCGCGCGGCCTGTTCGTGGAGTGAGGGCCCGCGCCCGGCCCTTTCGCGGATTTCTCAGGTATCGCTCATCTGCGGCGGTTAATCTCCGCGCCCAGAAGCACCGCGGGCAACGCGGCGCCAGGAAGAGAGGGGCACGGACGTGGGGCGCGGAGGGCAGTCGCTGGCGAGAGTGGCCGTGACCGTACGGGCAGGGGCGGCGCCCCTGTGGTGGGCGGGCCTGGTGGCCGCGGCGGCCGGGGCGTTCGTCCCGGGCCTGACCGGGCGTCGGATCGGGCTGCTGGCCGGAGCGGCGCTCTTCATCGTCACGGCGGCCGTCGTGGCCCTGGCGCGCAGCAAGCGGTACGCGGAACTGGCCCGGGGCGCCTCCCGCGCCGGGCGGGGCGACTTCCTCCAGGACCGGGCCGTGACCGTACGGATGTGGCGGCGCGGGCGCAGGTGGTGGCTGTTGGGGGCGTTCGTCGTCGCGGTGGCGTCCTCGTTCGCGCTGCCGGGGGCCGGCGGGCTGCTGCTCGCCGGTGCGGGTGCGGGCCTGTGGCTGAAGGCCGTGCGCATCGGACAGCGGGAGCGCCGTGACGACGTCCTGTACTGGGTGCGCACCGACTGGACCGGGCACGGGGGCCCGGCGGGCAAGCGGGTGAAGGCGTACCGGACGACGGGGCCGGAGGCGGGGGACGCCGCGCCGGGCGGGGCGCGGCGTCGCCGCCGGTGAGGTCGGGCCTTCCGGGGGCCGGGCCAAAGACCTTGCTGAGGCCGGGCCAAAGACCTCGCTGAGGCCGGACCGAAGGCCTCGCAGGGGCCGGACCGAAGGCCTCGCTGAGGTCGGACCGAAGGCGTCGGTGAGGTTGGACCGTACCCGGCGTCAGACCTCCAGGCCCGCCTCGATCTTCTTCAGCTGATGGCGGGCCATCGCCAGGTTCGACCGGCTCGCGTCCAGCACCAGGTACAAAAACAGGCCGTTGTTGCCACGGGTCTTGAGGAGCCGGATCAGGTGGTACTGGGTGCCGAGCGTGATCAGGATGTCCTCGATCTCGTCCTTGATGCCGAGGTGCTCCATGGTGCGGAGCTTGGCGCGGACCACGTCGGTGTTGCCCGCGGCGGCGACCTCCAGGTTGAAGTCCTTGCCGCCGCCGAGCGTGCCCAGGGCCATCCCGCTCGTGTAGTCGACGAGGGCGACACCCGTGGCGCCCTCGATCGAGCTCATCGCTTCCTTCAGTGTCGCTTCGGTGTTCGCCATGGAGGCTCGTTTCCTTTCCCTGGCCGGTCGCGGTGACCGGGGCCGTTTCTGTGGTGGTTGTTGTGCGGGCCGGTGCGCGGGCTTCTGCGTGATGGCGTGAGTCCCGGTGGTGGTGGTGACGCCGCGGGTGGGGGATCGGGCCGCCTACGTGGGGCGTTGCGGCAGGGTGCGGCCGGGCGCGGTGGCGGGGCGTGGGGGCGCGGGGGTGACGGGACGCTCCGTGCGGGGCAGCGCGGCGTCGACGAGCTCGCCGATACGGGCGCCCGCGCGGCGGCCCTCCAGATGGAGCCGGCCGACGTTGATGCGGTCCTCGGCCAGCAGGGTCAGGACGGCGGAGGAGCCCGCGGCGTAGGTGGCGATGTAGCCGCTGTCACCGCGGACCAGCAGTTCGCGGAAGCCGCCCCGGCCGGTGGCGTCGGTCATCCGGATGGAGACGCCGAGGGCGGCCGCGGTGAGGGCGGCGACGCCCTCCGCCTCGACGCCCGGGGTGTCGTGGGCCAGGACAAGCCCGTCGGTGGAGGCGGCCAGCGCCCCGGAGAGCAGCGGGACCCGGGCGCGTAACCGCTGGAGCTCGACGAGGACATCACGCACTTCGGCCTCGGGCACCATCAGCTGTCTCCTCCCGGCACGCTGTCTGAGCGCGCGTATCACAGGGCCTCCAATGCGTCTCGGAGCCGGCGCAGCAGGGCGACGTCGGGGTCGGCCGTCACCTCGGGGAGCACGATCCGGCCCGACGCCGAAGAGGCCGGCGGGGGCTGGGCGCGGACCGCCTCCACGAGGCCGGCCGCCGCCAGCCGCCGCAGGTCGACCAGGATGTGGAACGCCGAACGGCCCAGCGCCCGCGCGATGTCCGAGGCGGTACGGACCCCGTCGGCGAGCTCCAGGAGCCGGCGCTGCCGGGCCGGGACCGGGGCGTCGGACGGATGCGCCGCCGTCCGCAGCAGTGGCGCGGCGTCGCAGGCGGGATCGGGCCAGATCCGGTCCAGGAACTCCCGTCTGCGCAGCGTCTCGCGCTCCACGGCGGCCACCGGGACCGGCCGCACCGGACCGATCCAGTGCGCGACCCCGTAGCGGAAGCGGGCGGGCGTACCGGTCGGGGCGAGCGCGAAGAACGCGGCGTCGTACAGCGCCCCGAGGTGGCACAACTCCAGTGCGCCGCCCGGCACACGGCCGCTGTCGACGAGATAGCGGCCGACCCGCTGGTGCGCCCCGGCCTGTGCCACGGCGTCCCACCAGCCCTCGTGCCGCAGGGTGCCGCCGGCGGTGAGCAGGACGTCGATGCCGGGGGTGGCGGGGCTCTCCGCGTGCACCACCTGGCCGTCGGCGAGGTAGAGGGTGCCGCGGTCGCGCATCAGGGCGCCGGTGGCGCGCTCGGCGGCGAGGCGCCGGAGCATCGGGGAGAGCGCCGGGAGTCGGTCCGTGCAGGGGGCGTCGGGGTCGGCGGCTATCGGGCTCATGCCAGCACCAGGCGCTCGGCCAGCTCGCCCAGGCGCATCCGGGCGAGCGCGAGATTCCCCTCGGAGCGGTCCAGCCACAGATGCAGGAAGACGCTGCTGTCGAAGGCGGTCTCGACGAACCGGAGCATGTGGTACCCGTCGCGGGTGGTGACGATGACGTCCTCGACGGAGGTGCTCGGCGCCTGTCCGGGGTGCTGTGCGCCGCCGTCCGGGGCGAGGTGGGCGAAGGCCGGCTGCTCGGCGGTCAGCCGGGCGACCTCCGCCGTCTCGGCGGCGGTCGCCTCGTGGTCGCCGTTGGGGGATTCCCCGATGGTGCCGAGGGCGAGACCGCTCGTCCAGTCGACCACCGAGGCGCCCCGGGCGCCGGGCAGCCTCATGACTTCGAGCAGGCACTCGTCGATTCCGGGCACGCGGATCTCCCCTCCCGACGTGGCGTACGGCTGTAACGCAGAGGCTACGCAACGTGCTTGCGGCAGGTGGAGGTTCTGGCATTTTCCTTTGGTACATGCGGCCCGCGATGTAAAGGGGCGGCCGGAGCGCGGGGGCGGTGCCCGTCAGGCGTCCGGGGCGCCGGACCTCTCGCGGGCCGTCATGACCGCCTTGTTGAGCACCCACAGGCCGATCCCGATCAGCAGCAGGACCCCGGCCCGGACGTACACGTCGGAGCCCCGGTCGGCCAGGGGGCTCGCCAGGATCAGCGAGGTGAGCGCGCCGAGCACCGGAAGCGCCGTGGGCGTACGGAAGTGGCGGTGGTCCACCCGGTCCTTGCGGAGCACCAGCACGGCGACGTTGACGACGGCGAAGACGCAGAGCAGCAGGAACGAGGTGGTGTCGCCGAGCCCCTCGATCTCGCCGGTGGAGACCAGGCCGATCGCCAGGAGGGAGACGAAGACGATCCCGACCCAGGGGGTGCGGCGGCCGGCCAGTACCTTGCCCATCGCGGGCGGCAGGATGCGCTCGTTGGCCATGCCGTAGCAGAGCCGCGAGGCCATCATGATGTTGATCAGGGCCGAGTTGGTGACGGCGAACAGGGCGATCAGCGCGAAGAGTTTCGGCGGGAAGTCGACGCCCCCGGCCTTCACCACCTCCAGCAGCGGGCCGCTGGAGCCCGCCAGGGTGCGGGAGTCGACCAGGAGCGAGGAGACCAGGGCGACCAGGACGTAGACGGTGCCGGTGATGCCCACCCCGATGAAGATCGCGCGGGGGAAGGCGCGGCCGGGGTCCTTGGTCTCCTCGGCCATGTTCACCGAGTCCTCGAAGCCGACGAAGGCGAAGAAGCCCAGCGCGGTGGCGCCGAGCACCCCGGTGAGCAGGGCGTACCCGGTGCCGCCGGTCTCGATCTGGGTCAGCCGGGAGGGCTCGCCGTCGCCGCTGAACACGGCGTACGCGCCGATCGCGAGGATCACCGCGAGTCCGCTGACCTCGACCAGGGTCAGGACGACGTTCGCCTTCACCGACTCGGCGACCCCGCGGAGGTTGATCGCGGCGAGGGCGAGGACGAACAGGATCGCGATCAGGGTCGCCGGCACCGCGTCGGTGAACTCCCCCAGGTAGTCGCCGCTGAACGCCCGCGCCGCCGCGCTCGCCGAGGAGAGGCCCGAGCACATGACCATGAAGGCGACGACGAAGGTCAGGAACGGGACCTTGAACGCCTTCTGGGTGTAGAGCGCGGCCCCGGCGGCCTTCGGGTACTTGCCGACGAGTTCCACGTACGAGGCCGCCGTCAGCAGGGCGACGGCGAAACCGATCGCGAACGGCAGCCACAGCGCGCCGCCGACCTTGCCCGCCACGTTCCCGGTGGTCGCGTAGATGCCGGTGCCCAGGATGTCGCCGATGACGAAGAGGATCAGCAGCTTGGTGCCGAGGGCGCGCTTGAGCGGCGGCGACCCTCCGGGGTTCGCGGGATCGCCGGTCGTGGGGGATTCGGCAGTGCTCATCGACGCCTCCGGTCCATGCTGCGCATCACTGGCAGAACCTGTTCCCGGTCGCGGCGCGAACCGCACCTGTTGACTACGACTATTCAGAGCATCAGGATGTGAATAGATTTTCACCGTCGCGAGGAGGCACCGCCATGTCAGGACCCCGCCCCGTACGGGCACCGCGCGGCAGCGCGCTGACCGCCCTGGGATGGCAGCAGGAGGCCGCTCTGCGGATGCTCCAGAACAACCTCGACCCCGAGGTCGCCGAGCACCCCGACAAGCTCGTCGTCTACGGCGGCACCGGCAAGGCCGCCCGCGACTGGCGCTCGTTCGACGCGATGGTCCGCACCCTTCGGACGCTCAAGCAGGACGAGACGATGCTCGTCCAGTCCGGGCGGCCGGTCGGCGTCATGCAGACCCACGAGTGGGCGCCGCGCGTGCTCATCGCCAACTCCAACCTGGTCGGCGACTGGGCCAACTGGGAGGAGTTCCGCCGCCTGGAGGCGCTCGGACTCACCATGTACGGCCAGATGACCGCCGGGTCCTGGATCTACATCGGCACCCAGGGCATCCTCCAGGGCACCTACGAGACCTTCGCCGCCGTCGCCGCGAAGAAGTTCGGCGGGACGCTGGCCGGGACGATCACCCTGACCGCCGGGCTCGGCGGCATGGGCGGCGCCCAGCCGCTCGCCGTGACCATGAACGACGGCGTCGCCATCTGTATCGACTGCGACCCGCGCGCCATCGAGCGCCGGATCGAGCACCGCTTCCTGGACGTGAGGGCCGACAGTCTGGAGCACGCCCTCCAGCTCGCCGTCGAGGCCCGCGACGCCCGCCGCCCCCTCTCCATCGGCCTCCTCGGCAACGCCGCCGAACTGCTGCCCCGGATGCTCGCCGAGAGCGCGCCCATCGACATCGTCACCGACCAGACCAGCGCCCACGACCCGCTGGCCTACCTGCCGCTCGGCGTCGACTTCGACGACATGGCCGGCCTCGCCGCCGACAAGCCCGCCGACTTCACCCAGCGTGCCCGCGAGTCGATGGCCCGCCACGTCGAGGCCATGGTCGGCTTCATGGACGCGGGCGCCGAGGTCTTCGACTACGGCAACTCCATCCGGGGCGAGGCCCAGCTCGCCGGTTACGACCGCGCCTTCGACTTCCCCGGCTTCGTCCCCGCCTACATCCGCCCCCTCTTCTGCGAGGGCAAGGGCCCCTTCCGCTGGGCCGCGCTCTCCGGCGAGGCCTCCGACATCCACAAGACCGACCAGGCGATGCTGGAGCTGTTCCCGGAGAACGAGTCGCTGCACCGCTGGATCAAGATGGCAGGCGAGCGCGTCCACTTCCAGGGCCTGCCCGCCCGCATCTGCTGGCTCGGCTACGGCGAGCGCGACAAGGCCGGCGAGCGCTTCAACGACATGGTCGCGAGCGGTGAGCTGGCCGCCCCGCTGGCCATCGGCCGTGACCACCTGGACTGCGGCTCGGTCGCCTCCCCGTACCGCGAGACCGAGGCCATGCTCGACGGCTCCGACGCCATCGCCGACTGGCCGCTGCTCAACGCCATGGTCAACGTCGCCTCCGGCGCCTCCTGGGTCTCCCTCCACCACGGCGGCGGCGTCGGCATGGGCCGCTCCATCCACGCGGGCCAGGTCTCCGTCGCGGACGGCACGAAGCTCGCGGGCGAGAAGATCCGCCGCGTCCTGACGAACGACCCGGGCATGGGTGTCATCCGCCACGTGGACGCCGGGTACGACATCGCCGAGAACGTCGCCGCCGACCAGGGCGTACGCGTCCCCATGACGGAGGGCAACTGATGCCGTCCGGCACGCCCGGGGACACCCCCGGCACGCCCGGGAACACCCCAGGCACGCCCGGGGGTGAGCCCGCCACCTCTCCCGGCACCCGGCAGTGGTGGCGCGCGGGCGACTCCTTCCTCTCGATGTGGCGGGAGCTGGCCCCCATCGGGCGCCACTCCGACAGCGGCGGCTACCGGCGCTACGCCTGGTCACCGGCGGACCTCGACTGCCGGGCCTGGTTCCGCGCGCAGGCCGAGGCGCGCGGTCTCGCGTACGAGACCGACCGCAACGGCAACCAGTGGGCCTGGCTCGGCGACCCCCTGGGCGGGGACGCCGTCGTCACCGGGTCCCACCTGGACTCCGTCCCGGACGGCGGCGCCTTCGACGGCCCGCTCGGCGTGGTGTCCTCCTTTGCCGCGCTCGACGAACTCCACCGCAGGGGAGTGGAGTTCACCCGGCCGCTGGCGATCGCCAACTTCGGTGACGAGGAGGGCGCCCGCTTCGGCCTGGCCTGCGTCGGGTCCCGGCTGGCCGCCGGACAGCTCGCCGTCGCCGACGCCCACCGGCTGCGCGACGCGGATGGGACCACCCTGCCCGCCGCCATGGAAGCCGCCGGATACGACCCCGGGACCATCGGCCCCGACCCGGAACGGCTCGCCCGGATCGGCGCGTTCGTCGAACTCCACGTCGAGCAGGGCCGCGCCCTCGACCTGACCGGCGACCCCGTCGGCATCGCCTCCGCCATCTGGCCGCACGGCCGCTGGCGGTTCGACTTCCGGGGCGAGGCCAACCACGCGGGCACCACCCGGCTCGCCGACCGCCGCGACCCGATGCTCACGTACGCCGAGACCGTGCTCGCCGCCCGCCGCGAAGCCGAACTGACCGGCGCTCTCGCCACCTTCGGCAAGATCGCGGTCGAGCCCAACGGCGTCAACGCCATCCCCTCCCTCGTACGCGGCTGGCTCGACTCCCGCGCCGCCGACCAGGCCACCCTCGACACCGTCGTCACCGGAATCGAGCGGGCCGCCCGGGAGTACGCCGAGCGGGCCGGGATCGACCTCGACGTCGTCCGCGAGTCGTTCACGCCCGTCGTCGCGTTCGAGCACGCCCTGCGCGACGAGCTCGGCAAGATCCTGGAGGCGAGCGGCGACACGGGGCGCCCCCTGCCTGTCCTCGGCACCGGCGCGGGCCACGATGCGGGTATTTTGTCCGCCTCGGCGCCCACCGCCATGCTCTTCGTACGCAACCCCACCGGCATCTCGCACTCACCCGCCGAGCACGCCACCGAGGACGACTGCATGGCCGGGGTCGGGGCACTCGCCGACGTACTGGAAGGTCTCGCGTGCAGCTGACACACCGGACGACGGGCGCACCCGTCACCGCGACGTACTGGATGGACCACGCCTGGCTCGGCACCCACGTCGAGCCGGGCGTCACCCTGGACGTCGCGGACGGCCGCATCGCCGGGATCAGGACCGGGGTCGAGACCCCGCCGCCCGGCGCGACCGTCCTGCGCGGCCTGACCCTCCCCGGTCTCGCCAACACCCACTCCCACGCCTTCCACCGGGCCCTGCGCGCCACCGTCCAGGTCGGCTCGGGCACCTTCTGGACGTGGCGCGAGCTGATGTACCGGACGGCCTCCCGGCTCACCCCGGACACCTACTTCGACCTGGCCCGCGCCACGTACGCCGAAATGGCCCTGGCCGGGATCACGGCCGTCGGCGAATTCCACTATCTGCACCACGCCCCCGGCGGCACCCCCTACGCCAACCCGAACGCCATGGGCGAAGCGCTGATCGCGGCCGCCGCAGAGGCCGGGATCCGCATCACCCTGCTGGACACCGCCTATCTCGCCGCCGGATTCGGCGAGAAGCCCAACCGGCACCAGCTGCGCTTCTCCGACACCACCGCCGAGGCCTGGGCGGAGCGCGCCTCCCTCCTCAAGGGCGACGACCACACCCTCATCGGTGCGGCCGTCCACTCCGTCCGGGCGGTCCCGGCCGGACAGCTGGCCACCGTCGCGCGGTGGGCCGAGGAGCGGAACGCCCCGCTCCACGTCCACCTCTCCGAGCAGACGGCGGAGAACGACGCCTGCCGGGCCGCCCACGGGCGCACCCCCACCCGGCTGCTGGCCGACCACGGGGTCCTCGGGCCGCGCACCACCGGCATCCACAACACGCACCTGACCGAGGCGGACATCGAGCTGCTCGGTTCCTCGGCCACCGGCACCTGCATGTGCCCCACCACCGAACGCGACCTGGCCGACGGCATCGGCCCCGCCGCCGCCCTCCAGAAGGCGGGCTCGCCGCTCTCGCTGGGCAGCGACAGCCACGCCGTGATCGACCTCTTCGAAGAGGCACGCGCGATGGAGCTCAACGAGCGGCTGCGCACGCACATCCGGGGCCACTGGACGGCCGCCGCCCTGCTCCGGGCCGCCTCCGCCGACGGGCACGCCGCACTCGGCCGCCCCGACGCGGGCGTGCTGGAGCCGGGCGCCCCGGCCGATCTGACCACCATCGCCCTGGACTCCGTCAGGACGGCCGGGGCGGTGCCCCGACTGGCAGCGGAGACCGCCGTATTCGCCGCCTCCGCCGCTGATGTGCGGCACACGGTCGTGGCGGGCCGGCACATCGTCCGGGACGGCCGTCACACCCGGATCGAGGACGTGCCCCGGGCGCTCGCCGAGGCCGTGGCAGCCCTGCACCACCACTGACCCCGGACCCGCCCGAGCCCCCGGCCCGGGGACCACCGGCGGGACCGGAACGGAACCCGCCAGAGCCCCCGGACCTGACCCCGCCCGCCGAACCGGACCCGCCCGAGCCCTCCGACCGGGCACCACCGGCGGGACCGGAACCGAACCCGCCCGAGCCCCCGGGCCTGACCCCGCCCGCCGAACCGGACCCGCCCGAGCCCTCGGCCCGGACACCGCCCGCGGAACCGGAACCGGACCCCCCGGAACGCAAGGAGAACACTCTCCAGATGACGACCACCGCCGTCACCCACATCGCCAGCCTGGTCACCAATGACCCCTCCCTCGGCAACGGGACCCCCCTGGGCCTGATCCAGGACGCGGCCGTCGTCATCGACGGCGACCGCATCGTCTGGACCGGTGAATCAAGCAAAACACCCGCCACTGACAACGTCCTCGACGCGGCCGGCCGCGCGGTGATCCCGGGCTTCGTCGACTCCCACTCCCACCTGGTCTTCGCGGGCGACCGCACCCAGGAGTTCAACGCCCGCATGTCCGGGCAGCCCTACCGCGCCGGCGGCATCCGTACCACCGTCGCCGCCACCCGGGCCGCCTCCGACGAGGAGCTCTCCGCCAACGTCGCCCGCTACCTCGCCGAGGCCCTGCGCCAGGGCACCACCACCTTCGAGACCAAGTCCGGCTACGGCCTCACCATCGAGGACGAGGCCCGCGCCCTGCGGATCGCGGCCCGCCACACCGACGAGGTCACCTACCTCGGCGCCCACATCGTCTCGCCCGACTACGCCGACGACCCCGCCGGCTACGTCGACCTGGTGACCGGCCCGATGCTGGAGGCCTGCGCCCCGCACGCCCGCTGGATCGACGTGTTCTGCGAGCAGGGCGCCTTCGACGGCGACCAGGCCCGCGCCATCCTCACGGCGGGCCGCGCCAAGGGGCTGCACCCCCGGATCCACGCCAACCAGCTGACGTACGGCCCCGGCGTCCAGCTCGCCGTCGAGCTCGACGCGGCGTCGGCCGACCACTGCACCCACCTCACCGACGCGGACGTCGACGCGCTCGGCCAGGGCGACACGGTGGCCACGCTGCTCCCGGGCGCGGAGTTCTCCACCCGCGCCACCTGGCCCGACGCCCGCCGGCTCCTCGACGCGGGAGCCACCGTCGCGCTCTCCACGGACTGCAACCCCGGCTCGTCGTTCACCTCGTCCATGCCGTTCTGCGTCGCGCTGGCCGTGCGCGACATGGGGATGACCCCGGACGAGGCGATCTGGTCGGCCACCGCGGGAGGGGCGGCGGCTCTGCGGCGCCCGGACATCGGCCGGATCACCCCCGGCGCCCGCGCCGACCTGGTCCTCCTCGACGCCCCGAGCCACGTGCACCTCGCCTACCGCCCGGGCGTCCCGCTGGTCAGCGCGGTCTGGCGGAGCGGACAGCGGGTGGTGTGACGGCGCCCCGGGGGCCGAGGCCGGGGCGCGTTCATGATCGAACGCTTCACGGGAACGGGCCCCGGCTCGCCTTCCGTGGGGGTCTGACGCGCCGTAAGGTCGGCCCCCGTGGCCAACAGGGAGAGGGTGACGTGAGTCAGTACTACAAAATGGGTGACCGAACCCTGTGGAATCCGTCGAACGGCGCGTCTCGGCTGTTCGCACGTCAGGTAGCCCTTTACGAAGCCGAATTGAGTCTGGCGTCCGGCATCGGCCCCATGGAGGCCGACGAGTGCCAGATCGACCCCGCCGTATTCGCGGCGTTCGCCAACGCCCTGCTCGCCTGGCACGCCGAAACGAGGCACGCCGTCATGGCCACCCTGTCCGCAGGGTTCGTCGCCATGGTGCTGGCCTTGGCCGAGAAGGCGAACATCGAGGTGGACTGGCGGGCCGCCGAGAGTGCCGAGAACGATTACCTCAAGATCTCGGGACCCCATGCGAAGGAGTGGACGGCCGCGCTGCGCCAGCGGGTGCGCGAACTCACCCGGAGCCTGGCGACCTGAGGATCGGCTCGTCAACCGCACCCGGGGCAGGCCGACACCCGGGGCAGGGCGGCACCCGGGGCAGGGCGGCACCCGGCGCGGGATCGCAACCGGCACCGCGCCCCCGCACGCGGAAGGACCCGCTCCCGGCATCCGGGGCGGGTCCTTCCGCGGTGCTGCCCGAACGGCCGTGGAGCCCCATGGGCGGGGCGGCGGGCCGCGTCGGGGGCGGCGGGGTCACTCCTCCAGGGTCAGTCCCTTGCGGAGCTTGGCCAGCGTCCTGGAGAGCAGCCGGGACACGTGCATCTGCGAGATGTTGAGCTCCTCGCCGATCTCCGACTGCGTCATGTTGCTGACGAAGCGGAGCGAGAGGATCATCCGGTCCCTGGAGGGCAGCGCGGCGATCAGCGGCTTCAGCGACTCGACGTACTCGATGCCTTCGAGACCGTGGTCCTCATAGCCGATGCGGTCCGCGAGAGCGCCCTCGTGGTCGTCCTCCTCGGGCTTGGCGTCCAGCGAGCTCGCGGTGTACGCGTTGCTCGCGGACATGCCCTCGACGACCTCCTCCGGGCTGATGCCGAGGAGCTCGGACAGCTCCGCCACGGTGGGCGCGCGGTCCAGCCGCTGGGAGAGCTCGTCGCCGGCCTTCGCCAGGTCGAGCCGCAGCTCCTGGAGCCGGCGCGGTACGCGTACGGACCAGCTGGTGTCACGGAAGAAGCGCTTGATCTCGCCGACGATCGTCGGCATCGCGAACGTGGGGAACTCCACGCCGCGGCTCAGCTCGAACCGGTCGATCGCCTTGATCAGGCCGATGGTGCCGACCTGGACGATGTCCTCCATCGGCTCGCTGCGGGAGCGGAACCGGGAGGCGGCGAACTTGACGAGCGCGAGGTTGAGCTCGACGAGGGTGTTGCGGACGTAGCTGTACTCGTGGGTGCCCTCTTCGAGGGACTCCAGCCGCTCGAAGAGCGTCTTCGACAGGGCCCTGGCGTCCAGAGCGCCCACTTCGGCGTAGGGCGGGATCTCGGGAAGCCCTTCGAGTCCCTCGCCGACCACGCCGGAGAAGTCTGAGGTGGTGCCGGTGGTGCCGGTGGTGCCGGTGGTGCTGATGGTGCCAGTGGTATAGGTGCTGCTGGTGCTGCTGGTGCTGCTGGTGCGCGGGCCGGGAACGGCGCTCGCGGCGGGGGAGTCGGAATTGGTCGGTCCCTGAGGACATGCCGACGGCGCATTGTGGGTACGCGCTTCGTCGAGCCGGGGTGACATGGGTCTCCTCCATCGTTCTCGGCATATGGCTGCCGATGCCCATACGTGTTCCTGCGGTGAAGCGGCGCCTCCAAAGCCGGTTGTGTTTCTGGTGTCCCTCTACCCATACCCGGTCCTGGCCAGCAGTGACAAGCTCCAATTACCGCTATATGTCCGGTTTGTTGAGGTCTCCGACTACCGCGTGGGCAACGGAACGCGTACTGTTTTAGGCACGTCGGCGGCAGCTGTGCATGCAGCCGCACAGGCGGTGACGCGCAAAGTGACGAACGGCGAAGAGGGTCAGGCATGGACCGCGGGACGGTCGGCAGTGCTAACCGGGGTCGACTTCAGGTCGAGGCCCGGACCGAGGGGCGCAGCGAGGTCGTGACGCCGGTGGGTGAGCTGGACCACCACACCGCCGATCTGCTGCGCGAGCCCCTGGAGAGTGCGGTCGAGCAGGGGCGGTCACGCCTGGTGGTCGACTGCTCTCGGCTGGATTTCTGTGATTCCACCGGGCTGAACGTCCTGCTCGGCGCCCGCCTCAAGGCGGAGGCGGCCGGCGGAGGGGTTCATCTGGCCGGGATGCTGCCCGTCGTGGCGAGGGTGTTCGAGATCACCGGCGCGGAGGCGGTCTTCACCGTCCACGCCACGCTCGAAGAGGCCCTGGCCACCTGACCCGGCATGAGCGTGCGACCGCGGACGTCCTCGATGTCGGCTGTGTCACGCGATCGTGTGCCTCAAGTGGGTGTTGTTGCGACATGGCAGGGCAGGAGACACCCCGGCGGTGCCCCGCAAGGGTTCCGGCACACTCGGTAACTGACCATTATCTGTTGAACGGCGACATGGCGACATGGCGAATCGGTGAGGTGAAGCGCTGATGAGCACCACCCGGCAGCATCCGCCGGGCGACCTCGGTCGCGAGCCGGACGGAGCGGGCGCAGCCTCGACCGTCCCGGCCGAGCGGCAGTGGCGCACGCTCTCGCTCGGGCAGGCCAGCGGCATTGTTCCGACGGCCCGTGACTTCGCCCGGCAGGCGCTGCACGACTGGGGCTGGCTCCCGGCGTCGTCCGCGGACCGCAGGGCCGCCGCCGAGGATGTCCTGCTGGTCGTCTCCGAGCTGGTGACGAACGCCTGTCTGCACGCGGAGGGCCCCGAGGAGCTCCGGATCGGCCACACGCCCAAGGTGCTGCGGGTGGAGGTCGTCGACCGGGGAGCCGGTCAGCCCGCCCCCCGTACGCCGCACCGCGCCGGCCGGCCCGGCGGGCACGGCATGTTCATCGTGCAGCGCCTCTGCCTCGACTGGGGTGTCCTGCGCACTCCGGACGCACCCGGCAAGACCGTCTGGGCGGAGCTCGCCGCCCCCGCCTAGCGAGCGTCCGGCGGATCAGGGCCGGGACAGGGCTCAGGGCGTGTCCCGGCCCTGTCCCGGCCCTGATCCGCCGGACACGCCCTGGCCGCGCCCCCACCCGCGCTCCTCACCCGTACACCCCACCGGTACGCCTCGGGCGTACCTCTCACCCGCACCGACAAGAGCGCGCCGGATCGGCGCGCTCTTTGTCTTCCCTCCATCAGGCCCCGGGCGTACCTTGAGCGCCCAATCTGATGTGCCGTCAGTAATGTGCGCCCGTACGGGTCGTGGCGCGCGGCGGCGTCCCGGCATGAGGGGAACACGAGGTGTCGAACCAGAAGCGGACCACTCTCGCGCTGGCGGCTGCGCTGGCAGGCTCGATCGTGGTCGCGGGCGCGCCCGCCGCGCACGCCGAGGTCGTGGACGTCAACTACCAGTGCGTGACGCCCATCGGGCCCAAAGGGGCGGTCTCGCCCATCGATATCAAGGGCGTGAAGAGCGGCGACGGCTACAAGCTCACCATGTCCTTCCAGAAGGGCGTCTCCTCCAGCCCGGTCGAGCTGGGCAAAGGGGCCATGAACCCGAGCGCCGAGATCGAACTCGGCGGTGCGGAGCAGGGGAAGGTCCAGGTCACAGGTCCGGCGAACAGTGAGGCGATTCCGGCCAACGCCCCGATCAAGATCAGCGACCTGTCGGGGACGTACACCCCGAAGAAGAGCGGCAAGGTCACCTTCACGGCCGGGGTCCTCACCATCAAGGCCCTCGGTACGACCACCACCTGTACGCCGAAGAACAGCCCCGGCCCCTCCCTCGAACTCGACGTCCAGGGGGCGGGCGGTTCAACGGACGGCGGCTCCACCGACGGCGGTTCGACGAGCGGCGCGTCCACCGGCGGTTCCACCGGTGGTTCGACCGGCGGTTCCACTGGTGGTTCGACCGGCGGCGCTTCGGGTGGCGGTGAGCTTCCCCGCACCGGCCCGCTGGACTCGGCGGCGGCGCTGGGCACGCTCGGCGGCACCGTGCTGCTGAGCGGGGCGGCCGGAGTGCTCTGGCTGACCCGGCGAGGACAGCGCTCCGCGGGCTGAGGCCGGCACGGTCCAGCGCGGCATCACCGCCGGAAAGCAGAGGAGCCGCCCCATGTCGCCACCCACCCCGCACCTCCGCCGGGCGCTGCTCGTCCTCACGGCGGCGCTCACCGCGCAGCTGTGCGCGCTCGCCCCGCTCCCGGCCGCCGCGGACGGCCCGGCGAAGACCGCAGCTCTGGCCGCCCCCGCCGCTCCGGCCGCCCCCGCCGCTCCGGCCACCCCCGCTGCCCCGGCCGACCCAGCCCCGGCCACCCCGGCGGGCTGGTCGGCCCGGCCCGCCGGCGGAGGCGCCGGCCAGGACGCCAGGCCGTACGTCTATCTGGAGGGCACCCCCGGCACGGCCCTCCAGGACCGTCTCGCGGTGACCAACTCGGGCCGCGCCCCACTGACCGTACGGCTACGGGGCGACGGCCGGGCCGGGGCCTGGATCGGGTTCGCCGCGGCCACCGTCACCGTCCCGGCCCGGACCCGCGCCGAGGTGCCGCTTGCTCTCACGGTGCCGCCCGACGCGGTGCCCGGCGACGCTTCCGGGGAGGTCGTGGCCGACGACGGGGACGAGGAGATCCGCGTACCGGTCCGGGTCCGGATCGGCGGTCCGACGCTGGCGGCGCTCACTGTCGAGGACGTCGAGATATCCGGCGGGACCATCCGGTACGCCCTGGTCAACCGGGGTAACGCAGTGCTGGAGCCCCGGCTCGCGGTACGCGCCGACGGGATGCTCGGCACGTTGCTGGACCGCCCGGAGCGGCCCCTGCCGCTGGAACTGGCCCCCGGCCGGAGGGTGGAGCGGGCCGAACCCTGGCCCGAGGCCCCGGCCCTGGACGCGGTCACCGTACGGCTGCGGGTCACCGCCCCGGGGGGCGCCCGGGACGAGGCCGAGGCCTCGGCGACGTACGTCCCGGTGGCCCCGGCCGTCGGCGCCGGGCTGCTGCTCCTCGGCGGCCCGGTCCTGCTCGGCTCCGCCGCGTACCGGCGGCGACGCACCCGGCGGGGCGGCCCCGGACCGGCGGCCGCGGAACCGGCCGACGACAGGCGATCGACCACAGAGACGAGGCCCTCGGTGACGGCGGGACCCCCAGTGTGGACGGGAGCGGAATCGTGAGGCGGCAGCCCGGCCCCCGAGCCTCCCGGCGCCCCGCGTCACCCGTCCTCCTGCTCCTGGTGGCCGCCCTCCTGGCCCTCCTGCCCGCCCTGTCCGTCCTGTCCGTCCTGGCGGCGCCGGGCGCGCGGGCGGCCGACGGCGATCCCACCGTCAGCCTGTCCAAGAAGGAGGCGGGCAAGGGCGGAGAGATCACCGTCAGCGGCGGCGGCTGGCGCGCCGAGGCGCTGCTGATGCTGCTGATCTGCGGACAGTCCACGCCGGAGCGGGGCGTGATCGGCGGCACCAACGCCTGTGCCAACGCCGACGGCCGCGCCGTCACGACCGACGAGAAGGGCGCCTTCACCAAGAAGCTGCCGGTCACGGAACCGCCGAAACCGTGTCCCTGCGTGGTGCACGTCGCCACGGTGACCGGTGAACAGGCGCTGGCCGACGCGGTGTTCACGGTGGCGGGCCACCCCACCGCAGAGCTGCCGGAGCAGACCGGCGGCGGAAAGCTCGCGGTGCTGGCCACCACCCGCCTGGAGGGTGACAGCTCCCTGCTCACCTGGTTCGGGGCCCCGCCGGCCCGGCGGCTCGTCTTCACGGTGGGCAATCTCGGCTCCGCGCCCGTCAAGGACCCCGTCTTCGAGATCGGCACCGCGCACGGCGTCTACGCGCCGCAGTGGGAGGAGCGCCAGTGGCGCGGCACGGTCGCCCCGGGAGCCAAGGCGCAGATCAAGCTGCCGGTCGAACTGTCGGCGGGCGCGCACGGCGACTACCAGGTGTCCCTGCGGTACGGGCAGAAGGTGCTGGCCGAGCAGCCGTGGGGGGTCGGCCGCCCCTGGGGCGTCACGCTCTTCTGGGTTCTGCTCTGCCTGGTCGTCCCGGCGGCCGTCTTCCGGATCGGCATGGCGGTCGTCGACAAGGTCCGGCCGCGTTCCGCCGGTTCGCACCGTACGCGTACGCCGGCCACCCGACGGAGGCCGAAGCGGCGCGGGCGCACCGGCGCGCGCACCGGCCAGGACACGGCCACGGCCCCGGGCGCGACCACTGAAGCGACCGCGAACGCCGCCACGACCACAGAAGCGACCACGGCCGTGCTGCCGTGGTTCACCCCGGATTCCGCACCGTCGAAAAACCGACCCCGACCCACGACGAAGGGACAAGCGTGAGCACGCAACGGAGGATGAGCGCGGCCGGAGTCGCGCTGATGCTCGGCGGCGCGGGCATCCTGATGGCCGCGAGTCCGGTCCAGGCCGCCGAGGTCAGTTACGCGACGGAGTGCGTTCCGCCGCCGATCTCGGGACTGCCCGCGGTGCAGGGCACCACGAAGGTGGAGCTGACCGCACCGGCCGAGGCGAAGGTGGGCGACGAGATCGAGATCGTCTGGAAGACGGTCGAGGCCGCGTCCAAGAACCCGGACGTGCTGGATCTGGGAGCGGACACCGTCAAGCCGACCGGAACCGTCACCCTGGGCGGTTCGGCGAGCGGCGAACTGAAGCTGGAGGGCCCCCGGCAGAACCCGCCGATTCCCAAGAACAGCCCCATGGTGCTGCCCGACATGAAGGGCACGCTCAAGCTGGAGACCGCGGGGGAGATCACCCTGACGCCGGGCGCGTACAACATCAACGTGTCCAAGCCGATCTCCACGGACACCAAGTGCGCGCCGAAGGAAGAGGTACGGGCGGGCGCCACGATCAAGGTCACCGAGGGCGGCGGCTCCACCACGGGCGGCACGACGTCCGGCGGCACGGCGTCCGGAGGTGCGGACAGCGGCGGCACGGCCGCCGGAGGCACCACGTCCGGCGGCGCCGACACTGGAGGAACCACGTCCGGCGGCACGACGTCGGGCACCTCCTCCGGCGGTGCCGACACCGGGGGCACCACGTCCGGCGGCAGCACCGGCGGCGGGGGCGGGGAGACCGACTTCCCCGGCAAGGAGGTGTCCGTCGCCTACGCGTGCAAGACCCCGATCGGGGACAAGAACGCCACCTCACCGGTCAGGATCAGCGCCAGGAAGAGCGGCGGCGACTACGACCTGACGGTGGAGTTCAGCAAGTCCGTGATGGACAGCCCGATCGACATCCCGGCGGGTCAGGTGAAGCCGTCCATGGACGTCGAGCTCGGCGGGGCGGACAAGGGCACGGTCAAGGTCGAAGGGCCGGTGAACAAGGAGGTCATCAAGACCGGCGCCCCGATCGAGATCCCCGACCTCACCGGCACGTACAAGCCCGGCGCGAGCGGCACGTCCACGCTCAGCCCCGGCGTCCTGACGGTGATGGCCGCCGGTACGACGACCACCTGCACCCCGCCCGCGGGCGTGGCCGTCTCCCTGGAGCTGGACACCTCCGCCCAGCCGGGCGGCGCGTCAGGAGGCAGCGGGAGCGGCGGCGCGGCGGACTCCGGCGGAGCCGCGGCGTCCGGCGGCGGCACGGACTCCGGCGGCGGCCTGGCCGCCACCGGGGCCGAGGACGGCGGTGCGCTGCGAGCGCTCGGCCTGGTCGCCGGCACGGCGATCCTGCTGGGCGGCGCGGTGTTCACGTTCACCCCGTGGCAGAGGCTGCGCGGCACCCGCTGAGCCCGGGACCACGAGCGGGGGCTCCGCCCGGAGCACGCTTCTCCGGGCGGAGCCCCGTCATGCTCAGAACTTGCTCAAATCACCCGGCGCGCCTTGCTCGTACAAGATCGACAAGGCTAGGTTCCCTCTACGCCTCTTCGCAGCAGCGAAGGGCATCGTCTGGGTGCGGCGCTGTCCGGCAGGCTTGACCACCTGCTGGTGCCGCACGGGTTGAGAAAAGGAACGACATGAACGTGACCTGGGGGAAGAAGGCTGCGACGGGCGTGCTCGCCGGCCTGCTGATTACGTCCGGACTGACGCTGGCCACCGCCGCGCCCGCTGCGGCGGCCGGTGTGAAGTACACCTGCAAGGCGACGCCCAGCCTCTCGCTGGGGCGCCCGGTGTCGACCTCCGCCTGCAAGAAGTCCGCCAAGGGCAAGAGCGTCAAGAAGCACCGTGCCGTGCTCGTCTGCGATGTGGTGCGGGGCCGCGGAGCCGAGCACACCATCCCGTGGACGGTGAAGGGCAGCTGGAAGAAGCCCAGCCAGAAGTCCTCGGTGAAGTGCGGCTTCAGCAGCTTCCTGCGGAGCGTCAAGGTCGAGACCAAGTAGTCGTCACGACCGCCTGAACCGAACCGCCTGAACCGAACCGCCTGAACCGAATGGCAGCGGGTCCGCACGAGATGACCGTGCGGACCCGCTGTCGTGTCCCGTGCGGGACCGGGGCAGCTACTTGACGTTGCCCATCAGAGCGCGGATCTTGCGTCCCGCCACTATGAAGGCGATGCCCGCCGCGACGGCCACGGCCGCCTGCAACGTGTAGTACGCGGCGTCGCCCAGCGGGGCGTTGAGCTTCGTGGTCCAGCCGTTGAGGGCGTTGCCCGTCGACGTGGCCAGGAACCACAGGCCCATGATCTGGCCCACGAACATCTTCGGCGCCAGCTTCGTGGACAGCGACAGGCCGACCGGGGAGAGGCACATCTCGCCCATGGTCTGCGCCAGGTAGACGGCGAGCAGCCAGAAGACGGTGACCTTGCCGGTCTCGCTGTTCGCGGCGGCCGCGCCCGCCAGGCCCATGATGCCGAACGAGCCGCCGATGAGGAGCATCGCCAGTGCGAACTTCATCGGCGTGCTGGGCTCACGGTTGCGTGTGGCCAGCTTGACCCAGACCATGGCGAAGATCGGGGCCAGGATGATGACCAGTGCGGGGTTGACCGACTGCAGCCAGGAGGCCGGGAACTCCCAGCCGCCGATGAAGCGGTCCGTCTTGTTGTCGGCGAAGATCGTCAGCAGCGAACCCGACTGGTCGTAGATCATCCAGAAGAGCACGGCCGTGATGAAGAACCACACGTACGCCTTGATCTTCGGCCGGTCCTCCTTGGTGAGCGCCGGGTCCCGGAAGATCGTGATGAAGTAGACGACCGGTACGACGACGCCCAGCACGGCCAGAACGTTGACGATGTGCTCGATGTCGTACGTTCCCAGCGCCAGGTCGATCAGCAGCGCGGCGACCGCGACGCCGGACCACAGGCCCACCTTGCGCAGCATCTGCCGCCGTTCCTCGGGGGAGGCGGGCTTCGCGGGCAGCTTGCCGATCTCGCCGAGGTGCTTCGAGCCCAGCACGTACTGGATGACCGCGAAGGTCATACCCACACCGGCGACACCGAAGCCGAGGTGCCAGTTGACGTTCTCGCCGAGGTAGCCGACCAGCAGCGGAGCGGCGAAGCCACCGATGTTGATCGCCATGTAGAAGAGGGTGAAGCCGGCGTCACGGCGGGCGCTGGACTGGTTCTCGTAGAGCGCGCCGACCATCGCCGAAATGTTCGGCTTCAGCAGACCCGTACCGACCGCGATCAGCGCGAGGCCGAAGAAGAACGTGATGTCGCTCGGCAGCGCGAGCGCGAAATGACCGAGTGCGATGACGATCCCGCCGACCAGAACGGCCTTGCGGGCGCCCCAGAGGCGGTCGGCGACCCAGCCGCCGGGCATCGCGGCCATGTAGACGACGGCGTTGTAGACACCGTAGATGGAGGCGGCGAGCGCCTCCCGGCCCTCGAGGGGGCCGTCGAGCACGGCGGCCACCAAGTACAGGGTGAGGATGGCGCGCATCCCGTAGAAGGAGAAGCGTTCCCACATCTCCGTCATGAACAGGGTGGCCATACCGCGGGGGTGGCCGAAGAAGGTCTTCTCACCGGAACTGGGCGAGTCCTTCGTCAGGCTGGACGCCATGGTCGATCCTTGCTGGTCGGGACGCGACGCCTCGTGAGCTGTACGCGCCCGGTGGGGGGCAGCCGGCACCGGCGCGGCATACCCCGGCCCCACGCCTGAGGGGGACGTGCTCCGTGCGGCCGGGCTCCTGACGGAGATACGGCGGCGGAGCGGGGAAGAACCGCGTCGGGATCCACGCCCGTCGCGCGTCCTCGCGCTCCGGGCCCGGCTCACAGGTCATTCACTCAGGAGCCGGCGGGAACCGGCCCCGCACACAAAAGAGACCCTTGGCGCTCATGGCTGCCCAAAGGTCCTTGAGTAGTGCAACAGGCGTCGGGACACCATACGACACGACACGGCAGGATATGAAAGGACTTGAGACATGGATCACAGGTCCGGATGGAACCACAGTCCCATATTCAAAGGCCCCCGTCCGCTTTGTGGCGCTGACCCGCAGGTGACGTCGTGGGCCTCACCTCGGACCCCCCGTCCGGACTACCATCACTCCATGACCCGTGTACTGCTCGCCGAGGACGATGCATCCATCTCGGAGCCACTGGCCCGCGCACTGCGTCGGGAGGGCTACGAGGTCGAGGTCCGCCAGGACGGTCCGACCGCGCTCGACGCCGGTCTCCAGGGCGGCATCGACCTGGTCGTCCTCGACCTGGGGCTGCCCGGGATGGACGGTCTCGAAGTCGCCCGCAGGCTCCGGGCCGGCGGCCACACCATCCCGATCCTGGTCCTGACGGCCCGCGCCGACGAGGTCGACACGGTCGTCGGCCTGGACGCGGGCGCCGACGACTACGTCACCAAGCCGTTCAGGCTCGCCGAGCTGCTCGCCCGGGTCCGCGCCCTGCTGCGCCGCGGGGCCTCCGAGCCCGTGCCGCAGCCCGCCACCCACGGGGTCAGGATCGACGTCGAGTCGCACCGGGCCTGGATGGGCGAGGAGGAACTCCAGCTCACCGCCAAGGAGTTCGACCTGCTGCGGGTCCTGGTCCGGGACGCCGGCCGGGTCGTCACCCGCGACCAGCTGATGCGCGAGGTCTGGGACACCACCTGGTGGTCCTCCACCAAGACCCTCGACATGCACATCTCCTGGCTGCGCAAGAAGCTCGGCGACGACGCCGCCAATCCGCGCTACATCGCCACCGTCCGGGGCGTCGGCTTCCGGTTCGAGAAGAGCTGACGTACGAAGCACCCATGCACCCTGAGAACGGCCCCCGCGGCCCCCTGAGGCCGGCATGCGCCGCCGGCTGATCAACTCCACGCTCGCCGTGGTGCTCGTCGTCATCGCCGTCTTCGGCGTCTCGCTGGTGATCGTCGAGACGCGCACCATCAGCGCCAGCGCCCAGGAGAGCGTCGAGTCCGAGGCGCTCCGGCTGATCAGTGTGGTCGACAGCCGGCTGCTGGGCGCGGAGCGGATCAATCCCGGGGTGCTCGCCGAGCAGATCGACCCCAAGCGGTACGCCCTGGTCGAGATCCCCGGCCGCAAGCCCATCGCCGTCGGCGAACGTCCCGTCGGCAGCGTCCTGCGCGCCGTCGAGACCGGTGAGCAGGGCGAGACCGTCACCGTCGAGGAGTCACGCTCGGCCGTGACCCGCGAGGTCGGGCGCACGCTCCTGATCATCGGTGCGGTGGCGCTGCTGGCGATCGTCTCGGCCGTACTGCTCGCCGTACGCCAGGCGAACCGGCTGGCCTCCCCGCTCACCGACCTCGCCGAGACCGCGGAGCGCCTCGGTTCCGGGGACCCCCGCCCGCGCCACAAGCGGTACGGGGTGCCCGAGCTGGACCGGGTCGCCGACGTCCTGGACTCCTCGGCCGAGCGGATCGCCCGGATGCTGACCGCCGAACGCCGGCTCGCCGCGGACGCCTCGCACCAACTGCGGACGCCGCTGACCGCCCTCTCCATGCGGATCGAGGAGATCTCGGTCACCGACGACCCGGACACGGTGAAGGAGGAGGCGAACATCGCCCTCACCCAGGTCGAGCGCCTCACCGACGTCGTCGAACGGCTCCTGACGAACTCCCGGGACCCGCGCACCGGCTCCGCCGTCGTCTTCGACCTCGACGAGGTCGTCAAGCAGCAGATCGAGGAGTGGCGCCCCGCCTACCGCAGCGCGGGCCGCGCACTGGTCTGCTCCGGCAAGCACGGGCTGAAGGCCGTCGGCACCCCGGGCGCGGTCGCCCAGGTCCTGGCGGCGCTGATCGAGAACTCCCTCATGCACGGCGGCGGCACCGTCGCCCTGCGCACCCGGGTCACCGGCAACCAGGCCGTCATCGAGGTCACCGACGAGGGCCCCGGCGTCCCCGCCGAGCTGGGGGCGCGCATCTTCGAGCGGACCATCAGCGGCCGCAACTCCACCGGCATCGGCCTGGCCGTCGCCCGCGATCTCTCGGAGGCGGACGGCGGTCGGCTGGAGCTGCTCCAGCAGCACCCGGCGGTCTTCGCGCTCTTCCTCAGCCGGGTCCCGGTCGACCGCAGGACCCCTGAGCGCCCGGTGCGCTGAACAACGACGGGCGCGGCGGGCCGGTTCCCGTACGGGCGCGGCGGGCTCGTCCCTCAGAGGTGCCGCGGCTCAGTTCCACAGAGGTGCCTCGGGCAATTTCCGTACGGGGTCGGGCGCCGGGCCGGTTCCGTACGGGGCCGGGCGCCGGTTCAGTTCCGTACGGCGTCAGGCGTTACCCGCTCCTCCGCCGGCCTGCGCTGCTCCAGAAACCGTTCCGCGTTCAGCACGGCCTCCTTGGCGGGCAGGGTCTTGAAGACCCAGGTCCGGTAGGACCAGAAGCGGAACAGGGTGGCGACCCCGATGCCGACGATCTTGAAGACATTGCTCTGGACCGGGGTGTTCCAGCCGAAGCCGTACGTCGCCAGGTACAGCACGCCCGTCTCGATCACCGCGCCCGCCGCACTGAACAGCAGGAAGAGGGCCAGCTCACGGGTCCGGCCGGTCTTGTCGCGGTCCCGGTAGGTCCAGTAGCGGAAGCCCACGTAGTTGAAGAGGATCGCGACGAACGTCGCCACCACGCTCGCCCGGACCACCTGGAGGTCCGTCGTGTGCCGCAGCAGGTTGAAGACCGCGATGTTGACCAGCAGGCCGAAAGCGCCGACCGCGCCGAACTTGGCGACCTCCCGGGCCAGCAGCTCAAGCCGGGTCCGCAGTGCGCCCCGTTCGCTCATGGTGATCGCTGGTCCCGTCCGTCGGAAGGCGTCTGGAAGACGTGTCGACGCAAGCACGTCAACTCCGCCATGCTAACCAGCCCACCCGTGTGACGCCCGTGAGTCCGCAGGGGTCGTGGTCCTACGGCATCCGTACGGCCGTCCGGGAACCACCGGCGTGGCGGATATCCTGAAGACGTGACGTTCCCGGTAGTCGGCATGGTCGGCGGCGGTCAGCTCGCCCGCATGACCCACGAGGCGGGTATCCCCCTCGGCCTGAAATTCAAGCTGCTCAGTGACACCCCCCAGGATTCGGCGGCCCAGGTGGTGAGCGAGGTCGTCATCGGCGACTATCGCGACCTGGACACGCTGCGCGCCTTCGCGCGCGGCTGCGACGTGATCACCTTCGATCACGAGCACGTGCCGACCGAGCATCTGCGGGCCCTGGAGGCGGACGGCATCCCCGTGCGCCCCGGCCCCGATGCCCTGGTGCACGCCCAGGACAAGGGGGTGATGCGCGCCAAGCTCCTGGAGATCGGCGCCCCCTGCCCCCGCCACCGCATCGTGAGCGACCCGGCGGACGCCGCCGCGTTCGCGGAGGAGGTCGGGGGCTTCCCCGTCATCCTCAAGACCGTGCGCGGCGGCTACGACGGCAAGGGCGTGTGGGTGGTCCGCTCCGAGGCGGACGCGGCCGACCCGTTCCGCGCCGGCGTTCCGGTCCTCGCGGAGGAGAAGGTCGACTTCGTACGGGAGCTGGCGGCGAACATCGTCCGCTCGCCGCACGGCCAGGCCGTCGCCTACCCGGTCGTCGAGTCCATCCAGGTGGACGGCGTCTGCGACACGGTGATCGCCCCCGCCCCCGGGCTGGACGAGGCGCTGGCCGGCGAGGCCCAGCGGCTCGCGCTGCGCATCGCCGCCGAGCTGGGCGTCGTCGGACACCTCGCGGTCGAGCTGTTCGAGACCCGCGGACCCGACGGGAAGCCCGGCATCCTGGTCAACGAGCTGGCGATGCGCCCGCACAACTCGGGCCACTGGACCATGGACGGCGCGATCACCTCCCAGTTCGCCAACCACGTGCGGGCGGTCCTCGACCTCCCCCTCGGCGACCCGCGCCCGCGCGCCCCCTGGACGGTCATGTGCAACGTCCTGGGCGGCGACTACCCGGACATGTACCACGCGTATCTGCACTGCATGGCCCGCGACCCGCAGCTCAAGATCCACATGTACGGCAAGGACGTGAAGCCCGGCCGCAAGGTCGGACACGTCAACACCTACGGCGATGACCTGGCGGACGTGCGGGAGCGCGCCCGGCACGCGGCCGACTACCTGCGAGGAACGATCACCGAATGACTTCTTCCGGCACCGGATCCCCCGCCGCCCCTCTCGTCGGCATCGTCATGGGCTCGGACTCCGACTGGCCCGTCATGGAGGCCGCCGCCAAGGCGCTCGACGAGTTCGAGATCCCCTACGAGGTCGACGTCGTCTCCGCCCACCGCATGCCGCGCGAGATGATCGCGTACGGCGAGGAAGCGGCGGGCCGCGGCCTGAAGGCGATCGTCGCGGGCGCGGGCGGGGCGGCCCACCTGCCCGGCATGCTGGCCTCGGTCACCCCGCTGCCGGTCATCGGCGTTCCGGTGCCGCTGAAGTACCTGGACGGCATGGACAGTCTGCTCTCCATCGTCCAGATGCCGGCCGGGGTTCCCGTCGCCACGGTCTCCGTCGGCGGCGCGCGCAACGCGGGCCTGCTGGCCGCGCGGATCCTCGCCGCGTCCGACCCCGCGCTCCAGGAGCGGATGCGGGAGTTCCTTCAGGAGCTGAACGACCAGGCCACCGAGAAGGGCAAACGTCTGCGCGCCAAGGTCCAGGGCGCGGACTCCTTCGGCTTCGGAAAGTAGGGGGCGGCACATGAACGACGCCTATCTGGGGCGGGCCCGCGCACTCCTCGCCGTCCACCCCGTCGTCGACGGCCACAACGACCTCCCCTGGGCCCTGCGCGAACAGGTCGGCTACGACCTCGACGCCCGGGACATCGCCGCCGACCAGCGCGGCCTGCTCCACACCGACCTGAACCGGCTGCGGGCCGGCGGGGTCGGCGGCCAGTTCTGGTCGGTGTACGTCCGCACCGACCTGACCGGCGACCAGGCCGTCAGCGCCACCCTGGAGCAGATCGACGTCGTCGGCGAGCTGATCGCCCGCTACCCGACGCGTCTGCGGCGGGCGCTCACCGCCGAGGACCTGGAGAAGGCCCGCGCCGAGGGCCGGATCGCCTCCCTGATGGGCGCCGAGGGCGGCCACTCCATCAACAACTCGCTGGGCACCCTGCGCGCCCTGTACGACCTGGGCGTCCGCTACCTGACGCTCACCCACAACGACAACATCGACTGGGCCGACAGCGCGACGGACCTGCCGCGCCTCGGCGGCCTCTCCGCCTTCGGCCACGAGGTCGTCCGCGAGATGAACCGCGTCGGCATGCTCGTCGACCTCAGCCACGTCGCGGACGGCGTCATGCGCGACGCGCTCGCCACCAGCACCGCGCCGGTGATCTTCTCGCACTCCTCGGCCCGCGCCGTCTGCGACCACCCGCGCAACATCCCCGACGACGTGCTCGCGGCCCTCCCGGCCAACGGCGGCGTCGCGATGGCGACCTTCGTCCCGAAGTTCGTGCTGCCCGAGGCCGTCGCCTGGACCCTGGCCGCCGACCGCAACATGCGCGAGCACGGGCTGCACCACCTCGACACCACCCCGACCGCGATGCGCGTCCACGAGGACTTCGAGGCGTCGAACCCGCGCCCCGAGGCCACCGTCTCGACCATCGCGGACCACCTCGACCACATGCGCGCGGTCGCGGGCGTCGACCACATCGGCATCGGCGGCGACTACGACGGCACGGCGTTCACCCCGCGCGGCCTGGAGGACGTCTCCGGTTACCCGAACCTCATCGCGGAGCTGCTGCGGCGGAACTGGTCCGAGGGCGACCTCGCTAAGCTGACCTGGCAGAACTCCGTACGGGTGCTGCGCGACGCGGAGGCCGTGGCCCGCGACGAGCAGAGCCGGCGCGGCCCGTCCCACGCGACGATCGCGGAGCTGGACGGCCCGCTCGGCTGACGCCGGAAGGTCTTCGCGCCCAGCGCCGTGAGGGTGAGCGCCCTGGAGCGCTCACGCTGTGAGGGTGAGCGCCCCGAAGCGCTCGCCCTCACGGCGAAGCTACTAGGCCTTCGGGCGGCCCATCGCCCGGTACGTCCACCCGGCCGCGCGCCACACCGCGCTGTCCAGGGCGTTGCGGCCGTCCAGGATGGTCCGGCGGGCGGCCACCTCGCCCAGCTCCGCCGGGTCCAGCTCGCGGAACTCACGCCACTCCGTCAGGTGCAGCACCACGTCCGCCCCGCGCACCGCCTCCAGCGCGGAGTCCGCGTAGCCGAGCGTCGGGAACAACCGCCGGGCGTTGTCCATCCCCTTCGGGTCGAACACGGTCACCTGGCCGCCCTGGAGGTGGATCTGCCCGGCGACGTTGAGCGCGGGGGAGTCGCGTACGTCGTCGGAGTCCGGCTTGAACGCCGCGCCCAGCACCGCCACCCGCTTGCCGAGGAACGAGTCGCCGCCGACCGCCTCCCGGGCCAGCTCCACCATGTGGCCGCGGCGGCGCATGTTGATGGAGTCGACCTCACGGAGGAAGGTGAGCGCCTGGTCCGCGCCCAGCTCGCCGGCGCGTGCCATGAAGGCGCGAATGTCCTTGGGCAGGCAGCCGCCGCCGAAGCCGATCCCGGCCCGCAGGAACTTCTTCCCGATGCGGTCGTCGTGCCCGATGGCCTCCGCGAGTTTCACGACGTCCCCGTCGGCGGCCTCGCACACCTCGGCCATCGCGTTGATGAAGGAGATCTTGGTGGCCAGGAAGGAGTTGGCGGAGGTCTTCACCAGTTCGGCCGTCGGGAAGTCGGTCACCACGAACGGCGAGCCCTCGGCGACGGGCCCGGCGTACACCTCGCGCAGCAGCTTCTCGGCCCCCTCGCTCGCGACGCCCACGACGATCCGGTCCGGGTGCAGGGTGTCGTTCACGGCGAAGCCCTCGCGGAGGAACTCCGGGTTCCAGGCCAGCTCTGCGTCGGCGCCCGCCGGAGCGAGCTCCGCGAGGCGGGCCGCGAGGCGGGCGGCGGAGCCCACCGGGACGGTCGACTTGCCGACGACCAGGGCGGGCCGGGTCAGATGCGGCGCCAGCGAGTCGAAGGCGCTGTCGACATAGCTCATGTCGCAGGCGTACTCGCCGTGCTTCTGCGGGGTGTTCACACAGACGAAGTGGACATCCCCGAACTCCCCGACCTCCTCCCAGGAGGTGGTGAAGCGCAGCCGCCCGGTGGATCCCTCGATGCCGGCGACGTGCCGCTGGAGCATCTCCTCGAGACCCGGCTCGTACATCGGCACGCGGCCGGTGGAGAGCAGCTCGATCTTCTCCGGCACGACGTCGAGCCCCAGGACCTCGAAGCCCAGCTCGGCCATGGCCGCGGCATGGGTGGCGCCGAGATAGCCGGTGCCGATCACAGTGATCCTGAGGGCCATGGAGTGCTCCTGGGAGATGCGGACGGACGTGCGGACCGAGCATAGTCGGGCAGCGGAAGGCCGGAATTCACCGCTCCAGCTGTCCACCGCATCGCCTATGTCCCACCCCTGTCGGGAAGCTCACGTACAGGGCACGTATGCCGCCGGGCGGTCTGCGGACTAAAATTGGGTTACTTAACGGTAGTTAGCATCTGGGGAGTGAGCGTCTTGGCGGGTTCGACCGATTTCGACCTGTACCGTCCGGCCGAGGAGCACGACATGCTCCGCGAGACCATCCGCGCGCTCGCCGAGGCGAAGATCGCCCCCTTCGCCGCCGCGGTCGACGAGGAGAGCCGCTTCCCGCAGGAGGCGCTGGACGCCCTGGTCGCCTCGGACCTGCACGCCGTCCACGTCCCGGAGGAGTACGGCGGCGCCGGCGCCGACGCGCTCGCCACGGTCATCGTGATCGAGGAGGTGGCCCGCGCCTGCGCCTCCTCTTCCCTGATCCCGGCCGTCAACAAGCTCGGCTCGCTCCCGGTGATCCTCTCCGGTTCCGAGGAGCTGAAGCGCAAGTACCTGGGCCCGCTCGCCAAGGGCGACGCGATGTTCTCGTACGCCCTCTCCGAGCCGGACGCCGGCTCGGACGCGGCGGGCATGAAGACGAAGGCCGTGCGCGACGGTGACTTCTGGGTCCTCAACGGCGTGAAGCGCTGGATCACCAACGCGGGCGTCTCCGAGTACTACACGGTCATGGCCGTCACCGACCCGGCCAAGCGCTCCAAGGGCATTTCCGCGTTCGTCGTCGAGAAGTCCGACGAGGGCGTCTCCTTCGGCGCCCCGGAGAAGAAGCTCGGCATCAAGGGCTCTCCGACCCGCGAGGTCTACTTCGACAACGTGCGCATTCCCGCCGACCGGATGATCGGCGAGGAGGGCACCGGCTTCGCCACCGCGATGAAGACCCTGGACCACACCCGCATCACCATCGCGGCCCAGGCGCTCGGCATCGCCCAGGGCGCGCTGGACTACGCCAAGGGGTACGTCCAGGAGCGCAAGCAGTTCGGCAAGCCGATCGCGGACTTCCAGGGCATCCAGTTCATGCTCGCCGACATGGCGATGAAGCTGGAGGCGGCCCGTCAGCTCACCTACTCGGCCGCCGCCAAGTCCGAGCGCGTCGACGGCGACCTCACGTTCTTCGGCGCCGCGGCCAAGTGCTTCGCCTCCGACGTCGCCATGGAGGTCACCACGGACGCCGTCCAGCTGCTCGGCGGCTACGGCTACACGCGGGACTACCCGGTCGAGCGCATGATGCGCGACGCCAAGATCACGCAGATTTATGAGGGCACGAACCAAGTTCAGCGGATCGTGATGGCGCGCAACCTGCCATAACCGCTTCTACCGACGGCCCCCGGCGCAGTGCCGGGGGCCGTTCGTATGGGCTCAGGCCCCTGCGGCGTTGACGGCCACTACCGCGACGCGACGGCCGCCAGCTCTCCCCGTACGGCCGTTCCGTCCGGCCAGGTCCAGCCGGCGACGAGACTTCCCGGAGACCCCTGCTCGGCTTCCGACGCCCGCAGGACGCGGTTGATCCGGACGTCGGCCCCCTGGTCGGCACCGGCACCGGCATCGGCCCCATGGACGATGACGGTCGGGTCGGGGGCGTCGCTCACGCTCTGCTGCTGCGGCTTCGCCTCGCCGCGCAGGAGGGCGCGCAACTGCGCCAGCACCACCGGGTCGTGGGCGCCGTCGTAGATCCACCGGGTGCCGAGCACTCCGTGCTCGGAGGTGCCGATCAGCGCCTCGTCGGGGACACCCTCCAGCGCCGCGCCGCGGTAGCCGAGCGGCACCAGATACGCCACCGGCTCCTGCCCGGCCGCCTCCGCCACGACCATGAACTCGATCCCGACCTCCCCTTCCGGGTCGTCCAGACGGAACCCGCCGGCCTTGACCAGGTCCGGCGTCTCCCCGGAGCCCGCGTACCAGCTCTGCTTCGGCAGCCAGCCGGTGATCAGCTCCAGCTTGCCGGGCGTCATGGTGGTGCGGTGGATGGTTGCCATACGGGCTCCCTGATACGTAGGTCTGGCCCGTCCTCACGACGGGTGTGTCCGAACCTACGGGGAACGGGCGCTCCGGTGCCCGAAGTATTCGCCCTAGGGTGGAACGATGATCATCTGGCTGAACGGAACCTTCGGCGCGGGCAAGACCACCACGGCGAAGGAGATGACCTCGCTCCTCCCGGACTCACGGCTGTTCGACACCGAGAAGGTCGGCGAGATGCTCTGCCATGTGCTCGGCGTGCCGGAGAAGGACTTCCAGGACTTCCCGCCCTGGCGGGGCCTGGTGGTGGAGACCGCGCGGCAGGTGCTCGACCACGTGGGCGGAACGCTGGTGGTCACGCAGACGGTCCTGGTCGAGTCGTACTGGCAGGAGATCCACGACGGCCTGACGAAGGCCGGTATCCCCGTGCACCACTTCCTCCTGCACACCGACCGGGAGACCCTCGTCGGACGCATCGAGACCGACACCGCACCGGAGAGCGCCGGCGCCCGGCAGTGGCGCCTGGACCACCTGACCGACTACGAGCGGGCCCTGCCCTGGCTCCGCCGGGAAGCTCGGGAGGTCGACACCACGGGCGTCGTGCCCACCGAGGTGGCGGAGACCGTCCTGCGAGGGGTGCGCGCCTGCTGACCGGCCGGGCCGGGGCGGGGGCTGTGGTCCGGCAGGGCCCCGGGGGACCCACCCGGGCGCGTCAGCGGACGACCTCGAAGACGTTCTTCTGGATGCCGTTGGCGTACGCCTCGTGCTCGACCAGCTTCAGCTTCTGGGCGTCCTTGTCCGTGTCGCTGAACAGGCGCTTGCCCGCGCCGAGCAGGAGCGGGAAGACGAGCAGGTGGTACCGGTCGATCAGGTCGGCGTCCGCGAGGTTCCGGTTCAGCTCGGTGCTGCCGTGGACGATGATCGGGCCGCCCTCGGTCTTCTTCAGGGCGGCCACCTCGTCGAGCGACCGCAGGATCGTGGTCTCACCCCAGTCGGACACCAGGTCGCCGTCGGTCAGCTTGGTGGAGACGACGTACTTCGGCATCGCCTTGTACCCCGTGAACTCCTCCATGCCCGGCCACACCGGGCTGAACGCCTCGTAGCTGGCCCGTCCCAGCAGCAGGGCCGTGGCCTCGTCCTGCTCCTGGCTCTTGAGCTCGTACGCCTCCGGCAGGAACTCCACGTCCTTGAACGTCCACCCCGAGTTCCGGTAGCCGGGCTCGCCGCCCGGGGCCTCCATGACGCCGTCGAGCGAAACGAAGGCGGTGCTGATCAGGGTGCGCATCAGGTCTCCTGCTGTGTCGTGGCGGGCCCCGGTGGGTGCCCGGCGTCGCCTCTCAGTCTTACGGAAGGACAGACCGCGCACCCCACGAAAAGTCATCGGTCCCGCACCGAGCACCGTCCCCGACCGCACCTCGGCCCCGGCCGGTAGCCTCCCTCCCCATGACCGAACTCGACAGGCTGACCGCCCTCTTCATCGCCCTGGGTGCGGAGGACGACGCTCGCGACTGGGCCGAGTCCGAGGCGGAGGAGGGGCTGCCGCAGCTCGCCCGCTACCGCCTCCTGCGGACGGTGTGGCAGGACGTCGACGCCTGGGGCACGGCGGCCCCGCAGTGGGTCGACGCCTACCGTACCGACGGAGCGGCGGCCGGCGCCGTCGACCGGGCCCTCGCGGCCGGGCTCACCCCCGAGGACCTCGGCGCACTGGCCCGCGAAGTCGCCAGGGAGACCGCGTTCGGCGTGCTGTACGCCCTGGCGGACCCTGCGGACGGGTCGCTCCCGGCGGGGGTCGAGGCGCAGCTGCCCGGTTGGCGGCTGGCGGAGCTGAATCCGGCCGGCGCACCGACCGGCCGTTATCTCGACGCCCTCCACGAGGACTTCGCCGAACTCGAACCGAAGGGAGCCGTGTCATGACCGCCTCGCCGGCGCCAGGGGACTCGGGCGCGGTGGCTGCCTCCTCCGTGTCACGGGAAGCGGACGCGGAGCATTCCCCGACCCCCTTCGACCACGCCGAACGGCGCATCTGGTCCGGCAAGGCCGAGGCGTACGCCCGCACCTACGCCCGGCTCTGCGCCCACCCGGCGGCGGGACTCCTCGACGCCGCTGGGGCCGGGCCCGGCAGCCGCGTCCTCGACGTGGGCTGCGGCAGCGGCACCATCGACTTCCTCGCCGCCGGGCGCGGTGCGACGGTCCACGCCGTCGACGCCGAACCCGGCATGGTGGACGCGACCCGCAGGGCGGTCCCGGAAGCCGAGGCGCGTACGGCTCGACCTCCCGAACTTCCCTACGCTGACGACGCGTTCGACGCGGTCGTCGGAAACTTCGTGCTCAACCACGTGGGCCGAGGGCTGTTGGCGCTGCCGCACGCCGCGTTGCCGGCACGCGGGACTTGCCGACGATGCTCCACGTACCGTCGCCGGCCGCGTCCGTGGCGCTGAGGGCGGCCCACGCGTCGTCGTCGAGCTTGAGGGCGTCGAGGAGGTAGGCGGAGACCGCGTCGGCGACGAGGGCGACGCGGGCGGGGTCCTCGTCGGTGGTCTCGGCGGCCGACTCGCCGGCGAGGCCGCCCAGGGTGTGCTCGCCCTCGGCGATGGTGAGCAGGCTCTTCGGGGCCGGGCTGAGGTGGTAGGCGTCGGTGAACCACTCCGGCCCCCGGGTGGAGAGCTGGGACTGGTCCTTGCCGCCCGCGACGACCAGGGCCGGGGTGGTCATGGTGGAGTAGTCCGGCCTCATGAACGGAAGGCGTTCGGCCGCGAACGGGGTGAGGGTGTCGCCGGTTCCGGTCGCGGCGATCAGCGCACCGGCCGAGACGGCGGGGTGGGAGAAGTCCTCTCCGGGAACGCCGTCGGCGTCGAGCACACGCGCGCCGAGGATCGCCCCGGTGGTCTGCGCGCCCCAGGAGTGGCCGACGACCGCTATGCGCTCAAGGTCGACGCGCGTCTCCAGGCCGCCGGCCTGGACAAGGATGTCGCCGAGGCCGTCGATGACCGCGTGGAGGTCGGCGATCCGGACGCGCCAGACGGTGGCGAAGCGCGGGTCGTCCCAGCCGATGCCGTTGCGGCGGGAGTCCAGGTGGGTGGGCTGTACGACGACGAATCCGGCGGCCGCCCACCGATCGACGAGGGGCTCGTATCCGTCCATGGACCAGGCGTTGCCGTGGGAGAACACGATGACGGGAAGGTTCCGGCCCGACAGGGGAGCGGTGACCTTCACCTGGAGGTCGACGCTGCGGCCGGGCGCGGAAACGGAGATGGGCTTGACCGCGACGATCCGCCGGTCGCGGTCGCGGTCGCGGTCGCGGTCTGGGCCGAGGTGGCTGGAAGGCATGAGGGACCTGCGCTTTCTCCACGGGATCGCTCTGCCATACTTTGGCGGAGCGCCGTTCCGCCAACTTAGCGGAACATTGTTCCGCGAGCAAAGGGAGGGCCTCGTGCCGGAATCGGTCGGAGTACGCCAGGCGCAGGCACAGCGCACCCGCGACGGCGTGCTGTCGGCGGCGTCGGCGGTCTTCGTGGACCAGGGAGTCCAGGCCCCCATCCGCGACATCGCCGAACGGGCCGGCGTCGGTGTCGGCACGATCTACCGGAACTTCCCGACACGGGCGGACCTCGTCACCGCCGTCTACCGGCACCAGATCGACACCTGCACCGCACTCGCGCCCCGGCTCCTGGAGGAATCGGCCTCCCCGTTCACCGCCCTGACAGGCTGGGCGGACGCGTTCGTGGAGTTCCTGGTGACGAAGCACGGCCTCGGCGCCGCCCTGGGGTCCGGCGATCCGGGGCTGGAGAACCTCCACGCCCTCATGCTCGACACCCTGGTTCCGGCCTGCGCGACGCTGCTCGACGCCTGCGTCGCCGCCGACGAGATCGGCCCGGACGTCACCGCCTACACGCTCATGCGCGCCATCGGAAACCTCTGCATCACCGGCCCCGACTACGACCGGGCGGACGCCGCGCGCATGGTCGCGACCCTCCTCGCCGGATGCCGTCGCCAGGCATAGCGACAACGCCCGACCGCGCGACCACCGCGTGACGGTCGGCGTGCAGGCCTACGCCGCCTCCCAGTACTGGGCCCGGCAGTCGCGGCAGTGACCCGGGGCCGGAGAGCGGAAGGCGCGGTCACAGCCCTCGCAGGTCTGGAAGGGGGTGACGGGCGTCCGGTGGACCGGGGTCAGCTCCTGGGTGCCGGGGAGCGGCGGTGGCAGGAGCACGGTGAGGCGGTGTCTGACGATTTTCACCGGGTACTTGGGCGGCTGCGGGAGCTCGGTCGTCAGGGCGCGGCGGATGGCATCGGGGTGTGCGCCCCGCTCCAGCCAGGCAGCCGCACCGGGCGCCAGCTCCTCGACATCGTCCTCGGAGAGCACCAGCTCCGGCGCGTGACGCCGAAGGTCGGCGAGGAGCGCGGAGGCGGCCCGGTGCAGCTCCGGGGTCAGCTCGCGGGGCTGCGGGAGCGGCCGGCGGGGAGGCTTGGGCGCGATGCGCGACGGTACGCGGACCGGCGGGTGCGCTTCCTCCGGTACGGGGGTGGGCTCGGGCGGAGGGAGGGGCGCGGGCGCAGGTGCGGGCACCGCAGGCGTCACCACCGGCACCGGTGCCACCGTTACCGGCACCACCGTCGCGCTCCGCAGCAACGCCCCCGGCTGGTTGCAGAACACCGTCCGGGTGGTCATCCGGCCGTTCGGCAGCCTCTCGCGGGTCCGGTGCAGATAGCCGTGGGTCTCCAGCTCGCGCAGTGCGGCGGCGATCGTCGTCTCGCCCTCGGCGAAGCGGGCCGCGAGCGCCTTGATGCCGACCTTGGACCCGGCGGGGAGCGACTGGATGTGTACGCCGATCCCGATCGCGGTGAGGGAGAGCTCGGCGTGCTGCGCGAGATGGTTGCCGACGACCGTGAAGCGGGTCGTGTGCGGGATCGCGACGTGGATCACGCCGGAGAGCGGCAGTGGTCCGGGAACCTCTGCCAGGGCGCGGGTGAGGGCGATATCGTGCTGGGTATCCATCGGGAAGGTCTCTGCTTCCTTGGTGGTCAGGTCCTCGCTCGGGATTGCCGTCCCGGCGGGGGCCGTCTCATGTCTGGGGTTGTGTTCAGCGCGAGCATATGCCTTCCAACCCGGCCGAAATCCACACCAGTTGGTGAATCTCACCCATGTGGGTGACCGATCCACCCCGCAGTTGACCACCGGGATCAGGTGGGGTGGGGTTGGGTAATTTCTCTTGGTTCTTTAGTTAGTTGACGTCGTGGCCCACCGGGTCGCGGTGGCCCACGATCCGGTCGGCCTCCACCGGGTCGTGGCGGGTCACGACCCGGCGCGAGCAGCGATTTCGGGTGGATCTCCGGGTACCCGTCACTCGGCCCGGCCCGGCCCGCCGCCCCTACCCTGCGCGCCATGGCTGACGAAGACGCACGCGAGCTCGATCTCCGCCTTGGCGTCAGGGGATCTTCCGGCGAAAGCCGCTCGGTTCGGAATCCGGCAGCTGACGCACACTCACCACCCCGCACGCTCCGAGCGCGCTCGGCCCCACGGGCGGCCGGGCGTGCTCGTCGGCGTCTGCACCGCGCGGCGGAAGCCCTTTGCGGCGGAAACCCCTGACACCGACAAGCGACTTCGGCACACTGAGTGCATGAACGCTCACCCGGAGAAATCGCCGGACCATCTCACGATCAACGTCACCCGTCACGACGACCCGGTCTCCGAGGTCATCGAGGCGGACGCGTTCGCCTCGGTCCGCAAGTACCCGAACATCGTGGTCCGGGGGCCCCTGTTCGGACTCGCCGAGCAGCGGCGCGGTGACCGGCCGCGCTGGCGGTTGCTGGGCGAACTGGACTGCGGATTCCCGCAGATGGCCCGGGACGAGCTCAACTCGATCCTGTGGTTCAGGGCGAGGGACGATACCGAGGACCCGGCGGTGCGGAGGTCCCTGCTGGACGCCGTGGCACGGCTGGAGGCCGAGGCGACCGACGAGGTGTCGGCGGACGGCGTCCGCTACCGGGTCGTGCGCGCCGACGAGTTCGCCCGGATCGGGGGCGACCGCCTGGAGCCGCCCCGGGCCACCGACCCGGACGAGGACAGCTGGGACCTGGACGCCCCCGACCCCTGCCGCACCGAGGGCTTCGTGGTCGACCACGCGGCGGCCGTCGGGCTGACCGAGGGGATCGACCGGGCCGGGCTGCTGAGGCTCTCCTACACCGCCGCCCGCTTCCCCGATGACGTACGGGCCGACTCCCGGCGGGCGTTGACCACCCACCCCGGGGTCGTGCTCCTCCCGACGACGTTCCGGGTGGTGGAGCGGAAGGAGTCGACCTGGTCGATGGTGACCGGGCAGTACTCGACCCCGCAGGGCGCCCGCCGTGCCCTCGTCCACCACCTCACCAGGCCCGTTCCCCAACTGCCGGATCTGCCGGACATGCCGGAGCTGCCCGCCTGGATGAAGGTGGACGAGAAGGAGGCTGCCCTCCACGCGCGGGCCGCGAAGAAGTTCACCGCGCGCCGGAGGCCCAACGAACTCGTGGTGCGGGGGCGTCGGTACGAGGTGGTCCGGGTCGAGCGTGTGATGCGGATCGGGCCGGACGGGCCGGAGAAGTCGCGCCCGTCCGACGTGGACGACTACGGCCCCTCCCAGATCCACCCCCTCATGGACGAGAAGGGGAACATCACCTACGGCTCGTAGGCGGCCCCCGGCAGATGGACGGAAGAAGGGCGCCGGGCATCAGCCCGGCGCCCTTCAACGGGTCTGCCCGCAGGCTTAGTTGCCCTTGACCGTGACCTTCTCGTCGTTGTTGAGCTGCTCCACCAGCTGCTTCACCTTGGCCTTGTCCCAGACCAGGTTGCCCCCGACGCTGCCCGAGATCGGCATGTTCATCGACGTGCCCTCGCCGCCCGTGACGCCCTTCATGGCGAAGAACATGTTGCCCAGCGCCCAGAGCGACATGTCCTTGTCCACGATCAGCGTGTCCAGGCCCGCGCCCATCGTCGGGTACAGCTTGAACGGGTTGATGATCGTGGACGGGGTCGCCGTCTGGCTCGCCAGCGCCGCGAGGAACTTCTGCTGGTTCTTCGTACGGTCCAGGTCGCTGCCCGCGAACGCGTACCGCGTCCGGACGAAGGCCAGGGACTGCTCGCCGTTCAGCGTCTGCTTGCCGGCCTGGAAGTCGGCCCCCGACTTCTTGTCCTTGAACGCCTTCGGGATGTCCAGCTCGACCCCGCCGATCGCGTCCACGATCTTCGCGAAGCCGCCGAAGCCGATCTCGACGTAATGGTCGATGTGCAGCCCGGTGTTGAACTCCACCGTACGGACCAGGAGTTCGGGGCCGTCCTCGGCGTAGGCGGCGTTCAGCTTCACCTGCCGGCCGGTGCCCTGGAACTTCTTGCCGGACTCGGACCCCACGAAGGACGGGATCTCGACGTTGGAGTCCCGGGGCAGCGAGATCAGCGTCGGGCCGCTGGAGCCGTCGTGCAGGATCATCATCGAGTCGGTCCGCTTGCCCTCCGCGGAACCGGTGCGCAGCCGCTTCTTCTCCTCCGCCGACATGCCCTCACGGCTGTCGGACCCGACGATCAGGTAGTTCGTGCCGTCGCCGGACTCCGGGCGCTCGATGACCTTGGCCAGGTCGACCTCGCGCTTCAGCTTCGAGTCGGCCCAGAAGTACGTCGAGATCGAGACCGCGAGCACCACGACCACCAGGGTCAGCGCGCCGAGCTTGATCCGGCGGCGCCAGTCCGGGGCCGGGCCGCCCTGGACGTAACCGCCGTCACCGCCGCCGCGACGACCGCCTCCGCCGCCCCGGCCGTCGGACCCGCCGCTGCCCGAACCGTAGACCTGGCCCGTGTTGTAGCCGCTGTCGTAACCGGGGCCGGGGCTGTTGCCGTAGCCGCCGTCCTGGTAGCGGTCGTCGTATCCCTGACCCTGCTGCGGCACCTGCGGCCTCTGCGGCGGCGCCGACGGCCTCTGCGGGGCGGGGCGACGCTGGATGTGCGGCATCGCCCGCGCACTCTCGGGCTGGGGGTTGGCACTGCCCCGCCCGTAGCGCTCGCTGCGGTCGCCGGTCCGTCGATCGGGCCAATCGTTCATTGGAACAGTGTGCCGTCCCGGGCCACAGCTATTACAGGGTGTAAGGGAAATCGCACCAGGGCTGTTGCGAACCTGATGCATTCTGCGGGGCGCACGCCCCCGCATAAGGTGGACTGTATGACAGATCAGGCCACCCGCCCGGAGGGCGAGATTCCGGGCAAGCCGACCGCGGCGTCCCGGACCACCCTCAGCCACATCATGACCGGCAGTGACACCAACCTCCTCGGCACGGTGCACGGTGGTGTGATCATGAAACTGGTCGACGACGCCGCCGGCGCGGTGGCCGGCCGGCACTCCGGCGGGCCCGCGGTGACCGCCTCGATGGACGAGATGGTCTTCCTGGAGCCGGTCAGGGTCGGTGACCTCGTTCACGTACGCGCACAGGTCAACTGGACCGGCCGCTCCTCGATGGAGGTCGGCGTCCGGGTGATGGCCGAACGCTGGAACGAGTCGACCCCCGCCCAGCAGGTCGGCAGCGCCTATCTGGTCTTCGCCGCCGTGGACGGGGACGGCAAGCCGCGCCGCGTACCGCCGGTGATCCCCGAGACCGAGCGCGACAACCGGCGCTACCAGGAGGCGCAGATCCGGCGCACCCACCGGCTCGCCCGCCGCCGCGCGATCAAGGAGCTCCGCGAGAAGCGCGCCGCCGACGGCATCGACGACTGAGCCGCCCCGTGGTCACGGGCAGACCACCTCGTCGCCCGTCACCGTGGAGAACTCACCCGTCTCCCGGCCCTCCGCCTTCACCCGCTGCACCTTCGTGAAGTCCGAGCCCACCGTCACCTTCAGCTGCGGGCCCTGGCCCTTCACCGCCTTCAGTTCGCTCCCGGGCAGCGCTGTGGCCAGGGACTTCGCCGACCGGTCCCAGCGCGGGTCGTACTCCACGAGCGTCCGCTTCAGCTCCCGCGCCTCCCCGTTGAGCGGGGCCCCGGTGGTGGCGAAGCCGGTCGCCCGCAGCGCCTCGTCCACTGTCCGGCCGAGACCCGCCTCCGGGGTCCCGTTGTAGACCTGCACCCGGATCTCCTTCGGCGCCACGTCCACGAGCGTGGCCCGAGGCTTCTTCGGACCGGCCGCGGGCTCCGGCTTCGACGGGGCCAGCGGCTTGTCCTCGCGCAGGGCCTGGAACAGCTTCTTCGCCTTCTCCGCGTCCCACCGCACCGTCGAGCCGATGCCCTCGACCGGGAAACTGGGGTCGCCGATGGGCACGGAGGCGAACTCCGACGAGGCCGGCCCGAAGCCCTTCATCGCCTTGCCGAGCGCCAGCATCTGCTCCGTACCGAAGCCCTCGTCGGCCCGGACCGAGCCGAGCGCCGAGGCGGCGACCTGCTGGAATTTCACCGGGTTCAGCAGCACCCCGCTGCTCGTCGCCTGCTTGATCAGCGCCGCCACGAACTTCTGCTGGCGTTCCATCCGGCCCAGGTCGGAGGCCACGTCCACATGGCGCGAGCGCACGTACTGGAGCGCCTGGCCGCCGTCCAGCTCATGCGTGCCCGCGGGGAGGTTCAGCCCGGTGTACGAGTCCTTCATCGGCCGCGCCGTACAGATCTTCACCCCGCCCACCGCGTCGACCGTTTTCATGAAGCTGGTGAAGTCGACCTCCAGATAGTGGTCGATCTTGACCTTCGTCATGTTCTCTACCGTCCGCACGGTCAGCGTGGGCCCGCCCTCCGCATACGCGGCGTTCAGCTTCACCGGGTGGCTCTCGTGGCGCTTGCCCGTGGTGCGGTCGGTGTGGGCGGGCATCTCGGCGTAACTGTCCCGGGGGAGGCTGACCACGCTCGCCCGCTGCCGGTCGGCCGACAGATGGACCAGCATGATCGTGTCGGTGCAGTGGCAGGGCGCGCCGCCGAGCCGGTACTTCTTCTTCTCGGCCTTGGTGATCGTGTCCCGGCCGTCGGTGCCGACGAGCAGCAGATTCGTGCCGTGGCCCGCCTGCGGGCGGTTCTTCATGTCCTTGAACGGATCGACCCGGCCGATCCCGCTCTCCAGGCTGCTCACCACGGCGTGCCCGATCCCGCCGGCCCCCAGCACCAGCACCGAGAGACCCGTGGCCACCCGCATGCCCCAGCGCGGCCGTTCGTCCTGCTCGCGGCGGCGGACCGGCCGTGTGCCCTGCGGCGGGCGGCGGTGCGGGGGAGCGGTGCGGGGGCGCGGCGGACGCTGCGGTCGTTGCGGTGCGGGCACGGGGAGACACCTCCGGGGTGCAAGGGAGACACCTCTGCGGTGCAAGGGGACCATCGCACGGTAGGCCCATACGATCTCCGTCCCGGCCCGCGACCCGGCGGCGCGCACCGGTATCCCCCATTCGCGGTAACGTGGCGGCCGAATAACGCCGCCTCCCGGGGCGCCCGCCTCCCGCGGTGCGGCACCCCCGGCGCCCCCGAGGACCACCCGAGGACCACATGTCTGCCGCGCAGTACCCCGCCGTCTCCGTGATCATGCCGGTGCTCAACGAGGAACGTCATCTCAGGAACTCGGTCCGGCACATCCTGGAGCAGGAGTACCCCGGTGAGATGGAGGTCGTGATCGCGCTCGGCCCCTCCGCCGACCGTACGGACGAGATCGCCGCCGAGCTGGTCGCCGAGGACCCCCGGGTCCACACCGTGCCCAACCCCACCGGCCGCACCCCCGCCGCCCTCAACGCGGCGATCAAGGCCTCCCGCCACCCCGTCGTCGTGCGGGTCGACGGCCATGGCATGCTCTCGCCGAACTACATCGCGACCGCCGTCCGCCTCCTGGAGGAGACCGGCGCGCAGAACGTCGGCGGCATCATGCACGCCGAGGGCGAGAACGCCTGGGAGGACGCCGTCGCCGCCGCGATGACCTCCAAGATCGGCGTCGGCAATGCCGCCTTCCACACGGGCGGCCAGGCGGGCCCGGCCGAGACCGTCTACCTGGGCGTCTTCCGCCGCGAGGCCCTGGAGCGGGCGGAGGGCTACAACGTCGAGTTCATCCGTGCCCAGGACTGGGAGCTGAACTTCCGCATCCGCGAGGCCGGCGGGCTGATCTGGTTCTCGCCCGAGCTGAAGGTCCAGTACCGCCCGCGCCCCACAGTGAAGGCGCTCGCCAAGCAGTACAAGGACTACGGCCGCTGGCGTCACGTCGTCGCCCGCTACCACTCCGGCTCGATCAACCTCCGCTACCTGGCCCCGCCGACCGCCGTCGTCGCCATCGCGGCGGGTCTGGTCCTGGGCGCGGCCGTCACCCCGTGGGCCCTGATCGTGCCCGGCGGTTACGTGGCCGCGATCGTCGCCGGGTCGCTGCCCGCGGGCAAGGGCCTCTCGCTGAAGGCCCGCGCACAGATCCCGGTGGCGCTGGCGACGATGCACATGTGCTGGGGCTTCGGCTTCCTCACCAGCCCCCGGTCGCTGGCCAAGCGGGTCATCGCGAGCCGCCGCCCGGCGATGAACGGCAGCAGCGAGACCGTCTGACACCGGTCGCCCGACGCGTACGAAGGGCCCGCGGCTCGACGTGTACGAAGGGCCCCACCGCCCGACGTGTACGAAGGGTCCCACCGTCCGACGTGTACGAAGGGCCCCACCGTCCGACGTGTACGAAGGGCCCCACCGCCCGACGTGTACGAAGGGCCCCACCGCCCGACGTGTACGAAGGGTCCCACCGTCCGACGTGTACGAAGGGCCCCACCGCTCGGCGGTGGGACCCTTCGTGTACACGTGTCGTTACGGCGTCACCAGGTGTAGTTCGGGTTCACCTTCATGCAGGCCTTCTCGTCGTCGCCGTTGAGGGCGCCCGCCGACTCCGGGGTCTTCTCCTTGCCCTTGGACACCGGGTAGGCCCCGTCCTCGCGCCAGTCCGCGCCCACGGCGAGCGAGATCCCCGAGACGTCCGTGGACCTCTTCACCTGCGACAGCGGAACCCCGAGCGCCTTGGCGACCGCCTGCGCGTCGCCCTCCAGATCCGCGCTCGGGTACAGGACCGCCGTCCGCGCCGCCGCGGTCACGTTGCCGGGGTCGACGGTGGCCTTCGCGTAGCCCGCGTCCTTCAGCTGTTCCATCACGTCACCGGCGCGCCCCGAGGCGGGCCCGAGCGCGTCCGTGGCGGTCCCGTTCCGCACGGCGACGGCGATTTCGCCGACCGGCGCCGACGGGTCCTTCGCGGCCTCCGGCTTCTTCCGCTTGGAGGCCTTGCCGTCCAGCGGGACGTCGTCGCGGACCATCCGGAACAGCTGCTCCGCGTCGCCCGCCTTCGGGTAGACCCGGCCGTTGTTCGTGCCGGTGCCGTACACGTTGGGCATCGTCGACATCGTGATGCGCTTCGTGGGGACTTTCTTGAACTCCTCGGCCAGGTCGTAGAGCTTCTTGACCGTGTCGAGGCCCTTGTCGACCGTCAGCGCCTCGGTGGCCGCCTCGGCGAGGTTCATCAGCTTCGCCGGGTCGGTGAGTTTGGTGCCCTTGCGCAGTTGGCGGACCATCGCGTTCATGTACTGGTGCTGGGCTTTCGCCCGCCAGAGGTCGGTGTTGTCCCCGAAGCCGTACCGGGTGCGCAGCCACTGGAGGGCCTGCTCGCCCTTGACGTAGGTGGTGCCCTTCTCCAGCTTCAGCCCGGAGCCCTTGCCGTCCCGGCCGCGGGAGTTGATGTTGGCGTCGACACAGACCGGGACGCCGCCGATGGCGTCGGCCATCGAGACCACACCGGCGAAGTCGATCATCATGAAGTGGTCGATCCTAATGCCGGTCAGCTCGTACCAGGTGGCCACCGTGCACCCCGGACCACCGCGGCCCAGGCTCTGGTTGGTCTGCACGTCCACGGTGCTGGCGGGGAAGACCTCGCCGTCCGGGGCCGTGCACTTGGGCATCTTCAGCATGGTGTCGCGCGGCATGCTGATCACGGACAGGTTGCTGCGGTCCGCGGAGATGTGGAGCAGCATCTGCACATCGGCCAGCGGCTTCGCGCCGAAGGTCTCCTTTGCCCCGCCCAGCTTCTGGTTGGCCTCGGAGTCGCGGGCGTCGGAACCGATGAGCAGGATGTTGAGCGGGGTCTGACCGGCGGCGTTGGCCTTGTGATCGGCCATCTGCTGGTCGCCGAGGGTCAGATCCTCTTTCTTGATGTTGCCGTTGAGGTGCTCGTAGTAGAGGTAACCGGTCGCGCCGGTGGCCAGTATGAGCACGGAGAGCACGGAGGCGCTCCAGCGCAGGACCCGCCGCTTGGCGCTCTTGGGCGCCCGTCGGCTGCTGCGCGCCCGGGCGCCGCCGCCGTTTCCGCCCCGGCCTCTGGCCGCCCGACGGCCGCCCTCCGGCGCCCCACGGCCACCTGGCTCCTCACGGCCCCCCGGCCCGCCGCCCGGCCCATCGCCCTCGTGCGGGCTCCCGTCCCGGCCGAGTTGATCGGGGCGGCGGCCGCGTGACCGCGTCCTCGCCCCGGGCGTGCTGCTCCGTCCCACCGGACCCCCCATGCTGTTCAGATTTCCGCTGCGGCGCGGTGACCCGGTGTCACTGGGCGCATACAGCTTTGTCGGCGCTTGCCTTCTCGATGTCCTTCGGCGGCTTCGCCGGTCCGGTGATGAGCTGTCCCGCGCCCTTGAAGTCCGCCCCCAGCGTGAGCACCATCGCCTCAAGTTCCTCGGCGTCGGTGGTGCCCTGCTTCATGGCCGTTGCGGGAAGCCCCATCATCTCGGCGAGCGCCCGGGCCTGATCGGCCTGGTTGGGCGCGTACTCCAGCGTCGTCTTCTTGATCTTCTCGGGTGCGTTGGCCTTGTTGGTGGACTTCAGCACCCCCTGCTCGTTCTGGAGCCAGGTGACGGTCGAGCCCGCCGCGCCGGGGATCTCACCGCCGTTGAGGACGTCCACGCGTACGTCGGCGGCCTCGGCCTTCGGTCCCTTGAGCAGGGCCGCCTGCTTGCCCTTGGCGGCCTTCTCCTTCTGCTTCACCTCGGTCAGCGAGGTGTCCGAGCGCATCATCGCGAAGAGCTGCTCGCCCTTGACCGGGTCCACGACCACCGTGACGGGCTTCGGCTCGGCCGGGTTGTCTATGACCGGCATCGTGAGGAAGCTGATGTTCTTCGTGTCGACCTTGCCGATCTCCTCGGCCAGCGTCATCAGCTTCGTCGCGTCGCCGATGGCCGTGTCGACGGTCAGCGCCTTGGTGGCCGCGTCGGCCAGCGAGTACAGCTTCTTCGGGTTGGTCAGGGTGTCGCTCGACTTCATCTCGCGGATCATGGAGCCGAGGAACTGCTGCTGCACCTTGATCCGGTCGAGGTCGCTCCGGTTGCCGAAGCTGTCGCGGGTGCGCAGCAGGGCCAGCGCCTGCTCGCCCTGCACCTTGGACTCGCCCTGGGGCAGCTTCAGGTGCGACTTCGGGTCGTCGATCGGCTTCGCCATGCAGACCTTGACACCACCGACCGCCGACGTCAGGGACTTGACCGCGTTGAAGTCGACCATCATGAAGTGGTCGGGCTTGACGCCGGTGATGTTCTCGACCGTCTTCATCGTGCAGCCGGGATTGCGGCCGTTCTGGCCGAGGCTGGTGTTGAAGCGCACGTTCGGGGTGCCGGGGATGACCGTGGAGGTGCCGTCCTCGTTCTTCGACTCGCACTCGGGGATCTCGGTCACCAGGTCGCGCGGGATGCTCATCGCCGTCGCGTTGGTCCGGTCCTCGGAGACGTGGAACAGGATGGTGGTGTCGGCGTGGCCCTCGCTGCCCTTGTCGCCGTACCCCTCGTTGCCCTTGCCGGTGCGCTTGTCGGTGCCGAGGATCAGGATGTTCATCGGGCCGTCGGTGACGACGTTCTTGCTGCCGGCGTCGCCGACGTCGATGGCGTCGATGTTCCCGTTGAGCTTCTGGTACAGCGCGTACGCTCCGGCCGAGCCGGCGACCACGACGAACGCCATGACCCCGCCCGTCCACAGCAGCGCCTTCTTCTTGCGCGACTTCTGGGGCTTGCGCTTCCGACGGCCGGGCGCGGGCGGTTCGGCGGCCCCGCGCCCCCCCTGGGAGCTGCGGCGGCTGCGCTGGCCGGGCACCCCGCGGCGCGGCCCGTCCGGGGCGCCCTCGCGCTCGCGCTCACGCGAACCGGCACCGCGGCGTCCCGAGCCCTCGTGGGACGAACCGGTCCGGGAGCCGCCCCGGCGACCGGTCCCCTCGGCCGTAGCCGTACGCGAAGGGCTGCTCGACTCCCCAGTGGAGTGATCCAGTCGCAATTCGTAATTGCCGGTGTGCGGGTTGAGTACCCACTGGTCGGCGGGGTCGATATCGTCCGCCCGTCCACGACTGTGCGCGTCCACGGTTGCCTGCGTCCTCCGTCGGTGCCACGCGAGGCGCCCTCCCCCGGCAAGGCGCTCGTTCCTTCGCTCCAGCAGTGCACGACCTGACGGCCGGAAGCACCGGATCGCGTCACACTATCCGGCCGATTCCGCGTCGGGCGACGTGCGTGACACATTCCACGCCCCTTACAACCGGGCATTCTTCCCATTAGGCGTCGATTGCGTTCTATGTCTTGGCAATTGCTTTACTGCTTGCACAGGTCGTCCGCCGCGCTCGAACCCGAATACGTGGGTGTGGGTGTCGGGCTCTCGGATCCCGTGTCGTCCGGTTTCCCGTCCTGCTTCGCCTCCTGGTCCCGCTGTGCTTCCTTGAGTTCGTCGGCCGGGACCACTGCGACGGGCCGGTCCTCGCGGAGTTGCTTGAACAGGTCGCCCGCGTCCGGTTCGACGAGTTCGTCCCGGTTCGCGTTGTTGCGGTACGGCTGCCGGGGCACGGTCAGGAACTGCACCTGCTCGGTCGGCACGTTGCGCATCCCGCGCACCAGGTCGTACAGGTCGCGCAGCGAGTCAAGACCCGGGTCCGTGGTCAGCGACTTGGTCGCCGCGTCCAGCACGGGGTAGAGCCGCGTCGGGTTGAGCAGGACGCCGTTGCTCTGCATCTTGTTCACCAGGGCGCCCAGGAACTGCTGCTGGCGCTCCATGCGTTCGGTGTCACTGCCGTCGCCGAGGGTCTTGCGCGCCCGTACGTAGCCGAGGGCCTCCTCGCCGTCCAGCGTCTGCCGGCCGGCCGGGAGCTCCAGGTGCGCGTCCTTGTCGTCGATCGGCTCCTTGAGGCAGATCTCGACTCCGTCCACGGCGTCGACCATGTCCTTGAAGCCGTTGAAGTCGACGACCATGTGGTGATCGACGCGGATGCCGGTCATCCGTTCCACGGTGCGGATCGTGCAGGCGGTGCCGCCGACCTCGAACGCCGTGTTGAACTGGGTGAACCGCTCCCGCGTCTCCTTGCCGTCCGAGGTGCGGCAGCTGGGGATCTCCACCATCAGGTCACGGGGGAGGGAGACTGCGGTCGCGCTCTTCCGGTCCGCCGCCAGGTGCAGCAGGATCGTGGTGTCGGAGCGCTGACTGCCGCCGTCGTCCCGACCGTACTCACGGTTGTCCCCGGCCCGGCTGTCGGACCCGATGAGCAGGATGTTCTGGGCGTCCATGACGACCGGGGTCGGCCGTTCCTCCTCGTACGCCTTGAGCTCGGCGGCGGCGCTCGTGTCGGTGGTGATGTTCCCGTCGAGCTTCTGGTACATCCACCAGCCCACGCCCGCGGCGACCAGCACGAGGAACGAGGCGGCGAGCGCGGTCCAGCGCAGCCAGTGGCCCTTGCGGGCGGTGCCGCCACCGTCCTTGGACCGGTCGGCCCAGGTCTGCGCGCCGGCGCCGCCCCCGGCCTCGGGCGCGCCGTCACCTTCGCCGGCACTCCCGCCGCTACTGGCCTCGGCGGGGTCGGGACCGGGCTCGGGGCCGGGGCCGGGATCGGAGTCGGGCTCGGCACCCGCCTCGATCTCGGGCTCGGGCTCGGGTCCGGACTCCTGCTGCGACCTGCCCTGCGGCTTGTCCCCGGCCGGGTGGTCCGGGTCGGACGGCGGGCCAGCACTGTCGGTCACGTCTGCGTCCATCCTTCACGTTCGGCGGCGCGAGGGGCCGCCGGTCGCAGGAGTAGACGGCTGAAACTCACGCTTGGTTGTGCACGGCCAGGAGAGTGGTCTGTACCGCCCGATCATCCACCCGCTCCGGAGCCGATTTCCGAGGACTCGGCCCGCTGTGGGCCGGACGAGTGCACCTCAGGGCGCTTGTCATACCGCGGTGTTGGTGACCCGCTCACTCTCGGTCCGCTTGGCCAGCCCCTCCGCGCCGAGCTGCCCGAGGTGGCGGCAGAGCACCACGGACCCGCCGGCCGCCAGTGGCGCGAACAGTCCGGCGCTCAGCCCTTCCCAGGTGTCGTACGTACGCCCGCTGAGCAGCCGGGACCCCGGTACGAGGCCGAGGGCGTCGGCGTCCTCGCGCGCCCGGGCGACGAGCTGCGCACCCGTCAGCTCGACCCCGCCGACGGCCAGCGCGGGCGCGTCCGGATCCACCGGGGCGAAGGGGGCGAACCGGTCGCCCTGGCTCGGCACCTCCACCGCGTAGTCCGCGAACCCCTCGGGCGCCTGCGGGAACCGGCCACCCAGCGGACGCAGGGCGAGGGCGACGCGCTCGCCCCGGCAGGCCCGCGCCCGCTCCAGGCTGTCCGGGCCGGTCACGACGAGATCGGCGGCGGCCGGGTCGCCCTGGACGTCGGCGACGACCCCGACGGAGGAGCAGGCGAGCAGCCAGACCGCGGACTGCCAGTGCGCGGGGAGCAGCAGGGCGAGCCGGTCGCCCGGCTCCGCCGCGAGGTCGCCCTGGAGCAGATTGGCGGTCTTGGCCACCCAATTGGCGAAGGTGGCCACCGACAGTTCGACGCGTTCTCCGGTGGCGTCGTCGTAGAAGGTGACCAGGGGGCGGGCCGGGTCCGCGGCGAGCGCGGATCGCAGCAGGTCGGCAGGGGTGCGGTCGCTGGAGTTCATCCGCGCAAGCGTACGCGGGGCCGCTGTGCGGGGCGGGCTGAACGGGTGTCACGTACACCGGTTCGGCCGACGGCGCGTCACGCCGGGGCCGACGCCCGGGTCGCCGGACTCATGCCTATATGGCGAGGATCATGCGTATGCGTGCACTATTGGTCACCTCAGTCGGCGTCACCTGCGCGGCAGCCCTCACCCTGCCGCTCGCCGCCCCCGCCCTGTCCGCCCCGGCCGCACACTCCGCCTCGGCCCGGCCTCCTTCCCCGGCCCCCGAGTCGCCCGGGTCCGGCCCGCCGTCGGCCCGGATCGAAGCCACCCCCCACAAAGCGAACGAAGCGAATCAGCAGAACGAAGCGAATCAGCAGAACGAAGCGCAGGAAGAGGGCGGGCGCGAAGTCCCCGAAGCGGCCCCGCCGCGCAGCGGCGAGACCCGTGCGGCCGCGCTCGCGGGCTCGACGCAGTCCCTGCCCCTGGAACCCCTCGCCGCGCCGTCCGACCGCTCCCTGGGCCCCGCGACGGCCGGCCAGGGGCTGGATCGGCGGACGGCCCGCCCGTTCTCCCTGGTCGGCGTGGTCTGGGACGACGCCGAAGCCGAACTCCACGGCACGGTCCAGGTCCGCACCCGGGCGACCGGCTCCGCGAGCTGGTCGGACTGGCAGGACGTCGAGACCCACAACGCCGAGCACGCCCCCGACCTCGGCAGCGCCGAACGGGAGTCCGGCGCCGTGCGCGGAGCGACCGCCCCCCTCTGGGTCGGCGACTCGGACGGCGTGGAGGTACGCGTACGTCCGGAGGCGGCCGATCCGCAGCACCGGCCCGCCGCCGCGCCGCTCCCCGAGGGGCTGCGCATCGAACTCGTCGACCCCGGCGAGGACCCCGCGCCCGAACCCGCCGCCGGCGCCTCCGCCGGCCGGACCGCCACCCCGGCGGCGTTCGTCGGCAACCCGGTGCCGCCGACGACGACGGGGGCCGTGCCGGAGGTGCTCACCGCCGAATCCGCCGCGGCCTGGGCCGTCAACGCGGACCTCGCGCCGCTCGGCGCGGCTGTCATCCCCGCGCTGACCAAGGCGGCGACGGAGGAGGAGGCGGCGATCGTCGCCGCCGGGGCGAAGCCGTACATCGGCCCCCGCCCGAAGATCGTCACCCGCAAGGGCTGGGGCGCGGACGAGAAGCTCCGCGAGCGCAACTTCGCGTACACCAAGTCCGTCAAGGCGGCCTTCGTGCACCACAGCGCGACCGGGAACAACTACACCTGCAAGCAGGCTCCCTCGGTGCTCCGCAGCATCTACCGCTACCACGTCAAGAGCAGCGGCTGGCGCGACTTCGGCTACAACTTCGCCGTCGACAAGTGCGGAAACATCTACGAGGGCCGCGCCGGAGGAGTCTCCAAGGCCGTCCTGGGCGCCCACACCCTGGGCTTCAACACCAACACCATGGGGGTCGCCGTGCTCGGCACGTACTCCTCCACCAATCCGCCCGCCGCCGCGGTGACCGCCGTCTCCAAGCTCACCGCCTGGAAGCTCGGACTCTTCGGTGCCAACCCCAAGGGCAAGGTCACCCTCGTCTCCGGCGGAAGCGGCAAGTACGCGAAGGGCAGGAAGGTCAAGATGAACGTCATCTCGGGCCATCGGAACGCGTTCGCAACCGAATGCCCCGGAGCGCGTCTCTACAAGAAGCTCGGCAAGGCCCGGACCACCTCCGCCAAACTGCAGGGCCGCTGACCGGGGCGTTTCCGACCGGTCTGCTTAGACTGGCCAGCCACAACCAGGCCAGGCCCCAGCAGGAAGCAGAGACGGTGCTGTGACAGAGGCAAAAGAAGCGATCCTCCTGGTCGGTGGCAAAGGCACCCGGCTGCGCCCGCTCACGGTGCACACCCCGAAGCCGATGGTTCCGGCGGCGGGGGTCCCCTTCCTCACCCACCAACTGGCGCGGGCCAGGGCGGCCGGGGTGGAGCACATCGTGCTCGCCACGTCCTACCTGGCGGAGGTCTTCGAACCGTACTTCGGCGACGGTTCCTCGCTCGGCCTGCACATCGAGTACGTCACCGAGCGGGAACCGCTCGGCACCGGCGGAGCCATCCGCAACGTCGCGCCGAAGCTGTCCTCGGGGCCCGACGAACCGGTCCTGATCTTCAACGGCGACATCCTGACCGGGCTCGACATCCGGGCCCTGGTCACCTCGCACACCGTCTCCGGGGCGGATGTCTCCCTCCACCTGACCCGGGTCGAGGACCCGCGCGCCTTCGGCCTCGTGCCGACCGACGCGACGGGCCGGGTCACTGCGTTCCTGGAGAAGCCGCAGACGCCGGAAGAGATCGTCACCGACCAGATCAACGCCGGGGCGTACATCTTCCGGCGCTCGGTCATCGACTCCATCCCGGCCGGCCGTCCCGTCTCCGTCGAACGCGAGACCTTCCCCGGACTGCTCGCCTCCGGCGCCCACCTCCAGGGCATGGTCGACTCGACGTACTGGCTGGACCTCGGCACCCCGGGCGCCTTCGTCCGCGGCTCCGCCGATCTCGTCCTCGGCCGCGCCCCGTCCCCGGCGGTCCCCGGCCGCTGCGGCGACCGCCTGGTCCTGCCGACCGCCTCCGTGGCCCCGGACGCCAAGCTCACCGGCGGCACGGTGGTCGGCGCGGGCGCGGTGATCGGCGCGGGCGCGAGAATAGACGGCTCGACGATCCTGGACGGCGCGGTCGTGGAAGCGGGCGCGGTCATCACGGACTCCCTGGTCGGGGCCGGGGCCAGGATCGGCGACCGCACGGTGCTAGTGGGCGCGGTGATCGGCGACGGGGCACACGTGGGCGCGGACAACGAACTGCGTGACGGGGTCAGGATCTGGTGCGGCGCGGTCCTGCCGGACGCCTCGGTCCGCTTCTCCTCGGACCAGTAGCGCCGTACCCGTAGAGCCGTACCGTCGTCCCCGTAGCGCCGTACCCGTACCCTCGAAGGACGCCCCTCCGCACGAGAACACCGAGAACACCGAGGCCACCCGTGGCAGGACGATTCGCCCCCCGCACCGCGCGAGCGGCGCTGCCGCACCAGGCCCCCGCCCCGGTGCGTCGGACGGCCGCGCCCTCGCACGACGGCCCGCCGCTGACCCGGGAGTGGACCCCACCCGGCCCGCTGGACCTCCGCCTCGTCCTCGGCCCCCTGCGCCGGGGCCCGGCGGACCCCACGTTCCGGATGGTCGCGGACGGCACGTTCTGGCGGGCCACCCGCACGCCCGAGGGCCCCGGCACCCTGCGCCTCGCGGCGCGCGGCGACCGGATCGAGGCGGCGGCCTGGGGCCCCGGCGCGGACTGGCTGCTGGCGGGGCTCCCCGCGCTCCTGGGCGCGGACGACGACCCGGACGCCTTCGTCCCCCGCCACCGCCTGCTGGCCCTGACCCGCCACCGCCGCCCGGGCCTGCGACTCCTCCGCACGGGCCTGGTCATGGAATCGCTGATCCCGTCGATCCTGGAACAGAAGGTCACCACGGACGAGGCGTACCGCGCGTGGCGTCACCTGGTCCGCCGCTTCGGCACCCCTGCCCCCGGCCCCACCGCGGAGCTGGGCCTGCACGTCATGCCGGACCCACGGGGCTGGGCGATGATCCCGTCCTGGGAATGGCACAGGGCGAACGTCGACGCCAAGCGGTCGTCGACGATCCTGCGCGCGGTCCGCGTGGCCCGCCGACTGGAGGAGGCGGCGACGATGAACCTCCCCGAGGCACTGGCCCGGCTGCAACTGATCCCCGGCATCGGCCCCTGGACCTCGGCCGAGACCCTCCAGCGCTCGAACGGCGCACCGGACGCGGTCACGGTCGGCGACCTGCACCTCCCGGGCATCGTTGGCCACGCCCTGGCGGACAACCGCGACGCGGACGACGAGGAGATGCTGTCCCTGCTGACCCCGTACGCGGGCCAGCGCCACCGAGCGACCCGCCTGGTCCTGCTCTCGGGCCACACCCCGAAACGCCGGGCCCCGAGGATGGCCCCGGGCAACATCACCCACCTGTAGCCGTTTCCCTTTCCAGCCCCTCCGGCGTTTGAGGAGCGGGGCCCGGGGCGGAGCCCCGAAACCAGCCTGTCCGGCGCTTGAGGACAACGGGGCCCGGGGCGGAGCCCCGGTTTCGGGGAGGGGCGGGGAGGGGACAAGGCCCCGCGCAGCGGCACCCCCGCCCCGCGGCCTGGCCCACCCCCACCTCACCGCACGGTGAGAAACGCCTCCGCATCCCGAACGCCCCGCTCCCGAGGCACCCCCGCCGCATGCCCCACAGCCACCGCCCCCAACGGATCCCAGGACGACGGCAGCGACAACACCTCCCGCACCACGGACGGGCAGAACATCGTCGAGGACACCCACGCCGACCCCAGCCGCTCACCCGCCAGCGCCACCAGGAAGTTCTGCACGCCCGCGCCCGCCGCGACGACGAACATCTCGCGCTCCGCGGCATCGCGCCGCTCGTCCCCGTACGTGTGCGAGCCGTCCATCACCAGGCACGGCACCGCCAGATACGGCGCGTTGCGCAGCACATCCCCGCGCCGCACCCGCTTGGCGATCGACTCCTCGCTCTTGCCGTCGCGCCGCAGGTCCTCGATCCACGCGTCCCGCATCGCGTCGAGCAACCGGGTCCGCGACTCGGCGGACTCCAGCAGCACGAACCGCCACGGCGTCGTGTGATGAGGGGCGGGCGCGGTCACCGCCGCGGCCACCGCCCGCCGCACGGCCCCCGGATCCACCGGCTCGTCGGTGAACTCGCGCACCGTACGCCGCAATGTCACCGCTTCCCGCACGGCCTCGGACGTCCCGAGCCGGAACATGTCGTCGGCGGCGGTCCGCACCAACGCACGGGCACCGGACTCGTCCCCGGACGCCACCACATGCGGCAGCCCCCGCACCACGGCGACCGGCAGCCCCTCCGCCTTGCCCTTGACCAGGTCCCCGGCCGCGGCCAGCTCGTCCGCCGTGGCCACGACCGTGGCGCTGAGCGGATTGCCGTACGCGTCCGTCCCGCCGCGCAGATCGTCCAGCACGCGCACTCCGGCGGCCCCGATCGCGACATCGGTCAGCCCGTTGCGCCAGGGCCGCCCGAAGGTGTCCGTCACGACGACGCCGACCTCCACACCGAGGGCGTCCCGCAGCCCGTCCCGGATGGCCCCGGCGGAGACGTCGGAGTCCTCGGGCAGCAGCAGTACGGTCCCGGCCGGCGTGTTCGAGGCATCGACCCCGGCGGCGGCCATGACCAGACCCTGCCGGTTCTCCACGATCCGCAGCGGCCCGCGCCGGGCCACGACCCGTACGGTCTCGGCGTCTATGGCGGCCTCGCGGTCGGCGGCCCGGACGATCCGGCCCTCGGCCTTGGAAACGATCTTCGAGGTGACGAGCAGGATGTCCCCGTCGAGCAGTCCGGGCTCGGCCGCGGCGATCAGCTTGGCGAGATCGTCACCGGCCCGCACCTCGGGAATCCCGCCCAACGCCCAGACCCGGAAAGAGGGCGCACCCGAAGCCGCGCCGCCACCACCGCCACCGGCGACACCACCGGCACCACCGCCACCGGCGACACCACCGCCACCAGGAGAACCGCTCACGCCCGGACCTCCTCGGCCAGCTCCAGCGCCTGCCGGGCCATCGCCGCGGTCGTGTCCACGTCCGTCATCATCAGCGGCACCGCCCGGCAGCGGATCCCCGCCGCCTCGACCTCCCCGACCGCACCCGCGTCCACCGTGTCCACCAGCCAGCCGTCCAGCAGTCCCGAACCGTAGTGCTGGGCCACCGCGGCGGCGGTCGACTCGACGCCCACCGCGGCGAGCACCTTGTCCGCCATCCCGCGCACGGGCGCGTCCCCGACGATGGGGGAGAGGCCGACGACCGGCACCCCGGCCTCGGCGATGGCCTCCCGGATCCCGGGCACGGCGAGGATCGTGCCGATGGACACCACCGGATTCGACGGCGGGAAGACGATGACATCGGCCGAACCGATGGCCTCCAGCACCCCCGGGGCCGGCTTGGCCTGCTCCGCGCCGACCGGCACGATCGCCTGCGCCTCGACGGAGGCGCGCAGCTTCACCCAGTACTCCTGGAAGTGGATCGCCTTGCTCTCGCCGTCCGTCTCGACGGCGACATGCGTCTCGACCCGGTCGTCGGACATGGGGAGCAGCCGCACACCCGGCTGCCACCGGGCGCAGAGCGCCTCGGTGACCGCGCTCAGCGGGTAGCCCGCGCCCAGCATCTGCGTACGGACGATATGGGTCGCGAAGTCGCGGTCGCCGAGACCGAACCACCCGGGGCCCACGCCGTACGCCGCGAGCTCCTCCTTGACCTGGAAGGTCTCGTCGGTCCGCCCCCAGCCCTGCTCCTCGTTGATGCCACCGCCGAGGGTGTACATCACGGTGTCGAGGTCGGGACAGACCTTCAGCCCGAACAGATGGATGTCATCACCCGTGTTGCCGATCACCGTGATGTCCGCGTCGGGCGCGGCCTGCTTGAGGCCGCGAAGGAAGCGGGCACCGCCGATGCCACCGGCCAGAACAACAATGCGCATGCGGAGCAGTTTGTCAGGCGGGTACGGCGCCCACGGCCGTCGGGGCGCTCTGCGTGGCGTGCATCGGCATCTCGGTCAGGCCCGGGTAGTAGATGTGCAGGCTCACGGCCGGTTCGAGCGAGTCGTTGACCACTTCGTGGACGTACCCCGGGGCGAAGGCACGCTGCGCGCCCGCGCCGAGAGCTCGCGTCCCGCGCTCGGTGTGCTCCGTCAACTCGCCTTGCAGGACCGTCAGCACGCCGGCGGAGAGGCCGTGGTCGTGACGTCCGCTGCCCTGCCCGGGCACCCAGCTGAGCAGCCACACCTCGTAGCCGGGGCCCTGGTGCAGGCGGTGGTACCAGCGGGAGGCGGAGTCGTACTGGACGATTCCGGCCCACTGGGCGCGGTCGGCCGCGATGGAGCGGGCGAGGCCGACGAACTCGGAGACGGTGGAGGGGTGCTCGCGGGCGGGCTGCAGGAGGTGCTGGACCTCAAGGATGTCGCCGGCGATCTGAAGGTCGCTGTCGCTGTTCATGGCTGCGGTGGTTCCTCGGCATGGGGGGTGCACGTGCGGGGAGTCGCGGTGAGCGTCGGCAGCCCGGAAACGAGCCGCGTGAAGTGCGAGGTGCGGGGAGGAGCGGGAGGAGACGAAGAAAGACGCTCGACCGGAGAGGCTGGATCAGAGCTGGAGCGCTAGGGCATCAACAGCTGTGACAGCTGGAACAGCAACAGCGGGCCTGGACAGCACTACGGAACCCACGGATGTGGGTGACGCGCGTGGCTGTGGTCGCTGGCATGGGACCAAGGAGACCGGCTCGGCCGTCGACTGTCAACCCAATGCCCGAAATGGGGGCAATGTTTCACCCCTTCCGGTTGCCGGGTTTGGAGAAAGGTTTATGCGCGCCTGGGCGGGGACATGTGGCGCATCATCCGCGCCCTCAAACGCGACTGACGCTCCGTGACCTGACTGTGATCTTGATCGCTTCGGTGATCGAATCGCAACACAAGGGGGCCTTCGCTCGTCTCTCACGGGAGAGGGTGTGGAGCTGCGGGGCCAGTGGCATATGTCAGGTTTTTGCTGATTTCAACACTTTCTGCATACGCTTGGTTCCGCAGAGTGAATCCCTGGGCCAATAGCAGATCCTCGCTTGACTGGCCCGGAGCTACACACTTGTAATTTCACTCGTGTCGTTCAGCCGCAAACGGCTGCATCACGGGACGCAAGAGACAGACGAGGGGCGCACATGACCGAGCTGTTCCAGCAACTGCTGGTCGAGGACGCGGACGAGGAACTCGGCTGGCAGGAGCGCGCACTGTGCGCCCAGACCGATCCCGAGTCCTTCTTTCCGGAAAAGGGCGGATCCACCCGCGAGGCCAAGAAGGTCTGCCTCGCCTGTGAGGTGCGTTCGGAATGCCTTGAGTACGCCCTTTCCAACGACGAACGCTTCGGAATCTGGGGCGGGCTCTCCGAGCGGGAGCGACGGCGCCTCAAGAAGGCCGCCATCTGACGTCCGCCCCCCCCCGGCGGCCCCGCGACAGAACGCGTCGGCCACCGACCACCGCCCCGGGCGTACCCCGACCCACCGCACCCGGACCCGTCCCGGGAGCACCCCGACCCACCGCACCCGGACCCCTGGGCGTATCCGGAACCACCCGGCCGGACCCGCCCCCGGGCGTACCGCGAACCACCCAGACCGGACCCGACCCCTGGGCCACCCGAACACCCCCGCCAGGCCCCCGGCGCACCCCGGACCACTGCCGGCCGCCGACCGCCGGCTCGCGAGCCGCAGAGCGACCCGCACCCCACCGCACGCCCCCACACCCAACCCACGCCCCCCACTCCTTCCACGCCCTCTCCCCCTCCCCTCTCCCCCTCCCCGCCCCCACTTCCCGCACTTCCGGCCGAGGCCGCCCCTCTTATCCGGTCCTATCCGGCAGGCTTTCCCGTCCGGCAGGCCCCCGAGCCCGCTTCCCCACCCCCGACGGCCCGTCCACCGACCCCTTCCCCGGGGCTCGGCAGACGGGCCGTCGGCGCGTGCGCGCCCGGCCCCTTCGCCCGCTCCGACCCCCGCCACCTGTCCGTACCGTTAGTGTGGGGCCCCGTCCGAGACGCGCCAACGCCCCGACGGCGCGCGCGTGTACACCGATGCAGCCCCCGGGGACGCCCCCGGACCCGGCCGGAGGGCCCGTACCTCGATGTCCGTGCACAGCCACTCGGCGGCGCCGAACGCGGCCGCCGCCGCCCCAGAGTTCCCCCGGCACGTCGTCACCGCCGTGCTCGTCTCCCACGACGGCGCCCGCTGGCTGCCCGACGTGCTGGACGGGCTGCTCGGGCAGGAACGCCCCGTACAGAACGTCGTCGCCGCCGACACCGGCAGCGCCGACGACTCGGCCCGGCTGGTCACCGAGGCGCTCGGCGACGAACGCGTCCTGCACCTCGCACGCCGTACGAGTTTCGGCACCGCCGTCGACGAGGCGGCGCGCACGGCGGGAACCCTGACCCCGGACGACCTGCCGTACCTCAAGCGCCCCAGTGGTTGGGACCCGGCCGGCCGGACCTGGGTCGACGAGAACTACGACCTTCCCGAACTGCCGCACGGCGAACCGGTCCAGTGGCTCTGGCTGCTGCACGACGACTCCGCGCCCGAGCCGGACGCGCTCGCCGAGATGCTGCGCGTCGTCGACACCGACCAGCACGCCACGATCGTCGGGCCCAAACTGCGCGGCTGGTACGACCGCAAGCAGCTCCTCGAAGTCGGCGTCTCCATCGCCAACAGCGGACGCCGCTGGACGGGCCTGGACCGCCGCGAGCAGGACCAGGGCCAGCACGACCAGGTCCGTACCGTCCTCTCCGTCTCCTCCGCCGGCATGCTCATCCGCCGCGACATCTACGAGGAGCTCGGCGGCTTCGACCGCAGGCTCCCCCTGATGCGCGACGACGTCGACCTGTGCTGGCGCGCCCACCTGGCGGGCCACCGGGTCCTCGTCGCCCCGGACGCCGTCCTGCGGCATGCCGAGGCCTCCGCCCGGGAACGCCGCCCCATCGACTGCGCCGGCCGCTCGGTCGCCAGCCCGCACCGCGTCGACAAGGCGGGCGCGGTCTACACGATGCTCGTCAACGCCCGCGGCAAGGCCCTCCCCTGGGTCCTGCTCAGACTCGTCGTCGGCACCCTGCTCCGTACCCTCGCCTACCTCGTCGGCAAGGTGCCCGGTCAGGCCCTCGACGAGGTCACCGGCCTGCTCGGCACCCTCCTGCGCCCCGGCCGCATCCTCGCCGCCCGCCGCGACCGCGGCAAGGGCGCCGTCGACGCCGCCGAGCTGCGCGCGCTGTTCCCGCCGCCCGGCGCGACCGTCCGGGCCACCGTCGACCAGGTCGCGGGCAACTTCGGCGGCCGCAGCGACGCCGACTCGGGCGGCTCGCGACACGGAGCCGTCGAATCCGGGCCCGGCGGCGACGACGCCGACTTCCTCGAAGTCGACCAGTTCGCCCGCCTCAAGCGCATCGGCCGCAAACCGGGACCCATCCTCTTCGCGCTGCTCCTGCTCGTCTCCCTCATCGCCGGCCGCAACCTCCTCAGCGGCGGCGCACTGGCGGGCGGCGCCCTGCTGCCCGCCCCGGCCGAGGTCGGCGCGCTCTGGGGGAGCTACGCGGACGCCTGGCACACCGTCGGCACCGGCGGCACCCAGACCGCCCCGCCCTACCTCGCGCTGCTCGCCGCCCTGTCGGCCCTCTTCCTCGGCTCGACCGGTCTCGCCATCAGCGTGCTGCTGGTCTGCTCGATCCCGCTGGCCGGGCTCACCGCCTACTTCGCCTCCCGCCCGCTGCTCCCCTCCCGCCTGCTGCGGGCCTGGGCGAGCGTCGCGTACGCCTTCCTGCCCGCCGCGACCGGCGCCCTGGCCACCGGCCGCCTCGGCACCGCCGTCCTCCTCGTCCTGCTCCCGCTGACCGCCCGCGCGGGCGTCGCCGCCCATGGGCTGCGCGTGGACAGCGCGGCGGGGGAGCGCGGCAGCTGGCGCGCCACCTGGGCGTACACGCTGCTGCTGACCGTCACGATGGCGTTCACCCCGATCGTCTGGCCGCTCGCCGCGGTCCTCGGCATCGGCGTCCTCGTCCTGCGGCGCGGCGACATCACGGCGTACGGACTCCGATTCGTCGCCGCCGTCGGCACCCCGGTGCTGGTCCTCGCCCCCTGGTCGCTCACCCTCCTGACGGACCCGTCCGCGCTCCTGACCGAAGCGGGCCTGGACCTCGGTACGGGAACGGCATCGGGCCTCGACCTGCTCGGCATCAGCCCCGGCGGCCCCGGGGCGACGGGCGGCATCCTGCTCCTCGGCATCGTGCTGGCGGCGCTCGCCGCCCTGCTGCGCGGCGAGCGGCAGTTCGCCGTCCGCACCGCCTGGGCGGTCGCGCTCGTCGGCTTCCTCTTCGCCGCCGTCGCCAACGGGTCCACCTGGGCGGGACCCGCCACCCTCGTCTACGGCGCCGCCCTGATCGCCGCCGCCCTGGTGGGCGCGGACGGGGCCCGCATCCGGGTCGCCGAACAGAGCTTCGGCTGGCGTCAGCCCGTCGCCGTACTCATCGCGCTGGCCGCCGGACTGGCCCCGGTCCTGGCCGCGTTCGGCTGGATGATCGGCGGCGCGGACGGACCACTGGAGCGGCGCGACCCCGTCCAGGTGCCCGCCTTCGTGGCGGAGGAGTCCACCACCCGCGACCAGCCCCGCACCCTCGCCCTCGGCGGCAGCTCGCCCGGCTCCGTGGAGTACAGCCTGGTCCGCGGCTCGGGCGTCCGCCTCGGCGACGGCGAACTCACCGAGGCGGGCGGCAGCAACAGCCACCTCGACAAGGTCGTCGCCAACCTCGTCGCCGGCTCCGGCGCCGACCAGGGCGGCCAGCTCGGCGGCTTCGCGATCCGCTACGTCCTCGTCCGGGACGGAGCACCGCGCGAGATGAGCCGGGTCCTCGACTCGACGCCAGGGCTCAGCCGCCTCAGCCAGCTCGACGGCAGCGCCCTGTGGCGGGTGGACCGCCAGGTCGCCCGCGTCATGATCATTCCGGCTTCCGGCGAGGGCGAGCACCTTTCGGTCGGCTCGGCCGCCGTCGAGGCCCACTCCGAGATCCCGTCCGGCGAAGCGGGCCGCGTGCTGCGGATCGCGGACGCCGCCGACCCGGGCTGGACGGCGACCCTGGACGGCAAGCCGCTGCCCCGCAAGACCGTCGACGGCTGGGCCCAGGGCTTCGAACTGCCCGCGGAGGGCGGCCGTCTGGATCTCAGCCACGACGCCCCGATCACGCATACCGCGTGGATCTGGGCGCAGGCCGGACTCCTCCTCGTCCTGGTGGTCATGGCCCTGCCGGGCCGCCGCCGGGAGATCGACGACGACCTGCCCGAGGAGGCGTCGCCCGCCGTCGCCGCCGAGCCGGTCGACGGAGAGGGCCGCCGCGCCCGCAGGCTCCGCGCAGCGGCCCAGGCCGAGGCGGCGGCCGCCGCCGAGGAGGCCGGGGAGCCCGGAGGGCCCGGGGAGCCCGGGGACGACGCCCACCCCGGCGACCGCGATCCGTCGCGAGTCCCGGGCCCGGGCGCGGACCCGGGGGAGTACATCCCGGCGCAGCAGTCCGCCGACCCGTACGCCGCCACCCCCCCGGCGCACGACCCGCAGGAAGTCACCGGCGGCTACGCGGCGGTCCCGCAGCAGCAGCAGTACGGCGAGTACGCGCAGTGGGACGGCCGGCAGCAGGGCGCCGACTACTACGCGACGTACCAGCCGGACCCGTACGCCCAGCAACAGCAACAGCAACAGCAACAGCAACAGGGCGCCGGCTACCAGGGCTACGAGGCCCAGGACCCCTACACACAGCAGTACGACGAGCAGGGCACGTACGCCGGACAGGCCGCGTACAACGACCAGAGCTCCTACAACGACCAGGGCGCGTACAACAACGACCAGAACGCGTACGACGAGTACGGCCGTTACGTCGGCGGCCAATACCAGCAACAGCCCTACCCCGACCCCGCCCAGCAGCCGCAGCCCGACCGGCACCCCGCCGAGAACGGCGAACAGACCGACCCCCCGGCCCCGGGCCAGGCCCCGTGGCAGACCGGTAACGCATCGCGAGGCGATTCCGAGTGAAGTCCACCCACCTGTCCCTGATCGCGGGCGCCGCCGTCCTGGCCGCCATCACCGGATTCGCCACGGTCACCGCGCCCGGAGCCCCGGCGGAGACCGGGACGAAGTCCGCCGCGCTGCTGCCGGTCGAGCGCTCCAGCCTGGTCTGCCCGGCGCCCAGCGACTCCGACCTCGCCGAGACGCAGTACACCGCGTTCACCCCGGCGGGCGAGGGCGGCGAGGCCAAGGGCACCGCCGAGCTGAAGCCGGCCCTGCCGGTCGTGGACGACGAGGACGAGACCGACCCGAAGAAGATCAAGAAGGCCGAAGAGGCGGCGAAGAAGGCGAAGGAGAAGGCCGACAAGCCGGTCCTCGCCGTGACGGAGCCCGGAAAGCCGGTCGTCGCCGAGGCGGACGGCTCCGACGCCCCGGCCCTCGTCGGCACGGCCACCGGCAAGCTGGCCCCCGGCTGGGCCGCCCAGCAGACCACCGAGGTCACCGTGGGCGGCGCCCGCGGGCTCCTCGGGGTCACCTGCACCGCTCCCGACACGGACTTCTGGTTCCCGGGCGCGAGCACCGCGAAGTCCCGCCAGGACTACCTCCACCTCACCAACCCCGAGGACTCCGCGGCCGTCGCCGACATCGAGCTGTACGGCCCCGAGGGCGCGCTCAAGTCCGAGGTCGGCGACGGCATCACCGTGCCGGCCCGCTCCAGCGTCGCCGTTCTGCTGTCCACCCTCACCGCCGAGGCCGTCGACCACCTGACCGCCCACGTCACCACCCGCTCGGGCCGGGTCGGGGCGGTCGTCCTGAGCGCCGACGACAAGGCGGGCAGCGACTGGATCACCGCGTCCGACGACCCCACCGGCACTCTCGTGCTGCCCGGTATCCCGGCCGACGCCACCTCCGTACAACTGGTGGCGTTCGCACCCGGCGAGGACGACGCCGACGTGAAGGTCCAGCTCCTGGGGAAGAACGCGGCGTTCTCCCCGGCCGGCAACGCCACCCTGCACATCAAGTCCTCGATGACGGCGGCCGTCGACCTCAAGGACGTCACCCGCGGCGAACCGGGCTCCCTGCGGCTGAGCCCCGTCCAGAAGGACCGGGCGACCCCGATCGTCGCCGCGCTGCGCGTGGTCCGCGGCAAGGGCGACAAGCAGGAGATCGCCTACATTCCGGCCACCGGGCCGGTCGGCGCGCGGGCGAGCGTCCCGGACAACCGGGCCAAGGGCTCGACGCTGTCCCTGACCGCGCCGGGCGCCACCGCCGAGGTGAAGGTCACCGCGTCGGCGGGCAGCGACGGAGGCGAACCGGCCGTGGAGACGTACACGGTCAAGGCCGGCACGACCCTCGCCGTCACCCCGAAGGCCCCGGAAGGCCTCAAGGGCGCCTACGCGCTGACCGTCGAGACGACCTCGGGCGGCCCGGTCCACGCGTCGCGCACCCTGGCGCGCACCGAGGACGGCGTCCAGATGTTCACCGTGCAGACGCTCCCCGACGACGGGGGCACGGTCGAGGTCCCGTCGGCCCGCCAGGACCTCTCGGTCCTGGACGACTGAGGGCGAGCGACCTCCGACAGCCGAGCCGTCCCCCTGGCTCGATCGAGCCCCCCGGGCCCCCTGGGGCGCCGGGCCCCCTGGGGCCCCGGGGGACCGGCCCCGGGGGCTAGTCCTGCCCGTACCGGGGATCGACAGACTCGGGCGCCAGCCCCAGCAGCTCGGCGACCTGCTCGACGACGACCTCGTGGACGAGCAGGGCGCGCTCGTCGCGGCTCTTGGTGCGGATCTCGACGGGCCGCCGGTAGATGACGATCTGCGCGGGCCGCCCCTTGCCGGCGGAGACAGCACCGCCGAGCGGAACGATCTCCTCCGGGGTGTCGGGCACATCGAGGACGACGAAGTCGACCTCGGCCAGCTGGGGCCAGCGCCGCTCCAGCCGCTCCACCGAGTCCTGGACCAGATCACGGAAGGTCTCGCCCCGGCTGGCCGACAGCGGCACCTGCGGTGGCGCGACCGGCCCGCGCATACCGCGGCCATGCCGGTCACGGCGCCGGGGCCGCGGCTCGAACGGGCGGGGAGGTACGGAGCTGTCCATCACCGACGCAGCGTAACGCTCCGGGGGCCGGGTGATCGGCGAGCCGACGCGTCCGACCGGAGCTTCCGGGGAGGAGGCCCGTCCCGATTCCGGATGTCCGCAGTTGAACATTTCGGCCAAGGTTGAGCCCTTTTCAGGCCCGTGATCCGATCATCGACCCTGCGCCCGACGCCGCGATCCACCCCCGCCCGCGACCGGCACGACCACGGCGCGATCGCTGGGCCCCGCCCCGACGCAGGTCAGGGCCCCCGCCCGGAACGCCGCGGTGCCGCAGGTCACAGGGCGACACGGTGGGGTGACCCGAGGGGGAGTCGTCGCAGCCCGCTCAAGAGTGCGGTACCGTCCAACATCGTGAGCCCTGTACGTCGCTGTTCGCGCACCGCGTGCGGCCGCCCTGCCGTCGCGACACTGACGTACGTCTATGCCGATTCGACTGCGGTCCTCGGCCCGCTCGCCACCTACGCCGAGCCCCACTGTTACGACCTCTGCGCCGAACACAGTGAGCGGCTTACCGCGCCACGGGGTTGGGAAGTGGTGCGGCTCTCCGACGGCTCCGCACCTGCGCACCCCAGCGGCGACGACCTCGAAGCACTGGCCAACGCGGTCCGCGAAGCGGCACGCCCGCACGACCGGGGTCCGGACGGCGGGGGCCGGGGACCACGCGCCGCCGACCCGGTGGAAGTGGCCCGCCGAGGCCACCTGAGAGTGCTGCGCTCACCGGACTCCTGAAGCCGACTCCTGAAGCCGACTCCTGAAGCCGACTCCTGAAGCCGACTCCTGAGGCCGCTTCTGAGGCCGACTCCGGGGGCTCTGACCGGCCGGGTAGTTTGGGCGGTCCGCAAAGACCCCAGGAGGACCGGCCGTGGTTGCTGATCTGTCGCAGCTCGTCAAGGCGTACGACGTGCGCGGAGTGGTCCCCGACCAGTGGGACGCATCGCTGGCCGAACTCTTCGGATCCGCGTTCGTCCAGGTCACGGCCGCCGACGCGATCGTGATCGGCCACGACATGCGCCCAACGTCACCGGCCCTCGCCGACGCGTTCGCCCGGGGTGCGGCGGCCCGGGGCGCGGACGTCACGCTCATCGGCCTCTGCTCGACGGACCAGCTGTACTACGCGTCGGGGGCCCTCGGCCTCCCCGGGGCGATGTTCACGGCCTCGCACAACCCGGCGCGGTACAACGGCATCAAGATGTGCCGGGCGGGGGCCGCCCCGGTCGGCCAGGACACGGGCCTCGCCGAGATCCGCACCCTGGTCGAGCAGTGGTCGGAAGGCGCCCCCCAGCCGGCGCCCGCCACCGCCCCCGGCACGATCACCGAGCGCGACACCCTCACCGACTACGCCGCCCACCTCCTCGGCCTGGTCGACCTCAAGGCGATCCGCCCCCTCAAGGTCGTGGTCGACGCGGGCAACGGCATGGGGGGCCACACGGTTCCCACCGTCTTCGAAGGCCTCCCGCTCGACCTCGTACCCCTGTACTTCGAGCTGGACGGGAGCTTCCCCAACCACGAGGCCAACCCCCTCGACCCCAAGAACATCGTCGATCTCCAGGCCCGCGTCCTCGCCGAGGGCGCCGACCTCGGCCTCGCCTTCGACGGCGACGCTGACCGCTGCTTCGTGGTCGACGAGCGGGGCGCGGGCGTCTCCCCCTCCGCCATCACGGCCCTGGTCGCCGCCCGCGAGCTGGCCCGCAACGGCGGCGAGGGCACCGTCATCCACAACCTGATCACCTCCTGGTCCGTCCCCGAGGTGGTCCGTGAGAACGGCGGCACCCCGGTCCGCACCCGCGTCGGCCACTCCTTCATCAAGACGGAGATGGCGAGGCACGGCGCGATCTTCGGCGGCGAGCACTCGGCGCACTACTACTTCCGCGACTTCTGGAACGCCGATACGGGCATGCTCGCCGCCCTCCACGTACTCGCCGCACTCGGCGGCCAGCAGAAGCCGCTCTCCGAACTGGTCGCGGAGTACGACCGGTACAGCGGCTCCGGCGAGATCAACTCCACCGTCGCCGACCAGGCCGCCAGCCTGGCCGCGGTCAGGAAGGTCTACGGCGCCCGCGACGACATCACCTCCGACGACCTGGACGGCCTCACGATCACGGCCGCCGACTGGTGGTTCAACCTCCGCGCCTCGAACACGGAACCTCTGCTGCGCCTGAACGTCGAGGCGAGGGACGAGAAGACGATGGCGGCGGTACGCGACGAGGTCCTGACCCTGATCCGCAAGGCCTGACCCAGCCAGGGCCCGCTCCGACCCCGCTCGGCGCCATCAACGTTCACACCCCGCCCCACCTCGCCTCGCCCCACCTCGCCTCGCCCCACCTCGCCCCACCTCGCCTCGCCCCGCCCCACCTCGCCCCGCCCCAGGGCCCGCGCCCACCTCGGCCCGCCACCCCGCTCCCTTTTCGGCCCGCCCCTCCGGACTCCCTTTTCGCCCCGCCCCTCCGGCGTTTGCCCCCCGCGCCCACCTCGGCCCGCCCCACCTCGCCCCGCCCCACCCCACTCCCTTTTCGGCCCGGCCTTCCGGCGTTTGCCCCCCGCGCCCACCCCGGCCCGCGCCCACCCCGGCCCGCCCCACCCCGGCCCGCCCCACCCCGGCCCGCCCCACCCCGGCCCGCCCCACCCCGGCCCGCCCCACCCCGGCTCGCGCCCACCCCGCCCCGCCACCCTGCTCCCTTTTCGGCCCGCTCTTTCCAGCCCCTCCGGCGTTTGCCCCCCGCCCCCACCCGGCCGGCGCCCGCCCCGGCCGGCGCCCGCCCCGGCCGGCGCCCGCCCCGGCCCGCGCCGCCCCCACCCGGCCCGCCCCCCGGCGTTTGCCCCCGCCCCCGCCCCGACCCGCCCCGCTCCCTCTTTGGCTGGCTCTTTCCAGCCCCTCCGGCGTTTGAGGAGCGGGGTCCGGGGCGGAGCCCCGGTTACGGGAAGGGGCGGGGCGGGGAGAAGCACGCCGCAGGCGTCCACCCACGCCACGCGCACCCGCGCCCCGCCCCCAGGCGCCCACCCCCACGGCACCCCCCACGCCACCCCACCCCCCCCATCCCCTGGATCTCACCCCCGGCCAGGCCGCGCCCCCTCCACCCCAGCGGTAGGCTGACGACGCCTGATCCACGCGGATCGGAACTCGCATGCTCGAAGGGACTCACCCCATGGCGCTCGAAGCCGGCCTCCTGGAGATCCTGGCCTGCCCGGCCTGCCACTCCCCGCTCGACGACCGTTCGGCGGCCGACAGCCCCGAACTGGTCTGCACGGGCGACGCCTGCGGCCTGGCCTACCCGGTCCGGGACGGCATCCCGGTCCTTCTCGTCGACGAGGCCCGCCGCCCCGCCTGACCGCGAGCGACACGCGTACGGGCAGGACGACGCGGGACGGCCCCGGCAGCGCACGGCAGCCGGCCCGACCGCAGACCGGCGCCACCGTTCGGCACCGCGCCCGCCCCGGAGGCCACCGCGCCCGTACCCGTAACCGCACCCCGCACCCCGCCCGGTGATCGGAGGCCCACCGCCATGCTCGACGAGTCCTTGCTCGACGCCCCGGAAGCCCTGGCCCGAGCCGACCGCCGCGATCTGCTGCGCGGCGCCGCCGAGGCAGGCGCCCGGGTCCGTACCGCCGCCCGGCACGCCGCCGAGGCCGGTATCGGTGGCCTGAACCCGGAGGGCCGGCCACGAGCCGTCCTCGTCGCGGGCCCCGGCACCGCCGCCTCCGGGGTCGCCGACCTGATCGGCGCACTGGCGGGCGCGGCCGCCCCCGTCGTACGCATCCACCCCACGGGTGTGGCCCCCGCCCCCGGCGCCCTCCGCTGGGCGCTGCCCGGCTGGGCCGGATCCGTGGACCTGCTCCTCATCGCGACCGCCGACGGTTCCGAACCGGGCCTCGCCCTGCTCGCCGAGCAGGCCTACCGTCGCGGCTGCACCGTCGTCGCCGTCGCCCCCACCCGCTCACCGCTGCGTGAGGCGGTCGACGGGGTGCACGGCCTGGTCGTCCCGATGGCCGCCGCCCCGTACGGCGAGTACGACGCGGAGACCTCCGCCGCCGGCCCCGGCACCCTGTGGGCCCTGCTCACCCCCCTGCTGGCCCTCCTGGACCGGGTCGGCCTGGTGACCGCGCCCCCCGAGGACCTGCAGAAGATGGCGGACCGCCTGGACCGCACCGCGGAACGCTGCGGCCCGGCCATCGCCACGTACAGCAACCCGGCCAAGACACTCGCCGCCGAGCTCGCCGACAGCCTGCCGCTGCTGTGGACGGAGGGCGACGCAGCGGGCCCGGTGGGGCGCCGCTTCGCCGCCGTACTGTCCGAGCTCGCAGGCCGCCCCGCCCTGACGGCGGAACTGCCCGAGGCGCTGCCCTCGCACGGCACGCTCCTGGCCGGGGACTTCGCGGCGGGCGCGGACCCCGACGACTTCTTCCGCGACCGGGTCGACGAGGGCGAGACGCTGAGGGCCCGGGTCGTCCTGCTCCGGGACCGCCCGACGGGAGGCCTCAGCGCCTACCCGGCGGCGCGTGAGCTGGCACTCGGCCATGACACTCCCGTGAGCGAGCTGGAGCCGGAGGAGGGCAGCGCGCTGGAGGCCGTGGCCGAACTGCTCGCGATCACCGACTTCGCAGCGGTCTACCTGTCACTGGCCTCGGCCCCGCAACTTTGACAGAGGCACCCGGACACCGAACACCACACACCACGCACAAGGACGGACCGCGGCCCCAGAGCCCCAGGGAACGAACCCCTCCCGGGAAACCCAGGGCGCCAGGAGACCCAGAAAGGCTAGGAACCCCAGAAAGGCCAGGGTGGCCAGGAAGCCTAGGGAGAAAGGGGACCCCCAGCCCTCCAGGACCGTGTCACCCCCCGGCCACCCCCACGACTCCAGGACCTCACGTAACACTGATACCCCTGGTGCCACACTCACCCACCCCACCCAGCCCCACCCGAGGACGACTCCATGGACCGGCTGTCCAACACCGTGCGCCCCTACGCCTGGGGGTCCACCACGGCCATTCCCGCCCTGCTCGGCACCGCCCCCACCGGCGAACCGCAGGCCGAGATGTGGATGGGAGCCCACCCCGGAGCACCCTCGCGCATCACCCGTACCACCGCGTCCGGTGAGACGGAGCTGGCCCTCACCGAGGCCATCGACGCCGACCCGGAGAGGGAGCTCGGCGCGCCGACGGTCAACCGGTTCGGCCCCCGCCTCCCCTTCCTCCTGAAGCTCCTCGCCGCCGGCGCCCCCCTCTCCGTCCAGGTCCACCCGAACCTGGAGCAGGCCCGGCAGGGCTACGCCGACGAAGAGGCCCGGGGCGTCCCGATCGACGCCCCGCACCGCACGTACAAGGACGCGAACCACAAGCCCGAACTCATCTGCGCCCTCACCCCCTTCGACGGGCTGTGCGGCTTCCGCAGCCCCGCCGACGCGGCGGACGCGATGGAGGCGCTGGGAGTCGACTCCCTCAAGCCGTACGTGGACCTCCTCCGCGCCCACCCCGAGGAAGCGGCCCTCCGCGAGGTGCTCACAGCGATCCTCGGCGCGGAGCCGGCGGAGATGGCCGAGACCGTGGCGGAGGCGGCGGCCGCCGCCGAACGCCTCGGCGGTGCCCACGCCCCGTACGCCCGCATCGCCCACCACTTCCCCGGCGACCCCGGGGTCCTGGCCGCGATGCTGCTGAACTACGTGCAACTCCAGCCCGGAGAAGCCCTGTTTCTCGACGCGGGCGTTCCGCACGCCTATCTCGACGGCCTCGGCGTCGAGATCATGGCCAACTCGGACAACGTGCTGCGCTGCGGCCTGACCCCCAAGCACATCGACGTCCCCGAACTCCTGCGGATCGTCCGGTTCGAGGCCACCGAGCCCGGCGTGCTGCGCCCGGAGGCGGCCCCCTCGGGCGAGGAGCTCTACGAGACCCCCGCCGACGAGTTCACCCTGTCCCGCTACACCCTCGCCCCAGGGGCGGCCCCCACCGAACTGACCGCCCCCACGCCCCAGATCCTGCTCTGCACGGCGGGCTCGGTCACCGTCGGCGAACTCGCCCTCGCACCGGGGGAGTCCGCGTACGTTCCGGCCGGCGAGACCGTCGAGGCAGCGGGACCGGGAACACTCTTCCGGGCCACCGTGGCGGCCTGAACCACGGACCGTCCCGACGGCTGCAACAATGTGCCGCCTCACCGCGACGGCACCTGCCGCGCACCGACGAAGGGACACCACGCACTCATGAGCGCGTCAGGCGGAACCAAGGCGATCGTGGCGGCACTCGTCGCCAACCTCTCGATCGCCGTGGCCAAATTCGTAGCGTTCCTCTTCAGTGGTTCCTCGTCGATGCTCGCGGAGAGCGTCCACTCGCTCGCCGACTCGGGCAACCAGGGACTCCTGCTGCTCGGCGGCAAGAAGGCGAAGCGCGAAGCCACTCCTCAGCACCCCTTCGGCTACGGGCGCGAGCGCTACATCTACGCGTTCCTCGTCTCCATCGTCCTCTTCTCGGTCGGTGGCATGTTCGCGGTCTACGAGGGCTACGAGAAGATCAAGCACCCGCACGAGATCGAGGCCTGGTACTGGCCCGTCGGGGTCCTGGTCTTCGCGATCATCGCGGAGATCTTCTCCTTCCGTACGGCGATCCGTGAGTCCAACCTGACGCGCGGCGACCGCTCCTGGACCGAATTCGTCCGCCGGTCCAAGGCGCCCGAGCTCCCGGTCGTTCTCCTGGAGGACCTCGGCGCGCTCGTCGGCCTGATCCTGGCGCTCGCGGGCGTCGGCCTCGCCCTCGGCACCGGCAACGGCGTCTGGGACGGCATCGGCACCCTCTGCATCGGCATCCTGCTGATCCTCATCGCGATCGTCCTGGCCGTCGAGACGAAGTCCCTCCTGCTCGGCGAGTCCGCCGGCATCGAGGACGTCGAGAGGATCAAGGCGGCCGTGGTGGACGGCGAGACCGTCACCCGCATCATCCACATGCGCACCCTCCACCTCGGCCCCGAGGAACTGCTGGTCGCCGCCAAGATCGCGGTCCGGCACGACGAGACCGCGACCGAGGTCGCCGACGCCATCAACGCCGCCGAGAACCGCATCCGGGCGGCGTGCCCGATCGCCCGGGTCATCTACCTGGAGCCGGACATCTACAACGCGCAGGCCGCGGCGACCGGAGCCAACCCGGGCAAGGCCACCGAGGCCCCGGGAACGGGACCCGAGACGGGCGAGGACCCGGTCTCGAAGGATTCCGGCCACTGACCCACCGCGCATCGGCCCCGATCGGCCCGGTGACCCCTCACACACGTTCTTCTCCAGGAACGGGCTGGGGCTCACTGGGCCGTTCGGTGTAGATTCGGATACGGATAACAGACGTCGCTGCTGATGGCGGTCGCCCGGCTGGCGGAAGCGAGCCGGGCGAGGGACAGAGGGCCTCCGACGGACTGCACTGCGAACCCCCGGGCATTCGTGTGCCCGCCGCGCAGAGTCAGCCCAGAGAAAGCCCACCCTCGACCCATCACGAGGAGCAGCCCGTTATGACGACGGCCACCAACCGCCAGGACTTCAAGGTCGCCGACCTCTCCCTCGCCCCCTTCGGGCGCAAGGAGATCACGCTCGCCGAGCACGAGATGCCCGGCCTGATGTCGATCCGTAAGGAGTTCGCCGCCGCTCAGCCGCTGGCCGGCGCCCGGATCACCGGTTCGCTGCACATGACCGTGCAGACCGCCGTGCTCATCGAGACCCTCGTCGCCCTGGGCGCCGATGTCCGCTGGGCCTCCTGCAACATCTTCTCCACCCAGGACCACGCCGCCGCGGCCATCGCGGTCGGCCCGAACGGCACTCCGGAAGCCCCTGCGGGCGTTCCGGTCTTCGCCTGGAAGGGCGAGACGCTGGAGGAGTACTGGTGGTGCACGGAGCAGGCGCTGACCTGGCCGAACACCCCGACCGGCGGCCCGAACATGATCCTGGACGACGGTGGTGACGCCACCCTCCTCGTGCACAAGGGTGTGGAGTTCGAGAAGGCCGGCGCCGCCCCGGACCCGTCGACCGCGGACAGCGAGGAGTACGCCCACATCCTCACCCTGCTGAACCGCACCCTCGGCGAGGCCCCGCAGAAGTGGACCCAGCTCGCGTCCGAGATCCGCGGTGTCACCGAGGAGACGACGACGGGTGTGCACCGCCTGTACGAGATGCACCGTGACGGTTCCCTCCTGTTCCCCGCGATCAACGTGAACGACGCGGTGACCAAGTCGAAGTTCGACAACAAGTACGGCTGCCGCCACTCCCTCATCGACGGCATCAACCGCGCCACCGACGTCCTGATCGGCGGCAAGACCGCCGTCGTCTTCGGCTACGGCGACGTGGGCAAGGGCTGCGCCGAGTCGCTGCGCGGCCAGGGCGCCCGGGTGATCATCACGGAGATCGACCCGATCTGCGCACTCCAGGCGGCCATGGACGGCTACCAGGTCGCCACGCTGGACGACGTCGTGGAGCAGGCGGACATCTTCGTCACCACGACGGGCAACAAGGACATCATCATGGCCAAGGACATGGCCCGGATGAAGCACCAGGCGATCGTCGGGAACATCGGCCACTTCGACAACGAGATCGACATGGCCGGCCTCGCGAAGATCGACGGCATCGTCAAGGACGAGGTCAAGCCCCAGGTCCACACCTGGACGTTCCCCGACGGCAAGGTCCTCATCGTCCTGTCCGAGGGCCGCCTCCTCAACCTGGGCAACGCGACCGGGCACCCGTCCTTCGTGATGTCCAACAGCTTCGCCGACCAGACCCTCGCGCAGATCGAGCTGTTCACGAAGCCCGAGGAGTACCCGACCGACGTGTACGTGCTGCCCAAGCACCTGGACGAGAAGGTCGCCCGACTCCACCTCGACGCCCTGGGCGTCAGGCTCACGACGCTGCGCCCCGAGCAGGCGGCGTACATCGGCGTCCAGGTGGAGGGCCCGTACAAGTCCGACCACTACCGCTACTGATCCCTCCGCGGTAGCTGATCCACCCCTCGGCGGGGGGGGGGGGCGGGGGGCCCCCCCCCCCCCCCCCCCCCCCCCCCCCCCCCCCCCGCCCGCCCCCGCCCCCCCCCCCCCCCCCCCCCGGGCG